>JBHIXX010000065.1:0-3179 GCA_041984585.1 Pseudolysinimonas sp. | reverse complement strand
TCGATCTGGCAGGGGATCGCGCCGTCGGCGTCGAACTTCCCGTCAAGCACGTCGGCCACCGCGCGGCCCGGCTCGGCACCGCCTTCCACGGGTGGCTCGAGCACCGCGCCGAGGCGCCGGCCGACCGGCTCGACGCGCCCCCCGCCGAGCTCGACCTCGGCGACGAGGCCGCGGCCGATGAGCTGGAGCGGTGGCGGGCGACGTTCGAGCGCTCACCGTGGGCCGCGCGGCGTCCGCTGGAGGTGGAGCGCGAGATCCACCTGCCGTTCGCGGGCGGCGTCGTGGTGTGCAAGATCGACGCCGTCTACCCGACCGACGACGGCGGGGTCGAGATCGTCGACTGGAAGACCGGGCGCATGCCGCGCGACCCCGACGAGCTCGAGCTGCGCTCGCTGCAGCTGGCCCTCTACCGGATCGCCTACGCGCGGCGCACGGGACGCGACCCCGCGTCGGTGGGGGCCGCGTTCTACTTCGTGGCCGACGACCGGGTGCTGCGCCCCGAGCGGCTCGCCAACGAGTCCGAGCTCGCGGCGCGCTGGCGCGAGGTGTCGGACCGGCTGGCTCCCGCCTGACCCGCGGCGGGTCGGCGGCGCGCGAGCGTCGGCTCAGGCGTACCAGGTGGCGGGGCGCCCGGCGCCCGCCTCGGCGGTGTCGAGCAGCTCCTCGACCTGGTCGACGTCGAGCACCGGCATGGTCTGCGCGCCGATCGGGTTCATCAGGTCCTTCTGCGCGTCGTCGGCGATGCCGGTGAGCATCTCGACCGCGTCGTCGACGATCCCGGTGTCGCGCACCTCCGTGCCGTGCAGCAGCCAGCGGGCCACCTCGAGCTCGGCGAGCAGCTGCGCGCGGGGACGCAGGTGACGGTCGACGCTGCCGCGCACGCGGGCGTACGCGGCGAACGCGGCCTCCGCGATCCGGTCGTCGCTGCTGCCGAGCAGCCACTGCAGGTCCCGTGCGGGGTCACCCACCCGCAGCCCGTGCCAGCCGACCACTCCGGTGACGGTGTCGTCGGCGGAGAGGAACGAGTCCGACGAGAGCGCGCCGTTGATGACGACCGGCGCGAACTGCCAGAGCGCGCCCTCGCTCGCGGCGCCCTCCCAGCGGGCGAGCAGCGACGCGGGGACGAGTCCGGTCGCGCCGGCGCGGTCGATGAGGGCGCTGGTCGCGCGCTGCGACTCGGGCGCCGAGTGCGCGGGCAGGCCGGCGTCGGCGACGAGGCTCGGCGGCAGGGCGTGCACGGCGGCGATCGCCTCGCCGATCGAGGCGGCCAGTTCGATGTCGAGGTGGGCGAGCGGCACCTTCATGCCGTAGACGAATTCGGTCACCACGGCGCGGGTCGGGCCGACCGGCACCTGGCCGGCGAACGTCGCCACCGAGAACGGCAGGCGGGCCCGGATGCCGGTGGACAGGCTGCGCAGCGCCAGCAGGTCGGCCGACTGCTCGCTCTGCGCGCGCTCGTTGCGCGGCACGCGGATGAGCCAGTGGCGGCCGTCGGATCCGGTCAGCAGGGCCGAGTCGAAGTCGCCGCCGGGGGAGCCGAACGGCTGCGCCCCGACCACCTCGAGGCCGTCCACGGCGGACGTCGCGAGCGCCGCTAGAGTGAAGTGGGACCTGGCCATGCTTCAGGGTAGGTCGGCGTCATCCCGCCATCCGGGACGCCACGCCCGCTTTCTCATCCCCCGGGAGGTGCCCGTGCGCGAGCCGTTCGCGGCCCGACTGCCCCTCTCGCGCGCCGCGGTGGACCGCGACCACCTCGGCCGCACCGACGGGGTGGACCGGTTCCTCGCCGACCCGGCGGCGCGTGCGGTGGTGCTGCACGGCGGCCGCGCGCTCCTCGCTCCGGCGGGCGACCGGCTGGAGCTGCTCCCGGTCGGCGACGTCGCGCAGCCGCTGTTCGCCGTGTATCTCGGCCGCGCCCTCGCCGGGGCCGAGGACCTCGACGAGGGGAGCCCGGTGGTGCTGCTCGCGGTCGACGACGACGGGGCCGACGCGCTGACCCCGGATCGCGACCGCTGGGGCGACCTGCGCCGCATCGGCGACCGGCTCGACGACCGCGACGCGGGCCTGTTCACCCAGGCCCTCGCGATCGCGAACTGGCACACCGCGTACGCGTTCGCGCCCGGCTCGGGCTCGCCGACCGAGGTGCGCGAGGCGGGCTGGGCCCGGCGCGACCCGGTGAGCGGACGCGACGTGTTCCCGCGCACCGACCCGGCGGTGATCATGGCCGTGATCGACGACGACGACCGCATCCTGCTCGGCTCGAACGCCGCCTGGGACGAGAACCGGTTCTCGCTGCTGGCCGGGTTCGTCGAGCCGGGGGAGTCGCTCGAAGCGGCGGTGATCCGCGAGGTGCACGAGGAGTCGGGCATCCGTGTGATCGACCCGGAGTACCTCGGCAGCCAGCCCTGGCCGTTCCCCGCGTCGCTGATGCTCGGCTTCCGCGCCCGGGTGGCGCCGGGCGCGTCGACCGAGCCGCGGCCCGACGGCGAGGAGATCCTCGAGTTGCGCTGGTTCTCCCGCGAGGAGCTGGCCGCGGAGTTGCCCGGCATCGGCCTCCCCGGGCGGTCGTCGATCGCGCGCGCCATCCTCGAGGAGTGGTACGGCGACGTCATCGACGACGAGCGCGCGTGGCCGACGTGAGTCGCGGGGCCGACGGGGTCCGGCGATGAGCGTGCTCGACGGCCTCGACCCCGAGCAGCGGGTCGCGGCCGAGCAGCTGCTCGGTCCGCTGTGCGTGCTGGCGGGCGCCGGCACCGGCAAGACCCGCACCATCACCCACCGCATCGCCCACGGCGTCGAGGAGGGCATCTACAACCCGGGCAACCTGCTCGCGCTCACCTTCACCACGAAGGCGGCGGGGGAGCTGCGGCACCGGCTGCGCGCGCTCGGCGCCCCCGGCATCCCGGTGCGCACCTTCCACGCCGAGGCGCTCGCGCAGCTCTCGCACTTCTGGCCGCGCTACGTCGGCGGAGGGCAGCCGCGGCTGCTCGAGGGCAAGTCGCGGTTCATCGGCGAGGCGGCCGAGCGGGTGGGCATCCGGCTCGGGCCGGCCGGCATCCGCGACGTGGCGACCGAACTCGAGTGGCGCAAGACGTCGGAGCTGTCGCTCGAGGCCTATCCGGCGGCGGCCGCCTCTCGGCCGATGCCGCGCGGCCTCGACGTTGACGCGGTCGTCTCGG
>JBHIXX010000064.1:0-4382 GCA_041984585.1 Pseudolysinimonas sp. | reverse complement strand
CGGCGCTGTCGCGGGCAGCAGGTCGACGACCGTGAGCAGCGACACGGCGAGCGCGTTCTGGCGCCCCATCGAGGCGACGCGGATGGCGGTGACGGCCGCGCGCAGCGCCACCACCGGGGCGATCTGACGGTGGTCGCCGCGCAGGCCGATGACGCGCGGGATGTCGCGGGCGATCTCGTCGCGGCGGCCGTCGCGCATCGCGTCGTTCACCGCGCGGGCGAGGAACGACAGCAGCGGGTCGGTGCACTGCGGGTGGTCGCTCCACGGCTCGCCCGCCAGGTACGAGGCGAACTCCATGAAGCAGGCGCCGGTGCGCGCGGAGCGGTGCTTGCCGCGGGACAGGCTGGGCATCCCGGTCGGGATCTCGGTCGGACGGTTCATGCGTCGCCCCCTTGGCTCGTCCTCCGATCCTCCCCCCGACCGCCGACGCGGGCAAGGGCCGGGCTCCGCTACTCGGCGATGCGCGGGCGCGGCACGGGCGCCGGCGCGGCCAGTGGGGCTTCCACGATGATCGCCTCGACCATGCGGACGGCGCGGTCCGGGAGGGCATCACCCGGGTAGAACGCCTCGTAGAGTTCCGCGGCGGCTGCGACATCCCCGATCCCGCACAGCGCAAGCAGCCGACGGATGTCGTCGGTGTCGCGGCCCGGTCGATTCGCGCGCAGCTTCATGGCGAGCATCGCGTCGGCCCCGGCGACCTCGATCACGATGCCGTCCGCCTCATGGATGGCGTCCCACCGCACAGCGCGACCGAGAGTCGGCACGGCGTCCGCGTTCGTGACGGCGAAGTTGACCCAGTCGTGGTCCCAGCCGCGCCGCACGGCCACCCGGCCCGCGGCGGCGAGAACCGACTCGTCCGACCCGGGCTGCGCGTGGAGCATGTCGACGTCGCGCGTGGTTCCGCGCTCGAAGTACCGCAGAGCGAGTGCTGCACCGCCCACGATCCGGAGACCGGCAGGGCTCCCTTCGCGCCGGAGCTCGGCGACGAGTTCGGACAAACCCGCGACGAGGTCATCCCTCCCGAGCAAAGACACCGTCAGACGCTCTCGAACGTGTCGCGCCACACGAGGACACCCCGATGGGCGAACGCGGGCGGCACATCATCGACGGAGGGAGTGGGGTCGGCCGGGTCGATATCCAGTGGGCGCGCGCGTGCGACGAATCGGCTCGGGTCGTCGACCCAGGCCGGCACCGGCAGCCTCTCCTCGCCGAGCCGCCAGGCGACGAGTGCGGCGATGGCGGCATCCCAGGCCCGATCGCCGACGGAGGCCGGCTCGGCGAGGGCGAGCACCCCGCGGATGAGGCCGTGCTCGGCGACGAGGTTGTCGTTGAGCTGGACGAGTTCGCGAAGGGCACGCTGCCGATCGCCCGCCCGCAGCGCACGGCGGATGGCGTCGGCGACGGTCGCGGCGTCGTCACGCCGGGTCGGCGCCGAGTAGAGCCGATGACCGGCCCCGGCGAGCAGCCGGTCCACGGTGTCGAACCCCGGCGCTTCGCGGTCGCGTTCGGATCGGGAGACCCGCGACTGGTGAACGCGGGCCCGCGCCGCGAGCTCGGTCTGGGAGAGTCCCCGGCTCTTCCGGGCAGCGCGGAGGAGCGGTGCGGCGTTCGTCATAGCGCCTCCCAAAATATGCTGCAGAAAGCATAAGTCTAGCGCAGCTGCGCAAGGTTGGAGAACGAGCCTCGCCCGCCGTGTGGATACCTTGAGTCACGACAGGTCCGAGCGGAGGGGACGGCGACGATGACCGGGATCCTCGTCGGGCTGCTGGTGATCGCGGTAGGCACGTTGTTCGTCGTCCTGGGAACTCGAGGGCACGGAGTTCAGGGCCACTTCCCTCGAGGCGTTCTGGGTCGGCGGACTCCCGACTGGGTCACCGGCGTGTTCCGGATCAACACGGTCGGGGGTGGGGCGATCGCAGTCCTGGTGGGGGTCTTCGTGGTGGGATTCAGCGCCTGGACCCTCGTTCGCTAGTGCGCGCCGCGGCCTAGACTGGCGGCACCATGCGCGTCCACCTCGGCACCGATCACGCCGGACTCGAGTTCTCTCAGCAGCTCCAGCAGCACCTCCGCGACGCCGGCCACGAGGTGGTCGACCACGGGCCGACGTCGTACGACCCGCTCGACGACTACCCGAGTTTCTGCATCAACGCGGCCCGCGCGGTCGCGCGTGATCACGCCGCCGGCGTCGAGGCTCTCGGCGTGGTGTTCGGCGGCTCCGGCAACGGGGAGCAGATCGCCGCGAACAAGGTGTCCGGCATCCGCGCCGCACTGGTGTGGAGCGTGGCCACCGCCGAACTCGCGCGGGAGCACAACGACGCCAACGTGATGGCGATCGGGGCGCGGCAGCACGAGTTCGCCGAGGTGCTGACCCTGGTCGACGTCTTCCTCGCGACGCCGTTTCCGGGCGAGGAGCGGCACGCGCGCCGCATCGCCCAGCTCGCCGAGTACGAGACCACCGGGGCGATCGCCGGGCACGAGATCGTCTGAGTCGGCGCCGCCGATCACGTCGAATCCCGCCGCATGCCCGAGGGTCACTCCGTCCACCGCATCGCGCGGCAGTTCGCGCGCAGCTTCACCGGCGCGCCCGTCGCCGTCTCGTCGCCCCAGGGCCGGTTCGCCCAGGGCGCCGCGCGGCTCGACGGCCACGAGATCGTCGACTCGCACGCCGTCGGCAAGCAGCTGTTCCTCGGGTTCGACCACGATCTCTGGCTGCGCGTGCACCTCGGGATGTACGGGGCGTGGGACTTCGCCGGCGACATCGCACTGGACCCGGTGTCGCCGGCCGAGCGCGGAGCGCGGGCGGCGGCGCTCGGCCCCGCCGCGGAGTCGGTGATCGAGCGGGTCGCCGCCGAGACGGTCGTCGGGCGGCACGAGGATTCGCCGTGGTCGATCGGCGCCCCCCGCCGCACGCGACTGCGGATGGCGGAGGCCGAGAAGGTGGGCGAGGAGCTGGACGAGTTCCCGCCCGAACCGATCGGCCAGGTGCGGGTGCGCCTGCTGACCGCGACGGCGTGCGCCGACCTGCGCGGACCGACGGCGTGCGAGGTGCAGACGCCCGACGAGATGCACGTCGCGGTCGGGAAGCTCGGCCCCGATCCCCTCGTCGACCCCGACGGCGAGGAGCGGTTCGTCGCCAACATCCGGCGCCGCGCCGTGCCGATCGGCGTGCTGCTGATGGACCAGAGCGTGGTCGCCGGCATCGGCAACGTCTACCGCGCGGAGCTGCTCTTCCGCGCGCGGCTCGACCCGTTCCGGCCCGGCAACTCGCTTCCCGAGGACGTCGTGCGCGAGCTGTGGCGGGACTGGGCGCACCTGCTCGGCATCGGCGTCGAGTCCGGCCACATGCTCACCATGGACGACCTGAGCGGCGACGACCTCGCCCGCGCGCTCGCCTCGCGCGACGACCGGCACTGGGTCTACCACCGCACCGGCGAGCCGTGCCGCGTCTGCGGCACGCCCATCGCGATGCAGGAGGTCGCCGGGCGCAAGCTCTACTGGTGCCCGACCGACCAGGTCTGACCGGGCCGGATCAGCCGGCGGATGCTCGCGCGGCCCGATCCGCTTCGATCGCCCCGGCGAGCACCTGGGCGAGGTGCACGCCCTCGCGCCCGGCGAGCTGATCCGCCTGCGTGCGGCAGGAGAAGCCGTCGGCGAGCAGGATCGCGTCGTCGGGCGCGTCCCGCAGCGCGGGCAGAAGGCCGCGCTCGGCGACCGCGACCGACACCTCGTAGTGACCGCGTTCCATGCCGAAGTTGCCGGCCAGGCCGCAGCATCCGGAGTCCGGGACCTCGGCGGCGATGCCCGCCTTGGCCATCAACGCCCGGTCGGCGTCGAAGCCGAGCACCGCGTGCTGGTGGCAGTGCGTCTGCACAAGCGCCTGCGCGTCGAGCTTCGGGGGCTGCCAGCCGGAGGCGAGGACGAACTCGGCGAACGTGTGCGTCTGCTCGGCGGTCTTCGCGGCGCGGGGATCGTCAGGCAGCAGTTCGTGCACCTCGCGGCGCAGCACCGCGGTGCAGCTGGGCTCCAGCCCCACGATCGGGGTGCCGGCCTGCAGATGCGGTGCCAGCGCTGCCAGCGACCCGGTCAGCCGCTTCTTCGCCGCGGTCAGCTGCCCCGTCGAGATCCACGTCAACCCGCAGCACACCGGCCGATCGGGTAGCACCACCTGATAGCCCGCCGTCTCCAGCACCGCCATCGCGTCCGGCGCCAGATGCCGCCGCGGCAGTCCGGCGGCACGGGACGAGATCTCCAGGAAATGCTCGACGAGCAAGGGGATGTCTTCCCGGCGCTCCCGCAATGCCGGCACGCGGATCGGGACGACATTCAGTCGGTAGAAGAGATCCTCGCGGAAGCGCTTGGCAGCGATTTCGCCCAGAAGGTCG
>JBHIXX010000063.1:0-4975 GCA_041984585.1 Pseudolysinimonas sp. | reverse complement strand
GCCGATTCGAGCGAGCGGGCCGACAGCGCGGCGAAGCCGGGCTTGATGACCTCGTTGATCAGCCGGAGCCGCTTGTCGAAGGGCCAGAACGAGCTCTTCATGGCGTTCACGGTGAACCACTGCAGGTCGGACCAGCCGTAGTCGAACGTCTCGCACAACTGGTGGAGCTCGCGGGACAGCGTGATGTCGCTCATGAGGCGGTTGTCGGTGTTCACCGTGACCCGGAAGCGCAGCCGCGTGAGGAGCCGGATCGGGTGGTCGGCGAGGTCGTCGACGACGCCGGTGTGCACGTTCGACGTCGGGCACATCTCGAGCGGCACGCGCCGGTCACGAACGAAGGACGCGAGCTGGCCGAGCTTGACGGAGCCGTCGTCGAGGACCTCGATGTCGTCGACGATCCGCACCCCGTGGCCGAGCCGCTCGGCACCACAGATCTGGATGGCCTCCCAGATCGACGGCAGCCCGAACGCCTCGCCGGCGTGGATCGTGATGTGGTGGTTGGCGGCGGCGATGGTGCGGAAGGCGTCGAGGTGGCGGGTCGGCGGGTGGCCGGCCTCGCTGCCGGCGATGTCGAAGCCGACGACGTTGCGTTCGCGGTGGCGCAGCGTGAGCTCGGCGATCTCGCTGCTGTTGGCCGCCGTGCGCATCGCGGTGAGCAGCAGTCCGATCTGGATGGGGCGGCGGGCGGTGACCTGCTCGAACCCCTCGAGGACTGCCGTGACCACCGCGTCGGGGTCGAGGCCCTTCGCCAGGTGGAGCTCCGGCGCGAACCGCACCTCGGCGTAGACCACGCCGTCGTCGGCGAGGTCCTCCGCGCACTCCGCGGCGATCCGGGTCAGCGCCTCGGGCGTCTGCATGACCCCGACCGTGTGCTCGAACGGCTCGAGGTACCGGGGGAGGGAACGTCGGGCGGCGCCCTCGACGAACCAACGACCCAGCTCGTCGGGGTCGGTGGTCGGGAGCGCGTCGTAGCCCTGCTCGGCCGCGAGGTCGATCACGGTGCGGGGCCGCACGCCACCGTCGAGGTGGTCGTGGAGGAGGACCTTGGGCGCCTCGCGGATCGACTCCAGGCTCGGTGCGCTCATGGTCGGACGCTATCCCTCCGTCATCCGGGCCGGAGGCCGAGCCGGTCCCGGTCCCGATGTCCACCGCGGTTGACACATCGCCTGGCGTCAACTACGGTTGTCACCGTGGACGAGGACGCCTTCCGGGTGCCGGCGCCGGATCGGCCGGACGAGGCGCTGGCGGCGGTCGTGTCGTTGCGGCACGTCGCCGAGCAGTTGGAGTTCGCCGCCGTCCGGCACGCCCGCGAGCAGGGCTGGTCATGGGCCGACATCGCCGACGCACTGGGCGTGACCCGCCAGGCCGTCCACAAACGCCACGCCCACCGCCAGCCGGGGTAGGCGCGGCGGCCCGACCGACAGGAGGAACACGTGATGGGACGACGGTTGCGCGAGATGCGCACGATGAAGCGGTTGTTCGAGGCCGCCGAGCGCGAGGCGCAGCGCGACGGCGCGGCCGAACCCGGCGCCGAGCATCTCCTCGTCGCCGCGTGCGAGCTTGACGAGGGGAGCGGACGGCGCGCCCTGGCGGCCGTGGGGTGCACGGTCGACGACCTCCGGACCGCGATCACGGCCCAGCGGACGGCCGCGCTGGCCGGGGTCGGCGTCGTGGCCGATGCGGACCGGCTCCGGGCCGAGCAGCCGGCACCGTCGCCGGGCCGGGGGCCGTTCCGGTCGTCGCCGTCGCTGCAGGCCGCGTTCCAGCGGGTGTCGGCCCAGGTCCGCGCCGAACGTGCCGAGCTCGGCGGCGCCCGCTTCCTCCTCGACGCACTGGACCTGGAGCACGGCACCCTGGCCCGCACGATCGATCACCTCGGTGTCGACCGCGCCGACCTGCACGCGGCGGCGGTCGCAGAGCGGGGGTGACGTGCCGGCCCGGAGGTCGTCGGTGCCGCCGCCGGGTCGAACGTCCGGAGGTGGAGACGACCCGGGCCCGCCCGCCGCTCCGGACGTCGTTGGGTGGGGGTCCCGCGGTAGTGAGGCCCAGGCCCGGCTCAGGGGCTTGGCGTGATGCGTCGGGCGACGAGGGGTCGGCGCTCGGTCGTCGTGTCGCCCACGTCGATGGCGCCCTCGAGGGCGGCGAGCGCGCCGGTGAAGCGGTCGGGGTCGTCGGCGTGGAGGACGAGTAGCGGGTCGCCGGCATCGACCCGGTCGCCGACGTGGGCCTCGACATGGGCACCCGCCCCGAAGGACACGGCGTCCTCCTTCCGGGCCCGGCCGGCGCCGAGACGCCAGACCGCCACGCCCACCGCCTTGCAGTCGATCCGCTGCACGACGCCGGCGTGCGGGGCGGCGACGACGTGGTGGTGCGCGGCCTCGGGGAGCGGCACCGACAGGTCGCCGCCCTGCGCCGCGACGAGCCTCTCGAACGTCTCCATCGCCCGTCCGTCGTCGAGCACTGTGGCGGGGTCGACGTCGATGCCCACGTGATCGAGCATCTCGCGGGCGAGCGCCAGCGTGAGGTCGCGGACGTCGGCGGGACCGCCCCCGCGCAGGACGTCGAGCGACTCGCTCACCTCGACGGCATTACCGGCGGCCCGGCCGAGGGGCTGGTCCATGTCGGTGAGCAGCGCCGTCGTCCGGACGCCGTTGGCGGCACCGATGTCGACCATGGTCTGGGCGAGGACCGCTGTGCGGTCGTCGTCGGCGAGGAAGCTGCCCGACCCGAGCTTCACGTCGAGCACGAGCGCGCCCGTGCCCTCCGCGATCTTCTTCGACATGATCGACGACGCGATCAGCGGGATCGACTCGACCGTGGCCGTGACGTCGCGGAGTGCGTAGAGCTTGCGATCGGCGGGGGCGATGTCGCCGGTGGCGCCGGCGATGACCCCGCCCACCTCGGTGAGCACCCGACGGTACTCGTCGGGGTCGAGCTGGGTGCGGAAGCCGCTGATCGCCTCCATCTTGTCGAGCGTGCCGCCGGTGTGGCCGAGACCGCGGCCGGCGAGCTGGGGGACGGCGGCGCCGCACGCGGCCACCAGGGGCACGAGGATCAGCGAGATCTTGTCGCCCACGCCGCCGGTGGAGTGCTTGTCGACCGTGGGGCGGTCGAGGAACGACAGGTCGGCGCGGTCGCCCGTGTCGATCATCGCCTGCGTCCACGTGGCGAGCTCGGTGGCGGCCATGCCCTGGAACACGATGGCCATCAGCAGCGCGGCCGCCTGCTCGTCGGCGATGGTGCCGTCGGTGTAGCCGTCGATGAAGAAGCGCACCTGCTCGTCGGTGAGCGTGCCGCCGTCGCGCTTGGTGCGCAGGACCTCGAGGATGTCGGTGGTCACGGGCGCAGCTCCTCGGGGCCGAAGGCGTCGGGCAGCCACTCGTCGATCGGTCGCCCGTTCACGAGCAGCCCGGGCGCGCCCATCTCGTGCAGCAGCTGGCGGCACCGTCCGCACGGCGAGAGGTGGTTGCCGTCGGGGTCGGTCACCTCGACGACCTCGAGTGCGCCCCGGCCGTGGCCGGCGGCGACGGCGACACCGACGAGTGCGGTCTCGGCACAGATGCCGGCGACGTAGCTGGCGTTCTCCACGTTGGTGGCGGTGACGACGTCGCCGTTCGTCGTCCGCCCGGCCGCGCCGACCGCGAACCGGGAGTAGGGCGAGTACGAGCGTGTCGCGGCGGCCGCGGCGGCGGCGCGCAGGTCGGCCACCCCGGGGTCGTCCGTGGGCTCACTCACCCGAGCGGTACACCTGGCCGTTGGCGGCGGGGACCCGCGGCCGGCCGACGAGCCCGGCGACGACGATGATGGTGACGACGTACGGCGCCATGAGCAGGAACTCCGACGGGATCGGGGTGTCGAGCAGGGCGAGGTAGTCGTTCAGCTGCTCGGAGAACCCGAAGATGAGCGCGGCGACGAAGGCGCCGACGGGGTGCCAGCGTCCGAAGATCATGGCGGCGAGAGCGATGAACCCCTTGCCGTTGGTCATGTTCTCGTCGAAGCGGCCGGCGGAGCCGAGGGTGAACCAGGCGCCGGCCAGGCCGGCCATCATGCCGCCGAGGATCACGTTGCGGTACCGGACGAAGAACACGTTGATCCCGACCGTGTCGGCGGCGCGGGGGTGCTCGCCCACCGACCGGACCCGGAGGCCCCAGCGGGTGTTGAACAACGCCCAGGCGAGGAAGAACACGAGCACGAACATGGCGAAGCCGAACACGTTCTGGGAGAACAGCAGCGGCCCGACGAAGGGGATGTCGGAGAGCAGCGGGATGTCGACGGGGCGGAACGTGCCCGGCCGGTTCAGGTCCGGGTACTCGACGAGGACGCGCGCGGTCAGGTAGCTCGTCATGCCGAGGGCGAAGATGTTGATGAACGTGCCGCCGACGATCTGGTCGACCTCGTAGCGGATCGAGATGACGGCGTGGAGCGCCCCGAACAGGGCGCCGGTGAGGACGCCGCAGACGAGCCCGACCCAGAGGCTCCCCGACGCGCTCGCCGTGATCGCGGCGCCGAACGCCGACGCCAGCATCATGCCCTCGATCGCGATGTTGATGACCGCCGTCCGCTCGCACAGGACGCCCGCGAGTGCGCCGAGCGCGATCGGGGTGGCTCGCGACAACGACCCGGAGACGAGGCCGAAGAACGCGCCGGTGCCGTCGCGGGCGGCCCAGACGACGAGCGCGAGCGCGAACAGGCCGAAGGCGCCGCCGAGGTACACGGTGATCTTCGGGTCGCGCCGTTGCAGCGCCCGCAGCCCGAGTGCGATCGCGCCGAACCCGAGCACGAACGACGACACCTGCGTGGGCAGCTCCAGGTCGGGGAGGGTGTCGGCGCCGCGGGGGTTGAGGAGGAGCGTGGACGTCTGGCCGCCGTCGGAGGTGAGGCCGAAGGCGAGCATCGCACCCAGGCCGACGGCGATGCAGAGCAGCGCCACCGTGAGGCGGCGGCGGCCGGCGCCGGTGTCCTCGGCGGGGTCGAC
>JBHIXX010000062.1:0-5308 GCA_041984585.1 Pseudolysinimonas sp. | reverse complement strand
GTCGCGCTGCTCGACGACGAGGGCGTGCTGTGGCACACCCCGACCGGCGCATCGGAGCTGCAGGGCGTCGTGATCGACCTCGAGCCGGGCGCCGAGGCGGAGTACCCCGCGCGGCTCGACGCGGTCGTCTGCGGCCCCGACGACGAGGCCGACGGACTCGCCGGCGACCTGCCGGCGGCGCCTCCGGGCGACTACCGCGTGGTCGTCGCGCTCGACGTGACCCTCGACGACGGAACCGTCGTGCTGCTCGTCTCCGAGCGGGAGGCCGTCTCCGTCCGGTGATGTGGAGCTTCGCTCCCGTTCGCTAGGCTTCGGGCTACCGCCGGACCGGAGGGGACCCACGTGCGTTTCTCGCGACTCGTCGCGGCACCGATCGCCGCAGCCGCGCTCGTCCTGATGACCCCGTGGTCCGCCGCGGCCGAAGACCCCGTCGACCTCGGCGGCGCCTACGTGCTCGACACGGTCGGCGCGCTCGGCTCGGGCACCGGCGCCGCCGAGCGGGCCGTCGACGACCTCTACGAGCGCACCGGGGCGCTGCTCTTCGTCGTCTACCTCGACACCTTCGAGAACCCGTCCGACTCGGCCGGGTGGGTCACCGCGACCGCCGAGCTGAACAACTTCGGCCCCGCCGACATGCTGCTCGCCGTGGCCGTCGACGAGCGGTCGTACGAGTGGAACGTCGGCGCGGACTTCCCGCTGACGGATGCCGAGCTCGCCGACATCTCGCAGGACCGGCTCATCCCCGAACTGCGCGACGACCGCTGGAGCGACGCCGTGGTCGAGTTCGCCGACGGCATCGCCGACGCGCTCGAGGACCAGGCCGGGGGCCCGATCGTCGACGACGGCGGATCCTCGGGCGAGGGCGGCGGCATCCCGATCCTGCCGCTCGTCGGCGGGGCCGCCGTGGTGGGCCTCGGCGGCTACGGCGTCTACCGGCTGGTGCGGGGCAAGCGCGGGGCGTCGATCGTGGCGAAGCCCGTCGAGCAGCTCTCACTGAAGGAGCTCGACACCCGCGCGGGCAGCATGCTCGTGCAGCTCGACGACGCGGTGAAGACGAGCGAGCAGGAGCTCGGGTTCGCCGAGGCGCAGTTCGGCACGACCGCGACGAAGGAGTTCGCCGCGACCCTCGCCACCGCGCAGCAGCAGCTCAAGCAGGCGTTCGGCATCCGCCAGAAGCTCGACGACGTCGAGCCGGAGACCGACGCGCAGAAGCGCGAGATGACCACCGAGATCATCCGGCTGTGCGAGTCGGCCGGCGCCGCGCTCGAGGGCCAGGCCGAGGCGTTCGACGAGCTGCGCCAGCTCGAGGGGACCGCCGGCAGCGTGCTCGAGCAGGTCGCCGCCGAGCACGCCTCGCTGCCCGCGCGCATCGACGCCGCCGAGACGACCGTCGCCGGACTGCGCGAGAAGTTCGGCGCCGCCGGGGTCGCCCCCGTCGCCGACTCCCCCGCTCAGGCCCGCGAACTCGTCGCCTTCGCCGCGACCGCCCTGGAGCAGGCGCGCGGCGAGCTCGCCGCCGACCAGGCCAGCGCCGCCGCCGTCAGCGTGCGCGCCGCCCAGCAGGCGGTCGGACAGGTGGGGCAGCTGCTCGCCGCGATCGACCGGCTCGCCGTCGACCTGCCCGAGGTGGGGGCGCGGCTCGAGGCCGCCATCGCCGACGCGCAGAGCGACATCGCCGCCGCGCGCACCGCGGCGGCGGGAGCGTCGGCGGCCGACCGCGGCGCCATCGAGTCGGCCATCGCCGAGACCGAGCGCGTCGTCGGCGCGAGCGGCGGGCAGGACCCGTCGACCGCGCTCGCCGCCGTCGAGAAGGCGGATGCCGCCCTCGACGAGGCGATCGCGGGGTACCGCGACAAGAAGGAGCGCATCGACCGCGCCGCCGCGCAGCTCGACCGCGCCACCGCATCCGCGCGCGCCACCGTGAGCGCGGCGCAGGACTTCATCACCACCCGCCGCGGCGGGGTCGGCGCGACCGCCCGCACGCGGATCGCCGAGGCCGAGGCCCGCCTGACCGAGGCGCTCTCGCTCGCCGGACGCGATCCGATCGCGGCACTGGCGGCCGCCCAGCAGGCCGACGCGCTCGCCCGCGCGGCGCTCGACATCGCCCAGCGCGACGTGCAGTCATCGCTCGCCCCGTCGTACGGCGGCGGAGGCGGGGGCGGCTTCCAGGGCGCGGTGCTCGGCGGCATCCTCGGCGGCATCCTGTCCGGCGGCGGCTCGTCCTCCGGCGGCTGGTCCTCCGGTGGCGGGGGCGGCTTCGGCTCCCGGCCGAGCCGGCCGAGTCGCCCGTCGCGCCCCTCGTCCCGACCCTCCCGCTCCCGCGGCCACCGCACCGGCGGCGGACGCTTCTGACCCCACCATCCGGAAGAAAGGCACCACCATGGCCAAGCAATCGATCCTCGGACGCATCTCCCAGCTGGTGCGCGCCAACATCAACTCCCTGCTGGACTCCGCCGAAGACCCGCAGCTGATGCTCGACCAGCTGGTGCGCGACTACACCAACTCGATCGCCGAGGCGGAGAGCGCCGTCGCCCAGACCATCGGCAACCTCCGTCTGCTCGAGCAGGACCACGCCGAGGATGTCGAGGCGGCCGCCGACTGGGGCCGCAAGGCGCTCGCCGCGAGCAGCAAGGCCGACGAGCTGCGCGGCGAGGGCAAGGCCGAGGACGCCGACAAGTTCGACAAGCTCGCCAAGGTCGCGCTGGGCAAGCAGATCGCCTCGGAGGGCGAGGCGAAGGCCGTCGAGCCGACGATCGCGTCGCAGACCGAGGTGGTCGACAAGCTCAAGGACGGCCTCGAGAAGATGCGCGAGAAGCTGAACGAGCTGACCGCGAAGCGCAACGAGCTGGTCGCCCGCGCGAAGGTCGCCGAGGCCCAGTCGCAGGTGCAGGACGCGATCGGCAACATCAACGTGCTCGACCCCACCAGCGAGCTCGGCCGCTTCGAGGAGAAGATCCGCCGCGAGGAGGCGAAGGTCATCGGCCAGCAGGAGATCCAGGCCTCCACGCTCGACTCGCAGTTCGAGGCCCTCGAGGACCTCGACACCGAGGTCGAGGTCGAGGCCCGGCTCGCCGCCCTCAAGTCGGGCGGCCAGCAGGCCATCTCGTCGTAGCCTGACGGAATGACCGAGGGACGGGGCCGCGGCCCCGTCCCTCGTCGTCTGTCCGCCGTCCTCGGCGGAGCCGACCGGCTCGTCGGCCTCGACGCGGCCCGCGGCCTCGCACTGCTCGGCATGTTCGTCGCGCACGTCGCGCCGACGACGCAGGAGCGCCTCGTCGACGGGCGCTCCGCCATCCTGTTCGCGGTCATCGCCGGCATGTCGGTCGGACTGCTCACGCCCCGCCAGCCGGCGGCGACGGGTGTCGACGCGGCGGCCCCGCCGCCCTCCCCCCGCGGCTCCCCGTTCCTGACGATCGCGATCCGCGGCACGGCTCTGCTGCTGCTCGGACTCGTGCTGCTCCTGCTGCGGCCGCCGCTCGCCGTCATCCTCGACGTCTACGGGCTGGGGCTGCTGCTGCTCGTCCCGGTGCTCCGCGCGCCCCGGGTCGTCCTCGCGGTGCTCGCCGCTGTCGCCGTGGTCGGCGGTCCGCTCGCGATCGCGGCGATCGACGCGGCGGGCGTCGCGGGGCTGCCGCTGCCGGTCGTGCTGCTCGACTACTGGTTCGCGGGGGGCGCCTACCCGCTGCTGCTCTGGATCGGGTACCTGCTCGTCGGGCTGCTGCTCGCCCGGTGCGACCTGCGCCGCCTGCGCACCCGGGTGGGGATGCTCGTCGGGGGCGCGGCGGCGAGCGCCGCCGGGTACGGCGCCGCGGCGCTGCTGCCGGGCGTCGACGCCTCGGCGCACGCGGACACGACGGCGGAGGCGCTCGGCTCGGGAGGTCTGGCCACCGCGCTGGTCGCGGCGCTTCTGCTGCTCGGCGACCTGCCGGGCCGGGTCGGCGACGCCATCCGGGTGGTGCTGCTCCCGATCGCGGCGGCGGGGGCGATGCCGTTGACGCTGTACGTCGCGCACGTGCTGGTGCTCGCCGGGTTCGCCGCGGCGGACGGGGGCGCGATCCTGCCGGCGGAGTACCCCGGATGGCTGCTGCCCGCGCTCCTGCTCGGCGCCCCGATCCTCGCGACGGCGTGGCGCCTGCTCATCGGGCGCGGTCCGCTCGAGGCGGGGATGCGCGCGCTCGCCCGCGCGACCGGGCGGCGTCGCCCCTAGAGTGACAGCGTGACGCGCTTCATCGTGGTGCCGCAGTGGCAGGGCTCGCCCTCGTCGCGGGCCATGCGCCTCGCCGAAGGCGCCGAGCTGCTGCGCGCCGACCTCCCCTCGCAGGCGACCGTGACGGTGCCCGTCCCCCTCGAGGCGGGCGACGACGAGGGCACCGGGATCGCGCGCTACAGCTCGCTGCGCATCGTGCGCGACCGGGTGGCGGAGGCGCTGGCCGCGTCGGATGAGCCCGCCGTGATCGTCGGCGGCGACTGCGCGGTCGCGGCCGCGGGCATCGACCACGCGGCGAGGCAGCCGGGCCGCCTCGCGGTCGTCTGGCTCGACGCCCACCCCGACCTCAACACCCCCGCCTCCTCGCCGTCGGCGGCGTTCGCCGGGATGGTGCTGCGCACCCTGGTCGACGAGGGCGCGATCGCCGCCGACCAGATCGTGCTGGCCGGCACCCGTTCCTGGGACGCCGACGAGGAGGGCTTCGCCCGCGACCACGGCATCCGCAGCCTCACCGCCGCCGACCTCGACGCTCCCGGGGCGCTCGCCGATGCGGTCGCCGCCACCGGGGCCGAGCGGGTGTTCGTGCACCTCGACCTCGACGTGCTCGACCCCGGCTCTCTCGCGAGCCTGCTCGCGCCGGAGCCGTTCGGCGCGGCCCCGACGGCGGTCGCCGACTCGATCCGCGCGGTCCTGGCCGCCGTCCCCCTCGCCGGCGCGAGCCTCGCCGCCTTCGCACCGGGCTCCCCCGGCGACGCCGTCGACGACGCGCCGACGGTGCTCCGGATGATCGCGGCGCTCACCGCCTGACCCGAGTGGCCCGGACCGGCCGCCGTGCGCGGGCGGCGACTCGGCGCGACGGCGACGGCGTCGGGGTCCGCGGACGGCGTCAGTCGAGGACGGTCGCGGTGTAGTTGAAGGTCTCGCCGTCGAACGCGGTGATCCGCACCTCGACCTCGTGCTCGCCGTCGGCGTCGGAGTACGAGCAGGAGGCGACGGTGCCGACGCTGACCTCGACCGGTGCGGCGCAGGCCGACTACTTCGTGGACAACGGCGGCGGGTGGTCCGGTGACGGCCGCACGCTGCCCGGCCTGCTGGACATCG
>JBHIXX010000061.1:0-5697 GCA_041984585.1 Pseudolysinimonas sp. | reverse complement strand
ACACGAGAACCTCCTGGGTCAAGAGCGAGGGAACTAGACAGCTCCACTCTGACCCGGAGGTTCTCGTCACATCACGGCGACCAGATCAAACAACGTCCCTGGGCAGTACAGCTAGCCGAGGTGGTGGGGCGGTCGGGCTGCGTCGTCCGACCGCCCCACCGGGGACCTCAGTGCTCCCGGAACTCCGGGCGCTCGGCGTTCGGACCCAGTGCCGCGTGCACGGCGTTTTTCGCCGCCGCGAGCGACTCGTAGGTCCGCTCGTCGGACGACCCCTCCAGCATCCGGACGACGTATCCGTCGTCGGAGTGGTGGATCGATCCGATCGCGCCGACCGGCCCGAAGGCCACCCAGCGCTGCCCCGTCATGGTGTTCTCGGTCATCTCGAGCCTCCTTTCGGTAGCACTCGTGACGATACGCCGCGCCCCGCGGGCGGGGAAGGGCGAGACGCGACGTTTGCGGTTCGCCGCGCGCGAACCGGCCGCGCCCGGGACGCGGTGCTCAGGAGGCGAGCACGTACTTCGCGAACGACTTGCGCACCTTGTTGACCTTCGGCACGGCGACCGCCAGGCAGTAGCCCTGGTTGGGGTTCTTCGCGAAGAAGTCCTGGTGGTACTCCTCGGCGCGGAAGAACTCGCCGAGCGGCTCGAGCGTGGTGACGACGCCGCCGTCCCAGATCTCCGACGCGCGGGCGATGGCCTGCTCGAACTCGGCCTTCTCGGCATCGTCGCGGTAGAACATCGCCGAGCGGTACTGGGTGCCGACGTCCATCCCCTGCCGGTTGAGCTGGCGGGGGTCGTGCAGGGTGAAGAACACGTCGAGGATGACGTCGGCCGGGATGACGGTCTCGTCGAAGGTGACCGCGACCGCCTCGGCGTGGCCGGTCGTGCCGGTGCAGACCTGCTCGTACGACGGGTGGGCGGTGGCGCCGCCGGTGTAGCCGGACACCACGTCGTGCACGCCCTCGAGCGTGCGGTACACGGCATCGAGGCACCAGAAGCAGCCGCCGGCGAGAACGAGTGTGCGCATGGTGGAACCCTACTTTCCTGTGGACCCGAGGGGCCGCGTCCCGATCGGGGACGCATCGAGGACAACGCCGGGACGGCCGAGGAAGTTCCCGCCGCCGACGGGCGCGCGTCCGGGCGCGGGCCGCGCGATGCCTAGTCTGAGCAGATGGCCACCGAACTGCCCCACCCGTACGCCGCCGCCGACCGCTACGACCGGATGGCGTACGTGCGCACCGGACGCAGCGGGCTGCGCCTGCCGCGCATCTCCCTCGGACTGTGGAACAACTTCGGCGACGACCGCCCTCTCGACGGGCAGCGCGCGATCCTGCGCCGCGCGTTCGACCTCGGCGTGACCCACTTCGACCTGGCCAACAACTACGGCCCTCCCGGCGGGTCGGCGGAGCGCAACTTCGGCCGCATCCTCGACCTCGACCTGCGCGGCTACCGCGACGAGCTGATCATCTCGTCGAAGGCCGGCTTCTTCATGCACCCCGGCCCCTACGGCGACTGGGGCTCGCGCAAGTACGTGCTGTCGAGCCTCGACGCCTCGCTGCAGCGGATGGGGCTCGACTACGTCGACATCTTCTACCACCACCGCCCCGACCCCGAGACGCCGATCGAGGAGACGATGGGCGCCCTCGCACAGGCGGTGCGCAGCGGCAAGGCGCTCTACGCCGGCATCTCGAACTACGACCCCGAGCAGACCCGCGCCGCGGCGACCGCGTTGCGGGCGGAGGGGGTTCCGCTGCTCATCCACCAGCCGCGCTACAACATGTTCGACCGCGAGAAGGTGGAGGGCGGCCTGCTGCCGGTGCTCGACGAGTTCGGGGCGGGCGCCATCGTGTTCTCGCCGCTCGCGCAGGGGATGCTCACCGACCGCTACCTCGACGGCGTGCCCGCCGACTCGCGTGCGGCGGAGGGGCGCTGGATCACCGAGCAGAACATCACCCCCGACTACCTGGAGCACGCCCGTGCCCTGCTGGAGATCGCGACGGCACGGGGGCAGACGCTCGCCCAGCTCGCACTCACCTGGGTGCTGCGGCATCCGGGCGTCACCAGCGCCCTCATCGGGGCGTCGAGCGTGGCGCAGCTGGAGTCCAGCCTGGGCGCGCTCGCCGGGGCCGACCTCACCGACGACGAGTTGGCGGCGATCGAGCCGCACGCGGTCGACGGTCTCGCGAACCGCGCGTTCAGGTGAACGCCCGCGAACCCCGGCTCCGTCTCGGATTCGTCTACGCCCTGACCGGCGCGCTGCTGTTCGGCGCCAACGGCAGCCTCACCAAGCTGCTCGTCGGCGAGGACGGACTCTCCGCCCCGCAGCTCACCCTGCTCCGCACGCTCGGCACGGCCGTGCTGGCCGGACTGGTGCTGCTCGTCACCGACCGCAGCGCCTTCCGCATCCGGCCCCGGCAGATGCTGGTGATGGCGGTGCTCGGCATCACGGGTGTGGCCCTGCTCCAGGCGCTGTACGCCGCCGCGCTCGGCCGGTTGCCGGTCGGCATCACCCTGCTGCTCGAGTACATGGCCGTGCTGATGGTGCCGCTGGTGGGACTGATCGTCTTCCGCGAGCGGGTGAAGCCGCGACTGTGGATCGCCATCGCCTGCGTGCTCGCCGGGCTGGCCGTCGTCGCGCGGGTGTGGGACAGCCACCTCGACGCGCTCGGCGTGGTGTTCGCGCTCGGCGCGGCGGTCTCGCTGACCGTCTACT
Source organism: Pseudolysinimonas sp. (assembly GCA_041984585.1). GTDB lineage: Bacteria > Actinomycetota > Actinomycetes > Actinomycetales > Microbacteriaceae > Pseudolysinimonas_A. The sequence goes on along the minus strand of JBHIXX010000061.1, from coordinate 2,985 downwards.
TCGTCGTCGGCGAGCGGCAGGTCTCGGCCTCCTCGCCGATGGCGGTGGCGTTCTGGACGATGCTGTTCGCCGGGCTGTTCTGGGCGGTGTTCTCCGGATGGTGGACCCTCGACCCGGCGACCTTCGCCACCGGCATCCAGGTGGGCGGCGCCCACGGCGACCTCGAACTGCCGATGTGGCTGCTGCTGGTGGTCACCATCGTGTTCGGCTCGTTCCTGTCGTTCTCGCTCTCCTTCGCCGCGCTGCGGCACCTCACCGCGACCGCGGCGGGGGTGGCGGCGTCGGCCGAGGTGCTGTTCGCCTTCGCCGTCGCGTGGCTCTGGCTGGGCGAGGGACTCGACACCTGGCAGCTGCTCGGCGCGGCGGCGGTGCTCGCCGGAATCGTCGTGGCGCAGACCGCCCGTGCGGGCAAGGTCGTCGACGCCGACCTCACGCTGCCGACCGGTCCGCTGCCGATCCTGCCCGACGACCCACCGGGTCCCGTGCCCGACCCGGACTACGTCGACCCCGGGCATCTCGGGGCGGGTGTCTCCCCCGACGATGTCGCCCCGGACGGCCTCGCCCCCGATGTCGGCGGTCGAACATAGTTTCGCGGGCATGGACCTGCTCGCCCCCGCCCGCCCGCTCGACGTGCCCGGCCGCGACCTCTGCGCGCTCGGCTTGACGCTCGTGCCGCTCAACGGGGGGCAGTGGCGGGTCACCGGTCGCGACGGACTCGTGTTCGGCCACCTCGAGCAGATCGACGGGCCGACCGGTCCGCGCTACCGCGGCAAGCGGTTCTCGGTGCGCGAGCGCGGATTCCGGATGCTGGGCGACTTCGCCACCCCCGGCGAGGCGGTCGACGCCATCCGTTTCGGCTGAACACACCCGCCCATCCGACCCGCTGCTACGGTGCCCGCATGGGGTGGAACGATCTGGTCGACTGGTTCGCATCCGACGACGGATGGCGCATCCTCAGCGGCGCGATCATCCCGTTCGTCGCGATCGTCGTCGCGGGTCTGATCGGCGCCGGCATCGCGCGTGACGCGAGCCGCCGGGTGATCGCCCAGCACGACCGCGACGCACGGACGACGGCGGTCGCGGCGCTCGTCGCGGCCGGCACCAACGCGAGCCGCTGGCGCCAGCAGGGCCCCGCGGCCCGCGAGCACGGGGAGCTTCTCGCCGCGCAGGCCGACATCGCCACCCGGCTGCTGCCGGCATCCGGGGCCTCGCTCGCCGCCGACTGGGCGGAGCGGCAGCTCGCCGCGATGCGCGCCGCCCCCGAGGGAACTCCGGTCGACGACGTGCTCGACGCCTACCGGGAGCGGCTGGCGCGCTGGCTGCACCGCCCGCAGAAGGCGCGCAAGCTGTTCGCGACCGACCTCGACATCGGGTCGCCGCTCATCTAGTCGACTCCCGCCTGCCGGGCGGGCTCAGTCGATTCGCCGCCCGCGAGGCGGGGCCCCCAGGGCGGGTCAATCGATTCGCCGCCCGGCAGGCGGGCTCGGTCGATTCGCCGCCCGTCTGGCGGGGTCAATCGATGGAGATGATCTGCGCCGACCAGGGGCAGAAGTTCGGGCTGGTCACGATCTCGTCCTCGACGTAGGACGGCAGCCCGTCGCACACCTCGATGGTGATCTCGGCGAACTCGAGGCTCTGCGGGTCGATGTGCCACGACCAGGGCGCGTTCACCCCCGAGTCGCCGCGCACGACGGTGCCGTTCGGGATCGCGGCGACCTGCTCGCCGTCGAGCAGTGCCTGCGCGTGCTCCACCAGTTCCGGCGTGGCGAGCTCGATCTTGTAGGTCTCGTCGATCACCTGGAAGGTGGCGACCGGGTTGCGGTCGGGCGCGCAGCCGGCCAGCGCCGACGCGAGCAGCACCCCGGTGGCGATCGTCGCGACCAGGCCGTTCCGAGCGTTCTTCATCCCCCGCATGCGGCTCAGGCTACTCCGTAGGATGAGGGCCGCGCCCCCGTAGCTCAGGGGATAGAGCAGCGGCCTTCTAATCCGCGTGTCGGTGGTTCGAATCCACCCGGGGGCACCCCGTCGGCGCCGTCGCGCGAGCCGCTCCCGGCGCCCGTCGGCGAGGTCCGGGCGCCGAAGTAGGGTGGACGAATGGCATCACACGCCGACGTGCTGGTCTGGATCGACTGCGAGATGACCGGCCTCGACCTCGAGCACGACGAGCTCGTCGAGGTCGCCGTCGTCGTGACCGGGTACGACCTGGTGCCGCTCGACCCGGGGTTCAGCGTCGTGATCCGCCCCAGCGAGGCCGCGAAGGCGCACATGGGCGACGTCGTCGTGAACATGCATCGCGAGAGCGGGCTGCTTGACGAGCTGGACGGCGGCATCCCGCTGAGCGACGCCGAGGATCAGGTGCTGGAGTACCTGCAGCGCTTCGTGCCCGACGCGGGCACGGCCCCGCTCGCCGGCAACACCATCGGCACCGACCGCATGTTCCTGGCCAAGTACATGCCGCGCATCGACGCCCACCTGCACTACCGCAACGTCGACGTGTCGAGCATCAAGGAGCTGTCGCGGCGCTGGTTCCCGCGGGTCTACTTCCAGGCCCCCGCCAAGAACGGCGGCCACCGCGCGCTGGCCGACATCCTCGAGTCGATCCGCGAGCTGGAGTACTACCGGCGCACCGTCTTCGTCTCCGACCCGGGGCCGTCGACCGACGACGCGCAGGCCGCGGCGACGAGCACGATCGACGACTGGGCCGCGCGCCTCGGCTGAGCGCCGGATGCCCTACAATCGACAGGTTGCTTCGCAACGCCTGGTGGGTGTAGCTCAGTTGGTAGAGCGCTGGCTTGTGGTGCCGGATGTCGCGGGTTCAAGTCCCGTCATCCACCCCAGTTCTTTCTCCGCCGCGGCTTCGCGGGTCGGGGACCTCTCGGTCTCCGAGCCCGCGGTCGCGGATCCGGATGTCGATGAGGCGACGGCGACCGTCGTCGCCCCCGACGTGCCCTGGGTCACCATCGTCTGGAACGATCCGGTGAACCT
>JBHIXX010000060.1:0-6147 GCA_041984585.1 Pseudolysinimonas sp. | reverse complement strand
CCCCCGACGCCGATCGCGTCCCGGATAGTCTCGGGGCATGGACATCCTGCTCAACGTGCTCGTCGCCGCGCACATGCTCGGCCTGGCCGCGATCGTCGGCACCTTCTTCGTTCAGATGCGCAAGAAGAGCGACTTCGCCACCGGCCTGGTGCTCGGCGGGGCGATCACCCAGGTGGTCAGCGGTGTGGCGCTGGTCGGCATCCATGAGGCCCTCGGCCACGACCTCGACATGGTCAAGGTGTCGGTGAAGCTGGGCGTCGCCGTCGTGGTGCTGATCGCCGCGATCGTCGCCGCCGTGGTGCAGAAGCGCGGCGGCCGGGTGCAGCCGTGGTTCCACACGGCCGGCGGGCTCGCCGTGGTCAACATCCTGGTCGCCACCCTCTGGCCCTGAGTCGCCTCGTGGTCTGAGCCGCCTCGCGGCCTGAGCCGTCCGGCTAGATCTCGGACGCTCGCGCGTCGCGGAAGAACCCGCGCAGCAGCACCGCGCACTCCTCCTCGAGCACCCCGCCGACGACCTCGGCGCGGTGCGGCAGCCGCCGGTCGCGCAGCAGGTCGTGCACGCTGCCCGCCGCGCCGGCCTTGTCGTCCCACGCGCCGAACACGACCCGCGGGATGCGCGCCGCCAGGATCGCCCCCGCGCACATCGGGCACGGCTCGAGGGTCACCACCAGGGTGGTCTCGTCGAGGTGCCAGTCGCCGCGCGCCGCGGCGGCCCGACGGATGGCGACGATCTCGGCGTGCGCGGTCGGGTCGCCGTCGCGCTCGCGCTCGTTGCGGCCGTGGCCGAGCACCGCGCCGTCACGATCGAGCACGACGGCGCCGACCGGCACGTCGGCGGTCCCGAGCGCCAGCTCCGCCTCGGTGAGGGCGAGCCGCATCGCCGCGACGTCGGGGTTCGATGCCGGGTCGCGGCCGGTGCCGGATGCGGAGGGGCTGTCGATAGCATCGAGCGTATGCGAGTGCATGTCGCGGATCATCCGCTGGTCACCCACAAACTCACGGTGCTCCGCGACCAGGCCACGCCGTCGCCCACCTTCCGGCAGCTCGTCGAGGAGCTCGTGACGCTGCTCGCCTACGAGGCGACCCGGCAGGTGCGCACCGCCCCGGTCGACATCGTCACCCCCGTCGCGCCGACCACGGGCCTCGCCATCGCCGACCCGAAGCCGCTCGTCGTCCCGATCCTGCGCGCGGGCCTCGGGATGCTCGACGGGATGGTGAAGCTCGTCCCCACCGCCGAGGTCGGGTTCCTCGGCATGGTGCGCGACGAGGAGACGCTGCAGCCGACGACCTACGCGAACCGCCTGCCCGACGACCTCTCCGACCGGCAGTGCTTCGTGCTCGACCCGATGCTGGCCACCGGCGGGTCGCTCAGCGCCGCCATCCAGTACCTGTTCGACCGGGGCGCGGTCGACGTGACGGCGATCTGCCTGCTCGGCGCGCCGGAGGGTCTGGCCGCCGTGGAGCAGCAGTTCGAGGGGCGCGAGGTCACCGTCGTGCTCGGCGCGCTCGACGAGCGTCTCAACGAGAACGGCTACATCGTGCCGGGTCTCGGCGACGCGGGCGACCGCCTCTACGGCCTGGTCTGACCGGGTCCGGGCCCGCGCTGCATCCGGTCCGCGCCCCGCGGGCGCGGTTGCGTTCCGCCCCCCGGTGGGCGACACTGTCACGCATGACCGTCTTTGCGCGCTCCACGGACTCCTTCGAGTCGCGGACCGCCGGCCGCATGATGCCGGTGCGCTCGGTCATGTGTTGTCGAATGTGCGCCTGACCGCCCTGCCCCCGAGTTCCCGATGAACTCCGCGACGCCGTCTCCCGGCGATCCCGCAGACCTGCGCACCACTCCTCCGCAGCATCCCGACACGGATGCCGCCGACGACCAAGGATTCGACACCATGTCTCTCGCAACCCTCGACACCCCGACCCGTCCCGCTCCCCCGACCGTCGCGCCGACCGCGCCGGCCGGCCCCACCCGGCTGCGCGCCGTCCCCGAGGGGACCGAGCCGCGCGGGTTCGCCCTCTACGTCGGCCTCGACGAGCTGAAGGCGTTCCAGGCGGGCACCGACCTGCCGAGCGTCGTCGACGCGCTCAAGCGCCTGCTCGCCGACGTCGCGCCCGGCGCGGAGACCTACGCCGCGGTGGCGCTCGCCCCGACCGGCGCGGGCGGCCGCGACGTCGACGTGGTGCGCCTCGCGCTGCAGGATCCGGCGGCGCTCGCCAAGCACCGCCCCGCGGCGGGACCGGCCGACGTCCCGGAGCCGCGCGCCGGCGTCGTGATCGACATCTCGCGCAAGCGGGTGCTGCTCGACGGCGACACCGCGCCGCTCACCTACAAGGAGTTCGAGCTGCTGCAGTTCCTGGTGCTGCGGGAGGGTCGCACGATCGACCGCGGCGAGATCATCGAGACGCTCTGGGCGGAGGGCGACGAAGAGACGCCGAACGAGCGCACCATCGACGTGCACGTGCGCCGCCTGCGGTCGAAGCTCGGCGCGTACGAGGACATCATCCGCACGGTCCGCGGCGCGGGATACCGCTTCGACCGGCACGCGGACGTGACGATCCGCTACGCGTCGACCCCGTCGCCGGACGTCTTCTGAGCCGCCCGACCGGGCCCGGCTGAGCCGCCCGACCGGGTCCGGCTGAGCCGCCCGACCGGGTCCGGCTGAGCCGCCCGACGGGGCCCGTTTGAGCCGCCCGAGCGGCACCCGCGGAGGCGTACGACCGGCCCCGGCAAAAAATAACGATCGGGTAACTAGACACCGTTACCTTTCCGTTATACAGTTCAAGAGCGTCAAACGTTTGCTGTGGCGGATGACGCGGAATGTGATTGCAGGACACTCTTGGTGCAAGGGAGAAGGCCGGCCGCTCGCCTCTGCGGCCGGCCTTCAATCCGTTAATCGCCCCCCTCCTCGCCGGCCAAGGCGTCAGCGCCCGATGCCCCCGCGACCGACCGCGGACTCCCAGGGGCTCCGGATCACGCGCTCCTAGGGTGAGGGGATGACCGGCGCGACCCTCGTCTGGCTCCGCGACGACCTGCGGGTCGGCGACAACCCCGCCCTCCGTGCGGGCGCCGATCGCGACGCCCCCCTCGTGGTGCTCTACCTGCTCGACGAGCGCACCGACGGCATCCGCCCCCTCGGCGGCGCGACCCGCTGGTGGCTGCACCACTCGCTCGCGGCGCTCGGTGACGACATCGCGGGGCGCGGCGGCCGTCTGCTGCTGCGCCGGGGCGCCGCCGAGGACGAGATCCCCCGTGTCGTGCGCGACGCCGGCGTCGACACCGTGTACTGGAACCGCCGCTACGGTCCCACCCGCGAGGCCGACGCCCGGATCAAGGCGGCGCTGCGCGACGACGGCATCGACGCGACCAGCTTCGCCGCCGACCTGCTCGTCGAGCCCGACCGGCTGGCGACCGGCGACGGCGCGCCCTACCGGGTGTTCACCCCGTTCTGGCGCGCGGCCCAGCAGCAGCCGGAGCGCGACCCGGTGCCGGCTCCGCGCGCCCTGCCCGGCCCGCCCGACGGGCTCGGCGGCGACGACCTCGCCGAGTGGGGCCTGCTGCCCACCCGCCCCGACTGGGCGGGCGGGCTCGCCGAGGCGTGGGAGCCGGGCGAGGCGGGCGCCCGCCGTCGCCTCGAGGCGTTCGTCGCCGACGGGCTCGCGCAGTACCACCGGCGGGACGAGCCGGCCGTCGAGGCGACCAGCCGGCTGAGCCCGCACCTGCGATTCGGCGAGGTCAGCGCCGAACAGGTGCGGCGCCGCGTGCGCGGCGACGTGCCGAGCGCGGCCCGCGGCAACGTGCCGAAGTTCCTCAGCGAGGTGGGGTGGCGCGAGTTCCACCGCCACCTGCTGTTCCACGAGCCCGACCTGGCGACGCGCAACCACCGCCCGGCGTTCGACGCCTTCCCGTGGAGCTGGGACGACGGGCCCGAGCTCGAGGCGTGGCGACGGGGCCGCACCGGCATCCCCCTGGCTGCGTCGCCCTGCGGAATCGGAATCGGTGCCGTGCGCGCTGCGTTGTGATCGCAGGCACGCTGTCATCAGCGGGGTCGGTCCGGCAGCGACAGAAAAATCGTCGCTAAGCAGAATTGATGAAGTTGATCACGACAATGCTCGTCAGCGCCGCTGACTCCGCGCTGCCGCGAACTGTCGCTGCCGGATTCCCCGCAGCTGGTCACCACGCCGACGCTGTGGCACCTGGCGACGCCGATTGAAGGTACCGCGCTGGCGCAGGAGAACGCGATGTCGCTGGCCTGCCTGCTGCATCCGACCCCGGCGCTGAGCGGTTTCCCGCATCAGGTGGCGAAACGACTGATTGCCGAGCTTGAACCGTTCGATCGCCAGCTGTTCGGCGGCATTGTTGGCTGGTGCGATGACGAAGGTAACGGCGAATGGGTGGTGACGATTCGCTGCGCTCGCCTGCATCAGCGTACGCTGCGTCTGTTTGCCGGCGCGGGGATTGTTCCGGCCTCCTCTCCGCTGGGTGAGTGGCGTGAAACCGGCGTCAAACTGACGACCATGCTGAATGTGTTTGGCTTGAATTAAGAGGCAATGATGATTGCATTTAACCGCTGGCCGGAAAGTTTTGCCGCCCGCTACCGCGAAAAGGGCTACTGGCAGGATTTGCCATTAACCAACCTGATTACCCGTCACGCCGACAGCGACGCCATCGCCATTATCGACGGTGATAAGCAGCACAGCTATCGTCAGTTCAATCAGCAGGTGGATAACCTGGCCTCGTCGCTCCAGCGTCTGGGGCTGAAGCGCGGTGAAACCGCGCTGGTGCAGCTGGGCAACGTCGCCGAATTCTACATCACCCTGTTTGCGCTGTTGCGTATCGGAGTGGCGCCGGTGAATGCGTTATTCAGCCATCAGCGCAGCGAGCTGAATGCCTACGCGACGCAAATTGAGCCCGCGCTGCTGATTGCCGATCGTGAGCATGCGCTGTTTGCCGATGATCATTTCCTGAATGGCTTTGTTGAGCAGCATGCGTCAGTACGGGTTGTGCTGCTGCGCAACGATTGCGGTGAATACGATCTGGCGGCGGCGATCGCGCGGCCGGCGGAGAACTTTATCGCTAATCCGACGCCTGCCGATGAAGTGGCCTTTTTCCAGCTCTCCGGCGGCAGTACCGGTACGCCGAAGCTGATACCTCGCACCCATAACGACTACGACTACAGCATCCGTCGCAGTAACGAAATTTGCGGTATCAGCGCGGAAACCCGCTACCTCAACGCGCTGCCCGCCGCCCATAACTACGCGATGAGCTCGCCGGGTTCCCTCGGTGTGTTTCTGGCCGGTGGTCGGGTGATTCTGGCCGCCGATCCGAGCGCCACGCTCTGCTTCCCGCTGATTGAACAACATCAGATTAACGTCGCTTCGCTGGTACCGCCGGCGGTCAGCCTGTGGCTACAGGCGATCCGCGAGGGGGCCGGGAACGCGCAGCTGCGTTCGCTGAGGCTGCTGCAGGTTGGCGGCGCGCGTCTGTCGGCAACGCTGGCGGCGCGGATTCCGGCGGAGATTGGCTGCCAGCTTCAGCAGGTCTTCGGCATGGCGGAAGGGCTGGTGAACTACACCCGCCTCAACGACAGCCCGGAACGCATCATCAATACCCAGGGCTGCCCGATGTGTCCGGACGATGAGGTCTGGGTGGCGGATGCCGACGGCAACCCGCTACCCCGTGGTGAGGTGGGGCGTCTGATGACCCGGGGTCCATACACCTTCCGCGGCTACTACAAAAGTCCGCAGCATAACGCCGAAGCGTTTGATGCCGACGGTTTTTACTGCTCCGGCGATCTTATTTCGATCGACGAGGACGGCTATATCACCGTGCAGGGGCGTGAAAAAGATCAGATCAACCGCGGCGGCGAGAAGATCGCGGCGGAGGAAGTTGAAAACCTGCTGCTGCGCCATCCGGCGGTGATCCATGCCGCGCTGGTCAGCATGGAAGATAGCCTGCTGGGCGAGAAAAGCTGCGCGTATCTGGTGGTGAAAGAGCCGCTGCGCGCGGTAGCGGTACGTCGCTTCCTGCGCGAACAGGGCGTCGCAGAATTTAAACTGCCGGACCGTGTGGAGTGCCTGGATGCACTGCCGCTGACGCCGGTGGGCAAAGTCGATAAAAAACAACTACGCCAGTGGCTGGCTTCACGC
>JBHIXX010000059.1:0-6275 GCA_041984585.1 Pseudolysinimonas sp. | reverse complement strand
CCCCGCCGATGCCGCCACAGCAGATCCAGCAGACAGTGATCACTCGTCGACGCCAGAATCGCCACCCGCTTCGGCACCGCCCGCGACGACAACGACCACGACAGATCGAACCCGTCCCCCAGCGTCGCCCCCAACTCCTCCTCCAGAGCAACCCGATTCACCACGAAATCATCCAGATCGAACACCGTCCGCTGGAAGAACTGCCCACCCTCCGGATCATCCGTGTACTGATCCAGCGCCACGATGTTCGCCCCGTGCCGCGACAGCACCCCGGAGATCGCCGACACGATCCCCGGCTGATCCCGACCATGCACCGTCAGCACCGCCTGGTTGGCGAGGCCCGGCAAGGCGGCCGGTGACTCGACCGACTGGGACTTCGTCGTGGTGGCCATCAGAGCTTGGCCTCGAAGTCGCGGATCCACTCGCTGGTCGCGGTCAGTCCGCCGAACGTGTAGAAGTGCAGCCCGACCTTGCCGTGCTTCTCCGGGTCGAGGCCCGCGGCGAGATCCTTGATGTATCGGTCGGGACCGGCGGTGCCGAGCAGGTTGGTGATCGAGAATCCGTACTTCTTCGCGATCCCCGCGCTCGAGGCGACCCCGAACCGTCCCGCGAACGCGAGCAGCCGCTTGATGCCCGCCGGACCGGGAACGCCGATCCGGATCGGCAGGTCGATGCCCGCACCGCGCACCTTCTCGATCCACGCGAACACCGGATCCACGTCGAACCCGAACTGGGTCAGGATCGTGCCCGGCATCCCCTGCTCGGTCAGCGTCGCGTACTTGCCCGTGATCGCGGTCCAGAGCTTGTCGTCCGAGATGTCGGGGTGCCCCTCGGGGTAGCCGGCGATCGACACGTGCTCCACCCCGTACTGGGAGAACAGACCCGACTTGATCAGCTCGTGGGAGTCGGCGTAGGGGCCCTGCGGCTCCGACGGGTCGCCGCCCACGCTGAACACGTTCGCGCTGGTGCCCTGCGCCTGCAGCGCATCCAGGAACTCCTCGAGCATCCCCTGCGAGGTGATCCGGCGGGCCGAGATGTGCGGCACCGGCACGAACCCGCCATCCAGCACCGCCTTCGACGCGGCCAGGCGCATCTCGAGGTCCTCGTTCCCGAGGAAGGTCACGTTGATGCGGGTTCCCTGCGGAATGAGCGGAGCAGCCTCCAGAAGACCCGGAACATCCTTCCCGGTCATCTCCAGAGAGAAATCAGCCAGCAACTCGGCGGGGGTCATGGTGGCCATGCGGTGTGTCCTTCCGGTCGACGGGGTGAGGACGCTCGCGGTCCGGTCCGTCGACGACATCGTCGTCGTATCGAACATTACCTATGGCGATAGGTATTGTCTACCCCGATAGTGAGTAGAGCGGTTCCCTCGAAGTCCACCGCGCCGTGCGGGCACGACGGAGCGGCATCCCATCCAGTGGGAGGGATGTCGGCGCGCGGTCAGGCGGAGAGCTGCTCGGCGAGGTAGCCGGTGAGCTTGTCGAGCGGGATGCGCTCCTGGCTCATCGTGTCGCGCTCGCGCACGGTCACCGCCTGGTCGTCGAGCGTGTCGAAGTCGACCGTGACCGCGAACGGGGTGCCGATCTCGTCGTAGCGGCGATAGCGGCGGCCGATGGCTCCCGCGTCGTCGAACTCGATCATCCAATTGCGCCGCAGCTTCGCGGCGAGCTCCTTGGCGACCGGCGACAGCTGCTCGTTGCGCGACAGCGGGAGCACGGCGACCTTCACCGGGGCGAGGCGGCGGTCGAGCCGCAGGACCGTGCGCTTGTCGACGCCGCCCTTCGTGTTGGGCGCCTCGTCCTCGGCGTAGGCGTCGACCAGGAACGCCATGAGCGCGCGGGTCAGCCCGAACGCCGGCTCGATCACGTACGGCGTCCAGCGCTCGTTGGTCGTCTGGTCGAAGTACGACAGGTCGACCCCCGACGCCTCCGAATGGGTCGACAGGTCGAAGTCGGTGCGGTTGGCGACGCCCATCAGCTCGCCCCACTCGCCGCCGGTGAAGCCGAAGCGGTACTCGAGGTCGATGGTTCGCTTCGAGTAGTGGGAGAGCTTCTCCTGCGGGTGCTCGTAGCGGCGGATGTTGTCGCCGCGCAGGCCGAGCCCGGTGAACCAGCCCTGGGCCGCATCCACCCAGTAGTCGAACCAGGCCTCGTCCTCGCCGGGCTTGACGAAGAACTCCATCTCCATCTGCTCGAACTCGCGAGTGCGGAAGATGAAATTGCCGGGCGTGATCTCGTTGCGGAAGCTCTTGCCGACCTGGGCGATGCCGAACGGGGGCTTCATCCGCGCGCTGGCCATCACGTTGGCGAAGTTGACGAAGATGCCCTGCGCGGTCTCCGGACGCAGGTAGTGCAGGCCTGCCTCGTCGTCGACCGGGCCGAGGAAGGTCTTCAGCAGTCCGCTGAACGCGCGCGGCTCGGTCCACTGCCCGCGGGTGCCGCAGTTCGCGCAGGCGATGTCGGCCATCCCGTTCTCGGGGGCGCGGCCCTTCTTCTCCTCGTACTCCTCGAGCAGGTGGTCCTCGCGGTAGCGCTTGTGGCAGTTCTGGCACTCGATCAGCGGGTCGGAGAACACCTCGACGTGACCCGACGCCTCCCAGACCCGCTTGGGCAGGATGATCGACGAGTCGATGCCGACGACGTCGTCGCGCGACTGGACCATGAAGTTCCACCACTCGCGCTTGATGTTCTCCTTCAGCGCGGTGCCGAGCGGACCGTAGTCCCAGGCCGAGCGGGATCCGCCGTAGATCTCCCCCGCTTGGAAGACGAATCCCCGTCGCTTGGCGAGCGAGATGACGGCGTCGAGCGGTGTGGCCACGGGTGGGAACTCTCCTGGGTCGGTTGCCCCGAAAGCCTACCGGCGGCATCGCGGCGCGCTGAACGCCGAGCCACCGTGCGCCGAATGGCTACCGGATCGCCCGCAGCACCGCCTCGACGTCCGACTCGTCGTTCCACAGGTGGAACGACGCGCGCAGGCGCCCCGCCCGGCCCGACACCGCGAGCCCGGCCGCGGAGAGGCGGCGCAGATGGTCGCCGTCGGCGTCGGGCCAGGTGACGATCGCCTGGTGCTGCTCGGGGATGCCGAGCTCGCGGCAGAGCAGGTCGCCCAGTCCGCTCGCGTGCGCCCACAGCTCGCCCGTATCGAGCCCGGCGAAGAGTTCGATCGCCGGCGCCGCGCCCACGAACGACTGCCAGGCGGGGGTGCCGTCGAATCGGCGCGCGTCGGAGGCGAGTTCGAGTCCCGGCACGTACGGCATCCGCCACACCTCGCCCGCCGAGTACCAGCCCGCCTGCAGCGGCGCGAGACGCTCGGCGCCCCGGTCGGAGACGGTCAGGAACGCGACGGCGCGCGGGGAGCAGAGCCACTTGTAGGTGTGGCAGACCGAGTAGTCGACGAGTCCCGCCTCGACGGGATACACCCCGGATGCCTGGGTCAGGTCGGCGAAGGTGAGCGCCCCGTTCCGCTCGGCGGCGGCGAGCACGGCCGGCAGGTCGGCCACCTTTCCGGTCGCCGACTGGATGAGCGAGAACGCGACGAGGTCGGTCTCCGGCCGGATCTCGTCGGCGAGCGCGGCGAGCTCGACGAACCGCACCCGCACTCCGGGCGCCTGCAGGAACGGCAGGACGGTGGAGGCGAACTCCCCGGCCGGCGCCACGACCTCGGCGCCGTCGGGCAGCGTGGCGGCGACGAGCGCGCCGGCCGTGGCGGTGGACGTCCCGAACGCCACCGAGCCGACGGGCACCCCGACCAGGCGCGCGTAGGCGGCGCGCGCGCGATCGACGACCGCGTCGTACTCGGGCGGCGTGCGCCGACCCTGGGCGCAGGCGTCGAGGTCGTCCTTCATCGCCGCGACGCTGTCGCGCGACAGGATGCCCATCGAGGCGACCGCCAGGTAGCCGGGCGGCGCGTCGAACTGCTCGCGGGCGGCGGCGAGCGTGGCGGAGGGAGTGGTCATCCCCCGAGCATCCGCCGGTCGGCGCCGGGCGGCAAGGTCCACCCGCGCACGGGTGGCCCACGGCGGGTGTCGGGTCGGTGGAGTGTCGGGTCGCGGTGCCGTGCGAGCGGGGGGGGCGGATCAGCGCCCGAGCGACCCCACCGCGGCGACCGCCTCCGCGACGCGCGCGGCGACCGCCTCCGCGTCGTCGACGCCGAAGTCGGTGGGAAGGGTGAACCGCACGGCGGTGCGGGCGACATCCGGGTCGATTCCGAGGGCGACGAGCACGTGCGACGGCTCATCGCTGCCGGCCGAGCAGGCGGACCCGCTGGAGCAGGTGACGCCGCGCTGCTCCAGCTCGAGCAGCACGGTCTCGCCGTTGGTCCCCGGGAAGCAGAAAGAGGCATGGCCGGGCAGGCGGGTCTCGATGGTCCCGGTCGACGCGGGCCCGGTGAGGATCGCCTCCGGCACCGCCGTGAGCACCGCGGCGATCAACGCGTCGCGCGCGGCCACCAGGGCCGGCACGGCGTCGCGCGTCGCGGCCGCCAGGTCGAGCGCCGTCGCCAGGCCCACCGCCCCGGCCACGTTCTCGGTGCCCGACCGGCGGCCGCGCTCCTGACCGCCGCCGTGCAGCACCGGTTCGAGCGGCACCCCGGCGCGCACGGCCAGTGCGCCGACGCCCTTCGGCGCCCCGAGCTTGTGCCCCGCGATCGACACCGCGTCGACGCCGAGCTCGGCCAGGCCGACCGGCATCCAGCCCGCCGACTGCACCGCGTCGGTGTGGAACGGCACGCCGCGCTCGCGCGCGACGGCTGCGAGCTCGGCGATCGGCTGCACCACGCCGACCTCGTTGTTGGCGTGATGGATGCTGACCAGCGTCGTGTCGTCGCGCAGCGCCGCGGCGAGCGCCTCGGGCGCGACGCGCCCGTCGGCGCCGACCGGCAGCGTCTCGACCTCGAAGCCGTGCAGGCGCCGCAGCGCGTCGGCGCTGGCGAGCACCGCCTCGTGCTCGATCGGCGTGGTGATCAGGTGGCGCCCGCGGGGCGCGGCGAGCGCGATGCCCTTGACCGCGAGGTTGTCGGCCTCGGTACCGCCCGAGGTCAGCACGACCTCCCCCGGGCGACAGCCGAGGAACGCCGCGATGCGGGCGCGAGCGTCGGCGAGTCCCGCGGCGGCGCGCTCGCCGATCTCGTGGTGCGACGACGGGTTGCCGAACACCCCCTCGACGCCGCCGGCCAGGTACGGCCACATCGCCTCGAGCACCTCGCGGCGCACGGGCGTGGTGGCGGCGATGTCGAGGTACATCGCGATCAGACCCGGATGCTGACGTCGAGCCCGAGGTCGAGGGCCCGCACGCTGTGGGTGAGGGCGCCGACCGAGATCACGTCGACACCGGTCGCCGCGATGGCCGCGACCGTGTCGAGCGAGACGCCGCCGCTCGCCTCGACCCGCGCCCGGCCGGCGACGAGGCGCACGCCCTCGCGCAGCTGGTCGGGGGTGAAGTTGTCGAGCATGATCGTGTCGACCCCGGCCGCGACGACCGGCTCGATCTGGTCGATCCGGTCGACCTCGACCTCGAGGTGGGTGGTGTGCCCGAGCCGCTCGCGGGCGGAACGGATGGCGTCGCCGAGCGACACCCCGGCGGCGGCGAGCACGGCGAGGTGGTTGTCCTTGGCGAGCACCGCGTCCGAGAGCGAGTACCGGTGGTTGTGCCCTCCCCCGTCGCGCACGGCCTGGCGGTCGAGCACGCGCAGCCCGGGCACGGTCTTGCGGGTGTCGACGATGCGCGCCGACGTGCCGGCCGCGGCATCCACGTAGCGTGCCGTCTCGGCGGCGATGCCGCACATCCGCTGCACCAGGTTGAGCGCGATGCGCTCGGCGCGCAGCACGGCGCGCGCGTTGCCCGCGACCCGGGCCAGGTCGTCGCCCGCCTCGAACCGGGTGCCGTCGGCCGCGAGCAGCTCGACCTCGATGCGGGGGTCGACGAACTCGAACACGCGGGCGAACACGGCCGCGCCGCTGAGCACCCCCGGCTCGCGGGCGGTGAGGGTCGCCTCGGCCTCGGCGTCGGCCGGCAGGAAGACCTCGGAGGTCACGTCGCCCCAGGGGGCGTCCTCGGCGAGAGCGCGCTCGATGATCTCGTCGGTTCCGACGGGGACCGCGACGACGACGCTCACGCGAGCACCTCCGCCGGCAGGATGCGCTCGGCCGGCACCGCCCAGGCGACGCGGTGCGCGAACTCGGGCCGCGTCTCGGGGAAATCGAGCCGGTCGTGCGCGCCCCGCGACTCCTCGCGCCGGATCGCGGCGGTCACCATGAGTCGGGCGAGGTCGAGCAGGTT
>JBHIXX010000058.1:0-8958 GCA_041984585.1 Pseudolysinimonas sp. | reverse complement strand
CGATCCACTGGGCGACGTTGTCGAGGAAGTACCGGTCGTGGGTGATCGCGATCACCGCGCCGGGGTACTTCTGCAGGTGCTGCTCGAGCCAGAGCACGCTCTCGGCGTCGAGGTGGTTCGTGGGCTCGTCGAGCAGCAGCAGGTCGGGCTTCTCGAGCAGCAGTTTGCAGAGCGCGACGCGACGCTTCTCACCGCCGGAGAGGCTCGTCACCGGCCAGTCGCCGGGCGGGGTGCGCAGCGCGTCCATCGCCTGCTCGAGCTGGGCGTCGATGTCCCAGCCGTTCGCCGCCTCGATCTCCTCCTGCAGCCGACCGGCCTCGTCGCTGAGCTTGTCGATGTCGGCGTCGGGCTCGGCCATCTCGGCGTAGGCGGCGTTCATGCGCGCGATCTTGTCGAGCGTGGGCTTCACCGCCTCCTGCACGTTCTCGAGCACGGTCTTCGACTCGTCGAGCTCGGGCTCCTGCATGAGGATGCCGACGCTGTACCCGGGCGACAGCGTCGCGTCGCCGTTGGAGGGCTGGTCGAGCCCCGCCATGATCTTGAGGATCGTCGACTTCCCCGCGCCGTTCGGGCCGACCATTCCGATCTTGGCGCCGGGGAGGAACGCCATCGTGACGTCGTCGAGGATGAGTTTCTCGCCCACGGACTTGCGGGCGCGCACCATCGAGTAGATGTATTCGGCCATGCTCCGAGCTTAGGAGTGCTCGCGGCGCCCCGCGGACCGCACCCTCGAGGTCACCCGTCCCTCGACGCCACCCGTCGTCGGAGGGTCACCAGTCGATGGGACGGGTCTCGCCGATCAGGCAGGTTCCGGTGCCGAGCATCGGACCGACCGTGCTGGCGTAGCCGATGTCCCGACCCCACTGTCCGATCAGGCAGGTCGACTCGGCGAGCAGGATCGAGAACTGGATGCTGTCGGCTTGCAGATTGGTCACCGTCCGGTCGCGGGTGACCTCCATGGCGTCCTTGTCGTAGCCGGCGGCGACGAGCGCGTCGATGAACGCCCGCCCGTCGAGCGAGGCGCCCGACTCGATGAGGCGCGTGTTCACCAGGTCGAAGTACGGCTGGTTCTGCAGCGCCGATCCGTCGGGCACGATCTCCGGATCCGGCGCGTGCGTCACGGTGATGACGGGAGTCGGCTCGGCCGGTTCAGGCGCCTGCGCCGTGCAGCCGATCAGCAGCAGCGACCCGGCCGCGACGGCGGACACGGCGCCGATCCGGCGCGTGTGACGATCGGGCATCAGGGTCCTCCGCGAGCCGCCGGGCGACGGCCCTGCCAGCCTATCCGGCCGAGGATTCCCCACCGCTCGGTAACGAAACGGCAACGATGGCGACGATCACCCGGCGGTGCGAATGCGACGGGATCGTTGGAATCCCAGTGATTCCGGGCGAATCGCGGGCGGGACTGCTGCTGGCGAAGCGCGGCGAGGGTAGCTAACCTCGCACGCGGCCTTCGGCGACGCGTCCGACACGACCGGGGGTCTCCACCAGGCCGCGCGCCGTCCAGCACCACAACCTCGGGCGACGCGTACGGTCGCCCGGACCCGGGTGTCCGCCCCCGAGCGGCGGACCCTCCTCGTTCATCCGCCCTGCGGGAGCGTCGGTTCCGGCCGACCCGGTCGCGACCAAGACCCGGACACTCCCGGGCATGACAACGTGACCCAGGACATCGCACTCCGAGCCGATGGGCTCTACAAGGTCTTCGGCCGGCGCCCGAAGGAGGCCGTCGAGCGGCTCAGCGCCGGCGCCGACCGCGCCGAGATCACCGACCTCGGCACCGCCGCGGTCATCGACGCCTCGTTCGAGGTGAAGAAGGGCGAGATCTTCGTCGTCATGGGCCTCTCCGGCTCGGGCAAGTCGACCCTCATCCGCATGCTGAATGGGCTGCTCGACATCACGGCCGGCGAGGTGACGGTCGGCGGCGACCGCATCACGGGCATCCCGGCGAAGAAGCTGCGCGAGATCCGGCGCTCGCGCATCTCGATGGTGTTCCAGCACTTCGCGCTGCTGCCGCACCGCACCGTGCTCGACAACGTCGCCTACGGGCTCGAGATCCAGGGCGTTCCGCGCGCGCAGCGCGAGGCGAAGGCCCGCGAGGTGGTCGAGCTGGTGGGCCTCGGCGGATGGGACGACAAGCTCCCCTCGCAGCTCTCCGGCGGGATGAAGCAGCGCGTCGGCCTGGCCCGCGCGCTCGCCGCCGACACGGACGTGCTGCTCATGGACGAGGCGTTCAGCGCGCTCGACCCGCTCATCCGGCGGGAGATGCAGGAGCAGCTGCTCGAGCTCCAGAGCGAACTGGGCAAGACGATCGTCTTCATCACCCACGACCTCAACGAGGCGATGTTCCTCGGCGACCGCATCGCGGTGATGCGCGACGGGCGGATCGTGCAGATCGGAACGCCCGAGGAGATCCTCACCGATCCGGCCAACGACTACGTCGAGCAGTTCGTGCAGGACGTCGACCGTGCCCGCGTGCTCACCGCGGACAGCGTGATGGAGCCCGCCCGGCCCGTCGTCCCCGCGACCGGAGGCCCGCGCGCGGCCCTCAAGACGATGCGCGACCTGCAGACCTCGGCGGCCTTCGTCGTCGGTCGAGACAAGAAGATCCGCGGCGTCGTCACCGACCGCGCGGCGATGAAGCTGGTGCGCGCGGGCGAGTCCGATCTCAGCTCGATCCTCACCGACGACTACTCCGCGGTGAACGCGCAGACCCCGCTGTTCGAGCTGTTCATCCCCGCCGTCGAGACGCCGCTGCCGCTCGCGGTGACCGACGACGCCGGGAAGCTGCTCGGCGTCGTGCCGCGGGTCACCCTGCTCGCCGCACTCGGCGGCGGCAGCACCGCCACCGGCGAGATCTCGCTTCCCGAGCAGCCCCTCCCGCTGCCGGCCGACGTGATCGACGACCTGCTCGCCGACGAGAACGTGAAGGAGACCCGCTGATGGACGACTTCATCCGCATCCCCATCGGCGACTGGATCGACGGCGGCGTCGACTTCGTCGTCGAGAACTTCGCCGGGTTCTTCCTGGTGCTGCGCGCGATCTTCCTGGGCCTCTACGACGCGCTCAACTGGCTGCTGGTGACGCCGCCGTTCTGGGTGATCGTGATCGTGATCGGCGTCATCGCCCTGCTCGCCCGCGGCTGGCTGTTCGGGGCCGGCTCCGCCGCGTCGCTGCTGCTCATCGTCGCGGTCGACCAGTGGGACAACGCGATGGACACCCTCGCGCTCGTCCTCGTCGCGGCCTTCTTCGCGGTGCTGGTCAGCATCCCGGTCGGCATCGCGGCGGCGAAGTCGCAGGTGGTCTCGACCATCGTGCGCCCCGTGCTCGACTTCCTGCAGACGATGCCCGCGTTCGTCTACCTGATCCCCGCCCTGCTGCTGTTCCGCGTGGGCGTGGCCCCCGGCATCGTCGCGACGATCATCTTCGCGATGGCGCCCGGCGTGCGACTCACCGAGCTGGGTGTGCGCGGCGTGGACCGCGAGGTGGTCGAGGCGGGCCAGGCGTTCGGCGCCTCGCCGGGGCGCATCCTGCGCCAGATCCAGCTGCCGCTCGCGCTGCCGACCATCATGGCGGGCGTCAACCAGATCATCATGCTCTCGCTGTCGATGGTCGTCATCGCCGGCCTGGTGGGCGCCGGCGGTCTGGGCGGCGAGATCGTCGCCAGCCTGGGGCGCCTCGACACCGCGCTCGGCGTGGAGGCCGGCCTGTCGGTGGTGATCCTCGCGATCCTGCTCGACCGGCTCACCAACGCGTTCGGGCGACGAGCGGGACTGTGGGCGACGATCCGCGACCGCGTGGCCGCCGTGCGCGGTTCGGAGCCGCCGGCGGAGACCGCCGCCGAGTCGACCGAGACCGCGGGCGCGCGCGCCTGACCTGGACTCGCGGGCGTTCGCGCCCGTGGACCGACGTCGCGCCCGACGCGCGACATCACCCTGGCACCGGGAGACGCCCGGCGCCGCAGAGAAAGGACACAGCATGAAGAAGCGCATCTCCGCGCTCCTCGCGGCCCCGGCCGCGGCTGCGATCGCCCTGACCGGCTGCACCGCCGCCGAGGACACCGGTGGCGAGGGCGGCGGCGAGTCGATGGGCTCGATCACCCTCGCGGTGTTCAACGGCTGGGAAGAGGGCATCGCCACCTCCGAGCTGTGGAAGGCCGTGCTCGAGGAGCAGGGCTACGACGTCACGCTCGAGTACGCGGACGTCGCGCCGCTGTTCGCTGGCCTGTCGACCGGGGACTACGACTTCACGACCGACGTGTGGCTGCCCGGCACCCACGCCGCGTACCTCGAAGAGTTCGGCGACGACATCGTCGACCTGGGCACCTGGACCGAGGACGCCGCGCTCACCGTCGCGGTGAACGAGGACGCCCCGATCACGTCGCTCGCCGAGCTGGCCGACAACGCGGACGCGTTCGGCAACCAGATCGTCGGCATCGAGCCGGGCGCGGGTCTCACCGCGACCATGGAGGACTCGGTCATCCCGACCTACGGTCTCGAGGGGATGGACTTCACCACCTCGTCGACCGCGGCGATGCTCACCGAGCTCGAGGCGGCCACCGGTGCCGGCGAGAACATCGTCGTCACCCTGTGGGAGCCGCACTGGGCCTACGGCGCGTACCCGATCCGCAACCTCGAGGACCCCGAGGGCAGCCTCGGTTCGGCGGAGGGCATCCACATCTTCAGCCGCACCGGCTTCGAGGACGAGTACCCGGAGGTCGCCGGCTGGCTGAGCGACTTCGAGATGGACCTCGCCCTGCTCGCCGACCTGGAGAACCTCCTGTTCGCCGAGAACGACACCGACGACTACGGCCCGCTGGTCGCCGAGTGGATCACCGAGAACCAGGACTACGTCGACGGCCTCACCAGCTGACGACCGGTCCCCGGTGCGAAGCGCCGGCCGCCCTCGGGCGGTCGGCGCTTCGTCGTTCCCGGCGGGGGTCAGAACGGGATCGGCACCCGGTCGTCGGCCGACGCGGAGGCGGAGTCCGACGCGCCGTCCGCCTCGTCGCCCGCGCCCGTCGCATCTTCGTGGGTCGCTCCCGCGGTCTCGCCGTCCGACGCCGCCCGTGCCGAGACGGATCGGGTGTAGACGGCGGTGCCCCAGGCGAGGTCGTGGCCGACGGCATCCGCGTCGACCTCGACGGTGGTGCCCGCCTTCTCGCCCGACGTCCAGTCGCGGATGCGCAGGCGCCCGGTCACGACGACGCGGTTGCCCTTGTCGATCGACGACGACACGTTGATCGCCAATTGGCGGAAGCACGTGATCGTGTACCAGTTGGTCTCGCCGTCGATCCACTTCTGCTCGGCGCGGTCGAAGCGGCGCTGGGTGGAGGCGAGGCGGAACGAGGTGATCGGCAGCCCGTCGCTCGTGACGAGGTGTCGCGGTTCGGTCGCGACGAGGCCGGTGAGGGTGAGCAGGTCGGTCATGGCGTCTCCTTCGGATCGGATGCCGCCACGCTCCCCCGCCGACGCGCGCGGCGGCCGCGACTCCCCGATCCGGTGGACCGCCGACGCCGCCTCCGATGGGGAGGAACGGAACCGGCGGCATCGGGGAGCCGCGGCCTCGGGATCTCAGCCGTCGGCGACGACCCGGATGAGCACGTTGCCGCGCTTGCGCCGGCTCTCGACGAGTTCGTGCGCCTCCGGGATCCGCTCCAGCGGGAACTCCCGGTCGATGACGGCGCGCAGGGAGCCGGACGCGAGCAGGTCGCGCACCTCGAGCAGCTCCTCGAGCGTCTCGTCGCGCTGCGTGCGGATGGTGACGAAGCTCCCGCCGTCGGCGAGCAGCCGCGAGGCCGCGCCCTTCTTCAGGGTGCCGACCGCATCGAACACCACGTCGAAGCGACGATCGAGGCGCGCGACGTCGGTCGCGGTGTGGTCGATCACCTCGTCGGCGCCGAGGTCGAGCGCGAGCTGCGCGTTGCGTCCCGAGCACACCGCGGTGACGTGCGCCCCGCGAGCGCGTGCGATCTGCACCGCGTAGCTGCCGACGCTGCCGGACGCGCCGTTCACCAGAACGCTGCGTCCGGCGGCGACGCCGGCCTCGTCGAGGAAGTGCAGCGCCGTCATCGCCCCGATCGGCACCGGGGCGGCCTCGTCGAACCCGACGTGGTCGGGGATCTCGACGACCAGCCCGTCGGCGTCGACGATCACGAACTCGGCGTGCGCCCCGTGCGGGGTGCCCGACGTCGAGCCGAACACCCGCGCTCCGGGCGCGAATCCGACCGCGTCGTCGCCGAGCGCGTCGACCACGCCGGCGAACTCGTGCCCGAGAACCGGCTTCGCGGGCACGCGGAACAACCGCAGCAGCAGGGTCGGCATTTTGCGCAGCACCGCGTCACCGCGGGTGACGGATGTCGCGTGCACGCGCACCCGGATCTGTGCGGACGCCGGAGCGGGCACGGGCGTGTCGACGAGCTCCAGCTGCGAGATGGCACCGGGTCGCCGGGTGCGGATGGCCTTCATGGTGGGTGCTCCTTCGGGTTCATTCTGGACGGGGGCGGCTGCCGCGGATTCGGCGGATCGGGCGCTCACAGCGGAGCCCCCTCATCCGCGCGCCGCCTCCAGGCCGCCGCATCGACGCCCTTGATCAGCAGCCAGAGAGCGAACACGAGCTCGCCGGGGATCGCCAGCACGATGACGACGATCTCGAGCGGACCCGCGAGCGTGGGGGCGACGAGCACCCCGAAGCTCTGCACCAGGTAGCCGAGGCCGGCGAGCGCCAGCAGCGCGCCGGGGACGCGCGGCAGGAAGCCGGAGCGGATGACGAGCCAGCCGGTGAGCACCAGGGACAGTCCGAAGAACAGCCCCCAGACGAGCACGATCGACGGGTTCGCCTCCTGGAAGAGCAGGGCGAGCGCCTCGGCCTCACCACCGCCGAGAACGGCGAGCGTCCCACCGAGGGCACCCAGGGTGAGGATGCTCGTCACCACGTTTCCGGAGGCCATCACCACGCCCTCCGACACCCGGGCGAGCGCCGCGGCGAGCGAGCCGGCGCGGCTCACCGGACGCAGCAGCACGTAGAGCACGGCGGCGAGGGCGATCTCGATCAGCACGATCGACGCCTCCCCCGCCATCCCGAGGCGGAACAGCAGCTCGTCGGCGCGGATGTTCTCGGCGGTCGCCGCGGCGTCGCCGGGGACCACGAGCGACCCGCGCACCGCAGTCGACAGCGGGTAGATCACGAAGATCGCGAGGTAGAGCACGCCCGCCGTCCGGGCGAGTCGGCGCAGGCGGCCGGTCGTGTCGTCAGCCACGGCGCGCCCCCGTCCGCTCGGCCGCGATCTGCGTCGTCGCGGATGCCACCTCGCCGGCCACGAGGGCGGCGATGAGCGTCTGGGCGACCCAGAACCCGTCGACCCCGGTGACCGTCAGCCCGATCGCGAGGATCGCGCCCGCGGCGAGGATCGCCCAGCCCGGCTGGCGGGCGGCGGTTGAGACCCAGTCGGCGCGGGCGGGACGGTCGACCACGGCGAGCACGATGTGCGCGACCGCGATCACGGCGACCAGCGCCACCACCGCCCAGACGAGCAGGTCGAGATACTCGGTGCGCCCGACGCCGACGGTCAGCACCCGCAGCGCCACCGCCACGGCGTAGGAGCCGAATGCCAGGGCCAGCGCGCCGATCGTCGCCCAGCCGCTCTTCTGCCGGAATGTCATGGTGTCCTCCTTGTGTCGATTCCGGATGTTCCGCTCTCGACGGTAGGAATCGGCCCCCTCCCGCGGATTGCCGGTTCCGGCCGCGTTCTGTGCACTCGCGGCCACCCGGCGACGGCGCCGCCCTGGCGAGCCCCGCGACCGCGCCCGATACAGTGCCGTGCGGACGGGGAGGACGAGTGAGCGTGATCCGCGGGCCGGTCATCCGGCGCGTCGTCGAGGCCGCGCGCAGCGGCGACTCCCGCGACGACCTGCTGCGCAGCGTGGGGCTGTCGCCGACGGCGTCGCAGCTCGACGCGGCCAAGGAGGTGGTGGCCGGCGAGGCCTACTACGACCTGCTCGAGCGGGTCACGCCGGCCGACGACCACGGGCTGCCGCTGCGTTACGCGACCCTGCTGCGCCCGGACGACCTCGGCGCCCTCGGCCTGGGACTGAAGACGGCGTCGACGGCGCGGGACGCCCTGCTGCGCCTCTCCCGCTACATCCTGGTGCTCAGCGACACCCTCGAGTACGAGCTGCGCGACGGCGACGATCCGGAGATGGTGATGTCCCGGCCCAGCAGCCGGCGCGGATCGCAGCTCGCCAACGAGTGCGCGTTCGGCGCGGTGGTCTCGGTGCTCCGGCAGATCACCGGGGTGCGCATCCGCCCGGTGCGGGTCTCGTTCCGGCATCCGTCGCCCGGCTCCGACGTCGAGCACCGCGAGTTCTTCGGCTGTCCGGTGGACTTCGGCGCCGACCGCAACGGCATCCGGTTCACCCGCGAGACCCTCGACACCCCGGCCCGCCTCGCCGACGAGGGGCTCTCGGTGTTCCTGCTGGCCCAGCTCGACGAGCTGAAGCGGTCGAGCGCCGAGCGCTCGCTGCGCGCCCGGGTCTACGCGGCCGTCGCCGACTCGCTGCCCGACGGCGTTCCCCGGCGCGCCCACATCGCCCGGCGGCTCGGCGTCAGCGAACGCACCCTGCACCGCCGACTGGCCGACGAGGGCGTCTCGTTCCAGGATGTCGCCCGCCGGGCCCAACTCGACCTCGCCGAGGGGCTGCTCTCACGCTCGGACACCTCGCTCGGCGAGGTCGCGTTCCTCACCGGGTTCGCCGACCAGAGCGCCTTCTCGCGGGCGTTCCGCGCGCACAGCGGCATGACGCCGCTCGCTTTCCGCGGCGCGCGGTCGGGCTAGCTGTACTGCCCAGGAACGTTGTTGAGGCGTGTGATGGGCGGGAGCTTGCCGATGGCCGTGTGGGGCCGGTGCTGATTGTAGAAGTGCAGCCAGGCGGGGAGTGCTGCTCGGCGGGCTGTCTCGGATCG
>JBHIXX010000057.1:0-9510 GCA_041984585.1 Pseudolysinimonas sp. | reverse complement strand
GACTGCCCGTTCCCGTTGCCGGCGTTGTCCACCGCGTGCGAGATGATGCAGAACACCCCGTCGGGGAACTCGGTCGTGTCGATGTCGATCGACCACGACCCGTCCGCCTCCGGCACCACGTCGTACGTCACCGTCGGACCGCTGCACAGCCCGGTCGACTCCTCGAACGCGCGCACCCGGATGTCCAGCGACGCCACGCCCGACAGGTCATCGGTGACGGTGCCCGTCACGGTCAGGATCCCGGCGTGCGAGCTCTCCGACTCCGGCGACGTGAACGTCACCACCGGCGGGTGCTCATCGACCGGCGGGTCGTAGACCACGTCGATCTCGGCGCTGCCGGGGTTGCCGACGAGGTCGGCGAAGTCGACCGTGACCGTCTTCGACCGGTAGAAGACCTTGGTGAAGGTGTCACCCGATCCGTACCAGCCCTGGGGCAGCGACGCCGGGTCGATGTCCTCGCTGAAGGTCAGGGTGACCGCGACGCGGCCGCCCTCCTTCTCCTGGTACTCCTGCGCCACGTCGACGACCGTCGGCGGGGTCGCGTCGACGGTGAACTCGTACTGCGCCGGGTTGCCGGCGAGGTCGGCGAAGTCGAGCACCACCGTCTTCGTCGAGTAGAAGACCTTGTCGAAGGTGTCACCCGAGCCGTACCAGCCCTGCGGCAGCGACGCCGGGTCGATGTCCTCGCTGAAGGTCAGCGTCACCCGGATGCGGCTCTCGGGGTCGGACTCGTACTCCTGCAGCTCCGCGAGCACGGTGGGCGGCTCGCTGTCGCCGACCGAGAACGACATGGGGGTCGACGCGAGCGACGGCGCGCCCGGAGCGGACGTGGGGAGCGACGTGGGCTTCGGCTCGGCCGACGGCTCCGGGTCGGAGGTGGGCTCCGGGTCCGAGGTCGGCTCGGGGTCGGAGACCGGCGGCGTGGGGGTCGGCGTCGACTCGACGACGACCTCGTCGCCGGAGGAGTCGGCCAGGGCCGGGATGGCGAGCCCCACCGATCCGCCGACGAGGGCGAGGGAGACGGTGATGGACGTGGCGATCCGTGCTCGGGTGGGGAAGCGCATGGCGGGGGGCCTCGGTTCGGGTACACGAGGGGGTGCGCGATCCTGATGCCGCCCGCGCCGGGGCGCGGGGCATTCCGGCGTCGACGCCACGGGTTTGCGCCGCCGGATGCGGGGATCGCTCCTGATCCTCGAGGGTGTGCGGGGGTGGGGGTGGGGTGATGCCGACGACGCGCGGTTTCGGGTGCGAGCCGTCCTCAGCACCTTGACATGAGGAAACTTTCATCCGCAACCCGGGCGGCGTGTCGACACCCCCCGGACGGGGGGCGACTGCCCGGGCACCCGGTCCGAGGCGCGCCCGAGCGGGGCGTCCGGAGCGGTCGCTACTTGACGAGCGGGAAGAGGATCGTCTCGCGGATGCCGAGGCCGGTGATCGCCATCAGCAGGCGGTCGATCCCCATGCCCATGCCGCCCATCGGGGGCATGCCGTGCTCCATCGCCCGCAGGAACTCCTCGTCGAGGCGCATCGCCTCGTCATCGCCGCGGTCGGCCTGACGCGCCTGCTCGACGAACCGCTCGCGCTGCACGACCGGATCCACCAGCTCCGAGTAGCCGGTGGCCAGCTCGAAGCCGCGCACGTAGAGGTCCCACTTCTCGACCACACCCGGGATGTCGCGGTGCGCCCGCACCAGCGGGCTGGTGTCGACCGGGAAGTCGGTCACGAACGTCGGGCGGGTGAGCCCGCCCTTGACGAAGTGCTCCCACAGCTCCTCGACCAGCTTGCCGTGGGTGGACAGCTTCACCTCGACGCCGGCCGACGCCGCGAGCTTCTCCAGCTCGGCGACGGTCGACTCCGGCGTCACCTCGACGCCCGCGGCGGCCGACAGCGAGTCGTACATCGGCAGCCGCTCCCACTCGCCGCCGAGGTCGAACTCCTCGCCGTCGTGCAGGGTCACGGTGTGCGATCCGGCCACGGCGAACGCCGCGTTCTGGATCAGCTCCTGGGTGAGGTCGGCGATCGTCGAGTAGTCCCCGTACGCCTGATAGGCCTCGAGCATCGCGAACTCGGGGCTGTGCGTGGAGTCGGCGCCCTCGTTGCGGAAGTTGCGGTTGATCTCGAACACCCGGTCGAGACCGCCGACCACGGCGCGCTTGAGGAACAGCTCCGGCGCGATGCGCAGATAGAGGTCGGTGTCGAACGCGTTCGAGTGCGTGACGAACGGCCGGGCCGCGGCGCCGCCGTGCAGCGTCTGCAGCATCGGCGTCTCCACCTCGAGAAAGTCGTGCGCCGCGAACGTGCTGCGCAGACTCGCCACCGCCGTGGCCCGCGCGCGCACCGTGGCGCGCGCCTGCTCGCGGGTGATCAGGTCGAGGTAGCGCTGCCGCATCCGGGTCTCGTCGGAGAGCTCGGTGTGCAGGTTGGGCAGCGGCAGCAGCGCCTTCGACGCGATCGCCCACTCGGAGACGAGGATGCTGAGCTCCCCCCGGCGCGACGAGATCACCTCGCCGGAGACGAACACGTGGTCGCCGAGGTCGACGAGATCCTTCCAGCGCTCCAGCGACTCCTCGCCCACCTCGGCCAGCGAGAGCATCGCCTGCACGCGCGAGCCGTCGCCCGACTGCAGAGCCGCGAAGCAGAGCTTCCCCGTGTTGCGCTGATGCACCACGCGGCCGGCGACGCCGACCGTCACGCCCGTGGTCGCATCCGCCTCGAGGTCGCCCCACTGCTCGCGCACCTGCGGGATGGTGTGGGTGACGGGCACCGACACCGGGTAGGCCTCGCCGCCCTCCGCGATCAGGCGCTCCCGCTTGGCGAGGCGCACCGCCTTCTGCTCGGCGATCTCCTCGCCGGTCGGTTCGGCGGGCGTCGGGGCGGAGTGGGGCTCGCTCATGACAGTTCTCGGTTCGGCGTCGGGCGGGGACGGCGCGGACGCCCGTGGGGACCCCCGGGACCGCCAGGTCGCGCGGCCCCTCCGATGGTATCCGAGCCCCGTCGGGCCGAGACCCGGGGGCGACGCCGGGGACGAGCCGACCGGACCGGGTCAGTTGAGGAAGATCTCGTCGTTGTCGATGAGGCGGGCCGGGCCGACCTGCGCCGCGACGAGCGCCCGGGCCGGTCCGCGGTAGCCGTCGGGCACGGGCAGGAACGTGTCGGGGTCGACGATCTGCAGGTAGTCGAGCACGACGCGGTCGTCGGGGGCGAGGGCGCTCTGCGCCGCCGCGAGGGCCGCGTCGATGCCGCGATCACCGGCGGATGCGGCGGCCTCGAGAGCGCGGGAGAGCCCGACCGCGGCGGCCCGGTCGGCGGGCCCGAGGTACCGGTTGCGCGACGACATGGCGAGGCCGTCCGACTCGCGCACCGTCTCGATCACCTCGATCTCGACCTCGAAGTCGAGGTCGCGCACCATCCGCTGCACGAGGAAGAGCTGCTGCGCGTCCTTCTGCCCGAAGGTCGCGACGGCGGGCCGCACGATGTGGAACAGCTTCGCGACGACGGTCAGCATCCCGTCGAAGTGGCCGGGGCGCGAGCGCCCCTCGTACATGCCGGCGACGGGGCCGCCGGTCACCTTCACCTGCGCCGCACCGTCGGGGTACATCTCGTCGGCGCCGGGCGCGAACACGTACTCGACCCCGTACGGCTCGAGCGCGTCGAGGTCGGCGTCGAGGTCGCGCGGGTACTTCTCGAGGTCCTCGCCCTCGGCGAACTGCAGCGGGTTCACGAAGATCGACACGACGACCACGTCGGCGAGTTCACGCGCCCGGGCGACGTGCGCGAGGTGCCCCGCGTGCAGCGCGCCCATCGTCGGCACGAGCGCGACGCGGCGGCCGGCGAGTTGGGCGCGCAGCTCCGCGATCCCCCGGACGACGGTGGGGCGGGTCACGCGGTCTCCCCGTCGTCGGTCGGCACGTCGTCGATGGTATCGGTCGGACCGGGGTCGGCCTTCGCGACCGCGTCCTCCACGGCCGACCGGAGCAGGGCGCCGAGCAGGCGCCCGGGGCGCTCGACGCCGATGCCGGCGAGCGTCGCCGCGGCGTCGGCGACCACCCCGGAGGCGAGGTCGCGGGTGGCGGCCACCGCGCGGGCGTAGGCGGGGCGGTCGCCCTCGGCGACCACGACCGGTTCGGCCCCCATCTCGACGACGAGCGCCTGCGCGATCGGCAGGACGGGGGCGGGGGCGGTCACCGCGCACCAGGCGTCGCGCAGCCGCGCGAGGTCGATGCTGGTGCCGGTGAACGCCATCGCCGGGTGCACGGCGAGCGGGATCGCGCCGCGCCCGACGGCGGGGGCGAGCACGCCGGTGCCGTACTCGGCGGCGGTGTGCAGCACGAGCTGGCCCGGCTGCCAGGCCCCAGTCGCGGCGAGACCGTCGACCAGCGCGGGCAGTTCGGCGGAGGGCACGGCGAGCAGCACCAGCTCGGCCCGCTCGACGACCTCCGGCACGGGCAGCACCGGCACGCCGGGCAGCAGGGCGTCGGCGCGGTCGCGGCTGGGTTCCGACACGGCGGCGACGCCGACCACCGCGTGGCCCGCGCCGCCGAGCGCGGCGGCGAGCACCGGCCCGACCCGCCCCGCGCCGACCACGCCGATGCCGAGGCGGCCGTCGCGCGGCGTCACGTGGCGGGCCCGTCCTCGCCGGAGCGCCAGCGGTGGCTGCGATCCGCGGCCGCCGCGGCGACCGACGCCTCGGAGGCGTCGCGCAGGAACCCCTCGGCGTCGGTGCGGGCGAGCGCCCCCACCTTCGCGGTGATCGGTCCGGCGACCGTGTGCACGTGCACCGCCCCCAGGTCGAGCGCCCGCTCGAGCGGACCCTGCCCCGCCGCGACGCTCTGCACGCGGGCGAGCGGCACGATCACCAGTTCGCGCCAGATGAACCCGCGGCGCAGCACCACGAGGTCGGGGAGCAGGGCGAAGCCGTTGCGCCGCCACGACAGCAGGCGCAGCACCGCGGCGCGCGGAGGCGAGGTGGTGAACTCGTCGTCGCCCCGGCCGACGAGCCCGCGCTCGAGCAGACCGCGCACGTCGGCGTCGGGCGCCTGCGGGAGCAGCAGTCGCAGCACCTCGAACACGTCGTCGGCGGAGCCCACCGGCAGCACCGTGGAGGTCGGCTGCTGGCCGTTCTCGGACTGCGCGCCGCGGGTGGCCTTGTTCACCCGCACGCTCCACCAGCCGGCGGGGCGCCAGAGCAGCGGCTGGCTCACGGCGACCGAGTGGATGCGGCCGGGCGGGATGGTGTCGTTGCGCAGGGTGAGCAGCCCGTATCCGACGCGCACGCCGTCGGGCGTGCCCGCGATCGAGTAGCGCAGGAACTTGGTGATGCGGTTCACCAGGTACGACACGAGGCCGATGGCGGCGGGGATGACGCTGAACGCGACCACGAAGAGGAACCGCGGCTGGATGACGGAGATGACGGCGAACGCCACCGCGACGACGATGGCGACGATCGTCCCGGTGCTCAGGAAGGTCGACGCGACGAGACGGCCGGCCCCCATCCGCACGACCGATCCGGGGAGGGCGAGTGCGGGGTCGAGCTCCGGCGCGAGGAACTCCTGCACGCGCCGGTCGACCACCGAGCCGGCGCCCCCGGGCCGCGCGGACGGCGTCTCGCCGGCTCGGGCGCCCGCGGCGCGGCGCAGGATGACGGCACGCAGGGCATCGGCCTGGGCGCCGCCGAGGTAGGCGAGCGGCACGCCGGTGCCCTGCCCGGCGACGCCGACCTCGAGGCGGGCCGCCCCGAACAGGCGCGCGAACAGCGGGCGGACGACGGTGACGTCCTGGATGCGGTCGAGCCGGGCCTGCCGGTGGGTGCGGAACAGGATGCCGGTGCGCGTCTCGACCACCTCGTCGGTGACGCGGAAGGTGTTCATCCGCCAGGAGAGCGCGAACCCGCCGATCAGCAGCAGCAGCACGACGAGCACCACGAGCAGCACGAAGACGATGAGGTTGTTGACGATGAGGTACTCGAACGGGTCGACGCCCTCGCAGTCGCCGCCCGGGCACACCACGCTGGGGAAGAAGATCTCGACGATCCGCTCGCGCAGGTTGGCGATGACGATGCCGACGATCGCGATGAACGCCAGCCCGCCGCGCAGCAGCGGCGTCGCCGGGTGCAGGCGGTGCCACTCGCCGTCGGCGAGGTCGGTCGCGCCGCGGGCCGCCGTCGGCTCGGGGCGCGGCTCGACGCCGTCGCTCACAGGCCCGCCCGGCGCGTCTCGGCCAGCTCGACGAGACGGTCGCGCAGGCGCTCGGCGTCGTCGGCGGGCAGCCCCGGGATGGTGACGCCGCTGGAGGCGGCGGCGGTGACCAGTTTCAGTTCGGAGAGGCCGAACGCGCGGGTGACCGGTCCACGGGTGATGTCGACCAGCTGCATCCGGCCGTAGGGCACGGCGACCATGCGCAGGAACATGATGCCCCGGCGGAAGACGAGGTCGTCGTCGCGCAGCAGGTACCCGACGGAGCGCACCCGGCGCGGCGTGAACGCCGCCATCAGCAGGTGGATGACGAGCATCCCGATGGGCAGGGCGACGAACCAGATCTGGCCGGTGACCAGCCAGGGCACGGAGGAGCCGGCGGTCAGCACGAGGGCGGAGATGAGGATGCCCAGCAGGTCGACGACGACGTACTTCGGGGACACCCGCTGCCACTCGGCGTCGGGGAGCGGATCGAGGCGGTTCACGGCTCCAGTCTGCCGGTGTCGAGGCCGTTCGGCTCGTCGTCGTCGGGGTCGGCGGGCGGAACCGTGCAGAACCACTCGCCGACGAGCCCGCCGACGAGCAGCACGACGGCACCGCCGAGGGCGGCGAGGGTGCGGGCGACGGTGTCGTCGCCGGGCGCCGTGGAGCGCAGCAGCAGCTCGATCAACAGGCCGGCCCCGACGCCCGCGAGCAGGGCGCCGGCGAGCGCCGAGGCCTTCGCCAGCAGCACCACCCGGGTGGCGTAGAACGGGTCGACCCGCCCGCGGCCGCGCACCACCCGGCGCACCGGGAGGGCGAGCGCGACCACGATCACGCCGATCAGCGCGAGCGTCACGGCGAGGGAGTACTCGGGCCGGAACTTCGGCTGGCTGCCGGCGGCGAGCGCGAGCTGCAGCAGGATGCCGAGGGCGGCCCCGACGGCGAGCAGCGCGATGACGGTGGTCGCGCGGGTGCGACTCATCCCGAGCCCCCGTCGGCCGAGCCGGCCTCGCCCGTGCCGTCAGCGGAGTCGTCGGCGGCGCGCAGCGCGGCCACCAGGTCGGCGACCCGGCCGTGTCCGACGAGCACGGCATCCGGGTCGACGGCGAGCCAGGGCTCGAGCACGAAGGCCCGCTCCGCGGCGCGCGGGTGCGGCAGCTCGAGCCGGTCGGAGGCGAGCCGCTCGCCGCCGTAGTCGACGATGTCGAGGTCGAGCGTGCGGTCGCCCCAGCGCTCCGCCCGCACCCGGCCGTGCTCGCGCTCGATGCCGAGCAGAACGTCGAGCAGCGCCTCGGGGGCGAGGTCGGTGTCGACCAGCGCGACGCCGTTGAGGTAGCGCGGGGCGTCCGGATCCTCGCCCTCGACGCGCACCGCGACGGTGTCGAGCAGCGGCGACACCGCGACCAGCTCGACCCCCTCGGCGGCGGCGAGGTCGCGGACCGCGGCGAGCAGCGTGGCCTCGCGGTCGCCGAGGTTGGCCCCCAGCGCCACGACGGCGCGGGTCACGCCCGGCCCCGGGTGATCGTGACGGTGACGTCGTCGAACGGCACCGTGATCGGCGCGTGCGGCTTGTGCACGGTGACCGTGGTCTCGCGGACGGCGGCGAAGCCGAGCGCGACGTCGGCGATGCGCTCGGCGAGGGTCTCGATCAGGTCGACCGGGTCGCGCTCGATGGCGGCGACTACGGCTTCGGCGAGCTCGCCGTAGTGCACGGTCGCGGCGAGGTCGTCACCGGCAGCGGCCACGCCGAGCGGCAGCCGCACGGCGACGTCGACGACGAACTCCTGCCCGTCGGCGCGCTCATGGTCGAACACGCCGTGGTGCCCGCGCGCGCGCAGCCCGGTGAGGGTGATGACGTCGAGCGCGGCGCTCATCGCGCACCCGCCCGCCACTGCCGTTGAACCTCGAGGGCGAGGCGGGTGGCTGGGACGTCGTGCACGCGCACCGCCCAGGCGCCCGCCTGGGCGGAGAGGGCGCTGATCACGGCCGACGGCGCGTCGCGCTGCTCCATCGGGGCGCCCTCGGGCAGCAGCGCGCCGACGAACCGCTTGCGCGAGGCGCCGACGAGCACCGGATGCCCGAGCGACGCGATCTCGTCGAGGTGCCCGAGCAGGGCCCAGTTGTGCTCCGCGGTCTTGGCGAACCCGAGGCCCGGGTCGAGCACGATGCGGGCCGGGTCGACTCCCGCGTCGACGAGCGCCACCACGCGGGCGGAGAGCTCGGCGATCACCTCCTGCACGACGTCGGTGTAGGAGGTGACGGCGTCGGCCGGACCGCGCGAGTGCATGGCGACGTAACGGGCGCCGGTCTCGGCGACGACGCGCGCCATCCGGTCGTCGTGCAGTCCGGCGGAGACGTCGTTGACGATCTCGGCGCCGGCGTCGACCGCCCGGCGCGCGGTGTCGGCGTCCCGGGTGTCGACGCTCACGGTGACGCCCTCGGCGGCGAGCCGCTCGATCACCGGGAGCACGCGGCGCTGCTCCTCGTCGGCCGCGACCGGGTCGGCGCCCGGCCGGGTGGACTCGCCGCCGACGTCGACGATGTCGGCGCCCTGGGCGCGCAAGTCGAGCCCGTGCGCCACGGCGGCTCCGGCGTCGAGCCACTTGCCGCCGTCGCTGAACGAGTCGGGGGTGACGTTGAGCACGCCCATCACCAGGGTCATGCGCCCTCCTCCGCACGATCGGGATCGGGGGCGCCGACCAGGGCGAGCACCTCGGCGCGGCGCGCCGGCTCGGCCAGCTCGCCGCGCGCGGCGACGGTGACCATGCTCGACCGGTGCTGCCGCGGGCCGCGCGCGGCGACGCACTCGTGCCGGGCACCCAGCACGACGAGCACGCCGCGCGGCGCGAGACCGGCCTCGAGGGCGTCGGCGATCTGCTCGGTGAGCCGCTCCTGCACCTGCGGACGCGCGGCGGCGACCTCGACGACGTCGGCCAGCCGACCGAGACCGACGAGGTGGTCGCCGGGGATGTAGCCCACCGACGCGGTGCCGTGGAACGGCACCAGGTGGTGCTCGCACATCGAGTAGAAGGGGATCTCGCGCAGGATCACCATCGACATCTCGTTCGAACACAGTTTGGCGGCGATGCGATAGGAGAGCGCCTTCTCTATGGTCGGGTGGTGCAGGATACAGGCATGGATCAACCCTCCCATCAAGGGCTGCTTGTCAACGGCCTCCTGCGCCTCCTTGGCGATCCGGTCCCAGACAGGATCCAGCGGGGAGATGGCTTTGCGGGTCTTGATCATGGCGATACATCCTTTTCTGCCCCTTAGGATATGTATCTAACGCAGGAAAGGCCAAACGCAAATCTGTGAACATGATAATTCTTGTTCTTGA
>JBHIXX010000056.1:0-10944 GCA_041984585.1 Pseudolysinimonas sp. | reverse complement strand
CCACGAAGTCGTAGTCGAGCCCGCGGGCGTCGGCGTCGGCGCGCGCGACCACGTACGACCACCCCTCCGACTCGCGCACGCTCGCCTCCGCGGGCACGCCGTCGGGCAGGGCGTCGACGTAGACGTACTCACCGGGGCGGCGCTCCGGCCGCAGAGTGGCGAGCAGGGTGGCGAGGTCGGAGATGCCGGGCATTCCCGCATGCTAGGCGCTGGTATAGTCGTCGGGTTGCCGTGCGCGGCGACATGCGCCCGTAGCTCAACGGATAGAGCATCTGACTACGGATCAGAAGGTTGGGGGTTCGAATCCCTCCGGGCGCACCACATCCGGCTCTCTCCCGGCCGACGCCCTCGTGCGTCGCCCCACGTCGCGCCCGCCGCTCAGGGCGCGACCGGCCGCGGCGCCGCGAAGTCGGCGCTCACGCCGGGACTGAACAGCATCGAGTCGGGCGCGCGCTCGACCACGCCCGGCAGGCCGGCGCGCGCGACCAGGTCGTCGGCGAGGTGCTCCACGGCGGCCGGATGCAACAGCCACGGCTCGTGCGCGTTCGGCATGCGCACCGTGCGCCCGCGGTGCCGCGTGAACAGCGCCCAGCGCGCGGTGAGGAACGCGCTCAACGGGTCGTCGACGACGGCGGAGCGGTCGGGACGCGCGGCGAGGCGGAACCGGGCGCGGGTCAGGATGCGGTCCGACCGGTAGTGCACGACGCCGTCCCGCTCGTCGAGCGCGGTGCGGGCCCACCGGTACGGGATGGAGTAGGCGGCACGGGCCGCGAGCACGGCGGGCAGGCGGGCCGCCTCGAGCGACCGGAACACCACGCCGCGGCGGCCGTCGGGGTCGACGCCGTACAGCCGCACGTTGACCTCGGTGAAGTCGCCGAAGAACGGGACCGGCGGGAACGGCGCGATCCGCGCCCGCTCCAGCCGGAACGCGATCAGGCCCACCCACGACGACCCGTCGAACTCGTCTGGCCGGATCCCGAGGGGCAGCAGCGGCGCGACCCGGGATGAGTCGACCCGCCAGTGCAGGAACGTCGCGGTGCGCCAGTCCTGGCCGGCGACCACCCGGCTCTCGAGCGGCGGCGCCGCGACCGACACCGGCTCGGGATCGCGGCTCACGTCACGACCGCGCAGGCCGACACGACCGCGCGACGCGGCACGACCACGGCCCGGTCATCGAAGAGCGGAGCGCGCGCTCAGCTCGCGAGCGCCGGCTCCTCGGCGGCCCAGAACACCGGAGGGCCGTCGGCCGCGATGCCGTGCGCGTCCAGGGCGGTCTCGACGATGGTGAGACCCTCCATGCCCGGCATCTTCGCGATGTGCGAGTCGACGTCGCGGATCAGCTTCCGGCCCTCGGCCCCGCCGAAGAGCCGGTTCATCACGAACACGACGTCCTCCTCGGCCGAGATCGTCGACCCGACCGGCGCCCAGAACTTCTTCAGGGCGAAGCGCGCGATCACCTGCGCCTTCTTGCTCTTCGCGAGCCGCTCGCGGGCCTGCGAGGCGTAGAAGGCGACGTGCTTGGTCTCCTGCGCCGCGATCCGCTTCAGCAGCTCTCCCAGCACCGGGTGGTTCTCCTGCTTGGCCATGCGCAGGTAGGCCGCGTTGGCCGACCACTCGTTGGCGGCGCCCCAGGCCATGTGCACGGCGACGAAGTCGTGGCCGACCAGGCCGCCCATGAGCGACTGCTTGATCGGGTCGAGGCGGTCCTTCCAGCCGAGCTTCAGCCGGGTGGCCTTCAGCTCGTCGAAGTCGACGGCGACCCCGTGCTTGCCGAGCACCGCGGCGAGCGCCTCGCCGTGCCAGAACTCCTCGCGGTTCCACATCGTCATGAACGAGCCCACCTCGGGCTCCTTGTGCGACGGGGTGGTCAGCAGATCGCGCAGGTAGCAGACCGTGTGGTACTCGACATCGCACATGTACCGCAGCACCCGCAGGCTCTCCTCCGAGAGCGGGGTGCGCTCGAACTCGTCGAGGTCGAGATCCTCCCACGTCACCGGCTTCGAGTTCGCGGTGTAGCGGTCGATGTCGAACGCCATGGGGCTCCTTCGGTCGGGTCGCGCCGCCGAGGACGCTCCGGATGCTGTCAGGCCTTCGGCGCGGAGTCCGCCGCCGGATTGGTCTCCATCAAAGCACGCTTGGGTGAACGGGAGCCCTTCTTCCAGTGATCGACCGACCAGTGCCGGCGCTGGGCCTCCTTGGTGAGGCGGGCGTCCGCGTTGATGGCGTGCGGGTTGCCGACCATCTCGAGCCAGCCCAGGTCGGCGTGGCTGTCGCCGTAGCCGTACGAGGCCGACAGGTCGATGTCGTGCTCCTTCGCGTAGCGGGTCAGCCACGCGGCGCGCGCCTCGTCGACGAGCGGCGGACGTGCGAGGTAGCCGGTGAGCACGCCGTCGCGCTCGTGCATCTCGCTCGCGACGACGTCGTCGAAGAGCCCGGCGAGCGGAGTGGCGAGCGCGCCGATCGAGCCCGACACGAGCACGAGGCGGTGGCCGGCGGCGCGGTGGGCGCGGATGCGCTCGATCGCCTCCGGACTGGTGTGCCGCAGCACGGTGTCGCCGTAGCCGCCCGCGACGATCCGCTGCAGGCGCTTCACCGACATCCCCTCGTAGCGGCGCAGGAAGGTTCGCACGAACTCGCCGCGGTCCCGGCGCTCGGCGCTCAGGTAGGCCGGCAGCGAGCCGAGCATGCGCAGCACCTCGGCCGGCCAGGCGGCCTTGCGGAAGCCGGCGGAGCGCACCCACAGGTACTGCTGCACGATGTTCGAGTCGACGACCGTGCCCTCCATGTCGAACACGGCGAGCACGTCGGAGCGCTCGGGCAGCTCGAGGGCCTTCTTCGCCTTCGGCGCCGGCGCGGAGGCGGCCGACTGCATCCGCGAGAACGCCTTGGTGAGCGTCGTGATCGCCGGGAAGTGCACGTTCTGCAGGTAGTCGTCCCAGTCGATGGCGGCGACGTCGAACCCGCGGTCGTCCTTCAGCTTCGCCGGCAGCGCCGCGTGCAGCGCCCGGGTGTTGCTGTCGTCGAAGATCAGCTCGGTCTGCACGTAGACCCGGTAGAGGTCGACGAACTGGCGCAGCTTGCCGAGGTCGTCGCGCGCCTGCGAGATGCGGGCCAGCCGATCGCGGTTGCCCGCGGTGCGCGGCAGTCGGCGCAGCATCCGTTCGGCCCGGATGACGGCCCGCTCCTTGCGCTCCAGATCCTTCTCGACGGCGCGGCCGCCGGGGAACTTCCAGTCCGGCACGACGATCGGCTTGCCGTCCTTGCCGGTGAGCGGGGTGTTGCGGAAGTACTCGAAGACGTTCTCGAACATCCGGTGGAACGGCACCGGGTTGCTCGCGCCGGAGGCGACGTGGAAGTACTCCGACTCCTTCTTCGGCGGGTTCGCCGCGGCGGCGAGGATGACGTTGACCACGTAGTCGACCGGGATGAGGTCGAGGATGCTGTCGGGCAGCCCCGGGAACTCGGGCAGCTGGCCGCGGCCGTAGGCAATGATCAGCGGGTCGGCGACCTTGAAGCCGTCGATCCAGCCCGGGAACGGGTGGCGCAGCGCGCTCTCGATGATCGCGGGCCGCACGACCGACAGGCGGTGGCCGTTCGCCGCCCAGATCTCCTCGGCGGCGCGCTCCGAGAACGCCTTCGTGAGCGTGTAGACGTCGGTCCAGCCGAGGCTCTGCGCCCGCGTGCGGCCGGCGTCGACGAGCTGCTCGGTGACCCAGGCGAGACGCTTCGCCTCGCTCGCCTTGGCGACGGCGAGCGGGCCCTCCTTGCCGTGCTCCTCGCGGGCGGCGGCGATGAACTCGCGCAGCTTGTCGTTCTCGCGCGAGAGCGCCTCGATGCGGTCGCGGGTGGCGAGCGCCTCGCGGTACTCGGTGCGCCAGTCGACGTCGTGGTCGAGTCGGGACTCCGGGGCGACGCCCTTGCGCAGCCCCTGCACGTAGCAGGTGGAGACGTGCACGACGTGCGGGTCGGTGCCCGTCGCCTGCAGCTTCTCGTAGAGGTCGACGGCACCGCCGACGTTGCTGGCGAACGACTGGTCGATCGGCGGGTCGAACGACACGACCGACGCCGAGTGGATCACGACGTCGAGGTCGGTCGGCAGCTCCGGCACCGAGCCGAGCGAGCCCTCCACCACGCGGATGCGCTCGGTCGCGGCGCGCTCGACCTCCTCGGGGCCGACCTTCTCGCGCCAGGCGCGGAACACCGGCTTGCGCAGCAGCATCCGCACGCGGTCGGCGCTGCTGACGCTGCCCTTCGCGCGCACCAGGATCGAGATCGTCGTGCCGGGGTGGTCGGCGAGCAGTCGCTCCAGCACGGCCTGGCCGACGAAGCCGGTCGCGCCGGTGAGGAAGACGTGCGCATCGCCGAGGTCGACGGATGCCCGCTTCGGGGTCACGGGGCGAGCCTCGCGGTCACGACGGGGCCCATGTTCGCCAGGCGCGGCAGCGCGGCGACCCGCTCGGCGATGTCGGCGGCCAGCTCGCGCCCCGCGTCGCCGGCGAGCACCAGGCGGGTGAAGAGGGCGCGGTCCTCGGCGGGGCGCTCGACGATGCCGATCGGCCACACGCTCTGCTTGAGGATCTTGCGGGCCAGCTTCGCGTCGGCCACGGAGGCGGCGAGGCGCCGCTCCGAGTCCTCGGCGAGGAAGTCGATGTGCCGCTGCTTGAGCGCCACCACCATCTCGGCGAACCCCGTCAGGGCGTGCGCCACGTCGGCCAGCCGCCGGTACGCGGCCGTGCTCACCCACTCGTCGACGAGTCCGGCGGTGACGTGGGCGGCGACGAGCGACGGCCCCTGGATGTTGCCGAGGATCGCGCGCAGGATCGGCCCGCGCCGCTCGGCGCGCTCACCGCGCGGCTTGGCGATCTTGCCGTGCTCGGTGGCCTCGACCGGGCGGCCGGCGGCCTCCAGCACGGCGTCGAGCGCGTCGGCGACCCAGAACTTCTCGAACGCCCAGGTGGTGAGGAAGGCGGTGACCCGGGCGTCCTTGTGCGTCGCGGTGACGAGCACGTTGCGCATGCGCTGCATGGTCGACCGCTCCAGGTCGCGCAGCACCCGCACCAGTCCGGCGGCGTCGTCGGTCAGTCCGTCGGCGCGCACGGCCTCGAGATCGAGCTCGTCGCGGTGGCTGCCTCGGGCGGTGCGGGCGAACTCCCGCACGTCGAACATGCCGCTCGCGGCATCCGCCGTCGCGGCCACCTCGGTCGGGCTGGAACTGGAACTCATCGGGAGGGGCCTCTCGGGGCGGGGAGGGTCGTGACCCCGCGCGGAACGGGGTCCGAACTCGCTAAGTATCGTAGGCCACATGACCACCGCTCTCGTGACCGGGGCCAGCTCGGGCATCGGCGCCGAGTTCGCCCGGCAGCTCGCCGACCGCGGAACCGACCTCGTCCTGGTCGCGCGCGACCGCGAGCGGCTCGAGGAGGCCGCCGCCCGGTACCGCGCCGCGGGCCGCGAGGTCGAGGTGCTCGTCGCCGACCTCGCCGACCGCGCCGACGTCGATCGGGTCGCCGCGCGGCTCGAGGACGCGAGCCGTCCGGTGGACGTGCTGGTGAACAATGCCGGATTCGGCATGCATACCCGACTGACCGATCCGGACCTCCGGGCGCACGACGCGGCGTTCGAGGTGATGATGCGCGCGGTGCTCGTGCTCGGCGGCGCCGCGGGGCGCGCGATGCGCGCGCGGGGGCACGGCCGCATCCTCAACGTCTCCAGCACCGCCGCCTTCCTCACCATGTCGAGCGGCTACTCGGCGGTGAAGGCCTGGGTGCTGAACATGAGCGAGGGTCTCGCCAACGAGCTGCGCGGGACCGGGGTCACGGTCACGGCGCTCGCGCCCGGCTGGGTGCGCACCGAGTTCCATTCCCGTTCGGGCGTGAATCGCAGCAGCATCCCCGATGTCCTCTGGCTGCCGGTGGAGAAGCTGGTGCGCACGGCGCTGCGCGACATGGACCGCGGCAAGGTGGTCTCGATCCCGTCCGGCCGCTACAAGTTCCTCATCGGCCTGGCCCGCCACATCCCCCGTCGCACGGTGCGCTGGGTCTCGCGCGGACTGTCGTCGAGTCGCAGCGATACGGTGTCGGAGTGACCGACGGCGCTCGCCGGTCGGGAAGGTGACACGGATGGCGTCGGGGAACACGAGCCGGTACACGTCCAAGGGACAGGCCGCCGCCCGTTTCGTGGCCCAGCGCGGCCTGCTCAAGCCGCTGGTCTGGTCGCTCGTCGACGTCGAGACCGTCGGCAAGCAGAACCTCAAGGACGTCGGCAAGGCGTTCCTCGTGGTCGCCAACCACTCCAGCCACCTCGACGCCCCGCTCATCCTCGGCGCACTGCCGCAGAAGCTCTCGCGCTACCTCGCGGCCGGGGCCGCGGCGGACTACTTCTTCGACGTCTGGTGGCGCCGCGGCCTCACCGCGCTGTTCTTCAACGCGTTCCCGGTCGACCGCTCGGGAAAGAACCCGCGGTCGATCAGCGCCAAGCTGCTGCTACAGCGGGGCGTGCCGCTGCTGGTGTTCCCCGAGGGCACGCGCTCGAAGGACTACCGGAAGCTGGGCGACTTCAAGCCCGGCGCGGCGGCGCTGTCGATCGCCACCGACGCCCCCGTCGTGCCGATCGCCCTCGTCGGCGCGGGCCGCGCGCATCCCCGCGGGTCGAGCTGGCCCAAGCCCGGTCGGCTGCCCGTCGCGGTCGTGTTCGGAAAGCCGATGCGCGGCAAGAACGGCGAGTCGGCGCCCGAGTTCATGACCCGGATACGTGCCGAGATCGAGCGTCTGCTGGCCGAGCATTCCCCCCGTATCCTGGGCGACGACCGACCCGAGGGAGACACGAAGTCGTGAGTGACGTCAAGCACATGAAGTGGTGGGGCTGGGGCGTCGACGGCGTCGGCTTCCACTGGGAGGACAAGCCCGGCTTCGCTCCGATCGTGAAGAAGGCGATCGGCCTCGACCTGCACACCGCCACCCGCGCCCAGGAGCCGTCGTTCGACGGCGTCACCATCCCGCGCACCAAGGCCGGCAAGGAGCTGATCGCCGCGCTCGGCGCCGCGGTCGGCGCCGACGACGTCACGACCGACGCCATGGAGCGGGTCGTGCACACCTACGGCAAGAGCCTGCGCGACCTGGTGCGCATCCGGAACAACGAGATCGGGCGCATGGTCGACGTCGTCGTCTACCCGTCCGACGAGGACGAGGTGCAGGCCGTCGTCGACGCCGTGGTCGCGGCGGATGCGGTGCTCATCCCGTTCGGCGGCGGCAGCAACATCGCCGGCAGCCTCGAGCCGCGGCTGACCGAGAAGCGCGCCGTCGTCTCGCTCGACCTCGGCCGCCTCAACAAGGTGCTCGAGATCGACGCCGACTCGCAGATCGCGCGCATCCAGGCGGGCGCCCTCGGCCCCGACCTCGAGGCGCAGCTGGCCGAGAAGGGCTGGACGATCGGCCACTTCCCCGACTCGTTCACCCACTCCACGATCGGCGGCTGGGTCGCCACCCGGTCGTCGGGCATGCAGTCCGACCGCTACGGCGACATCGCGCAGATCGCGCGCGGCATGCGCGTCGTGCGGCCCGGCGGCACCGCCGTGCTCCGGCCGCTGCCGAGCACCTCGACCGGCCCGAGCGTGCGCGAGATGGTGATCGGCAGCGAGGGTCGCCTCGGCGTCATCACCGAGGTGTGGGCGCAGGTGCGCCGCGTGCCCGAGTCCCGCGTGATCAACGCGTACTTCTACCCGAACTTCGCCGCCGGCCTCGCCGCGATGCAGGAGATCTCGGAGTCCGACGCGGCGCCCTCGATCACCCGCGTCTCCGACGCCCGCGAGACCGAGTTCACCCTCGCGACCAGCAAGAAGCGCACGGGCTTCTCGAAGTTCACCGCCGAGACGGTGCTGCCCGGACTGATGAAGTCCAAGGGCTGGGACCTGAACGACATCTGCATCTCGTTCGTCGGCTACGAGGGCTCCGACGCCAACGTGAAGCACCAGCGCAAGCTCGTCGAGAAGATCATCAAGAAGCACGGCGGCATGGGCGTCGGCACCGGCCCCGGCGTGCTCTACGACCAGAAGAAGTTCGACACCCCCTACCTGCGCGACTTCCTGCTCGACATGGGCGCCGCGGGGGATGTGTCGGAGACGGCGGCCCCGTGGTCGCGGCTGCGCGAGGTGTACGACAGCGCGACGGCCGCGGCCCGCGCCGCGTTCGACGAGATCGGGGTGCAGGGCTGGATCATGTGCCACCTGTCGCACTCGTACCACTCGGGGGCGTGCCTGTACTTCACCTTCGCATTCGAGTTCACGGATGACGCGCTGGGCGGCTACGACGTCGTGAAGAGCGCCATCCAGCAGGCCTTCGTCGACCACGGCGGCACGCTCTCGCACCACCACGGCGTCGGCGTCGAGCACTCGCCGTGGCTCGAGCAGGACATCTCGGCGCCCGGCGTCGCGGTGATGAGCGGGCTGTTCGCCGCGACCGACCCGGGCCAGAATCTGAACCCCGGCAAGATCGTGCACGAGGGCGCGAAGCCCAAGGCCACGGCGAAGCCCGCGGCGAAGGCTCCGGCGAAGTCCGGCGGGCGCGCCGCCGGGAGCGGGCGCTCCCGGGCCGCAGCGACCAAGTAGCGCACGGGTGGTCGGCGTCGGTCCCGGCCCGGGGTAGCTTGGGTCGGTGCCCGCCCTGCAGCCCTCCGCCGAGGTCGCCGCCGCGCTCGCCGCGGGCGACCCGGTCGTCGCGCTCGAGTCGACGATCATCTCCCACGGCCTCCCGCGCCCGCGCAACCACGAGGCCGCCCTCGAGTTCGAGGCGATCCTGCGCGATGCGGGCGTCGTCCCCGCGACGATCGCCGTGCTCGACGGCGTGCCGCGGATCGGACTGGATGCCGACGGCGTGCGCCGCATCGCCGAGGAGGACCTCGCGAAGGCGAGCGTGCGCGACCTGCCCATCCTCGCCGCGCGCGGGGCGTCGGGGGCGACGACGGTCGCCGCGACCGCGCGCCTGGCCCACCTGACCGGCATCCGGGTGTTCGCCACCGGCGGCCTCGGCGGCGTGCACCGCGGCGCCGCGGAGAGCTTCGACGAGTCGGCCGACCTGACGACCCTCGCCGACACCCCGATCACCGTGGTGAGCGCCGGGGTGAAGAGCGTGCTCGACATCGCGGCGACGCTCGAACGGCTCGAGACGTTCAGCGTCCCGGTGGTGGGCTACGGCACGACGCGGTTCCCGGCGTTCTGGCTGCGCGAGTCGGGGCTCGACCTCGACTGGGCGGTCGACGCCGCCGACGACGTCGCGCGGATCATGGCGGAGCGCGACGCACTCGGCGCGCCGCAGGGGATCGTGGTGGCGAATCCGATCCCGGCCGCCCAGCAGTGGGACCCGGCGGAGCACGACCGGGTGCTCGCCGACGCGTTCGCGGCGGCCGACGCCGCCGGGGTGACCGGCAAGGCCGTCACGCCGTTCCTGCTCGGCTGGATCGTGGAGGCCTCCGGGGGGCGCAGCCTCGAGGTGAACCTCGACCTCGCCCGCAACAACGTGGCGGTGGCGGCCGAGATCGCCCGCGCCTGGGCCCGCCGGTGAGCGGAGCGTCGACGCGGCCCCGATCCGAGGGCGACGGGGTCGCCCGGTGAGTCGACGCGTGCTCGTCGTCGGCGACGTGATGAACGACATCGTGGCCGTGCCCCGGCATCCGCTGCGGGTCGACACCGACACCGACGCGCGCATCGAGCCCCGTCCGG
This sequence comes from Pseudolysinimonas sp., assembly GCA_041984585.1. Lineage (GTDB taxonomy): Bacteria > Actinomycetota > Actinomycetes > Actinomycetales > Microbacteriaceae > Pseudolysinimonas_A. The sequence continues at coordinate 1,232 of JBHIXX010000056.1, read as the reverse complement.
GCGGCTCGGCGGCGAACACCGCCGCCTGGCTCGGCTCGCTCGACGCGGAGGTCGACTTCGTCGGCGCCGTGGGGTCGCTCGATGCCGAGTACCACGCCGGACACCTGCGCAACGCGGGGGTCGCCCCGCACCTGCAGGTGGAGCCGGGGATGCCGACCGGCTCGATCGTGGTGATCGTCGAGGGCGAGTCGCGCACCATGCTGAGCGACCGCGGCGCGAACGCGGTGCTCCGTGCCGACTCGCTGCCGCCGGAGCTGTGGCACGACGCCGTGCACCTGCACGTCAGCGGCTACGCCATCGCGAAGGACTACGGGCCCGACGCGCCCCGTCGGCTGATCGCGGCGGCCCGCGAGCGGGGCGTCGAGGTGTCGGTGACGCCCGGATCGGCGGGCTACCTCGCCGACTACGGCGCCGAGCGGTTCCTCGACGACATCGTCGGCGTCGACCTGATCTTCCCGAACCTCGACGAGGGGCGGCTGCTGGCCGGCGAGACCGAGCCCGACCGGATCGGCGCGCGGCTGCTCGAGCGGCATCCGATGGTCGTGCTCACCATGGGGTCGGCGGGAATCACGGTGTTCCGCCGCGACACCCACCCGCTGCGCGTGCCCGCGCCCCGGGTGGAGCGGTTCGTCGACCCGACCGGGGCCGGCGACGCGCTCGCGGCCGGCTTCCTCGCGCGCTGGGTCGCCGACGGCGACGCGGAGGCGGCGGCGACCGCGGCGGTCGGGGTGGCGGCGCGCGCGGTCATGCTCATCGGCGGCCGCCCGCCGGTCTGAGCCGTCGGACCGCTGCCGTCGTCGACCCGCCGGCATCGCGCGGGCGGGGTCAGCGCGAGCGCTTGACGACCTCGTAGGCGGCGAGCGCCTCCCGCCGCGACTCGGCGAGGTCGACGATCGGCTCCGGGTAGTCGGCGGTGCCGAGTTCGGGCACCCATCGGCGCACGTACTCGCCGTCGGGGTCGAACTTCGACGCCTGCAGCTCCGGGTTGAACACCCGGAAGTAGGGGGCGGCATCCGCGCCCGATCCGGCCACCCACTGCCAGTTGCCGGCGTTGCTGGCCTCGTCGGCGTCGACCAGCGTGTCCCAGAACCACTCCTCGCCGACCAGCCAGTGCCGCAGCAGGTTCTTCACCAGCAGGCTCGCGACGACCATGCGCACCCGGTTGTGCATCCAACCGGTGTGCCAGAGCTCGCGCATGCCGGCGTCGACCAGGGGGATGCCGGTGCGGCCCC
>JBHIXX010000055.1:0-11913 GCA_041984585.1 Pseudolysinimonas sp. | reverse complement strand
CGGCGGATTGACCCCCATCGAATACGAACAGAAACTAGAACCAGCCGCGACCCTCGCGGCCTAAACCGAAACTGTCACCGCTACTTGCACCAGTCCCCTTTGCCCTTCACGTCATAACGCGTGAGGCCGTTGTCGGTGGAGCCATCGCGCCGTTGGGGTATCGAGTCGCCATCCGATAGGTCTATGAGCACAGCACCTGCGAACGGTAGGGGTCTGCGGGCGGAGGGACACAGAGCTCTAGCCGTGGCAGAACCCGCACCACGTCGGCGACGTGCTCGTCGTGCCGCAGCGTCCCGTGCAGCTACTGTCCTCCGAACTCAGTCACACCGCCTGACGCGTCGGTGATGGTCGAGCCGCCCGGACTATGTGGCGTGAGGGATCGCGCCAGTTCGGCCCGGACGTCTCGTCGCGGGACATCCGGAACGGACACCATCACGGCGCCGGCCCGCGGGTCTTGGTCGACGAGGCGCGCTCCCGGATAGCGATTGAGGATGCGCGAGGTGAGGAGCCCGCTCACACGCACGATCGCCGCCGGGTCTGCGCCGGGCATTCGGATCGCGAACAGGTCGCCGGGCTCCGGTTCCGGTTCGTGAGGCTCCGCAGGCGCGTTCCGCTGCACGATCCCGAGCGTCACGCTCCCGAGCGCGACGACGACGATCGGGATCACGAGGGCCCACGGGGAGAGTCGCGCGAAGATGATGACGAGAACCGTGGCCGACGTGATCACCGCCATGCCGAAGAAGATCGAGTACTCGATCCACCCGTAGGCTCCCCAGAACCGCATGCCCACATCCTGGTCCCCCACGGGTGGCTTCCTGCACGTGTGGAACCCGGGCACCGAGCGTGTCGGGCTGAACTACGCCGCCTCTGCGAGTCGCCGCAGGCGCATCCGGGCGAAGTTGTACGCACGGGGGCCGCTCCCGAGCGCCCGCTGTGCGGCCGCGAGCAGCACACGGGTGAGCGTGACGGCGGGCCACCACGCGCGCCGCACGCCGAGCATCCGCCGCAGGTCCCGCGGGATCGTCGCCACGGCGCCCGCGAACAGCACCCGGTACGCGGGGCCCAACACACCCCGGAACGGCGGCCGCCGCAGAAAGCGCACCACGTCGGCGACGCGCTCGTCGTGCCGCAGCGTCCCGTCGTCGAGATAGCCGCGCAGCGCCGCGCGCAGCTCCGACGACGACTCGGGCGGGGTCGCGACGCCCATGAGGCGTCCCGCGGTCGCCCACTCGCGCACGTATGCATCCGGTCCGCTCTCCCCCGCCCCGTGCGGGATGGGGCCGCCCCACGTCTCGTGGCAGGCGAGGAACGCGTCGGCGAAGGCGAGGTGCACCCACGCGGCGAGGTCGGCATCCGCCGCCGAGTAGGGCACCGTCTCGCCCGTGGCGTTCACGTAGTCGCCGACGACGTGCTGGTGGTAGCGGCTCACCCGCGCGATCTCGCGCCCGGCCTGCTCGGTCGACCCGTAGGTGAGCACGATGATCCAGCGCACCGTGCCCGCCAGGCGGCCCGCCGGATCCTCGCGATATCGGGAGTGGTCGTGCACGCCCGCCATCGCGCCCGGGTGCAGCGCCTGCAGCAGCAGCGCCCGGATGCCGGCCACCATCGTCGGCATCCCGGCGTGCACCGTCCACGCGGCGCCTCCATCCGCGAAGTACCCCGCGTCGTCGCCCTCCGCCAGCTCGCGCACCCACGCCGGCTGCCCGTCGGGCTTGCCGGAGAGCGCCGTCAGCAGGCGTCCGCGAAGCCGCTCCTCGCGGGTCGGGCGCGGCCCCGGCTCCGCGGCGGTCTCAGCGCGTGCGGTCACCCTCGCATCGTCGCATGTACCGCTGGGACGCGGCCCGGCACCACGACGGCGCTGCGCACTCGAACTCGTGGATGCCGCTGCCCACCTCGCGCGTCGAGCCATCGGGCAGTGACACGGTGCACGTCGTCGACACCGGCACCCGCACGGTGAGCTGGAATCGACCACCGGCGATGCGCCACGTCGACGAGGCCGTACCGTACGGCGTGTGCACCTCCGCCTCGGCGGAGGCGAGTCCGCCACCCGGCTGCGGCGCGACCCGGAATTGCCGATACCCGCCCGAGGTCGGCTCGATGCCCGCGACCCGGCGGTACAGCCAGTCGCCCACGGCGCCCGCGGCGTAGTGGTTGAACGACACCATGCCGCCGCTCGAGTCGACGCTCTCGGAGCCGGAGCGGAGATCGGCGATGTTGACCGTCCCGTCGGGGCGGAGGGCATCCCACCGCTCCCAGATGGTCGTCCCACCGGACTCCACCATGTAGAGCCACGACGGGCATGTCTCCTGCAGCAGGAGGCGGTAGGCGGCGTCGAGCCGTCCGTGATCCGACAGGGCGAAGAGGATGTACGGGGTGCCCGGGAAACCGGTCGCGAGGTGGCCGTCCGCCTCGTCGATGAGCCGCACGAGGTGGCCGGCCATCGCGTCCGACTCGGAGCCGGTGGTCATCCCGAAGTGCAGCGGCAGCACGTAGCCGGTCTGGAACTCGCGCCGCAGCCGCCCCTCCCCATCGGTGAAGACCGCGCGGTACGCGTCGACGGTCTGCGCCCGCAGCCGTTCGTAGCGGGCGGCATCCGCCTCCTCTCCGAGCAGACGCGCGATCTCGGCGACGAGGCCGAGCGAGTTGGCGAGGTAGGCGGTCCCCACCCAGCGGCCGCGGCCCAGCCACCCGCGCACATCCGTGTCGGGGGCGGTCCAGTCGCCGAAGTGGAACGGGAAGCGCCACACCCGTCGCCGACGCCCGAGCGAGAACAGCCCCGCCCACCACAGCGCCGCCTTCAGGAAGCGCATCATCGTCGGGTAGCCGCGCCGCAGCACGTCGAGGTCGCCACGCGCTTGATATTCGGCCCACGGGGCGAGCACGCACACGTCCCCCCAGCACGATGTCGCCATCGTCGGGAACGGATTGCCCGCCTTCGGGACCACCATCGGGATGCCGCCGCCGCGCCCCTGCTCCACCGCCAGGTCGCCGAGCCACTTGCGCAGGAATCGGCTCATGTCGAAGTTGTACGACGCGGTCGAGGCGAACACGGCGTAGTCGCCGGTCCAGCCCTCCCGCTCGTCGCGCTGCGGGCAGTCGGTGGGGACGTCGACCAGGTTCGATCGCCCGCCCCATTCGATCGCCGACTGCAGCCGGTTCACCCGGTCGTCGGAGCAGGTGAACGTGCCGGTGCGCGGCAGGTCGGAGTGAAGGGCGAGGGCGGTGAGCTCCAGGTCCTCGGCGGCGATTCCGCGCACGCCGACGTAGCGGAACCCCATGTAGGTGAACCGCGGGGTGTACTCCTGGTCGCCGTCGACGCAGGTGTATGTCGCGGTCGCCTTCGCGGTGCGCAGCGACTGGGTGAAGAGCTCCCCGTCGACCAGCACTTCGGCGTGCCGGAACACCACCTCCCGACCCGCCTCGCCCCGCAGCCGCGCCGAGATCACGCCGGCGAAGTTCTGTCCGAAGTCGAAGACCAGCTCCCCGCTCGGGCTCACCGTGTGCGACACCGGCGTCATCACCCGCTGCGCGCGTACCGGGGCGCCCTCCTGCGCGATCAGCTCCGGGCCCTTCCGCGGGCGGGTGACATCCGCCGCGCGCCAAGTCTGCTCGTCCGGCGTGACCCGCGCGTCGAAGGTCTCGCCGTCGTACCACTCAGCCATCCGGTAGGGGCCGTCGTGGGAGACCTCCCAGTCGGGCCCGGTCGAGACGGTCTCGACGCGCCCGTCGGCGTACTCGAGGCGCAGTTCGGCGAGCAGGGCCTGGCGGTCGGCGTAGATGCGGCTCTTCCGCAGGTAGGTGAACGATCCGGATGCCCACCCGCCGGCCACCGTCACGACGATCTCGTTCGCGGCCGCCATCCGATCGGTCACGTCATAGGTCTGGTACTGGATGCGGTGGTCGTATGAAGTGAACCCGGGTGCGAACCAGTCGTCGCCGACCTTCGCGGCGTTGAGGTGCGCCTCGTAGATGCCGAGCGCGGTGATCTCCAGCGTCGCCCGCACCACCCCGGCATCGGCGGCGAACCTGTGGCGGAAGGTGATCGGCACCGGCGATCCGCCTTTCGGCGTCACCACGGTGCGGTCGGTGATCCACCGCGCCTGCCAGGGGGTGCCGATTCGTCCGGTGCGGAACGACGTGTGCGCCTCGGCGACCTCGCCGCTCTCTGCCGTCGCCGTGACCGAGACCGGGTACTCGGTTCGCGGCGCGAGCGGACCGGCGTACCGGATGCCGACCTGCTCGCCTGTGGTCGTCGTCCAGTCGCCCACCCGCACCACGGCGGAAGCCAGCCGCTCGCCGGGCACGTCGGAGTCGAGGGCGAATGCGATCGCGGGGGCGCTGTCGGTGACGCACCCGTCGGCGAGGGAGTCGACCGTCAGCGACCCGATCCGCAGGGTCATCGACGACGCACCAGGTGGCCGAGGGCGTGGAGCGGATGCCCCGTCGCGAGGGCGGCGATCGCGGCCGCCACCGGATACGGCAGCGCCCCGGCGGACGACATCGCCATGCTCCGCAGCGACTGGAAGGGCATCATCCGCACCAGGAAGTGCGCGTTCTTGACCTGCGCGTCGCGCTCGATGCCGTCGGGCAGCGCGAGGGCGTCGCGGTATCCCCTCTCCACCCGGCCGAGCACGGCGCGGTACATGATGCGGCCGACGAGCGAGCGCCGGGCGTCGACGAGTCGGGTCTCGAGGGTGAGCCGCCGGGTGTCGGGTTGCGGCGGCACGTCCCTCCCGACGAGCGCGGGGAACGACGCCAGGATGCCGCGCGGCGGCCGCGCGTAGTCGGCGTCGACCTCGGACGGATACGGCGACCGCGACGCACGCCCCTCGGTGACGATCAGCGGCGCTCGGAGGCGGATGTCGGAGGCGGACGCCGCGACGAGGATCTCGTAGTCGCCGTTCTCGAGCACCCAACCCTGCTCGGCGACGTCCCAGTAGGAGAGGGCACCGAGGTCGAACCCCAACGACACCGTCACGGTCCCGCCCGCGGGCACGGGAACCCGCTCGAAGGCGCGCAGCTCCTTCTCGGCCTTGAACACCTGCCCCCGGTTGTTGCGCACGTAGAGCTGCACGACCTCGGCGCCGTCGCGGTCGCCGGTGTTCCGGACCGACACCGACACGGACACGTGGCCGCCATGACGGGTGACGCGCAGGTCGTCGTAGGCGAACGTCGTGTACGAGCGACCGTGTCCGAACGGGAACCGCACCGGCGTGCCCACCGCGTCGTACCCGCGGTAGCCCACGTAGATCGACTCGGCGTAGCGCGCGACCGGACCGGCGTCGAAGTCGGCCGCGCTCGTCGCGTCGGCGGCGGAGAGCGGCCACGACTCGGCGAGCTTCCCCGACGGCGACACCTCGCCGAACAGCAGCCGCGCCGTCGCCTCCCCGCCGAGCATTCCCGGGAGGGTCATGTCGAGCACGGCGGCGAGCCGCTCGACCTCGGGGATCTCGACCGGCGCACCGGCGAACAGAACGAGCACGACGCGCGCGCCACGCTCCACGAGCCCCCGCAGCAGGCGGGTCTGCGCCGCGCCGAGCGCCAGGGTGGTGCGGTCGAATCCCTCGCTCTCCTCGAGGTCGGTGAGGCCGCCGAAGAAGAGCACCGTGTCGGCGTCCACGGCGGCGTCGAGCGCGGCGCGCTCGAGTCTCTCGTCGACGCCCGGGTCGAGAGCCCGGTACCCGCGCTCGTAGCGGTAGTCGACGTCACGCGCGTCGAACGCGTCGCGCGGCGAAACCACGCGCGTCGGGGTGACCAGGGACGAGCCGGCTCCCTGGAACCGCATCCGCTCGAACATCTCGCCGACGACGAGCAGCCGCCCGGATGCGGGCCCGAGCGGCAGCGTGCCGTCGTTGGTGAGCAGCACCGCGCCGTCCTCGGCGACACTCTGCGCCAGGTGCGCGTGGGCCTCGGCGTCGCGGACGGCGAGGAGGTCGTCGCCCTCCGAGGAACCCGTCTCGGAGACGACGGAGGAACCCGTGTCGGCGTCGGCCGGGGTCTCCCCCCGGTGCTCGGTCGCGCGGTCGATCAACGTCAGCACGCGCCCCACCGCGCGGTCGAGCACGTCGAGCGGCAGCCGACCGTCGTCCACCGCGTCGCGGAGCGCCCGGCGGTTGTGCGGGGCGTCCCCCGGCATGTCGAGCTCGCATCCGGCGAGCAGCGCGGCCACGCGGTCGTGGGTCGCGCCCCAGTCGGTCATCACGACGCCGTCGAAGCCCCACTCGTCGCGGAGGATGCCGGTGAGCAGCTCGGTGTTATCCGAGCTCGCCGTGCCGTTCACGGCGTTGTAGGCGCACATGACGGTGTGCGGTGCCGCCTCGCGCACGATGTGCTCGAACTGGCGCAGGTAGATCTCCCGGAGGGCGCGCTCGTCGACCACGCTGTCGCCGACGAAGCGGAAGTCCTCGTTCGAGTTCGCCGCGAAGTGCTTGACCGACGCGGACACGCCTTCGCCTTGGACACCCTGCACGAACGCGCTGCCGAACAATCCCGAGATCAACGGGTCTTCCGAGAAGTACTCGAAGTTGCGTCCGCACAGCGGGTTGCGCTTGATGTTCACCCCCGGCGCGAGCAGCACGTCGACGCCGAGGTCGCGGCATTCGCGCGCGATCGCGCTGCCGACCCGTTGCGCGTTCCCCGGATCCCAGGAGTTGGCAACCGTCACCGCGGGCGGGAAGCAGGTCGACGGGATGTTGCCCGCGATGCCGAACGCGCCGTCTTCCGCGCGCGTCCTCCGCACGCCGTGCGGGCCGTCGGTGAGGTAGAGCGACGGGATGCCGAGTCGTTCCACCCCCATGGCGCGCCAGGAGGCGTGGCCCTCCAGCAGCCGGATCTTCTCGTCGAGCGTCAGCTCGGCGACACGGTCCGCGATTGCGCGGGGCACGGCATCGACGACGGTCACCGCACTCCCCGGATGAACATCGTCACCGTGCCTGTGGCCAAGGCCAACACAGCACCGGCGGCGTAGAGCGCCGTGTAGTTCGGGTCGCCCGCCGAGCCGATCAGCAGCAGCCCGGCCCCGGCGAGCGGCGCGATCGCGGTGGAGAGGGTGGCCGCGACGTTGTAGGTCGCCATCCACCGTCCGGCCTGGTCGCGCTGCGGCACCAGGTCGCTCGCCATCGCCACGTCCACGGCGCCGAACATCCCGGCCGCGCCCAGGATGAACATGACGGCCGCGAAGAACAGGCCGAACCCGTCGGTGATCGACATCAGGCCGAGCCCGCCCGCGGCCAGCACGGTGGCGGCGAGGATGAACCCCTTCCGCCGCTTGATCCGGTCGGAGATCGTGCCGGACACCACGGCGAAGGTCATCGTCACCACGATGCCGATACCGCCCGCGAGGGCGAGACGAGCGCCGGCCTCCTCCGCGGTGAAGCCCAGCCGGTCGAGCAGGAAGTAGAGCTGGTAGGTCGACAGGAACGCGAACGCCGTCTGCATGAACAGCTTCCCCAACCACAGCAGCGAGAAGTCGCGGTGCTTGCGCGGATCGAAGACGAGGTCGCGGAAGGTGCGGCCGAGGCTCTGCCGGGGCAGCTCGATCATCGGCTCGCGCAGAAGGAAGAGGAAGGCGCCGCCCAGAACGGCGAGGGTGATGACCGGCAGCAGGAAGAGCAGGATCAGGTTCCAGGTGAGCAGGCCGCCGATCGAGTAGCCCATCACGCCCGCGAGCTGGGTGGCGACACCGATCAGGGCGCTCACCAGCCCGCGCTGCGACTCGGGAACCCGTTCGGCCACGACCGGCGTGATCGCCGCGCCGATCCCCGCGCTGCCGATGGACACCAGTCCCCAGGCGAACATGAGCGTCGGCACGTTCGGCGCGACGGCGACGAGCACCGAGGCGAGAGCGAGCACGGCGATGCCGCCGAGAAACCAGGGACGGCGCCGCCCGATCCGCGTGTGGGTGCGGTCGCTGAGCGCGCCGGCGACCGGTCCCGCGATGAGGCCGACGACGGCGCCCACCGTCGCCACCAAGCCGAGCACAGGAACCTTGTCGTCGGGCGCGAGCACGCCGACCTTGTACGGGAGGCTGAACAGCGCGGGCATCATCACCGTCAGGTAGAGCCCGAAGTTGGCGAGGGCGTACAGAACCAGGAAGCCGGCGCTCACCTTCGGGAGGTTCGCGGTCGGGTCGCCCGTCCGAGAGGTGTCGGTCGTGGGCGTCGGGTTGTCGAGCGTCATGGTGACTCCGGTGTCAGAGAGGCCGCGATGGAGCGCGACGCGCTACTAGCGCGCGCTACCTGAGGATAGCCGCCCAGGGTCCGAACACCAAACACCGACGGGTCAGGTGGTTTCGCGTCGAACGACCGCCGCCGTCGCGGGCGGCGGGACCGGCATCGCACCGCCGCGCGCTTCGGCGAGTGCGAGCTCCGCCAGGAACCGGCCGAGTCCCTCGGTATCGATGCGGACGGTCGAGAGCGCCGGAACGAGCAACGAGGCGAGCGGGGTGTCGTCGTGGCCGACGATCGCGAGCTGGTCGGGAACCTCGACGTCGAGTCGCAGGGCCGCGCCGAGCACGAGCGCCGCGATGTCGTCGTTGTAGGCCACCACGCCGTCGACCCCGTCCGCGATCCATCGGGCCACGGCGTCGGGCGCGTTGGCCGAATCGATCGGAGCCGTGCCGACGAGTTCCACGTCGAGGGAAGCCGAGGTGGCGGCCGCGAGGTCGGCGCGCTCCCGGTCGAGGCCCTCGAGGCGCGGATCGGGCGTCGCGGCATAGGCGAGGCGACGCCGGCCCCCCGCGACGAGATGCTCGACCTGCAACCGGGGTCCGTCGGCGAAGCCGAGTCCCTGGCGGAGTCCACGGTCGTCGCTGCCGGGGAAGAGCGCGATCGTCCCGGTCGCCTGCACCGCCGCCGCCTGGTCGGGAGGGATCGGAGCGAGTGAGAGCACCACATCCGGGCGCAGACTCTCCCACAGGGGAACCGCCTGACCGCCCGGGTGCGGGGCCGTCGTCACGAGCGAGTAGCCCGCCCGGTCGAGGACGAGCGATGCCTCGTCGATGTTGGTGCGGATGCTGTGGTCCATCGGCCAGTCCGGGAGCAGCAGCAGCACGATATGACTCCGCCCGCTCGCCAGCGCGCGCGCGGCGGAATGCGGGCGGTATCCCAGCCGTTCGGCCTCCGCGAGGACGCGTTGCCGGGTCGGCTCCGAGATGGTCTGCCCCGGGGTGTCGTTGAAGACGAATCCGACCGTCGCGCGCGAGATGCCGAGCGATCGCGCGACGTCCGCCGCCGTCACTCTCGACGGGGCACGCCCGGTGGTGCCCCGAGCCGCGCCCTGCGCAGCATCGGCGGGCGGGGTGCCGGGTCGGGGGTCAGTGCTCACTCAGGAATCGTCCCACGAGTTCTACTCCGCCCGGCTCGTGCGCCCGGCGGTGGTCGACGTGCCCGAGTGGCCGTTCCTGCAGGTGCGCGGCGCGGGGTCGCCCGACGGACCCGCCTACCAGGATGCGGTGGCGGGCCTGTTCCCCGTCGCCTACGCGCTGCGCGCCGAGGTGCGCGCCCGCACCGGCGAGGTGTTCGTCGTGATGCCGCTCGAGACGCTGTGGGGCTGGCCCGGGTCGCCCGCGGCGCCGCCCCCCGCCGACCGGGACGAGTGGACCTGGACGGCGATGGTGCGCGTGCCCGACGCCGTCACCGCCGAGATGGTCGCCGAGGTGCTGCCCACCGTGCAGCGCCCGCAGGCGCGGCCGCACGGCATCCACTACGGGCGGTTCCGCGAGGGGCAGAGCGCGCAGGTGATGCACCTCGGCCGCGCCGACACCCGGGATGCGGCGGTCGCCACGCTGCACCGCTTCATCGCCGACCGTGGCGGCGCACCGAGCGGCGCCCGGCACGAGATCCACCTCTCCGACCCGCGCCGCGTGCCCGCCGACCGGGTGCGCACCCTCATCCGGCAGCCGTTCTCCGTCGCATAACGATCCGGAATCCCCGGGTGGCGATCCGGATGCGACCGATGAGAGGGCGCTAACGTCTCCCCAGGATCAGACCGAGTCCGCGGAGGTCACCTCTCCCGTGTTTCGATCGCCCCTGCACGTCGCGCTGCGCGCCTGGTACGCGTTCCGGATGCTGCGGTTGCGCAGCCGACCGCGCCCCAGCGACGTGCCCGCGGTCCGCTCCGGCGACCCCGCCGCAGACCGCATCCTCGTCGTCGGCAACGGCCCCTCCGCCGGCTGGGGCGTCACCACGCACCAGCTCAGCCTGGTCGGGCAGCTCGCGCCCGCGCTCGCCGCGCGCACCGGCCGGGCGTGCGACGCCGACCTCGTCGGCGCCGACGCGATGAACGCCGCCTCCGCCCTCGCCTGGGTCGGCGACCGCGACCTCGACACCGTCGACGCGGTCATCACCACCGTCGGCTTCAACGACGCGCTGCGGCTCACCCCCGTCTCCCGCTTCCGCACCGAGGTGCGCGACTACGTCGACGGCATCGTGCCCCGACTGCATCCGGATGCCGTGGTCGCCCTCGTCGGCGTGCCGCCGATCCGCTCCTTCCGCGCCTACGACGGCGTCGTCGCGCGGCTCACCGAGGCGCACCGCGAGCGGCTCAACGGCGTGCTGCGCGAGGTGGCGGCGGAACGCGGCGTCGCCTACGTGGAACTCCCCTGGTACGCGCGGCGTCGGCACACGGGCGCGATGGCCGTCGTCTACGGCGAGTTCGCCTCCCGCATCGCCGACGAACTCGCACCGCTGCTCATCGAGTCGCGGCCCGACCCGCAGAGCCGCGGCGCCCAGCGCGACCGCACGTGGCAGTGGAGCGGCACCGGCAAGGTCGTCGAACTCGCCCGCGACGGCGGAGCCCCCGAGCTGCGTCGCCTCGCCGAGCAGGCGCAGAAGGCGTTCCACGTCGAGCTCGCCGTCGTCTCGCTCGTCGACGGCGACCGGCTCTACTACGCCAACAACACCGACGTGATGCCCGAGTCGGTGCCCTACGAGCTGTCGTTCTGCAAGCACACCGTCGAGCAGGGCGCGCCGCTGATCATCCCCGACACCGGCAAAGACCCGCGCTTCCGCACCAACCCGCTGGTCGACGTGTCGTTCATCAACTTCTACGCCGGCTACCCCATCCACGGATCCGACGGCTCCATCATCGGATCGTTCTGCCTGCAGGGCTCCCGTACCCGCGCCGAGGCGTCGGTGTCGCTCGAGCGGCTGCGCGCGCTCGCCGCGGAGGCGGAGGGGGTGCTGCAGGGGTTCGAGAGCGGTGCGCCCACCACCGTCGTGCCCGCCACCCCCACCGCGTCGCCCGCTCCGCGCGGACCCCGGTACGAGGTGGGCTGAGCCGCACCTGGTCTGCCCTCCCCACCTGTCTGCCCACCGGCGGCGTCCCACGTGCCGGTTCGCCGCCTGTCTGCCCTCCGCACCCGGCGGCCGCCTATCCTTCACAGCGCCGGCCCGGCGACCTCTCCACAGGAACGCCCGGTCAGAGGGGGTTTCGACGGCTCGAATGTCGGTGGTCGGTGGCATCGTCAGTGACATGAAGGCGATCACGGACCCGGGCGCGGCGACCCCGCCCGCGCATCCGTCGATCGCGCCGACCGACCCCTCGACTGCCTCCGCAACCGCATCCGCATCCGGCGACATCCTCGACGCCGTCGTCGCCGCCGACCGCATGCTCGCCTCGATCACGGCGATGCGCGCCGAGCTCATCGACGTGGCGCGGCAGGCGCTGACCGAGCCGGGGTCCGACATCTCCCACCGGTCGTTCCGCGCCGAGCTGGCGGCGGCGCTGCGCGTGCCCGAGCGCACCGCCGATCGGCTCGCCTCCGAGGCGTCGGACTGGAGCGACCGGCTCCCCGCCACGCTCGCCGCGTTGCGTGACGGTGCGCTCACCCCGCGTCACGCCCGCATCATCGCCGAGCAGACCGTCGGTCTCGACCCCGACGAGGGCGCCGCGATCGAACGCCGGGCGATCGAC
>JBHIXX010000054.1:0-12101 GCA_041984585.1 Pseudolysinimonas sp. | reverse complement strand
GATCGACACCATCTTCGGGGCGACCTTCGTCCTGCTGGCGCCCGAGCACCCGCTGGTCGAGCGCTTCGTCGGGGAGTCGGCAGACCCGGAGGCGTTTCGCACACAGGTCCAGGCGTTCCGCGCGCTCGACCGCACCCTCACCGCCGCGGAGGCGACCGAGGCGAAGCTGGCCGGCGTCACCGCCGCGGCCGCTCTCGGCGCCACGCTGCGCGAGTAGCAGCCCGACCGCACGCGAGAGGGCCGGGAGCGCGAACGCTCCCGGCCCTCTCTCCGTCGTGGTGGGCGACTACTTCTTGCCGCCGCCGAGCAGGCCGCCGAGCAGCCCGCCGATGAGGTCGCCGGTGGCGCCGCCGCCGGTCGAACCGCCACCACCGCCGAGCAGGCCGCCGAGGAGACCGCCGAGCACGTCGGTCGACTCCGCCTCGGGCTCCTCCTCCTTCTTGCCCATGAACTGGTTGGCGAGCCAGGCGAGCACGATCGGGGCGACGATCGGCAGGATCTGCTTGATCAGGTCGCCGGTGACGTCGGCTGCGCTGCTGCTGTCGGCGAGCTTCGTCGCGACGGTGTCGGAGTTGCCGCCGAAGATGTTCTTGACGATCTTGGCGCCGTCCTCGACGTCGACGTCCGCGACGCTGGTCGGGATGCCTCCGCGGTCGTGGCTGACCGCGTTCGCGAGCGACGCGGCACCCTTCGGGTCCGCCGCGTTGGCGGCCATTCCGCTGATCAGGCCGGGCAGGATCTGCTGCACGGCGAGGTTGGCGACGTTCTCGTCGACACCCACCTGCTTGGCGATATCGCCGACGGGGATCATCTTCATCAGGGAGCTGAGGTCAGCCATCGTTCCTCGTTCTGGTTCGTGCGGGCGCCGTCTGAGCCCGGCTCACGACATCCACGTTAGCCCGGTCGGGTGAACAACCAGTAGGGTGGCGGTGTGGACCTGACGCGGGATGGCATCCGGAGCTTCGAGCTCCGTGCGGTCCGTCGTGCGCGCCGACTCGAGGCGACGTCGCGCCGCTGATCAGCGGACTGGCCGTGAGCCGGGCGACGTCGCCGCCCCGCGGAGCCGCGTGCTCCTGACCCCACGTCCCGTCATCCTGAGGTTGGTTCCATGTCTGTGACCGTCGCCGTCGCCGGCGCCAGCGGCTACGCCGGCGGAGAGCTGCTGCGTCTGCTCTCCGCGCACCCCGAGTTCGAGGTGACCACCGTCACCGCGCACAGCAACGCGGGGCAGCCGCTCGCCGCCGTGCACCCGCACCTGGTGTCGCTCGGGCACCTCACGCTCGTCGACACGACTGCGGAGAATCTCGCGGGCGCCGACGTCGTGCTGCTCGCGCTGCCGCACGGCGCCTCGGGGGCGATCGCCGCGCAGCTCCCCGACGACGTGGTGGTGGTCGACTGCGGCGCCGACCACCGGCTCTCCAGCGCCGACGCCTGGGCGGAGTACTACGGCGGCGAGTACCACGGCGCCTGGACCTACGGCATGCCCGAGCTGGTGCTCGCCGGCGGCGGCACCCAGCGGGCGCAGCTGGCCGGCGCGACCCGGATCGCGGTTCCCGGCTGCAACGTCACCGCGGTGACGCTGGGGCTGGCCCCCGGCATCCGCGCCGGTGTCATCGAGGCGGACGACGTGGTGAGCGTGCTCGCGGTCGGCCCCTCGGGCGCCGGGCGGGCGCTGAAGACGAACCTGCTGGCGGCCGAGATCCTCGGGTCCGCGTCGGCGTACCAGGTCGGCGGTGTGCATCGCCACATCCCCGAGATCGTGCAGAACCTCGCCGCCGCCGGCGGGTCGGGCGTCGAGATCTCGTTCACCCCGGTGCTCGTGCCGATGGCGCGCGGCATCCTCGCGACATCCACCGCGGAGCTCGCGCCCGGGGTCAGCCCGGCCGACGTGCGCGCCGCGTGGGAGACCGCCTACCTCGGCGAGCAGTTCGTGCGGCTGCTGCCGGAGGGCGTCTTCCCTTCGTCCGGCGATGCGACCGGCGCGAACACCTGCCTGGTCGGCCTCGCCGTCGACGAGAAGGCGCACCGCGTCGTCGCCGTCAGCGCGATCGACAACCTCGTGAAGGGCACGGCCGGCGCGGCCGTGCAGTCCCTCAACCTCGCCCTGGGCCTCGACGAGACCCTGGGCCTCCCCGTGGACGGAGTCGCCCCGTGACCGTGACCGCCGCATCCGGATTCGAGGCCGCCGGCATCCACGCCGGGCTGAAGGGCGAGGGCCGGCCCGACCTGGCGCTCGTCGTCAACCGCGGACCGCTCGACGCCGCCGCGGCCGTGTTCACGTCGAACCGGGCGAAGGCGAACCCGATCCTCTGGTCGCAGCAGGCGATCGCCGGGGGAGCGGCGAAGGCGATCGTGCTCAACTCGGGCGGCGCGAACTGCTTCACCGGGCACGAGGGCTTCCAGACCACGCACGCCACCGCCGAAGCGGTCGCGGTCTCGCTCACCGCCACCGGGCTCGAGACCGGCGCCGGCGAGGTGCAGGTGTGCTCGACCGGTCTCATCGGCGAGCCGCTGCCGCGCGAGTCGCTGCTGGTCGGCGTGCCCGCGGCGGTCGCGGCGCTCGCCGCCGACGGCGGGGCGGATGCGGCCCGCGCGATCATGACCACCGACTCGGTGCCGAAAACCGCGGTGCGCGAGCGCAACGGCTGGACGATCGGCGGCATGGCGAAGGGCGCCGGCATGCTCGCCCCGGGCCTCGCGACGATGCTCGTCGTCATCACGACCGACGCCGAGCTGGGCGCCGGCGAGCTGGACGCGGCGCTGCGTCGGGCGACCGGCGTGAGCTTCGACCGCCTCGACTCCGACGGCTGCATGTCGACCAACGACCAGGTGACCCTGATGGCGTCGGGGGCATCCGGGATCGTGCCGGAGTTCGAGCTGTTCGTCGACGAGCTGACGGCGCTCTGCGTCGATCTGGCCCGGCAGCTGCAGCGCGACGCCGAGGGGTCGTCGCACGACATCGTCATCGAGGTGACGGGGGCGGCGACGGAGGCCGACGCGGTCGAGGTGGGACGCTCCATCGCGCGGAACAACCTGTTCAAGGCCGCCGTGTTCGGCAACGACCCCAACTGGGGCCGGGTGCTCGCGGCGATCGGCACCACGCAGGCGGCCTTCGACCCCTACGACGTCGACGTGACGATGAACGGCGTGCGGGTCTGCCACGCGGGCGGGCCGGACCGGCCCCGCGACGAGGTCGACCTCACACCGCGCGAGACCCATGTGCTGCTCGACCTGCACGCGGGCAACGCGGCCGCGACGATCTACACCAACGACCTCACGCACGACTACGTGCACGAGAACTCGGCCTACAGCTCATGACGGGGGAGAGCATGACGGGGGACCCGACCGATTCGGACGCGCCCGGGGGTGAGAGCGCCGCCGGGGGTGGCGGCGCGTCGCCGATGACCGGCGTCATCACCACGACCGGGCCGGCGACGGGGAGCATCTCGGTCGCCGACCTGGAGGCGGACGCGCGCGCCATCGGCGCCGCCGAGAAGACGGCGGTGCTGATCGAGTCGCTGCCGTGGCTGCGGCGCTTCGCCGGCTCGATCGTCGTGGTCAAGTTCGGCGGCAACGCGATGGTCGACGACGAGCTGAAGCGCGCGTTCGCGACCGACATGGTCTACCTGCGGCACGTCGGGCTGCGCCCGGTGGTCGTGCACGGCGGCGGCCCGCAGATCACCGCGATGCTCGACAAGCTCGGTATCCCGAGCGAGTTCACCGCCGGCTACCGTGTGACCACGCCCGAGGCGATGGACGTCGTGCGGATGGTGCTCACCGGTCAGGTGAGCCGCGAACTGGTGAGTCTCATCAACGAGCACGGCCCGCTCGCGTCCGCGATCTCCGGCGAAGACGCCGGGCTGTTCCGCGGCCGCCGCAAGGGGGTCGAGGTCGACGGGCACCTGGTCGACATCGGCCTGGTCGGCGACGTCGTGGAGGTGGACCCCGCCGGGGTGCTCGCAGCGCTCGACGCCGGCCTCATCCCGGTGGTGTCGTCGATCGCGCCCGACCTCGACCATCCGGGCCAGTCGCTCAACGTCAACGCCGACTCGGCGGCGGCGGCGCTCGCCGTCGCGCTGGAGGCCGAGAAGCTGGTCGTGCTGACCGACGTCGCCGGCCTGTACGCGAACTGGCCCGACCGCGACTCGCTCGTCTCCGAGATCACGACGACGGCGCTGATGCGCCTGCTGCCGACGCTTGAGAGCGGCATGATCCCCAAGATGACGGCCTGCCTCGAGGCGGTCGAGGGCGGCGTGGAGAAGGCGGCCATCATCGACGGCCGGCGGCCGCACTCGATCCTGCTGGAGATCTTCACGGATGCCGGAATCGGCACCGAGGTGGTGGCCGGATGACCCTCTCCGACGACACGCACGCCACCGTCCACGACCCCGGAACGACAGGCAGCACAGGCACGACAGGCACCACCCGCACCACCGAAGAGAGCACCGACAGCACTATGAGCACCACGCCCCAGACCGACGCGCTGACCGCGCACTTCTCCGGCGTGATGATGCGCTCGCTGCCCGCCCCGCTCGCGGTGATCTCGCACGGCGAGGGGATGCGGGTGTGGGACGTCGACGGGCGCGAGTACCTCGACTTCCTCGCCGGCATCGCCGTCAACGCGCTCGGGCACGCGCATCCGGCGTTCACGCGGGCGGTGACCGAGCAGGCCGGTCGGGTCGCCCACGTCTCCAATTACTTCGCCTCCGTCCCGGCCATCGAGCTCGCGCACCGGCTCGCCCGCCTCACCGGGGGAGACCGGGTGTTCTTCTGCAACTCCGGCACCGAGGCGATGGAGGCGGCGGTCAAGCTGGCCCGGCGCACGGGGCGGCCGCGCATCCTGGCGCTCGAGAACGGCTTCCACGGCCGCACCACGGGTGCGCTCGCCCTGACGGGCAAGCCGGCCATGCGCGCCCCGTTCGAGCCGCTGCTGCCGGGGGTGGAGCACCTGCCGTCGACCATCGAGGCGCTGGAGGCCGCGATGGGCGACGACGTCGCCGCACTCGTGCTGGAGCCGATCAAGGGGGAGGCGGGCGTTCTCGACCTGCCCGAGGGCTATCTGGCGGCGGCGCGGGAGATCACGCAGCGCCACGGCGCCCTGCTGATCGTCGACGAGATCCAGACCGGCGCGGGACGCACCGGCTCGTGGTTCGCCTACCAGCAGGCGGGGGTGACGCCCGACGTGGTGGCTCTCGCCAAGGGCATCGGCGGCGGCTTCCCCATCGGCGCGGTGGTGGCATTCGGCGACGCCGCGGAGCTGTTCCAGCCGGGCGACCACGGCACCACGTTCGGCGGCAACCCGCTGGCGACGGCGACCGCGAACGCCGTGCTGGAGCACATCGAGACCGCTGCTCTGGTCGACAACGCGCGGGTGCGCGGCGAGCAGATCCGCAGCGCCATCGACGGGATGGCGTCGCCGCTCGTCGCCGACGTGCAGGGCGCCGGACTGCTGGTCGGCATCGGTCTCACCCGTCCGGT
Source organism: Pseudolysinimonas sp. (assembly GCA_041984585.1). Taxonomy (GTDB): domain Bacteria; phylum Actinomycetota; class Actinomycetes; order Actinomycetales; family Microbacteriaceae; genus Pseudolysinimonas_A. The sequence continues at coordinate 6,623 of JBHIXX010000054.1, read as the reverse complement.
GGCGAAGCGCCTCGCAACGCGCGCGCTCGAGCTGGGGCTGATCGTCAACGCGGCGACCGACGACCGCATCCGGCTCGCCCCGCCGCTCATCGTCAGCGCCGAGGACGTGGCCGCGTTCGCGCTGATCTTCCAGACGGCGCTCGCCGACCTCGAGTCCGCGCTGGCGGCCGAGGATGCGACGCCGACCGAGCCCGCAGCCGCCGACCCGACCCCCGCCGACCCGGCGACCGTTGCCGAGCCCGCACCCGCCGAGCCCGCCGACCCGACCCCTGCCCTTCCGGACGGAGAGACCGCATGACCCGCCACTTCCTGCGCGACGACGACCTGACGCCCGCCGAGCAGGCGGAGGTGCTCGACCTCGCCGCGGCGATCAAGGCCGACCGGTGGAGCCGCACCCCGCTCGCCGGACCGCAGACCGTCGCGGTGATCTTCGACAAGTCGTCGACCCGCACCCGCGTCTCGTTCGCGGTGGGCATCGCCGACCTCGGCGGCAGCCCGCTCATCATCTCCACCGCGAGCAGCCAGCTCGGCGGCAAGGAGACGCCGAGTGACACCGCCCGCGTGCTGGAGCGGATGGTCGCCGCCATCGTCTGGCGCACCTACGCGCAGTCGGGGCTCGAGGAGATGGCCGCGGGCACCACCGTTCCCGTCGTCAACGCGCTGTCCGACGACTTCCACCCCTGCCAGCTGCTCGCCGACCTGCTCACCATCCGGGAGCACAAGGGCGAGCTCGCCGGACTCACCGTCACCTTCCTCGGCGATGGCGCGAGCAACATGGGGCAGAGCTACCTGCTCGCCTGTGCGACCGCGGGCATGCACGTGCGGGTCGCCGCACCGGAGGAGTTCAGCCCCGCGGATGCCGTGGTCGCCGACGCCGACGCGATCGCCGCGCGCACCGGCGGATCGGTGACGCTCTACACCGACCCGCACGAGTCGGTCGCCGGCGCCGACGTCGTGGTCACCGACACCTGGGTGTCGATGGGCAAGGAGGAGGAGAAGGCGCACCGCGTCGCGACCTTCGGCTCATTCCAGGTGACCCCGGAGCTGATGAGCCTCGCGAAGTCCGACGCGATCTTCCTGCACTGCCTGCCCGCGGATCGCGGCTACGAGGTGGCGCCGGAGGTCATCGACGGCCCGCAGAGCGTCATCTGGGACGAGGCGGAGAACCGCCTGCACGCCCAGAAGGCGCTGCTGGTCTGGCTGCTCGAGAAGAGCGCCGGATGACGATCCCGCCCGCGATCACGCGGACGGCGACGAGCGCCGGCGGCGACTCAGGTGAACTGCGACATCAGTCCCGGGTCGCTGAGGAACACGCCGGTCAGCGTGGTCCAGAAGATCACCGCGGCGATCAGGCCCGCGGCGAGCGGGATCCAGAACGCGACGACGCCGCGCAGCATCAGCGGGATGCTGAGACCCACCGCGACGAGGTAGAGCACGACGTGCGAGATGGCGATGATCGCGGGCGCCGCCCCGACCTCGCCGTCGAACCCGCCGTAGCCCTGCGCGCGCAGCGCCTCGTCGAGCAGGTCGGGCGCCGAGAAGATCGCGGCGTACATCAGCCCGAGCGCCAGGCCGAACAGGCCCAGCGCGAGGAACACGATGGTGAGCACGATGTCCCACGTCTTGCGCCGGCGGGGACCGGCGGCGGGAGCCGTCGGCGGCGGGCCGTAACTGTACGACGCCGCGGGCGGCGGCGGGGGCGTGGCGCCCGGCTGGTAGCCGGGGGCGTACTCCCCGTAGCGCGGCGCGGGCGGGACGGCGGGCGGCGGCTGGTCGCTCATGCCGCCACCCTAGCTTCCGGGCGTGCGCGCGTCGCCGCCCCGTTCGGAGGCCGCGGCGCCGGGCCGCGCGCCCGGTCGGCGGCGGTCATCGGGCCCCGCCGCGAAAACTAGACTCGATCACGAAGACCCAAGGAGAACCAGGAACCATGGCAGAACGCGTCGTCCTCGCCTACTCGGGCGGACTCGACACCTCGGTGGGAATCGGCTGGCTGAAGGACGCCACCGGCAAGGAGGTCGTCGCCCTCGCCGTCGACGTCGGACAGGGCGGCGAGGACATGGACGACATCCGTCAGCGCGCGCTCGACTGCGGCGCCGTGGAGTCGGTCGTCGTCGACGCGAAGGACGAGTTCGCATCCGACTACCTGATGCCCGCACTCAAGGCCAACGCGATGTACCAGAAGAAGTACCCGCTGGTCTCGGCGCTCAGCCGTCCGCTGATCTCGTACCACCTCGCGCGCGTCGCGAAGGAGCTCGGCGCCGACTCGGTCGCGCACGGCTGCACCGGCAAGGGCAACGACCAGGTGCGCTTCGAGGCGGCCGTCGCCGCGCTCGCCCCGGAGCTGTCGAGCATCGCGCCGGTGCGCGACCTCGCGCTCACCCGCGACAAGGCGATCGTCTACGCCGAGGAGCACCAGCTCCCCATCAAGCAGAGCAAGAAGAACCCCTACTCGATCGACAAGAACGTGTGGGGACGCGCGGTCGAGACCGGCTTCCTCGAGGAGCCGTGGAACGGGCCCATCGAGGACCTCTACGAGTACACCCAGGACCCGTCGCTCGACGGCCCCGCCGACGAGGTCACCATCACCTTCGAGCAGGGCGTCCCGGTGGCGATCGACGGCGCGGCCGTCACCCCGCTCGAGGCGGTGCAGCAGATGAACGCGCTCGCCGGCCGCCACGGCGTCGGACGGATCGACATGGTCGAGGACCGCCTCGTCGGCATCAAGAGCCGCGAGGTCTACGAGGCGCCCGGCGCGATCGCGCTGATCGCCGCGCACGAGGAGCTCGAGAACCTCACGCTCGAGCGCGACGTCAACCGCTACAAGCGCGGCGTCGAGACCGAGTGGGCGAACCTGGTCTACGACGGACTGTGGTTCTCCGGACTCAAGCGCGGCCTCGACGCGTTCATCGACCACACCCAGCAGCACGTGTCGGGCGACATCCGGATGACGCTGCAGGGCGGGCGCGCGACGGTCACCGGCCGCAAGAGCTCGCAGAGCCTGTACGACTTCTCGCTGGCCACCTACGACACCGGCGACACGTTCGACCAGTCCCTCGCCAAGGGGTTCATCGAGCTGTGGAGCCTGCCCTCGAAGATCTCGGCGAAGCGGGACCTCACCGACTGACCCGTGCGGGGCGGCACGCCGCCCCCGGGGTCGACCGGAACGGAGGAGCACGACATGGCGAAGCTGTGGGGAGCCCGATTCGCGGGCGGGCCGTCGCCCGAGCTGGCGGCGCTGAGCCGGTCGACGCACTTCGACTGGCGGCTCGCGCCCTACGACCTGGCGGGGTCGCGCGCCCACGCGCGGGCCCTCGCCGCGGCCGGCTACCTCGACGCCGCCGAGCTCGAGCGCATGCTGGCCGGCATCGACGCGCTCGCCGCGCGGGTCGACGACGGCAGCCTCGTCGCCGGGCCCGACGACGAGGACGTGCACGGCGCGCTCGAGGCCGCGCTCGTCGCCGAACTCGGCCCCGAGCTCGGCGGCAAGCTGCGCGCCGGACGCAGCCGCAACGACCAGATCGCCACCCTCATCCGGATGTTCCTGCTCGACCACGCCGCGTCGATCGGGCACCACCTGGTGCAGCTCGTCGACGCGATCGCCGGGCAGGCGAGCGCGCATCCGGATGCCGTGATGCCCGGCCGCACGCACCTGCAGCACGCCCAGCCGGTGCTGCTCGCCCACCACCTGCTGGCCCACGCCTGGCCGCTGGTGCGCGACCTGGAGCGGCTGCGCGACTGGCGCGCCCGCGCCACCGCGTCGCCGTACGGCGCCGGCGCACTGGCCGGGGGAGCGCTCGGGCTCGACCCGCGCCCCATCGCCGCCGAGCTGGGGCTCGCCGAGCCGATGCCGAACTCGATCGACGCGACCTCGTCGCGGGATGTCACCGCCGAGTTCGCGTACATCGCGGCGCAGATCGGCGTCGACCTGTCGCGCTTCGCCGAAGACGTCATCCTGTGGGTGACCCGCGAGGTGGCGATCGCGCGGCTGCACGACGCCTGGTCGACCGGCTCGAGCATCATGCCGCAGAAGAAGAACCCCGACATCGCCGAGCTGGCGCGCGGCAAGTCCGGGCGGCTGATCGGCGACCTCACCGGGCTGCTCACCACGCTGAAGGGCCTGCCGCTCGCCTACAACCGCGACCTGCAGGAGGACAAGGAGCCGGTGTTCGACGCTGTCGACACCCTCGAGGTGCTGCTGCCCGCGTTCGCCGGCATGGTCGCGACCCTCGAATTCGACACCGAGCGGATGGCGGAGCTGGCTCCGCAGGGCTTCTCGCTCGCCACCGACGTGGCCGATCACCTGGTGCGCGAGGGCGTGCCGTTCCGCGAGGCGCACGAGATCACCGGTGCGCTCGTTCGGTTCTGCGAGGAGCGCGGCATCGAGCTCGACGAGCCGAGCGACGCCGACTACGCCGCCATCGACGCGCGGCTCACCCCCGCGGTGCGCGGCGTGCTCACCGTCGCAGGCTCGATCGCGTCGCGGTCCGGCGTCGGCGGAACCGCCCCCGAGCGCGTCGCCGAGCAGCTCGCGCAGCTCACCGAGACGGTGCGCCGCCTCGCCCCCGCCCCGCCGACCTCAGGCGCCCCGACCTCGGGCGCCCCCACCCCAGGCACCCCGACCGCCGGCTGACGCCGGCCCTGCCGACACCCCCGGAGGACCCGATGACCCTGTCCGGCAACAACGACCGCCACGAACGCCGCGAGTACGCGAAGGACTGGCGGCGCGAGAAGGACCAGCGGCGGCCCTGGGTGCTGCCGCTGCTGATCGGGCTCGCCGTCGTCTTCGTCACCCTCGCGATCGTCGCGTCCGTCGTGTTCGGGATGGGCCCCGCCTGATCCCGCCCGACCCGGCCCCGCGCTCCGGGCCCCTTCGACGGCCGCCGACCGCGCGATGACCACCGACCTCACGGCGCTGCTGGGTCATCCGGCCACCGAGGTCGCGCCGCGGCTGCTCGGCGCCGTGCTGCACGGACGGGGCGTAAGCGTGCGGCTGACCGAGGTGGAGGCGTACCTCGGCGAGCAGGACCCCGGGTCGCACGCGTTCCGCGGCCCGACGCCGCGCACGGCCACCATGTACGGGCCGCCGGGCCGGCTCTACGTCTACTTCACCTACGGCATGCACGTCTGCGCCAACGTGGTCTGCGGTCCGGAGGGCGTCGCCACCGCGGTGCTGATGCGGGCGGGCGAGGTGGTCGACGGGGTCGACCTTGCGCGCGAGCGGCGCACGACGTCGCGCTCCGACCGCGACCTCGCCCGCGGCCCCGCGCGGCTGTGCGTGGCGCTCGGCATCACCCTCGCCGACGACGGCGCCGTGCTGGGCGAGGAGTTCGGCCTCGACCTCGCGCCGCATCCGGCCCCCGAGGTCGTCACCGGGCCGCGGACCGGCGTCTCCGGCGACGGCGGCACGGATGCCTATCCGTGGCGGTTCCACCTCCCCGGCGAGCCGACGGTGTCGCCCTACAAGCGCGCGGTGCGGCGGCGCTGAGCCCGCCCGGTACTGTCGGGCCGTGCACGACTTCGCGCTCGCCCCGACGCTGACCGGCGCCCGCGCGCGCCTCGAGCAGCTCTCCCCGGACCACGCCGACGACCTCGGCGCGGCGGTCACGGTCGACGAGCTCTGGCGCGCCTGGTACACGACCATCCCGTCGCCCGAGCGGATGGTCGCCGAGATCGAGCGCCGACTCGGGCTGCAGCGCGAGGGACGGATGTCGCCCTGGGCGATCGTCGACGCGGGCAGCGGCCGTGCGGTGGGCATGACCACGTACCTCAACCTCGACGCCGCGAACCGGCGGCTCGAGATCGGGTCGACCTGGCTCGGCGTCGCCGCGCAGGGCACGGGGATCAACCCCGAGGCGAAGCGGATGCTGCTCGCCCGCGCGTTCGACGACCTCGGCTGCATCGCCGTCGAGTTCCGCACCCACTGGCACAACCGGCAATCGCGTGCGGCGATCGAACGGCTCGGCGCCAAGCAGGACGGCGTGCTGCGCCGGCACATGGTGCTCGCCAACGGCACGGTGCGCGACACGGTGGTGTACTCCGTCACCGACGACGAGTGGCCCGCCGTGCGGGCCGGGCTCGACGCGCGGCTCGCCCGCCACGACCGTGCGGGGTCGCGCGCGCCGGGGCGGCCCGCCGCGAGCGGGTAGCCTGTCCCGGTGCCCGCATCCGAGTCCCTCGCGAGCCAGAGCAACGACCCGGCCTTCGACGACGTCTGGGACGAGCTGACCTGGCGCGGCCTGGTCCACGTCTCCACCGACGCCGACGCGCTCAAAGAGCTGCTCGCCGGTCCGCCGATCGTCTACTACTGCGGCTTCGACCCGACGGCGCCGAGCCTGCACCTGGGCAACCTCGTGCAGCTGCTCACGATGCGGCGGCTGCAGCTCGCCGGGCACCGTCCGCTCGGCCTCGTCGGCGGGCGGGCGGAAGCGCGGGTTCTCGCGCCCCGTCTTGCGCCCGTGCTCGGACGCGCGCCCGCGCTCGGAGGTCGTGAGCGCGGCCGCGACGCCGCTACCCAGCAGCTCCGCGTGGAATCCGGTTGATCAGCGACCGATCAGGGCCGCAGGAACTTCACCGACAGGGAGCGCTCCTGGGCGGTGACGGGCCACAGGTTGTGCAGCGGCATC
>JBHIXX010000053.1:0-13051 GCA_041984585.1 Pseudolysinimonas sp. | reverse complement strand
CGACCAGGACAAGGGCCCCAAGTACCTCAACACCCCCGAGACGTCGATCTACCACAAGAGCCAGGTGCTCTACGGCCTCGACCTCGCCCGTCGCGACATCGCGAAGGGGCACCGCGTCGTCGTCGTCGAGGGCTACACGGATGTGATGGCCTGCCACCTCGCCGGCGTCACCACCGCGGTCGCCACCTGCGGCACCTCGTTCGGCGTCGACCACATCAAGATCCTGCGCCGCATCCTCGGCGACACCGACAACGCCGACGTGGCGGGGCGTTCCGGCGAGGTGGTCTTCACCTTCGACCCGGACGCGGCGGGGCAGAAGGCGGCGACCCGCGCGTTCGCCGAAGAGCAGAGGTTCGCCGCTCAGACGTACGTGGCGATCGGACCCGAAGGCCTCGACCCGTGCGACCTCCGCCTCGAGCAGGGCGACGAGTCGGTGCAGGCGCTCGTGGAGAGCCGCGTGCCCATGTACGAATTCATGATCCGCCAGCGCATCGAGGAATTCGATCGCGAGACGGTGGAGGGGCGGGTGTCGGCGCTTCGCGCGGGGGCGCCGGCCGTGGCGAGCATCCGCGACATCACGCTCCGCGAGGTGTACACGCGTCGCCTCGCCGGTCTGCTCGGCCTCGAGATCTCCGACGCGACTCGGGCGGTGAAGGAAGCGACCGGCCGCTCCGATTCGCGCTCGCGCGACGAGCGCGACGGCGGGCGGGCTGCCGCGCGCGACGGACGCGGGCCGGGCGGGCCGACCTCCCGACCCGGCGGACCGGGCGGCCCCGGCGCATCCGGACGCCCCAGCGCCCCGAACGGCGGTCCGGCCGCTCCGCGCACCGGCGACCCCATCCAGGACGGCATCGCGCAGGCCGACGCGGCCGGCGGCATGGGCGTTCCCGGCGGCGACCCGATGGGGTCCCCGCGTCGCGCGCAGATCACCGACCTGCCGACCGACCCGGTCACCCGCAGCGAGCGCGACGCGCTCATCGCGATCCTGCAGCAGCCCGACGCGGTCGGGCCGGAGCTGGCGTCGCGGGCGATGCGCATCCGCTTCCACAACACGAGCCTCGCCGTGGTGCGCGACCTGGTCGCGGCGAACCTCGACCGGATGTCGTCGCTCGGCTGGGTGTCGTCGCTCGCCGAGCAGGCGCCCACCGGCTTCGGCGACCTGGTGGTGCAGCTGAGCATCGCGCCGATCCTGGAGCGCCCGGATCGGGTGGAGCGCTACTGCCGCAGCGTGGTCTCCGACCTGGTGGTGCGCGACATCCTGCGCGAGAAGGCGGAGCTGCTGGGCGCCTCGCAGCGGGCGGATGCCGAGGGCGACGCGGAGCGCACCAGCGAGCTGCGGCGCCGCATCGCCGACCTCGAGACGGAGCGCCGCCGCCTGCTCGAGTCCGCCCCCTGACCCGGCGGGGCGTCCACTCGGACCGCGCCCTGACCCGGGCGGGGCTCGCCCGAGTCGACGAGGACCGCCGCAAGACCGCGGTCGGGTGGACCGATCCGTCCACGGGTGGCCGTCAAGATCGCTGTGCTAGACAGGACCCGGCCCGACCGGACGACGCTCCCGCCGCCGCTCCGGCCCCCGACGTACCTGACCCGGCGACGCCGTTCCTCACGGCCGGCGCACGCCTCCCGTGGATGACCTCACCGATGCCCAGCTCTGCCCTCTCCGCCCCGGCCGCCGCCGTCCGATTCGGCCGCATGGCCCGTCGCGGCGTCGCGGTGCTCGCCGCCGTCGCCACCCTCGCCGCCGTCGCCGGATGCGCCACCACCCCCACCGGGTCGAGCCCGGTGCGCGTCGGCTGGACCGACCCGGTGCCCGCCCTCGACCCGGCGCTCGCCACCGACCCGGTCGCCGCGGCGCTGCTGTTCGAGCTGTACCCGACGCTGGTCGAGTCCGACGGGGCGTCGCTCGAGGTGACTCCGGGCATCGCCGCCGAGGCCGGGTTCACCGACGCCGCCGAGTACACCGTGGTGCTGCAGCCGGGCCTGCAGTTCGCCAACGGCGACGACCTCACCGCCTCCGACGTGGTGTTCAGCTTCGAGCGGCAGCTCGCGCTCGAGGTGCCCGGAGGCGCGTGGCGCCAGCTCGGCAACCTGACGAGCGTCGAAGCGGTCGACGAGACCACCGTCGTGTTCCACCTCGCCACCGACGACGACGCGACCTTCCCGTTCGTGCTCGCCGGCGTGGCCGGGCTCGTGCTCGACGAGGAGGTGTTCTTCGCCGACACCGCCACCGACGACGCCGACATCGTCGCAGCCCAGGCGTTCGCCGGGCCGTACACGATCGCGGATGACGACGCCGAGTGGGGCGACCGGGTGCCACTGCAGCCGTTCGACGGCTACGCCGGCGGGCGACCGGCCGTATCCGAGATCGACCTGCGCTTCGGCACCGCCGCCGACCTGGCCGGGGACCTGGCCTCCGGCAGCCTCGACGTGCTCACCGGCGTGGAGGTCGACGCCGACGCCGTCGCCCTGCTCGCCGACGACTCCGCCATCGACCTGGTGCGCGCCGGCGCCGGGCAGCTGCGCGGCCTGCAGTTCGACTTCGCCCGGATGCCGTTCGGCACCCGCACCGAGGAGGCCGACGCGGATGCCGCCGAGGCGGTGCGCCGCGCCATCGCCGACGCGCTCGACCGCGCCGCGCTCGCCTCGACGATCGGCGGCAACTGGCTGGCCACCTCCGACGGCTACCTGCCGCTCGGGCTGCCCGGATTCGGCGCCCCGCTCGACGCCCTCGGCGACGGCTCCGGCGGGCCCGACCTCGAGCTCGCCGCCTCCGACTTGGAGCGCGCCGGCATCGAGACCCCGCTCGAGATCGAGATCCACGTGGTGCCCGAGACACTCGGCGGCCCCGCGCTCGCGGAGGCGCAGGCCATCGCGACGCAGCTCGAGGCATCCGACCTGTTCCGCGTCACCGTGACCGAGCAGACCGTCGACGGGTTCGTCGACGCCCGCGCCGCCGGCGAGGTCGGCATCGTGCTCGCGGGCATCCAGCCGCTGTCACTCGACCCGGCCGCCTACCTGACGCCGTTCTCGTCGGCGAGCGCCCGGTCGAGCGCGCTCGGCTTCGCCAACGAGACGGTCGACAGTCGCATCGCCGGTCTGGCCACCGAGCTCGACCCGGAGGTGCGCGAGGAGCTGCTCGCGAGCGCCCAGCAGGCGATCGCCGCGGCGCTGCCCGCGCTGGCGACGACGCAGAGCGTGCGGCTCGTATTCTCGCGCTCCACGGTCGACACGCCCCGGCTGGCCGACTCGGTTCCGCTCGAACTCGGCTCGCTGCGTCGCTAGTCGCGCCGATCGCGCTCGCCGACCGGGTAGCGTGAGCGCATGGCCGCCCGCGACGATCTCGCCGTGATCGCCGACGACCTCACGCTCGGCTACGGCGACGACGATGTGGCCGTCAGCGGGGTGTCGTTCCAGATCCCGCTCGACGGCATCCTCGGCATCGTCGGCGAGGCGGGATCCGGCAAGAGCACCCTCGCGCGCGCCGTCGCCGGGCAGACCCTGCACGGCGAGGGCGAGGCGCCGCACATCATCGGCGGCCACCTCGACGTGCTCGGCCGCGACGCGCGCGACGTGCGGGGGCGCCGCAAGGACCGGCTGCAGATGCGCGTCGGCTACCTCCCGCAGGACGGCGGGTCGCACCTCGAACCGCACCTCACCGTCGGCGAGAACGTCGCCGCCCCCATCTACGCCCGCGACGACGACTACGACCGTCGCGAGGCCGGCGCCGCCGTCGCCGCGCTCGTCGACGCGGTGCGCCTGCCGCTGTCGGTGATGGGCCAGTACCCGCACGAGCTGAGCCGCGGGCAGCGGCAGCGCATCGCCCTCGCGCGCGCCCTCATCCTCGACCCCGCGCTGCTCGTCGCCGACGACCCGACGATGGGCGTCGACGTGCTGGTGCGCGGCCGCATCCTCACGGTCATCGCCGACCTGCAGCGCGAGCACGCCTTCTCGGCACTCGTCATCGGCCACGACCTGCGCGAGCTGCGCACCATGACCGAGCAGATCGCGATCATGCACGAGGGCATGTTCGTCGGCTACGGCCAGGTCGACGAGGTGCTCGCGAACCCGCTGCACCCCTACGTCGAGGCGCTCGCCGCCCTGCAGACGGCCTGACCCGCGGGCGCCCGCCGGCGTGCGGTGAGGGGTCGCGGGTTTGCTACTATCGTCCGGTTGCCCTGAGCCCCGGAATCGGACGCTCGAGGCCGCGATCCCCGATAGCTCAATTGGCAGAGCAATCGGCTGTTAACCGATAGGTTGTTGGTTCGAGTCCAACTCGGGGAGCCACCAGAGGCCCGAAATCCTTGAGATTCCGGGCCTCTCGTCGTTCCCGCCGCCCGTGGACGTTGGCGCGTATACTCGTATACATGACCGACATCCGGGCGATGCGGAGAGCGGCGGGGTTGACCCAGGCCGAGCTCGCGGCGCGCGCCGGGACCGCGCGGCCGAACATCGCCGCCTACGAGTCGGGCGCGAAGACGCCGTCGCCGGAGGTGCGCGACCGACTGATCGCCGCGATGCGGCCACGGCCGTCGGAGGCGCTCCGCGGCCGTGAGGCCGAGGTGCTGCGCCTCGCCTCGGATCGCGGCCTCACGGGGGTTCGGGTCTTCGGCTCGGCGGCCAGCGGCCACGACACCGTCGAGTCGGACCTCGACCTGCTCGTCGACCCCGGCCCCACCACGTCGCTGTTCGACCTGTACGGGCTCGAGGATGACATCGCCGCCCTGCTCGGTGTGGAGGTCGAGGTGGTCTCGGCCCGCACCGCGACGGAGCAGATGCTCGCGGACGCGGTCGACCTGGGCGCGAGCACCGCCGCGTGATCGACCGGAAGGTCGCCGCCCGCCTGGCCCGGGTCGACGCGAATCTCGCCGCGATCGAGCGACACCTGGCCGAATGCGTCGAGCTCGCCGGTCGGGGCCGTGACGCGTTCCTCGGCGCCGATTTCGTCAATCGGTATGCGGCGCTCGCCGCACTGATCCAGACGGGAAACGCCGTCAAGGACCTCCCCGACGAGTTCCGGGCTGCGCACCGCGAGGTGCGCTGGCGGGCGCTCACGGCGACGCGCGACAAGATCGGCCACATCTACGGCGACAGCATCGACTGGGACGCGCTGTGGAACACGGTCGACCGCGACGTGGGGTCGGATCTCGGCGCCGTTCGGGCGGTCATCGCGGGTCGCCGCTGAACTTCGACCTACTCCCGCGGGAGTAGTGCCCGCCCACCCGCGGGCCGATCCCGCTCGGGGGCCGCGCGCGTAGCATCGGCTCATGCCCGGCCCCCGCGACCCCGCCGCCGCGGGGTGGCACGGCGCCGGGCGGCACGGCGCGGGCTGGCATCCGGAGTGGGGCGAGCACGGCCCGCCCGACTGGCACGCGCCGCGCTGGGTGACCCTGTGGATGCCGGTAGCGCTGTCGTTCGCGGCGCAGGTTCCGGTCGCGCTGTTCACGGCGCGGTTCGGCGACCTGGGGCCGCGCAACGCGCTGCTGCTCGTGCTGATCGCCGTCGCCGGGTCGTTGCTGCTGATCGCGGCGCGTCGCTTCCCGGGGCCGGTCGTCGCGGCGATCGCGCTGCTCGCGGCGTCCGACCTCTTCGTCAACCCGCAGGGCGGCCCGCCCTACGTGGCGCTGGCGTTCGCCATCTTCGGGGCGATCGTGCGCGGCGCGCGGGTGTGGGCGTGGGTGTCGGTGGCGGTCGCGTGGATCGGATGCGTCACCCTCGCCGTCGTGCTCGGCTACGAGGGCTGGACGCCGCTGCGGGTCGCGGGCACGACCCTCGGCATCCTCATCGGCTTCGGCATCGGCGAGGCGGTGCGCGGTCGCCGCGAGCAGGCGGCCGAGTTCCGCCGCACCATGACGCAGAGGCGCCAGTCCGAGATGCAGGCGGAGCGGGTGCGCATCGCCCGCGAGCTGCACGACGTGCTCGCCCACTCGCTCAGCCAGATCAACGTGCAGGCGGGCGTGGGGCTGCACCTGATGGAGCGGCAGCCCGACCAGGCGGCCGCCGCACTGGCGAGCATCAAGGACACGTCGAAGACGGCGCTCGACGAGGTGCGCTCGGTGCTCGGCGCGCTGCGGTCGGAGCGCTCCGACCCGTCGGCGCCGCTCGTGCCGGAACCCGACCTGGCGCGCCTGCCCGCGCTCGTGGCGGCGACGCCGGGCGTGCGGGTCGAGCTCGACGACCGGCTCGACGCGTCGACGCCGCGCGCGGTGCAGTCGGCGTTCTTCCGCATGGTGCAGGAGTCGCTCACCAACATCACCCGACACTCGGATGCCGACAGCGCCGTGGTGCGGCTGTGGCGGGAGCGCGACGTCAGTTCACGGGCGGGCGACGCCGACGCGGCGGAGCGCCCCGCGCCGGTCGACGTCTACCGGCTCGAGGTGCGCGACACGGGTCGCCCGCGAGCCGACTCGGCGAGCGAGGGCGGGGGGCGCGGACTGCTCGGCATGCGCGAGCGCGCCGAACTGCTCGGCGGGCACCTCGTCGCCGGGCCGGCCGAGCCGACCGGGTTCCTGGTCAGCGCCACCATCCCCGCCCCGACCGAGGTCGGGTCGTGAGCCACCATCCTCGCCCCGACCGAGGCCGGTTCGTGAGCCACCATCCCGCCCCGCCGCTCCCCGAGGAGGTCGCGTGACCGCCCCCATCCGCGTCGCGCTCGCCGACGACCAGCAGCTCATCCGCGCCGGCTTCCGCAGCCTGCTCGACGCGGAGCCCGACCTCGAGGTGGTGGGCGAGGCGGCGACCGGCCGCGACGCGGTCGCGCTGGTGCGCCGCGAGCGTCCCGACGTGGTGCTGATGGACATCCGGATGCCCGACGGCGACGGCCTGTGGGCGACCGAGCAGATCGTGGCCGACTCCGCCCTCGCCCACACCCGGGTGGTTGTGGTGACGACGTTCGAGCTGGACGAGTACGTGGCGCAGGCGATCCGGGCCGGTGCGAGCGGGTTCCTGGTGAAGGACACGGAGCCGGTGGAGCTGATCCGCGCCGTGCACGTCGTCGCCGCGGGCGACGCGCTGCTGAGCCCGCGCGTGACGAAGCGGCTGCTCGAGCGCGTCGCGAGCGGACTGCGCGACGACCCCGACGACGCGCGGCTCGCTCCGCTCACCGACCGCGAGCGCGAGGTGCTGGCGCTCGTCGGTCAGGGGCTGACCAACGAGGAGATCGGCGGCGAGCTGTTCCTGAGCCCGCTCACCGCGAAGACCCACGTGTCACGCATCATGGGCAAGCTGCTCGCCCGCGACCGGGTGCAGCTGGTGGTGATCGCCTACGAGACGGGCCTCGTCGAGCCCGGCCGCGCCGACTGACCCCGCGAGGGGCGGATGACGCGCCCGCGCACCAGCAGCAGGTAGATCTGGCAGCCGAGGCAGTAGTCGAACGCGGCGTTGAGGAACGCGGCGGTGAACGCGGCGGCCGCCGCGATCGGAACGGCGAACGGCACGCCCAGCAGCCCGAGCACGAGCCCGACGGCCGAGACCGCCAGGCCGACGGCCTGCGCGAAGGTCGGCGGGGCCGGGTCCTCGAGGTCGGCGGGCGGACCGAGCCGGGGCCGCACGAGCGCCCGGAAGAGCAGCCCCCACGGGTGGCGACGGATGCCGGCGAGAGCGCCCCAGGCGAACAGCGCGACGAGCGCGCCGAGCAGCGCGAGCGCGGCGACGTCGAGCCCGACCAGCGCGAGGAACACGACCACCAGGAGGAGGGCCGCCGTGATCCCCGCGCCGAACCGCGGGCCGCGCGGGTCGATGCCCTCGGTCGCGCGCGTTCCGGTCGTGCGCGTTCCGGCCGCGGGCGGGCCGGTTGGGGCGATCCGGTTCGCGACCGTCTCAGGCGGCGACGCGGTCATCGCGCACCTCCGCGAGCGGCGCGAGCACGGCGAGCAGCGCCGGCATCCGCGGCGCCCCGCCGATGCGGGCGACGCTGCGACCGTCGCCGTCGAGCACGAACGTGGTCGGGGTCTGCAGGATGCCGAACTCGCGGGCGAGGTCGGGGTGCGCGTCGAGGTCGACCTCGACGTGGCGCACGCCGTCGTGCTCGGTCGCGAGGCGGGTCAGCATCCGGCGGGTCGCCCGACACGGGGTGCACAGCTCGGTCGAGAACTGCAACAGGGTGGCCTGCGCGCCGAGCGCGCCCCCGAGCCGTTCCGCGATCGTGGCGAGTCCGGGCGCGTCGGCGCCGCGAGCCCGCCCCGTCGCGACCCGCCAGCCGAGGCCGGCGAGGGTCGCGACCAGCACCACCCCGAGGGTGGCGCCGAGTGCACTCACGATGTCCATAGGGGGACAGTAGGCGAGCCCGACCGGGCTGCGGGCGAGTGTGTCGGAGTATGAAGCCGGGTGTGACGCCGTGTGACGCCGCGGGGCGGGCGGCGGGCCATCCGGGGGATGCCGCGGGCGGCATCCGGCACTCCGGCGGGAGTAGTCGGATCGCGCCGCGCGGACGATGTGCGCCCGGCGTCGGCTCGCGAACCTGGGATCAGTGACGCCGCCCGGCGTCCGACCCGCCGCCCACCGGGCGGCACGAAGGAGAAGATCCCGTGCACACCGCACTCGCACTCGCCGCACCGTTCCACCCGTGGGGCTTCGGCCACCCGGTGCTGTGGTTCCTCGGCATCGCCCTGCTCGTCTTCCTCATCGTCGGCATCGTGCTCGCGATCACCGGCCGCCGGCACCGCAGGGGACCGTGGGGCTCCGGCGCCTGGTCCGGCGTCCCGGCGGCGCGGTCGGCGGAGTCGACGCTCGCCGACCGGTTCGCGAACGGCGACATCGACGAGAAGGAGTACCGCGCGCGCCTCGAGGTGTTGCGCGCCAACTCGCCGACCGCCGGCTGACCGCCCGCGCGCCGCGCCCGCTCCCGCACGGGGTGGGCGCGGCGCCCGGGCTCAGCCCTCGGGGTGCTCGACCCCCGGCATCCACGACTGGCCGGGTGAACCCCACGACTTCTTGCGCACCGCCTTCACCACGCCCTTGTCGTGCGGGTGCGCGAGCCGGTCGGCGTAGAGCACGCCGACGAGGTGGTCGAACTCGTGCTGGAAGATGCGCGCCAGCCATCCGGATGCCCGCACCTCGAACGCGGCGCCGTCGAGGTCGGTGGCGCGCAGCAGCGCGTCGGACGCGCGGCGCAGCGGGAAGCGCAGGCCCGGCAGCGACAGGCAGCCCTCCGCCTCGTCGTCGTCGAGTTCGTCGATCGCCGTGGGGACCGGCGGCGAGATCCACAGCTCGGGGTTGATCGCCACACCCGACTGGTCGAGACCGTCGTCGTCGGTCCAGCCCCACACGAACACCCGCAGCGGCACGCCCACCTGCGGCGCGGCGAGCCCCACGCCGGGCGCAGCGTGCATGGTCTCGACCATGTCGGCCACCAGCGCGCGCAGCTCGTCGTCGACGCGCTCGACCGGGGCGGCGGGGGAGTGCAGAACGGGTTCGCCCGTGATCACGATGGGGCGGACCGGCATCCGCTCAGAATACCGGCGCGACCGGATGCCTCCCGCCCCCGGCGACGGGCGCCCACCGGCCCGACGACACGGCGCAGATCCGGGGGCGCGCCCCCTGCCGGGGCGGTCGACCGCCCCGATAGGGTCGACGGGTGCCGCCCGAACTGCAGGACCTCGACGCCGCCAGCGTCATCGGCGGCATCCCCGTCCTCGGCATCGCCATCGCCCTCGTCGGCGCCGTGTTCCTGGCGCTCGGCGCGCAGGCCCAGCACCGCGGCGTCGA
This sequence comes from Pseudolysinimonas sp., assembly GCA_041984585.1. Lineage (GTDB taxonomy): Bacteria > Actinomycetota > Actinomycetes > Actinomycetales > Microbacteriaceae > Pseudolysinimonas_A. Next base: position 3,349 of record JBHIXX010000053.1, on the reverse strand, counting down.
ACTGGTCGAGGACAAGCACGGCAACGGCGAGAAGGCCGGCCTCAGCCTGCGACAACTGCTGCGGCTGCTCGGCAGCCCGTGGTGGGTGCTCGGCACGCTGCTGCTCGGACTGGCGATCGTGTTCCAGCTCACCAGCCTCGGGTTCGCCCCGCTCATCGTCGTGCAGCCGCTCGGCGTCGTCGCGCTCGTCATCACCACGATCGTCAACACGCGGGTCGCGAAGGTGCACCTCAACGGCGCCGCGCGGCGGTCGATCGCCTTCTGCGTGATCGGCGTCGCCGTGTTCGTCACCATCGCCGCGCTCGTCGCCACCGAGCACCCGGTCGCCGACACGCAGCTCATCATCATCCTCAGCCTGCTCGGCGGGGTGCTGGTGGTGCTGGCCGGCGGGTTCGTGCTGCTGCGCAAGCGGGCCGGCGCCCTGTTCTACATCCTCTCCGCGGGGGTGCTCTACGGCTTCGTCGCCACGCTCGCCAAGGTGGTCATCAACCGGGTGGGCAACCTCATCGCCGGGGTCTCGAGCGGCGGCGAGTGGCTCACCGTGGCCTGCGTGGTGGCGCTCATCGCGGCGACCGCACTCGGCGGGTACTTCGTGCAGACCGCCTACTCGGTCGGCTCGCCCGACCTGGTGGTCGCCGGACTCACCGTCGTCGACCCGCTCATCGCGGTGACCATCGGCATCACGGTGCTCGGCGAGGCGTCGGACGCCCCGTGGTGGGCTGTGCTGATCTGGATCCCGGCCGCCGCGCTTGCCGTGTTCGGTGTCTTCCAGCTCGAGCGGCACCATCCGCAGACCCATCGGCTCACCGCGCCCTCGAGCGGCGCGGCGAGCCAGCCGCATCCCGGTTCCTGACCGCGGGCGGGGTACGGTGGAGACTCCACCCGCCCGACCCCCAGGATGCTCGCGTGCCCGGAAGCTCCACCCCGGCCCCCGGGGCCGACGCCGCACCGCTGCGGATCCTGCTCGGCTGCGACACGTTCGCTCCCGACATCAACGGGTCGGCCTCGTTCGCCCAACGCCTGGCCGTGCAGCTCACGAAGCGCGGGCATGACGTGCACGTCGTGGCGCCGGCACCGACCGGTGTGCGCGCGGGCGTGCACCGCGAGCGGTACGACGGCATCGAGATCACGGCGCACCGCTGGTATTCGTGGCGGTGGCTGCCGCATCCGTGGGTGCGGTTCGCGCTCCCGTGGCGGGCGAAGGCGAACGGCCGCAAGACGATCGCGGCGGTGAAGCCCGACGTCGTGCACTTCCAGTCGCACATGGTCGTCGGCGGCGGGCTGGTCGAGCCGGCGAAGGCGAGCGGCGTGCGCATCATCGGCACCAACCACACGATGCCCGAGAACATCGCGCAGCACGTCGAGATCCTGCCCTGGTTCATCGTCAAGCAGCTGGTGAAGATCCAGTGGCGGTCCGCGGCCCGGGTGTTCGGCTACGCCGACGAGATCACCACGCCGACCCGGCGCAGCTCCGACTACTTCGAGAAGATGACCGGCATCCGCGGGGTGCACGCCATCTCGAACGGCATCGACGCGTCCCGGTACGCGCCCGACTTCTCCCCGCGCACCGAGAACCGCATCGTGTTCGTCGGCCGGCTCGACGAGGAGAAGCACGTCGACGAGCTGATCCGGGCGACCGAGAAGCTGCCCGCGGAGCTCGATGTGAAGGTCGACATCGTCGGCATCGGCGAGGACCGCGACCGGCTCGAGCGGCTGTCGCGCAGCCTGCGGGTCGACGATCGGGTGATCTTCCACGGCAAGGTGAGCGACGAGGAGCTGCAGGGGATCCTGACCCGCGGCTCGGTGTTCGCGATGCCCTCCCGCGCCGAACTGCAGTGCATCGCGGCGATGGAGGCGATGGCGACCGCGCTGCCGGTGGTCGCCGCCAACGCGATGGCGCTGCCGCACCTCGTGCACGAGGGCGAGAACGGCCACCTGTTCGAACCGGGCGACGTCGACACGTTCGCCGCGCAGCTCGAGTCGGTGCTCACCGCCGATCCGGCCGAGTACGAGCGGATGAAGCGGGCGTCGCAGAAGATCGTGTCGCGGCACAGCCTCGAGGCGACCGTCGACCTGTTCGAGCGGATGTACCGCGGCGAGAGCGTCGTCGACCCCGATCCGGATGCCGACACCGGTCCGGTTGCGGTGAAGCGGCCCGCGAAGGGCGCCCGCGCGAAGAAGGGCTGAGCCGAAGGGCTGAGTCGGGTCGGACGATCGCGCGGGTCAGGCGATCGCGGCGACCGACTCCGGCGGGGCGCCGGCGCCGACCAGCCGGTCGCGCACCGATGCAGCCGCGACCGCGTAGGGCTCCGAGGTGCCGGTGCGCAGCGAGCGGGCGTTGGCGGCGTCGAGCAGCGCGGTGATCTCGAAGGTGAGCCGCGCCGGGTCGCCGCGCAGGTCGCCCGCGTCGACCGCCGCCGCGAGGGAGCGGGTCAGGTAGGCGTCCCACTCGTCGAGCGCGGCGACCACGGCGTCGCGCACCGCGCCCGGCTTGGAGTCGAACTCGGCGGAGGTCGCCGCGAAGAAGCAGCCGCCGGCGAACACCCGCGAGCGCGAGTAGTCGATCCAGGCGGCGACGAGGGCGCTCACGCGCGCGAGGCCGCGCGGGTGAGCGGCCCGCGCCGGGGCGACGACGCGGCGGACGAACCGCTCGCGCGCCGCGGCGACGGTGGCGAGCTGCAGGCGCTCCTTCGCGCCGAACAGCGAGGCGACGCCGCTCTTGCTCTGCCCCGCGGCGTCGGCGAGGCGCCCGATCGAGAGTCCGTCGAGCCCCTGCGCCGAGGCGAGGTCGACCGCGGTCTCGAGCACGGTGCGGCGGGTGGCGTCGCCGCGCACGCGTCGGCCGTCGAGCTCGGTGGCTTGCGTCATGCGGAGAGATTACCGTACGATCGTGCGCAACAACACGAACGAACGTACGAATACATTGCGCGGGCCCGGACGGACCGCCGGAACGGAGCCCTCGGATGAACGTCGAGTCGATGATCGGCAGCACCCTCCGCGCCACCCACCGACTGCACCCCGGCCTCGGCGCCCGGGCCGCGGCATCCGCGTTCCTGCACGTCGGACCCCGGATGCGGCTGCACCCCGGCGCCGCCGAGATCATGGGCCAGGCGCGGCGCGACACCGTCGTCGTGCCCGGAGCCCCGGCCGATGTCGTGCGCTACGAGTGGGGGAGCGGTGACCGCGTCGTGCTGCTCGTGCACGGATGGCAGGGTCGCGCGGCCCAGTTCGCGCCGCTCGCCGCCCGGCTCGCCCACTCCGGCATGCGGGTCGTCGCGTTCGACGCCCCCGCCCACGGCGCCGCGGGCGGCCGCTCCTGCACGGTGCTCGACATCATCCGCGCCGCGCA
>JBHIXX010000052.1:0-13560 GCA_041984585.1 Pseudolysinimonas sp. | reverse complement strand
AGTGCGGAGCGCACGCTCAACACCAAGGAGACCGTGGCCGAGTGGGTCGCGGCGCTGCAGGCCCAGGTGGAGCGCTTCCTCTCGTTCGACGGGGATGCGGCGTTCGACGGCGCGAACGCGGCGCGGATGGTGAACAACCTCGACTGGACCGCCCCGCTGTCGGCGATCGACTTCCTGCGCGACATCGGCAAGCACTACCGCGTCGGCACGATGCTGAAGAAGGACGCGGTCGCGGCGCGCCTCAACTCCGACGCCGGCATCTCGTACACGGAGTTCAGCTACCAGATCCTGCAGGGGATGGACTTCCTGCACCTGTACCGCGAGTACGGCTGCGTGCTGCAGACCGGCGGCTCCGACCAGTGGGGCAACCTCACCAGCGGCACCGACCTCATCCACCGGGTGGAGGGGGTGTCGGTGCACGCCATCGGCACGCCGCTGATCACCAACTCCGACGGGACCAAGTTCGGCAAGAGCGAGGGCAACGCCGTCTGGCTGGATGCCGAGCTCACGAGCCCCTACGCGTTCAGCCAGTTCTGGCTCAACACCGACGACGCCGATGTGATCGACCGGCTGAAGGTGTTCACGTTCCTGCCGCGCGCCGAGATCGAGCGTCTCGCCGAGGCGGTCGCCGCGGAGCCGTTCAAGCGGGAGGCGCAGCGGGTGCTCGCCCGCGAGGTGACCGCACTCGTGCATGGCGAGGCGGCGACCGAGGCGGCGTTCGCGGCGGCCGGTGCGCTGTTCGGCCAGGGCGACCTGGCGGCGCTCGACGCCGCGACCCTCCGGTCGGCGGTGGCCGAGCTGCCCACCGCGACGGCGGCGGAGGGCGCCACCGTGGCGCAGCTGCTCGTCGACACCGGGCTCACCTCGAGCCTCGGTGAGGCGCGCCGTGCGGTGGACCAGGGCGGCGTCTATCTCAACAACGTGCGGGTCGAGGACCCGGCCGCGCCGGTCGCGGGGGCGTTCCTCGCCGGCGGGGTGGCCGTGCTGCGCCGCGGCAAGAAGACGCTCGCGGGAGTGCTCGCGGGCTGAGCCGTCGCGCTGCCCGGGCCGCCGCACGCCGCTCGGGGCGAACTCGCAGGTCGGGTCCGCGGCGCGGGTTAGGCTCTCCGAATGGGAGGCGCAGGGTGACGGATCGCGACAACGGCGACGGGCTCGACGAGCTGTTCGGAGGCCTCGACTCCTCCGAGCCGGCCGAGCCGACGTCGCGCCGCGCGCGCCGCCGCGCCCCCGAGGAGTTCGGCGCCGACGAGCTGGCCGCGCCGCCGCCCGGTGCGGCGCCCGAGCGTCCGCTGTGGACGCCCCCGGCCGACGCGCCGCCCGCTGCCGCCACGCCGCCGGCCGCGCCGCAGACCACTCCGATGCCGACATCCCCGCCCGCCGGGGGAGCGTGGCCGGGGGCCGAGCCGTCCGCCCCGGTGACCGGAATGCCGTCCGCCCCAACTCAGTACGGTCAGCAGCCTCCGGCTGCGCCGCAGTACGGCCAGCCGCCGGCGGCCCCGCCCGCCACGCCGCAGTACGGTCAGCCGCCGATGAAGCAGACGCCCGTCCCGCCTGGGCCCGCCGCGACTCCGCCCGCCCCGACCCCGCCGGCGCAACCCGCTGCGCCCACCGACTGGGCCGCCCCGCCGGCGCAGGCCGCCCCGCCCGCGTACCCGGCGCCCCAGGGTCCGCCGCCGGGCCAGTACACGCCGACCCCCGACTCCGAGCGGCCCACGGGGCCCTCGCAGTTCGGCGAGCCCCTCGCTCCGTCGCACGCCGAGTCGGCGCCGGACCCGGGTGCGCCCTGGTCGATCCCGGCCGAGCCGCCGGCATCCGGGGCGCCCGCCTGGTCGCAGGCCGCGTATCCGGGCCCCACGCCGACGGCGCCGGGTGTCGACGACGCCCAGCCGCCCGCGCGCGACTATCCCGGGCTCTCGCCCGCCGCGCCGCTGGCTGCGCCTCCTTCGGTCGCGCCTCCCGCGGCACCCGCCGCCCCTGCGGGCCCCGCCGCGGCGCCCGGCTGGGACGCTCCGGCGGCCGCCGTGCCGCCGCCCGTGGCGAGCCCTCCGGCGTCGGCACCGGGCTGGGAGACCCCCGCCGCGCCGTCGCCCGCCGACACCGCGGCCCCGACGACATCGGCACCGACCTGGGGCGCGCCTGCCGACCAGCCGCCCGCCGACCAGCCGCCCGCGGGCTCGCCCGAGACGTCCTGGACGGAGCCCGAGCACCCGTCGACGTCTCCCGCGGGAGGGGCCTTCGACCTGCCCGCACCGCCCGCTGCCGCGGCGGTGCCGCCGCCGCTCACCCCGCCGCCCGCTCCTGAGTCGCCCTCGGACGTGCCCACCCGGCTGACGCCCGCCGCGCCGCCGCCGGGCGGGGGAGCGTGGTCGCTCGGGTCGCCCGACGAGGCATCCGCCGACGAGTCGGAGCCGCCCACCGCCCTCCGCGACACCTCGTGGTCCTCGGCCGACGCCGGATCCGGCGGCCCCGACGGAGCCGTCTCCGGGTCCGCGGGCGTCGGATCGGGCGGTGACGGGCCGCCCGCGTCGGACGGTCCGCGTGCCGGGGATGCCGTCGTGCCCGGCGGCGCCCGCACCGCGGTGCTGGTGCCGACCGGCCCGCTGCTCCCGTCCGCCGAACCGGTGGAGGTCGTCGAGCAGGACGAGCTGGCGAAGTCGACGGGGCTCGAGAAGGCCGGCCTCGCCGCCGCGTTCGTCGTGCCCCCGGTGGGTCTGGTGCTGTCGCTCGTGAACGCGGGCCTCAGCTCCCGTCGCCGCGGATGGGTGACCCGCCTGATCGCGGCATCCGTCGTCGTCGGCGTGATCGGCAGCGTCTTCGCCGGGATCGGCGGGGTGGTGCTCTGGAACCAGTACCAGGTCGCGCTCGAGCACGACCGGCTCGAGGTCGCCAGCGCGCAGTTGTGCGCCACGCTCGAGCGGAACCCCGAGCTCTCGGCCGGGCCGCTCGTCGGCTGGCCGTCGCCGGGCAGGTCGATTCCCGACTCGCTTGCGCTCATGCAGGAGTTCGTCGACCGGTGGACCGCCGTCGCCTCGGCGTCGCCGGAGGAGATCGCGGCCGGCGCGCAGACCATCGCGGATGCCGGGCAGCAGGTCTACGGATCGGTCGAGATCGCCCGTCGCATCGACGACGACGCCAACCAGCAGGTGATCGCGTCGGCCGTGTCGGCATCCGGGGTCACCGAGTGGTACCAGGAGTACTGCGTCATCGAGCCGTGATCCGGCTCCGGGCGGAGCGCGGTGAGGCCGCGAGAAGCCCGGAATTCCGGGCGACACGCCCGGGATGCAGCCTTGATTTGGCGAAGCGGCCGAGACCCGCTTACAGTTATCGACGTCACCCCAAAGGTGCGGAGCGGCCGATGAGCCGCCCCGGCCTCAAGCGGGACCACCTCCCTCAGATCGGCTCGGAAGAGCTACACTGAGGAACCCCATGCGGAACGGACTGCGAAGTCCGGCGTGTCGCTTGACACGGCACCGCGCGGTGGTAGGTTAGGACAGTTGCCCTGATCCCACCTCGAGAAATCGAGACGATCAGGCGCGCCCGATCCTTGAGAACTCAACAGCGTGCACTAAGTCAATGCCAAAAACCTCGTCGGTCGAGGCGGTCTCCGGACCGAATCGACCGAGAGATTCCTTTGGATTGATGGATTGTCAGTAGACGATCCTTTCAGTCAGATCAACTCGCTCGACGTCCCGTTTTCCCGGGATGTCAGCAACGGTTCTGCCGGCTCTTCGGAGTCGCGCAACCAAGCCTTTACGGAGAGTTTGATCCTGGCTCAGGACGAACGCTGGCGGCGTGCTTAACACATGCAAGTCGAACGGTGAAGCAGGAGCTTGCTCCTGTGGATCAGTGGCGAACGGGTGAGTAACACGTGAGCAATCTGCCCCGGATTCTGGGATAAGCGTTGGAAACGACGTCTAATACCGGATACGAGACGCGAAGGCATCTTCAGCGTCTGGAAAGAATTTCGATCCGGGATGAGCTCGCGGCCTATCAGCTTGTTGGTGAGGTAACGGCTCACCAAGGCGACGACGGGTAGCCGGCCTGAGAGGGTGACCGGCCACACTGGGACTGAGACACGGCCCAGACTCCTACGGGAGGCAGCAGTGGGGAATATTGCACAATGGGCGCAAGCCTGATGCAGCAACGCCGCGTGAGGGACGACGGCCTTCGGGTTGTAAACCTCTTTTAGCAGGGAAGAAGCGAAAGTGACGGTACCTGCAGAAAAAGCACCGGCTAACTACGTGCCAGCAGCCGCGGTAATACGTAGGGTGCAAGCGTTGTCCGGAATTATTGGGCGTAAAGAGCTCGTAGGCGGTCTGTCGCGTCTGCTGTGAAAACCCGAGGCTCAACCTCGGGCCTGCAGTGGGTACGGGCAGACTAGAGTGCGGTAGGGGAGATTGGAATTCCTGGTGTAGCGGTGGAATGCGCAGATATCAGGAGGAACACCGATGGCGAAGGCAGATCTCTGGGCCGTAACTGACGCTGAGGAGCGAAAGCGTGGGGAGCGAACAGGATTAGATACCCTGGTAGTCCACGCCGTAAACGTTGGGAACTAGATGTGGGGTCCATTCCACGGATTCCGTGTCGCAGCTAACGCATTAAGTTCCCCGCCTGGGGAGTACGGCCGCAAGGCTAAAACTCAAAGGAATTGACGGGGGCCCGCACAAGCGGCGGAGCATGCGGATTAATTCGATGCAACGCGAAGAACCTTACCAAGGCTTGACATATACGAGAACGCTCTAGAAATAGAGAACTCTTTGGACACTCGTATACAGGTGGTGCATGGTTGTCGTCAGCTCGTGTCGTGAGATGTTGGGTTAAGTCCCGCAACGAGCGCAACCCTCGTTCTATGTTGCCAGCGGTTCGGCCGGGAACTCATAGGAGACTGCCGGGGTCAACTCGGAGGAAGGTGGGGATGACGTCAAATCATCATGCCCCTTATGTCTTGGGCTTCACGCATGCTACAATGGCCGGTACAAAGGGCTGCAATACCGCAAGGTGGAGCGAATCCCAAAAAGCCGGTCTCAGTTCGGATTGAGGTCTGCAACTCGACCTCATGAAGTCGGAGTCGCTAGTAATCGCAGATCAGCAACGCTGCGGTGAATACGTTCCCGGGCCTTGTACACACCGCCCGTCAAGTCATGAAAGTCGGTAACACCCGAAGCCGGTGGCCCAACCCTTGTGGAGGGAGCCGTCGAAGGTGGGATCGGTGATTAGGACTAAGTCGTAACAAGGTAGCCGTACCGGAAGGTGCGGCTGGATCACCTCCTTTCTAAGGAGCATCTGCTCGCCGGCTTCGGTCGGCGCAGCCAGAGCCACTACTCGAGCGATCGTCTTGAGGTGGTCAGCTCATGGGTGGAACATTGATTTAGGCGCTCGAGTGATCTCGAGATCCCAGTACGGCCTTCGGGTCTGGAACAGATCGAGAGGGAACTCGGGCGCATGCACGCTGTTGGGTCCTGAGGGACCGGGCCGGCGCGATGGAGACATCGCGCCGAACCAGAACTCAGGACCTTTCGTCGACCCGGCAGGCCGGTGACGCGGAGGGTACCGCCCGTACTTTGAGAACTACACAGTGGACGCGAGCATCTTAGATAGGGGATCGCGAGCTCTTCGGAGCGAGTGATCCCGTATCGAAATAAGTGGTCTGACGAAAGTCAGGTCCACTGGTCATGTCCGGCGCCGGCTCTTCGGAGTGGGCGCCTGACGCGATTCGATAACTCATGTAGTCAAGTTTCTAAGAGCAGACGGTGGATGCCTTGGCATCTGGAGCCGAAGAAGGACGTAGCAATCTGCGATAAGCCTCGGGGAGTCGATAAGCAGACTTTGATCCGAGGATTTCCGAATGGGGAAACCCCGCTGGGCGTGCTTGCACGACCCAGTGACTCCCGCCTGAATATATAGGGCGGGTAGAGGGAACGTGGGGAAGTGAAACATCTCAGTACCCACAGGAAGAGAAAGCAACCGCGATTCCGTTAGTAGTGGCGAGCGAAACCGGAACAGGCCAAACCGATCATGTGTGATAGCCGGCAGGCGTTGCATGGTCGGGGTTGTGGGACCTTCACGTACTTCTGCCGAAGTACACGTCGATGTGCTCGATATAGGTGAACGGCATTGAAAGGCCGACCACAGTGGGTGCCAGTCCCGTAACCGAAATGTCGAGCAGAGGCGGAAGGGATCCCAAGTAGCACGGGGCCCGAGAAATCCCGTGTGAATCTGCCAGGACCACCTGGTAAGCCTAAATACTCCCAGATGACCGATAGCGGACAAGTACCGTGAGGGAAAGGTGAAAAGTACCCCGGGAGGGGAGTGAAATAGTACCTGAAACCGTCTGCTTACAAACCGTTGGAGCCTCCCTAGCAGGGGTGACAGCGTGCCTTTTGAAGAATGAGCCTGCGAGTTAGCGGTATGTGGCGAGGTTAACCCGTGAGGGGTAGCCGTAGCGAAAGCGAGTTCGAATAGAGCGATCCAGTCGCATGCCCTAGACCCGAAGCGAAGTGATCTAGCCATGGCCAGGCTGAAGCGACGGTAAGACGTCGTGGAGGGCCGAACCCACTTGGGTTGAAAACCGAGGGGATGAGCTGTGGTTAGGGGTGAAAGGCCAATCAAACTTCGTGATAGCTGGTTCTCTCCGAAATGCATTTAGGTGCAGCGTTGCGTGTTTCTTGCCGGAGGTAGAGCTACTGGATGGCCGATGGGCCCTACAAGGTTACTGACGTCAGCCAAACTCCGAATGCCGGTAAGTGAGAGCGCAGCAGTGAGACGGTGGGGGATAAGCTTCATCGTCGAGAGGGAAACAACCCAGACTACCGACTAAGGTCCCTAAGCGTGTGCTAAGTGGAAAAGGATGTGGAGTTGCAGAGACAACCAGGAGGTTGGCTTAGAAGCAGCCACCCTTGAAAGAGTGCGTAATAGCTCACTGGTCAAGTGATTCCGCGCCGACAATGTAACGGGGCTCAAGCACATCACCGAAGTCGTAGGATTCGCATATTAGGTAGGCCTTCGTGGTCCAGCCGTGCGGATCGGTAGGAGAGCGTCGTGTGGCGAGTGAAGCGGCGGAGTGATCCAGCCGTGGACGCCACACGAGTGAGAATGCAGGCATGAGTAGCGAAAGACGTGTGAGAAACACGTCCTCCGGAAGACCAAGGGTTCCAGGGTCAAGCTAATCTTCCCTGGGTAAGTCGGGACCTAAGGCGAGGCCGACAGGCGTAGTCGATGGACAACGGGTTGATATTCCCGTACCGGCGAAGAACCGCCCAAGCTAATCCAGTAGTGCTAAGAGTCCTAACCCGGACGACGGATCCCTTCGGGGTGAAGCGACCGGTCTAACGCTCGACCCCATGCTGGTGCGGCTAACGTATTAACAGGTGTGACGCAGGAAGGTAGCTGAGCCGGCCGATGGTTGTGCCGGTGTAAGGATGTAGGGCGAGAGATAGGCAAATCCGTCTCTCACATAGCCTGAGACCCGACGCATACCCCTCACGGGGGAATTCAGTGATCCTATGCTGCCGAGAAAAGCATCGACGTGAGGTTCTAGCCGCCCGTACCCCAAACCGACTCAGGTGGTCAGGTAGAGAATACCAAGGAGATCGAGAGAATCGTGGTTAAGGAACTCGGCAAAATGCCCCCGTAACTTCGGGAGAAGGGGGGCCGGATTGGTGAAGGGACTTGCTCCTGGAGCCTTGAAGGCCGCAGAGACCAGTGGGAAGCGACTGTTTACTAAAAACACAGGTCCGTGCTAAGTCGCAAGACGATGTATACGGACTGACGCCTGCCCGGTGCTGGAAGGTTAAGAGGAAGGGTTAGCTTCGGCGAAGCTCTGAATTTAAGCCCCAGTAAACGGCGGTGGTAACTATAACCATCCTAAGGTAGCGAAATTCCTTGTCGGGTAAGTTCCGACCTGCACGAATGGCGTAACGACTTCCCAGCTGTCTCAACCGCGAACTCGGCGAAATTGCACTACGAGTAAAGATGCTCGTTACGCGCAGCAGGACGGAAAGACCCCGTGACCTTTACTACAGCTTGGTATTGGTGTTCGGTGCGGCATGTGTAGGATAGGTGGGAGACTTTGAAGCGGACACGCCAGTGTTCGTGGAGTCATTGTTGAAATACCACTCTTGTCGCCCTGGATTCCTAACTTCGAACCGTGATCCGGTTCAGGGACAGTGCCTGGTGGGTAGTTTAACTGGGGCGGTTGCCTCCCAAAGAGTAACGGAGGCGCCCAAAGGTTCCCTCAACCTGGTTGGCAATCAGGTGTCGAGTGTAAGTGCACAAGGGAGCTTGACTGTGAGAGTGACGGCTCGAGCAGGGACGAAAGTCGGGACTAGTGATCCGGCAGTGGCTTGTGGAAGCGCTGTCGCTCAACGGATAAAAGGTACCTCGGGGATAACAGGCTGATCTTGCCCAAGAGTCCATATCGACGGCATGGTTTGGCACCTCGATGTCGGCTCGTCGCATCCTGGGGCTGGAGTAGGTCCCAAGGGTTGGGCTGTTCGCCCATTAAAGCGGTACGCGAGCTGGGTTTAGAACGTCGTGAGACAGTTCGGTCCCTATCCGCTGCGCGCGTAGGAAATTTGAGAAGATCTGTCCTTAGTACGAGAGGACCGGGACGGACGAACCTCTGGTGTGTCAGTTGTTCCGCCAGGAGCACCGCTGATTAGCTACGTTCGGAACGGATAACCGCTGAAAGCATCTAAGCGGGAAGCCGGCTTCAAGATGAGATTTCCATCCCTTAGGGGGAGAGGCTCCCAGCTAGACTACTGGGTTGATAGGCCGGATGTGGAAGCATGGCAACATGTGCAGCTGACCGGTACTAATAAGCCGATAACTTGACAACATATTTATCTGTTGCTCGCGTCCACTTGTAGCTCTCGATGTACGGTCGAGAGCGCGCCCGTAAGGGCCGAAGACTGTAAATCAATAGTGTTTCGGCGGCCATAGCGAAGGGGAAACGCCCGGTTACATTCCGAACCCGGAAGCTAAGACCTTCTGCGCCGATGGTACTGCGAGGGGGACCTCGTGGGAGAGTAGGACACCGCCGGACTTCTTTGTAGAAAGGGCTATCCATCGCTGGGTAGCCCTTTCTGCGTTAACCACCGGGAGACACCGTGAGCGAGCAGGACGACGCCGACCGCGGCGAGCGACGGGACCGCGCCGGGCGCGACGGCGCGGACCGGCGTTCGCCTGGTGCCGGCGGCGACCGTCGAGACCGTTCCGGGCAGGGGCGTGGGGGTGGCTCGGCCGACCGCACGGGGCGCGGGGAGGGTTCTCGCCGCGGCGGTTTCCGTGGCGATCGTCAGGGTCGTCCCGACCGCTCCGACCGCTCGGGTCGAGCCGACCGATCTGATCGCGAGGGCCGCCCCGATCGCGCAGGTCGTCCCGACCGTTCTGATCGCGAGGGTCGCCCCGATCGCGCAGGTCGTCCCGATCGCGTCGGTCGCAGCGACCGTGCGCAGCGCGATGACCGCCCGCGGCGCGACGACCGCCCTCAACGCAGCGACCGCTCGCAGCGCGATGGCGAGCCGCAGCGCGGCGATCGATCGCAGCGCGGTGAACGGCGGTATCGGGGAGAGCGCACCGAGCGCGATGGAGCGCCACGTCGGGGGCAGGACGGCTCGTTCTCGGGTCGGCGCCGCGCCGATGACGTCCCGGCACGCCGCGACTCGGGAGGGGGATTCGCGCGCCGCGGCGACGGTCCCGCGCGCCCGCGTCGCAGCGCGTCGGAGCGGGCGGAGCGTTCGGGTGCCGGCGAGATCACCGGTCGTCACGACGACCCGATCATCCCCGACGAGGTGACGGCATCCGATCTCGACAAGGCGGCCCGCGCGGAGCTGAAGACGCTCAGCAAGGACAACGCCGACTGGGTCGCCCGTCACCTGGTCATGGCCGGCCGTCTGCTCGACGACGACCCGACCGGCGCGCATGCGCACGCCCTGGCGGCGGCGCGTCGGGCCGGACGTGTGGCGGTCGCCCGCGAGACGCTCGCGATCACCGCCTACGCGACCGCGGACTTCGCTCTCGCGCTGCGCGAGCTGCGCACCTACCGGCGCCTCTCGGGTCGCGACGATCAGCTGCCGTTGATGGTCGACAGCGAGCGGGGCGTGGGTCGTCCGGAGCGTGCGCTCGAGCTCGGCCGGTCCGTCCCGCGCGACACGCTCGCGCCGGCGGTGCAGGCGGCTCTGGCGATCGCCATGTCCGGCGCCCGCCTCGATCTGGGCCAGCCGGATGCGGCGCTCCGCGAGCTCGAGATCCCGCAGCTCGACAAGGACCGCGCCTTCGAGTGGAGCCCCGCCCTGTTCGACGCCTACGCGACCGTGCTCGAGGACCTCGGGCGCACCGCCGAGGCGGAGGAGTGGTACCAGCGGTCGGAGCGTGCCGCGGAGGCGCTCGAGCGCGCCGCCGTCCCGGTCGACGCCGAGGTGATGGAGATCATCGAGGAGGAGGCCGACGAGCCCGCCGACGAGAACCGGTCGGATGCCTGATCCCGCGCCGCTCGACGGGGTCGACCTGCTGCTCGCCGACCTCGACGGCGTCGTCTACGCCGGTCCCGCCGCCATCCCGCACGCGGTCGAGGCGATCACGCGCGCCCAGCGCGACATCCCGGTCGGCTACGTCACCAATAACGCGTCCCGCACCGACGAGTCGGTGGCGGCGCACCTGCGCGACCTCGGACTCGACGTGGCCGCCGAGCACGTCGTCACCTCCCCGCAGGCGGCGATGCGTCTGCTCGCCGACCTCGTGCCCGCCGGCTCGCGCATCCTCGTGGTCGGCGGCGACGGGCTCACCGTCGAACTGGAGCGGAACGGCTTCGTCGTCACCCGCTCGGCCGACGATGACCCGGCGGCCGTGGTGCAGGGCTTCGCCCCCGAGGTCGGCTGGACGCAGCTCGCCGAGGCCGCGTTCGCGCTGCGAGCGCCCGCCGGGAGCGACGGCATCCCGTGGGTCGCCACCAACATGGACTGGACGATCCCGGTCGCCCGCGGCACGGCGCCCGGCAACGGCACCCTCGTGTCGGCCGTGCACACGGCGGTGGGGCGGATGCCGGTGGTCGCCGGCAAACCGGAGCGCGCGATCTTCGACGCCGCCGTCGCGCGATTCGGGGCGTCGACGCCGCTCTTCCTCGGCGACCGCCTCGACACCGATGTGCTCGGCGCCCGCCGGGCCGGCATCCGCTCGGCGCTCGTGCTGACCGGCATCGACGGCCCGAAGCAGGTGCTCGCGGCGGAGCCGGCGGCGCGCCCCGACGTGCTGCTCGCCGACCTGCGCGGCCTGCACGAGCCGTACCCGGCCGTCGCCGAGCGCGCCGTGCGTGGCGGACGGGAGTTCGCGTCCGGACGCGCCCGGGTGAGCCTGCGCGGGCGGGCGGTGCGCATCGAGCGACGCGGTGAGCCGGTCGACACGCTGCGCGCCGGCGCGGCGGCCGTGTGGGGCGCGGGCGCGCCGATCCACGCGCTCGACGTCGACCCCGGACTCTATTCTTGAGCGCATGAGCGACGCCGATCCGCAGCCCGCCGAGCCGTCGACGCCGTCCGCCGAGGCGGCGACGCCGCACGCCGATCCGTCCGACCGCGAGTCGTCGGGCGAGGCCGACGCGCTGCTCTCCCGCCTGCGGGTGATCGAGGACCAGCCGCTCGCCACTCGCGCGGAGGCGCTCGGCCACGTGCACGACGAGCTGCGGGGGCTGCTCGAGGCGGGCGAGGCGCGCACATCCGGATGACGGGACGGCGGGCGAGCGCCCCGCATCGGCGGGCGATCGGGTCGCGCGACTCATGACGGAGAGGCTCGACGCGGCGCTGGTGCGTCGTGGGGCGGCGCGGTCGCGGGCCCAGGCGGCGCAGGCCGTCGCCGAGGGCCGGGTGCGGGTCGACGGCATCCGCGCGGTGAAGCCGGCGCAACGGGTCGCGCCCGACGCCGACCTCTCGGTGCAGGATCCCGACCACTACGTGGCGCGCTCGGCGCACAAGCTGCTCGCGGCGCTCGACGGATTCGCGATCGACCCCGCCGGGCAACTCGTGCTCGACCTGGGCGCGTCGACCGGCGGGTTCACCCAGGTGCTGCTGGAGCGCGGGGCGCGCGAGGTGATCGCCCTCGACGTCGGCCACGACCAGCTGGTGCCTGAGCTGCGCGCCGATCCGCGGGTGCGGGTGGTGGAGGGCGTCAACGCCCGCGACCTCGATCCGGCGTCGCTCGCCGCAGTCGCGGGCACGGGGGAGGCGCCTGCGCTCGTGGTCGCCGACCTGTCGTTCATCCCGCTCGCACCGGTGCTGCCGGCGGTCGCCGCCGTCGCCGCGGCGCGGGCCGATGTCGTGGTTCTGGTGAAGCCGCAGTTCGAGGTGGGGCGCGTGCGCGGCGGGGTGGTGCGCGATCGCGCCCAGCGGCACGGAGCGGTGCGGGCGGTCGCCGCGGCGGCCGCGGAGTCGGGCCTGACCGCGGTCGGCGTCCTCTCCTCCCCGATCACCGGGAGCGCCGGGAATCAGGAGTATCTGCTGCACCTGGCCCGCGACGTCGGGGGCGATCGGACAGAATGGGGGGAGGCGCTTCTCGGGCTGCCGTGAGCATCCGTCCGCATGCGGAGGGATGCCGCACCGCACCGCGGGATCGCCGCCGCCGACCGTCACACGCGACCGCCGAGGAGGGGCCGGGATGCCCGATCGCCACGTTCTCGTCGTCGCCCACACCGGACGCAGCGAGTCGCTCGATGCCGGCATCGCCGTGTGCCGGCAACTGCTCGACGCGGGGCTCACGCCCGTGCTCTCCGACGACGAGCACACCGACCTCGCGGCGGCGGAGCCGGCGCTCGCCTCGGTCGCCCGACTGGGCCGCGACGTCGCATCGCACGACCTCGAGATCGTCGTGGTTCTGGGCGGCGACGGCACCATCCTGCGCGCGGCCGAGCTCGCCCGCGGCTGCAATGCCCCGCTGCTGGGCGTCAACCTCGGGCACGTCGGGTTCCTCGCCGAGGCCGAGCGAGAAGACCTGACCACCACGGTGGCCCGGGTCGCGGCCCGCGACTACGACGTCGAAGAGCGGATGACGCTGTCGGTGCGGGTGAAGCTCGACGACGAGGTCGTCTACGAGACCTGGGCGCTCAACGAGGCGTCGGTCGAGAAGGCGAGCCGTGAGCGCTCCCTCGAGGTGGCGGAGGCCCGAGCGACCCTCGACGCCACCCTCGGCGAGCTCGAGGCGACCCGCGGCGAGCTCTCCCGCCGCGCCGAACAGGCCCTGTCCTACGCCCGGGTCTTCGCCGAGACCGATCCGGAGCTGAAGGAGAAGATCGAGGCCCTCGACGCCCTCATGGAGGTGTTCGGCGGACCGTCCGACCGAGCCATCCTCCACGCCATCGTCGCCACCGCGTCGGACGCCGGCTTCCGGGAGCGCGTCGTGCGGATGATCGAGCGCGGCGCGCAATACCTCGTCCGGACCCAGAACCCCGATGGCTCCTGGAACAACCAGGGAGGCTACGGCCGCTATCCCACCGCGATGACCGCCCTGGCGGGCACCGGCCTGCTGGCTACCGGCAGCACCCCGACTCGCGGGCCGTACTCCAAGGCCATCAGCAAG
>JBHIXX010000051.1:0-13666 GCA_041984585.1 Pseudolysinimonas sp. | reverse complement strand
CGCCCTCGAGCACCTCGTCGCCGCGCGTGGCCCAGACCGCCGACACCACGTCGCCGGTCGTCTGCTCGGTCTGCCCGTCGTCCGGGCCCGCGGGCTCCGGGTCGACGGGAGTGACGCTCGGAAGGAAGGTGCAGGCCGACAGCAGCGTGCCGGCGCCGAGCAGGGCGGCGAAGGCGAGCGGACGGACGACGGTCATCGGGAATCCCCCAGGTGATCGGGCCGGAACGGCGCGGAGCCCCGACGCACGTCGTCGAGGCATGCTCATCCTAGGGCCCCGGGGAGTGGGCCCGTGACCGCCATCAGCGACGGCGCTTCTCGCGTACCCGCATGTTGACGACGATCGGCGTGCCCTCGAATCCGTACACCTCGCGCAGTCGGCGCTGCACGAACCGGCGGTAGCCGGGGTCGAGGAACCCGGTCGTGAACAGCACGAAGGTCGGCGGGCGGGTCGAGGCCTGCGTGCCGAACAGGATGCGCGGCTGCTTGCCGCCGCGCACCGGGTGCGGGTGCTCCGCCGTGAGCTCGGCGATGAGGGCGTTGAACTTGCCGGTGGGGATGCGGGTGTCCCAGCTCTCCAGCGCGAGCTCCAGCGCGGGCACGAGGCGGTCGAGGTGCCGCCCGGTGCGGGCCGAGATGTTGACCCGCGGCGCCCACGCCACGTGGGCCAGGTCGCGCTCGATCTCGGTCTCCAGGTAGCGCCGACGGTCGCCGAACGCGACGTCCGGGCTGTCGATCAGGTCCCACTTGTTGTAGGCGATCACCAGCGCCCGCCCCGATTCGAGCACGAGGTCGATGATGCGCAGGTCCTGCACCGAGATCGGCTCGGTCACGTCGATCACGACGACGGCGACCTCCGCCTTCTCGAGCGCCGCCGCGGTGCGCAGCGAGGCGTAGAAGTCGGCGCCCTGCTGCAGGTGCACCCGCTTGCGGATGCCGGCCGTGTCGACGAACGTCCACACCTTGCCGGCCAGCTCGATCTGCTCGTCGACCGGGTCGCGGGTCGTGCCGGCCATCTCGTTGACGACGACACGCTCCTCGCCCGCCGCCTTGTTGAGCAGGCTCGACTTGCCCACGTTCGGCCGGCCCAGGATGGCGACCCGGCGCGGGCCGCCGATCTCCTGCTTCGCCACCGCCGACACCTCGGGCAGCACCGACATGACGTGATCGAGCACGTCGGCGACGCCGCGGCCGTGCAGCGCCGAAACCGGCCACGGCTCGCCGAGGCCCAGTCCCCAGAGCACCGCCGCCTCGGGATCCTTGATCGCGTCGTCGGCCTTGTTGGCCACGAGGATCACGGGCTTCTTCGACGCGCGCAGCATCCGCACCACGTGCTCGTCGGTCGCGGTCGCGCCCACGTTCACGTCGACGACGAACAGCACCGCGTCTGCCAGATCGACCGCGACCTCCGCCTGCGCCGCGACGCTCGCGTCGATGCCGCGGGCGTCGGGCTCCCAGCCGCCGGTGTCGACCAGCGTGAACCGGCGCCCCATCCACTCGGCCTTGTACGAGACGCGGTCGCGCGTCACGCCGGGGACGTCCTCGACGACCGCCTCGCGGCGGCCCAGGATGCGGTTCACCAGCGCCGACTTGCCGACGTTCGGGCGCCCGACGATGGCGAGCACCGGCAGGGCGGGCAGGTAGGTGAGCCCGCCCTCCTCGTCGACCGTCGCGTCGAGCAGGTCGAGGTCCTCGTCGTCGAGCTCGTAGTCGGCCAGTCCCGCGCGCAGCGACGCGGCGCGCTGCTCGGCCAGCTCCTCGTCGACGGCCGCCAGCTCCGCGGCGGCGGCCTCACCCAGCTCGGGGATCGCGTCGGCGTCGAAGTCGCCGTCGGCCGGAGTCTCCGGATCGCGCTCGCTCATGTGGTCCCTCCGTGCCGCACGCGCTCGACCAGGTCGAGCACCGCCTGCACCGTCTGATCGAAGTCGAGGTGGGTCGAGTCGACCGTCGCCACCCCGGGTGCCGCCGTCATGAAGTCGACCACCTGCCGGTCGGCCCGGTCGCGCTCGGTGAGCGCCGCCGCGGCCGCCGCGTCGCCGTCGAGGTCGCGCGCGCGGCGGGCGATGCGCACCGCCTCGTCGGCCGTCAGCAGGATGCGCACCGGCGCGTCCGGCGCGACCACCGTGGTGATGTCGCGCCCCTCCGCCACCACGCCCGGCGCCGACGTGTGCGCCATCGTGTGCCGGAACATGTCGTTCAGCCGCACCCGCACCTCGGGGATCCGCGCCACGACGCTGACCACCGCGCTCACCCGCGGCTCGCGGATGGCGCGGGTCACGTCGGTGTCGCGCACCCGCACCACGGTGCCGTCGGGGCGCGCCTCGGTCGCGTAGCCGAGCGAGTCGGCCAGGCCGATCACCGCATCCGCGTCCTCCGGGTCGACGCCCTCCTCGAGCGCGCGCCAGGTGAGGGCGCGGTAGGCCGCGCCGGTGTCGAGGAAGTCGAAGCCGAGCCGGGTCGCCGCCGCGCGGCTGACGCTCGACTTGCCGCTGCCGGCGGGGCCGTCGACCGCCACCACGAGCGGGCCGTGCGGATCGCGGATCGCGTCGCCCGGGTCGCGCCGGTCGCTCATCGTCCGCCCTCCGCCAGATGCCAGCCGCGCGCCTCCAGCGCCTCGGCCAGCCGCGGGGCCGCCTCGGGCAGCACGGCGATCTCGGCGAACCCGATCTGCGCGCCGGGCGAGTGCTCGAGGTGCAGGTCCTCCATGTTGACCCCCTCCTCGCCGATCTCGGTGAGCAGGCGCGCCAGCTCGCCGGGGCGGTCGTCGACCTGCACGACGAGCGACGCGAACCGGGTCGAGCCGCCGTGCTTGCCCGGGAGCCGCGCGACGCCGTCGTTGCCGCGGGCCAGCGCCGAGGCGATGGTGCTCGGGGCACCCGGCGCCTCCGGATCGGCGAGCGCCGCGATGAGCGCGTCGAGGTCGTCGCGGTAGGCCGCGAGCAGCTCGACCACCGGGGCCGCGTTCGCGGAGAGGATCTGCACCCAGAGCGCGGGGTCGGATGCGGCGATCCGGGTCGTGTCGCGCACTCCCCCGCCGGCGAGGCCGGTCGCCGGGTCGGAGGCGCCGATCAGCCGCGCGGCCAGCAGCGACGCCACCACCTGCGGCACGTGCGAGACGAGCGCGACGGCGCGGTCGTGCGCGTCGGGATCCATCCGCACCGGCGCCGCCTCCACGTCGAGCGCGAGGTCCTCGAGCGCCCGGATCTGGTCGTCGGTGGATCCGGCGTGCGGCGCCACCACCCAGGGTCGTCCGGTGAACAGGTCGGCGCGCGCCGCCATCACGCCGGAGCGCTCCCGCCCCGCCATCGGGTGCGAGCCGAGGTAGCGGGCGACGTCGGCGCCGCGGTCGCGCAGATCGGCCAGGATGCCGGCCTTCACGCTCGCGACATCCGTCACCAGTGCATCCGGATGCGCCTCCAGCTCGGCGGCGACCACCGCGGCGGTCGAGTCGGGCGAGGTGGCCACCACGACGATCCCGGGGGCGTCGCCGTCGCGCGCCGCGCGGCCCGCGCCGTAGTCGATCGCGAGCCGCAGCGCGCCGGGCGACCGGTTGGCGAGCACCACCTCGACGCCGCGCTCGCGCAGCGCGAGCCCCAGCGAGGTGCCGAGCAGGCCGGTGCCGACGATGCGCACGAGGGCGCGGGTGCGGGCGGCGGTCATGGGGATCCTCAGGAGCCTGGAGAAGGCGGAGACGGAGCGGCGGAGGGCTCACGGGCCAGCGTGAGAAGCCGGCCGACCTCGAGTGTAGTCAACTCCCGGCTGCGGCCGAGCGGCAGCGGACCCAGGTGCAGCGGACCGAACTGGCGGCGCACCAGCTCGAGCACCGGGTGGCCGACGGCGGCGAGCATGCGCCGCACGATGCGGTTGCGGCCGGAGTGCAGCGTGACCTCGACGATGCTCTTCCCCCGCGACGGCTCGCCGACGAGCTTCGCCCGGTCGGCGGCGATCGGGCCGTCGTCCAACTCGAGTCCCGCGGTGAGCGTGCGGAGGGTCGCCGGCTTGACGATGCCGCGCACCGTCGCGATGTAGGTCTTCTCGACCCCGAACGACGGATGCGCCAGCACCTGCGCCAGCTCGCCGTCGTTGGTGAGAACGAGCAGGCCGCTCGTGTCGGCGTCGAGGCGGCCGACGTTGAACAGCCGCTCCTCGTAGTCGACGGCGAACTCGCGCAGGTCGGGACGGCCGCGCTCGTCCTTCATCGTGCTCACCACGCCGGTCGGCTTGTTGAGCATCACGTAGCGCTTGTCGACGTCGAGCTGCACGGCGGTGCCGTCGACGGCGACCTTGTCGACCGCCGGGTCGATGCGCGAGCCCAGCTCGTCGACGACCTCGCCGTTGACCGTCACCCGGCCCGCGGCGATGAGCTGCTCGCTCGCCCGCCGCGACGCGACGCCAGCGGCGGCGAGCACCTTCTGCAGCCGCTCCCCGTCGGACCGGGGCTCAGGTGCGCTCATCGAAGCCGTCCATCCCGTCGGGGAGGAGCGGCGAGATCGGCGGGAGCTCCTCGATCGAGTTGATACCGAGCGACGTCAGCAGCATCGGCGTCGTCTCGTAGTGGATCGCGCCGGTCTCCGGATCGGTGAACGCCTCCTGGATGAGGCTGCGGCTGACCAGGGTGCGCACCACCGAGTCGACGTTGACGGCGCGGATGGACGCGATCGCGCCGCGGCTGATCGGCTGCTTGTAGGCGATCACCGCGAGCGTCTCGAGCGCGGCCTGCGACAGGCGCGACGGGTTCTGTGACATCACGAACTGGCGCACCACGTCGTCGTGCTCGGCACGCACGTAGAGACGCCATCCGCCGCCCACCTCGCGCAGCTCGAAGCCGCGCACCGGGCCGCCGTCGGCGCCGTCGTAGTCGGCGACCAGCCGCTCGATCGACTGACGCACCGCCGGGATCGGCACTCCGAGCGTGGAGGCGAGGGTGACCAGAGGCAGCGGCTCGTCGGCGACGGCGAAGATCGCCTCGAGCGCCCGCTCCAGGTCGGCGATCGCCGGCTTCGCGGGCGCCTCCCCGGCGGTCCCGCCCTCGGCCGCGGGGGTCGCCTCGTCGGTCGTCGCGGTCTCGTCGGTCACGGAGGTGTCGTCGGTCACGGAGGTGTCGTCGGTCATGGCCTCAGGCATCGTAATCGGCTCCCAGGGTGGCGAGGCTGTCGTCGCTCCAGTGCGCGGCGGCCCAGGTGAGCGTCAGCTCGCCGAGCGGCTCGATCTGCTCGAAGGTGATCGCCGCGTGCCGGTAGAGCTCCAGCACGGCGATGAACCGCGCCACGACCACCCCGCGCTGCTGCACCCCCGCGATCAGCTCGCGGAAACTCACCGGCCCGCCGCGGCGCAGGGTGGCCACCACGTGCGCCGCCTGCTCGCGGATGCTGACCAGCGGCGCGTGCAGGTGGTCGAGCCCGACGACCGGGATGTCGCGCGGCGCGAGGGCCAGCGCGGCGAGCGCCGCGAAGTCGTCGGCGCTGAGCGTCCACACGAGTTCGGGTGTGCGCTTGCGGAAGCGGTCCTCGAGCCGCACCGTGCGGGCGTGCCGACCCGCCTCCGCCTCGAGGTGGCGGGAGAACCAGGTCGACGCCTCCTTGAAGGCGCGGTACTGCAGCAGGCGCGCGAAGAGCAGGTCACGCGCCTCGAGCAGCGCCACGTCCTCCGCGTCGACCAGCTCGCCCTGCGGCAGCAGGCCGGCGACCTTCAGGTCGAGCAGCGTGGCCGCGACGACGATGAACTCGCTCGCCTCGTCGAGGTGGTCGGCGTCGAGACCGTGCAGGTACGAGATGAACTCGTCGGTCACCTTCGACAGCGACAGCTCGGTGATGTCGAGCTCGTGCTTGGTGATGAGCGACAGCAGCAGGTCGAACGGACCCTCGAACCCGTCGATGGCGAGCGAGAACCCGGGCGCCGCGGCGCCCTCCCCGGTCAGCTCGGCCGTCGCGCTACGCGACGGCGCCACGCGCGATCAACTCCCGGGCGAGCTGGCGGTACGCGTCCGCGGCCTGGTGCTCCGGCGCGAACGAGGTGATCGGCTCGGACGCGACCGAGGCATCCGGCAGCTTCACGGTGCGGCCGATCACGGTCTCGAGCACATCGTCGCCGAACGCCTCGACGACGCGCTCGAGCACCTCGCGGGAGTGCAGGGTCCTCGGGTCGTACATCGTGGCGAGGATACCGTCCAGCTTGATCGCCGGGTTCAGCCGGTCGCGCACCTTCTCGATCGTCTCGATCAGCAGCGCGACGCCGCGCAGCGCGAAGTACTCGCACTCGAGCGGGATGAGCACCCCGTGCGCCGCGGTGAGCGCGTTCACGGTGAGCAGGCCGAGCGACGGCTGGCAGTCGATGAGCACGACGTCGTAGTCGTTCACCACCTGGCGCAGCACGCGGGCGAGGATCTGCTCGCGCGCCACCTCGTTGACCAGGTGCACCTCGGCGGCCGAGAGGTCGATGTTGGCGGGGATGACGTCGAGACCGGGCGTCTCGGTCGGGATGATCGCGCCCTTCACGTCCGTCGACGAGCCGAGCAGCAGGTCGTAGATGGTGACGACGTCGTGGGTCGGCACGCCGAGGCCCGCGCTCAGCGCGCCCTGCGGGTCGAAGTCGATGGCGAGCACGCGGCGGCCGTACTCGGCGAGCGTCGCGCCGAGGTTGATCGTCGACGTCGTCTTGCCGACGCCGCCCTTCTGGTTGCACAGCGCGACGACGCGGGCGGGGCCGTGCGCGCGCAGCGCGGGCGGCTCGGGGAACTCGGTGGCCGGGCGCCCGGTCGGACCGAGCACGGGCGTCTCCATGCCCGGCAGCTCGGTCACGTCCTCCCGATGCCCCGACATGTGGGCGAGTGTACGTCGGGCTGCCGGGACCGCCCGGCAGCCCGCGCCCCTGCCCCGCGGGTTCGGGTCGACCTCAAGCTGAGCTTGAAGGCAGTCGGTCGGCGGGCTCGCGGGCGGGACGTCGCAGGCCGCGCGATCGCCGAGTCGGTCAGCGGGCGCGCGGGTGCGAGGTCAGATACACGTCGCGCAGCGCGTCCGCCGTCACCCGGGTGTAGATCTGCGTCGTCGCCACGCTCGCGTGGCCGAGCAGCTCCTGCACCACGCGCACGTCGGCGCCGCCCTGCAATAGGTGGGTCGCGAACGAGTGCCGGAAGCTGTGCGGCGACAGCTCCACGTCGAGCTCCGCCCGGTCGGCCGCCGCCCGCACGGCGAGCCAGGCGCTCTGCCGCGATAGCCGCGCGCCGCGGGCGCCGAGGAACACGGCCGGGGTCGCCCGTCCGCGCGGCGCGAGCAGCGGACGCGCGCGCACCAGGTAGGCGTCGAGCGCGGCCCGCGCGTGGCGGCCCACCGGCACGACCCGCTGCTTGCGGCCCTTGCCGAACAGCCGGATGAGGTCGGCCGCGCCGTCATCCCCCATCACGTCGTCGAGGTCGAGGGCCACCGCCTCCGAGACGCGCGCGCCCGTCGCGTAGAGCAGCTCGAGCAGCGCGCGGTCGCGCAGGGCGAGCGGCTCGTCGCCGGCGGTCGCCGCCAGCACCCGCTCCACCTGGTCGACGGTGAGTGCCTTCGGCAGCCGCATCGGCAGCTTCGGCGCCACCAGGTCGGTCGCCGGGTCGACGACGATGCGGCCCTCGTCGACGAGGAAGCGGGTGAAGCCGCGCACCGACGACAGCATCCGCCGCACCGACGACGGGGCGAGCGGCTCCGGGCGGTCGCGCAGGTCGCGCGCCCACGCCGCGACGTGCTCGGCGGTGAGAGCCGACACGTCGGCGACCCCCGACCGCGTCGCCTGCTCGAGCAGCGCGCCGACGTCGCGGCGGTAGGCGGCGACCGTGTGCGGCGAGCGGCCGCGCTCGATCGCCAGGTGCTGCAGGTAGCGCTCCAGCTCGCGGGCGAGAGCCGGGGCGGTCGCGGTGGGGAGCCCGGGCTCAGCGTCGGCGGCGGGCATCCTCGACCAGCACCGCCACCTGGAGCGGCCCGTTGCGCAGCCGTCCGTCGAGCACCGCCGCGACGACCTCGTCGAACGGCACGCGCCGCACCACGATCTCGGCCTCCTCGTCGGTGCGCTCGTGCACGCCCGGCGCGTCGTGGAGTCCGCGCGCCGTGAACACCTGGATCAGCTCGTCGCTGCCGCCCGGCGAGGAGTGGAAGGCGTGCGGCCCGCTCCACTCGTCGGCGACCAGGTCGGTCTCCTCCGCCAGCTCGCGCTGCGCGGCGAGCAGCGGGTCCTCGCCCTCGACGTCGAGCAGCCCCGCCGGGATCTCCCACTCGCGTTCGCCGATCGGCTGCCGGTACTGGTTGATCAGCACGACCCTGTCGTCGTCGTCGATGGCGAGCACGAGCACCGCGCCGGTGTGCCGCATGTACTCGCGCACGATCTCACCACCCGCGACGCGCGAGGTGTCGCGCACGATGTCCCACACCTTGCCGACCATCGCGGTCTCGCGGTGCACGAGCGGAGCGGGCGCCGGCAGGTCGCGCAGCAGGCCGTCGCGCGCCTCGGCGAGGAGATCCTCGACCGAGGAGTCGGCGGCCGTCGACGCGCGCTCGGCGTCAGAGGACACCGCGCCGGGGGGCACCGCGCCGGTGGTCATCCGACCTCGGCGGGCTCGCCCGCGGGCTCCGCGGCATCCACGTCGGCCGAGGGCCGCGCGGTGCGCTCGCCGCGCTCCTGCACCTCGAACAGGCGCGTCGCCCGCTGCCGCTCCAGCGCCGCGCCGACCAGTCCGCTGAACAGCGGGTGGGCCCGGTTCGGGCGCGAACGGAGCTCCGGATGCGCCTGGGTGCCGACGTAGAACGGGTGCACGTCGGCGGGCAGCTCGACGAACTCCACGAGCGACCCGTCGGGCGACAGGCCCGAGAAGCTCAGACCCGCGTCGGCGATGCGATCGCGGTAGTTGTTGTTGACCTCGTAGCGGTGACGGTGCCGCTCGGCCGCCGTCGGCGCGCCGTACAGCGACTCGACGATCGACCCCGACGCGAACCGCGCCTCGTACAGCCCGAGCCGCATGGTCCCGCCCAGGTCACCGGACTCGATGATGTCGACCTGCTCGGCCATCGTCGCGATCACCGGGAACTCGGTGTCGGGGTCGAACTCGCTCGACGACGCCCCCGGCAGCCCGGCCTCGCTGCGCGCGTACTCGATCACCATGCACTGCAGGCCGAGGCACAGCCCGAGCGTCGGGATGCCCTGCTTGCGCGCGAAGGTGAGCGCGCCCAGCTTGCCCTCGATGCCCCGGATGCCGAACCCGCCCGGCACGCAGATGCCGTCGACCTCGGCCAGCTCGCGCGCGGCGCCCTCCGGCGTCTCGCACAGGTCGGAGGCGATCCACTTGATGCGCACCCGGGCCTGGTGGGCGAAGCCGCCCGCCTTGAGCGCCTCGGTGACCGACAGGTAGGCGTCGGGCAGGTCGATGTACTTGCCGACCAGGCCGATCGTGACCTCGTCCTTCGGGTCGTGCACGACCTCGAGCAGCGCCTGCCACCCGCTCAGGTCGAGCTCGCCGGCGGGCAGCCCGATCTGGGCGATGATGTAGTCGTCGAGACCCTGCTCGTGCAGCATCACCGGGATGTCGTAGATCGAGTCGACGTCGCGGGCGTTCACCACCGCGGGCTCCTCGACGTCGCACATGAGAGCGATCTTGCGACGGTTCGACTCCGACACCGGACGGTCGCTGCGCAGCACCAGGGCATCCGGCTGGATGCCGATGGAGCGCAGGGCGGCGACCGAGTGCTGGGTGGGCTTGGTCTTCTGCTCCCCCGACGCGCCCATGAACGGCACGAGCGACACGTGCACGAAGAACGCGTTCGCACGGCCCAGCTCGTGGCGCACCTGGCGGGCCGCCTCGAGGAACGGCAGCGACTCGATGTCGCCGACGGTGCCGCCCACCTCGGTGATGATCACGTCGGGGACCGGCGAGCCGTCCTCCGGCGGTTCGGCCTGCAGCCGCATCCGGCGCTTGATCTCGTCGGTGATGTGCGGGATCACCTGCACGGTGTCGCCGAGGTACTCGCCGTGACGCTCACGGTGGATGACCCGCTGGTAGATCTGCCCGGTGGTGACGTTGGCCGCCTGGTCGAGCTCGATGTCGAGGAACCGCTCGTAGTGGCCGATGTCGAGGTCGGTCTCGGCGCCGTCGTCGGTGACGAACACCTCGCCGTGCTGGAACGGGTTCATCGTTCCCGGATCGACGTTCAGATAGGGGTCGAGCTTCTGCATCTTCACGCGCAGACCGCGCGCGGTGAGCAGGTTGCCGAGACTGGCGGCGGTGAGACCCTTGCCCAACGAGGAGACGACGCCCCCGGTGACGAAGATGTGCTTGGTCTTGACCGGCCCCGTAGGTATCACCACGGGGTTTCAGCGTATCCGAGGAATCGGGGTGCGCGCTCGGACACGCGGAAACAACTCGTCCGGATCGCGACGCGCGCCCCGGGTCGGCCCCCTTGGGCCGTGCACCTGCTCAACCCGGGTCGCACCACCGGCCGTGCCCCTGCTCGACCCGAGTCAGCCGCAGCGCCCGTGCCCAACTCGGCCCGGGTCAGCCCCAGCGACCGTGCGCCTGCTCGAGCAGCTCCTGCGCGTGACCGAGCGCGAGCTCCGAGTCGGGGCTGCCCGAGAGCAGGCGCGCCATCTCGTGCGCGCGGTCGTCAGCGTGCACCAGGCGCACGCTCGACTCGGTGACCACGCCGTCGCTGCCCTTCTCGACCACCAGGTGGTTGGACGCGAACGCCGCCACCTGCGCCAGGTGGGTCACCGCGATCACCTGCGCCGACTCCGCCAGCCGCGCCAGGCGCCGGCCGATCTCGGTCGCGCTGGCGCCGCCGACACCGGAGTCGACCTCGTCGAAGACGAAGGTGGGAACCGGATCGGATGCGGCGAGCACCACCTCGATGGCGAGCATGATGCGCGACAGCTCGCCGCCCGAGGCGCCCTTCGCGATCGGCCGCGGCTCGGCGCCGACGTGCGGACGCAGCAGCAGCGCCACCTGGTCCCGGCCCGTCGCCGTCAGCTCGCCCTCCGACACCTCGATCACGAGCCGCGCGTCGGGCATCGCCAGGGCGGCGAGCTCCGTCGACACCGCCTCCTCGAGGCGCTCCGCGGCCGCCCGCCGCAGCTCGGTGAGCCGATCGGCCAGCTCCGACATCCGCTGCCGGTCGGCCTCGACCTCGGTCGTGAGCTGCTCGACGCGCTCCGCGTCGGTGTCCAGCTCGAGCAGGCGGGTGCTGCCCGACTCGAGGTGGTCGATGACGTCGTCGAGCGTCGGACCGTAGCGCCGGATGAGGCCCGCCAGCGCGGCGCGGCGCTCCTGGATCGTCTCCAGCTCCATCCCGCCGTCGGAGTCGAGTCCGTCGAGGTAGCTGGAGAGCTGCGACGACGACTCGGCGAGGGCGTAGGAGACGGCCGCGAGCGACTCGGCCACGGGCCCGAGCGCGGGGTCGTGCGCGGCGACGCGGTCGATGGCGCGGCGGGCCGCCTCGACCAGCCCCACGGCATCCGTCGACCCGTCGGCGAGCTGCGCCGACACCGCCTCGCGCGCCTCGGTGGCCGCGAGCCGCAGGTCTTCGACGTTGGTGAGCCGTTCGGCGCGGTCGGCGAGCTCGGCGTCCTCGCCTCGCTGCGGCGCGGCCTGCTCGATCTCGGCCATCGCCACGCGCAGCTCCTCCGCCTCGCGGGCGCGGCGGTCACGATCGGTGACCAGCACCTCGAGCTCGGCGGCGTGCTCCGACCAGGTGCGGTGGGCGTCGACGTAGTCGCCGAGCACCGCGGCCAGCTCGGGTCCGGCGAACCGGTCGACCGCCTCGCGCTGCGCCGTCGCCGACTTGAGGCGGATCTGCTCCGACTGCCCGTGCACCACGACGAGGTGCCGCGCGACGTCGGCGAGCAGGCCGACCGGCACGGTGCGGCCGCCCGCCACCACGCGGCTGCCGCCGTCGGCCGACACCGACCGTCCGACGATGAGGCGCGCCCGCGGCGCTCCCGCCGCGTCGGCGCCCGCCGGGTCGACGTCGCCGCCCGCCTCGCGCACGCGCTCCGCGACGGTGCCGTGCTCGGGCAGCATCCAGGTGCCCTCGACGACGGCCTTGTCGGCGCCGGCGCGCACCGCGCCGGAGTCGGAGCGGTCGCCGAGCAGCAGCCCGAGGGCCGTGACCACCATCGTCTTGCCCGCGCCCGTCTCGCCGGTGATCGCGGTGAACCCGGGGCCGAGGGGCAGCCGGGCGTCGCCGATCACGCCGAGGTCGCGGATCGAGATCTCCTCGATCACGGTCTGTCCGCCTCCCGGGGTCCGCGCCATCCGTCGACCGGCAGGTTGAACTTGTTGACCAGCCGCTCCGTGAACGGGCCGGTGCTGAGCCGGGCGAGCCGCACCGGCACCGGCGAGCGGCGCACCACGACGCGGGCGCCGTGCGGCAGGTCGAAGGTGCGGCGGCCGTCGCACCAGAGCACCCCGGTGCCCGGCGCGCGCCCCAGCAGCTCGACCGCGAGGGCCGAGTCGGGGGCGACGACGAGCGGGCGGGCGAACAGCGCGTGCGCCGACAGCGGCACCATGAGCAGCGCGTCCACCGTCGGCCAGACGATGGGGCCGCCCGCCGAGAACGAGTAGGCGGTCGACCCGGTGGGCGTGGCCATGACCACCCCGTCGCAGCCGAACGTGGAGATCGGCCGGGCGTCGACCTCGATCGCCACCTCCCCCACGCCCAGCAGGGCTGCCACGGCCTGCCCGGCGAGGTCCTCGGACTCGCGGAACCGCGCCTGCTGCTGGGCGACGAAGGTGTCCTCGTCGACCCCGGGCGGGACCAGCGAGGACTGCGAGACCGCCGTCAGGTCCGGGTCGACGGCCGCGCGGAGCAGGTCGAAGGTCGTCGCGTCCTGCGCGGCGATGGTGGTGAACACCACGTCACCGGCAAGGTCGTCCGCCGACCTGCCGTCCACCGACATCACCTCGGTGAGGGAGAACAGCGGTCCGGGGCGCAGCACGTAGGCGGGGACCGGCGCCAGGGCGACCAGCAGCGCGATCAGGACGAGGGCCAGCACCCCGACCACCCGGGCGAGCCGGCCACGTCCACCCAGTTCCTCGGCCGCGCCCACACGCGCTATACTGCCCCGTCCGCGGGTCCTGCCCGCAGCACAACCTGGAGTCGTCGCCTAGTCCGGCCTATGGCGCTGTCTTGGAATGGCAGTTGGGTAGCAATGCCCTCGAGGGTTCGAATCCCTCCGACTCCGCTCTCCCCCGGCCCTCGCCGGTCCGGCGCTCAGCCGGCCGCGCCGACGCGGCCCTCGAAGTCCACCGTGGGGGTGGCGAGCTTTCGCATCAGCAGCTCGGCGATCCGGCTGACGACGTCACGGTCCTGGGAGCTGATGACCTCCAGCAGCCGGTGGCCGGTCTCGTCGGTCTCGCGCGCGTCGTAGGCGACCACGACGGCCGACTGGTGCGGCGCGATGGACAGCAGCACCCACTCGTCGGCCATCTCCTCGCCGTGGGCGAGCGGGCCGACCTGCCAGCCCTCCTCGCTGATCAGCGGCAGCCCGACGCCGACGGAGCCGCAGAAGCAGGCGTGCTGGCGGACCCGCTGCAGGCGCTCGTCGGGGGTCGTCCACGGCCCGGGGCCGTGGGGGAAGGAGGCCAGGATGACCGGGGCCTCGTGGGACAGCATGGCGGCCTGCTCGACGGTGGCGAACATCCGCCGGACGG
>JBHIXX010000050.1:0-14335 GCA_041984585.1 Pseudolysinimonas sp. | reverse complement strand
CAGCGCATCCTCGCCCTCGCCGATGAGACCGCGCCCCTGCTTCGCGAGTACTGGGGTGACCGCGATCCGATGGATGAGCTGTACGACCCCGAGACGGGCTTGCCCTGGTGATCGTCGACACGTCGGCGGTGCTCGCCATCCTCAACCGCGAGGAGGACCGGGAGGTCCTCGCGCGCGCGCTGCTCGGGCCCGGTACCCCGCGGATGTCCACCGCGACATGGGTCGAAGCCACGAGGGTGGTGGATCTGCGGCGGAGCCCCGTGGCGTCTCAGAACCTCGACGCCCTGGTCGAGCGAGCCGGCATCGAGTTCGTCGACTTCACGGCGGAGCACGCGCGCATCGCGCGGTCGGCACATCAACGGTACGGTCGCGGCACCGGCCATCCGGCGAAACTCAACCTCGGCGACTGCTTCTCATATGCCCTGGCGAAGGCGACCGACGAACCGTTGCTCTTCAAGGGCGACGACTTCAGCAAGACCGACATCCGGAGCGCGCTGTGACCTCCGGCGGCGCAGTGAGGCGGACGCTCGCCGCCGTCGCCGCCGCGGCGCTGGGCGCGACGCTGCTCACCGGGTGCTCCGAGGCCGTCGTCGAGGCGATCATCGAGGAGCTGGCCGGCAGCGGCACCTCGGGCGAGCCGACCGGCGGTGACTCCGGCGACCCGGGAACGGGCACCGGCGACGCCGGGGCCGGGTTCCCGATCCCCGACGACGCGTTCGCGATGCGGGTGGTCGAGATCGTCGACGGCGACACGGCGCGCCTGCAGGTGGTGACGCCGAACGACGTCGTCGACGCCACGTGGCCGATCTCGGTGCGACTGATCGGCATCGACACCCCCGAGGTGTATCCGCAGTACGAGTGCTTCGGCGACGAGGCGGAGGCGGAGCTGCTGCGGCTCGCCCCGCTCGGCTCCACCGTCTACGCCGCCCCCGACGTCGACTCGTGGGACGACTACGACCGCCGCCTGTTCTACCTGTGGACGCCCGACGGGGTGTTCATCAACCTGGCGCTGGTGGAGGGCGGGTTCGCCGAGGCGATCCGGGTGATGCCCAACGACTTCTACTTCGACGAGCTGCTCGCGGCGGAGATCGAGGCCGACGCCGCGCACCGCGGCATGTGGGCCGCATGCTGACCGTCCGCGAGGCGGCCGGGGCCGCGAGGGGCGACTAGGTGCCCGAGGGCGACACCGTCTGGCGTGCGGCACGCGACCAGCACGCCGCGCTCGCCGGCCAGGTGCTCACCGGATGTGACATCCGGGTGCCCGGGTTCGCCACCGTCGACCTCACCGGCGAGACGGTGCGGGAGGTGGTGGCGCGGGGCAAGCACCTCTTCCACCGGATCGGGGAGTGGAGCATCCACTCCCACCTCAAGATGGAGGGCGCCTGGCGGCTGTTCCCCGCCGTCGCACCGGGGGGCGGCGCGGGATACGAGCGCTGGCGGCGTCCGGCCTTCCAGGCGCGCGCCGTACTGACCACCGCCCCCGTGCAGTCGGTCGGATTCGAGCTGGGCGTGCTCGAGGTGCTGCCCCGCGCCGAGGAGCAGCAGGCGGTCGCCCACCTCGGCCCCGACCTGCTCGGGCCCGACTGGGATGCCGACGAGGCGGTGCGCCGGCTGGCGGCGGCGCCCGAGGTGCCCGTCGCGGTGGCGCTGCTCGACCAGCGCAACCTGGCGGGCGTGGGCAACGTCTACGCCACCGAGATCTGCTTCGTGCGCGGCCTGCTGCCGACCCGGCCGGTCGGCGAGGTGCCCGACCTGCCCGCGGTGGTCGCCCTGGCCCACCGGATGCTGACCGCCAACCGCGACCGCGCCATCCGGTCGACGACGGGCGACCTGCGCTCGGGGCGCACGAGCTGGGTCTACGGGCGCGCGGGGCGGCCGTGCCGACGCTGCGGCACCCCGGTGGCGGGCGGCGAGCTGGGTCGCGTTCCGGGCCAGGAGCGGGTCACGGCGTGGTGCCCGATCTGCCAGACCTGAGCCCGCGAGGCGGGCGGGGTCACGCCCGCGCGGGTCAGCGGGCCCGGCGGCCGGTGCGCGTGACCGCGATGCCGGCGACCGAGGTCAGCTCGATGAACAGGAAGATGCCGACGACGTAGGCGAGGATGCCGGGCACCCCGTCGGGGCCGTCGGGCTCGAGGAACGGGTAGGGGAACCAGCCGTCGAGCAGCAGCCCGCGCAGCATGGTGAGCACGACCCACACGGTCGGGAAGACGAGCGCGACGAGGGCGGCGGGCCAGCGCAGCCGCGGGCGGCCCGGGTCGAGCAGGCGCAGCAGGAACCAGTCGACGACGAGGAACGCCGGGATGCCGACGTGCAGCACCTCGTTCTCCCACGGCTGGCCGAGGTAGACGTCAGTCGGCCGCCCGCGGAGGGTGACGTTGTAGACGATCGCCGTCACCATCGCGACCGGCACGATCGCCCACGCCCACGAGGTGAGCACGACGGAGTCGGTGGCGCGACGCAGCATCGAGACGCCGGTCCACACCAGCAGCAGCACGGTGAGGAACATCGACAGCACCGTGAAGTAGGCGAAGTACTCGGTCGCCAAGAATCCGCCGCCGATGTTCAGGTCGACGATCTGGTACACGAGCGTGAACAGCAGGAAGGCGCCCACGGCGACGTGGAGCACCCCCAGCAGGCGTCGGGCCGTCATGCCGACATCCTGGCGGAAGGCGCCGCCCGGCGCAGGGCTCGCGCGGACTTCGCTCCCGGGGTGCCGACTCAGCGCGTGCTCATGCCCGGGTGGCGCGCAGGACGATCACCATCGAGCTCGTGATCGTGCGGATGTCGCGCCCCACCGCGAGCGAGTCGGCGGGGAGGCTGCCGGTGCCGCGCTCCGCAAAGACCCCGCCCTCAGGCCGACCCGCGCAGGCGTCGGCGCTCTCGGCGTCGGCGAACGAGATGTACGAGATGCGGGTCGACATGGTGGCGATCTCGGACACCGCGAAGAAGTAGGGACGCATGTCGAAAGTGGCGCCGGAGGCGTCGACGCAGAATCCGGAGCGACGGAACAGCGGGTCGCCGTCGACGCTGATCTCGAGCACATCGACGTAGGCGCCGAACGGCGCGCGATCCTCGGGGAGCTGCACCGTTACCTCGCCACCGATGTCGTAGGTGAGGGAGGGCGTGCGCACCCGCGAGTCCCAGTACTGGGTGCCCGAGACGAGACCGTCCGCCGACCAGAGCGAACTCGTACCGTCGCCGTCGCTGACGAGCCGCACGCTCACCGTGTAGGCGGTCCCGTGACAGACCGGGCCGAGCTCGATGTACCGCTCGGTCTCGTCGCCCGCCTCGAAGCCGCCCCCGGCCGCGGGAAGGAAGCCGTCGATGCCGCAGTCGCCGTCGACGTCCACCTGGTAGCCGAGCTCATCGCGGTCGGCGCGGAGGGTGAATGCGAGGAAGACCCGCCCGTCGCGCTCGATCACCTCGATGCGCTCGGTGGTGTCGAGCTGGGGCACGTCGGCGGGCGGCGGCGCGTCGGGGTCGACGATCGTGCTCGGCCCCACGGTCCACTCCGGGTACCCGTTGCTCGACCCCTCGCCCCAGGCCACCTCGAGGCCGACGCTGCCGGCCACCCGCTCGGCGGTGGGCGGGTCGCAGTCCGCGCCGAACGAGCTGCCGCAGAGCCCGGCGGCCGTCTCGATGGTGGGCAGCAGCACGGCGTAGTGGTCCGGCCCGGGCACCGCGCAGTCGCCGCGGCAGTCCTGGTCCGAGAGCCGCAAGACGACGCCGTTCGTGGTGGTGCGACCGTCGAACGTGATCGACGTGCGCACGACGATGTCGTAGCTGAGGGCGGCGCGGCGGTCGAGCGGCATCGCGCCGAGGTCGCAGATCGGCACGACCGGGTCGAGTTCGACGCCGTCGCTGCGGGCGCCCGGGCCGGTCCACGAACCGCACGGGAATCCCTCGCGGGTCGCCGCCGTGACCGTGACGGCGTCGGCATCCACCTGACGCAGCAGGTCGAGCCCGGTCACCGACACGGTCGGCACGAGGCGGTCGGGGCTCGACGCCCACTGGGAGTACTGGCGCAGCACCGTGCCCGCCGACCAGCTCGGCGCGTCCTCTTCGAACCACCGGATGCAGATCGCCACCAGCGACCCCTCCGGCACCGAGAACGAGCCCGAGGTGTGCCGTGTGAACGTCTCGTCGTAGCCGTGGGAGGCGAGATACGACGACGAGACGCTCCCCTCGACCACGGGCGCGTACTCCGGCAGCAGGTCGGCCTCGACGTCGCACTGCTCGACGCCGGTGAGCTGCACCCGCGCGGCGTCGGCCGGGTCGACGAGCGCGACGCGCATCTCGATCGACTCGGTGTCGCGGTGCGGCGCCGAGACGAACAGCACGTTGTCGGTGAGCGGCACGACGCGCACCGGCGGCTCGTCGCCCGCCCGGCCGTCGGTGACCCAGAACACGACGTCGCTCGCGGTGCGACCGAGGTCGTCGACCGCCTCGATCTCCATGCGGTAGGCCGTGTTCGGACGCAGGTCGGGCAGCACGAAGCAGTGCTGCGGACGCGCGTCGGGCTCGGAGTAGTCGCCGTCGCGGTCCCGCCAGGCATCCCAGGCGGCGCGCTCGTCGTCGGTGGTCGGGATCGTCGCGGTCAGCGCCGGATCGGGGTTGCCGTTCCAGGTGTAGGTGATGGTGATCTCGGCCGGGGCGTTGGTGCCGATGCCGAACGGCACGGCGGTGAGCCCGTCCGCGTCGGGCGACACGGGGCACGCGACGGGGGGCGCGGCGGGAAGGGACCGGTAGTCGCTCGGCCACGCCTGTCCCACGACGTCGAAGGGCTCCTCGAGGTCGGTGAGCGCGAGCACCGTGCCGTAGACACCGCTCGGGCAGTCCGCGGGGGCGTCGCCCTCCGGCGGAGCGCACACGTCCCCGGCGCCCTCTGCTCCGGATGCCCCGGCCGGTCCGGTCTCGTCGTAGACCTCGATGATCCCCAGGCCGGGGTCGTCGGCGGCCGCCAGGTCGGCGATCAGGCCGTCGAGCCACGGGTCGCGGGCGTCGTCGGCGGCGGTCGGCACGACCACGTCCTGGGAGCCGAGCGCCGGGCTGACCGGAACCTCCCCCTCGGGCACCTCGGCCTCGGGATCGATCGGCCCGGCGACGGGGAGCGTCTCGAGCGTGGGCGGCGGCGCGGCCTCGGGCTCGGGGGCGAACCGGATGCCGACCAGCCACCCGGTCACGCCGACGGCCACCGCCGCCACGACGGCGAGCACGGGGATGAGCCACTTGGGAACGGTCATGCGATCAACCCAGCGTGTCCAAGTAGACGCTGACCGACACCGTGCCGCTCGCGTTGCCGGCGCCATCGAACGCTCGCATGACGAACGTCACGTACCCATCCGGCGCCGCAGCGGGGTCGGGATAGCTGAACGCCCATTGGCTCGAACCGCCGACCCGAGTCATCGAGGCACTGCCCGAGTGCGCCCCGCTCCAGGTAATCGAGACGTTGGTCACGTTGACGTCGTCGGTCGCATAGACAGAAACCGTGCTCGTGTACCCGTCGTAGAGGACGTCGGGGCTAGCCGACGGGCCAGTGATGTAGGGCGCAGTCGTGTCCGACGGGGCGGGCGGGGGCGCCGGCGGACCGCCCGGCTGCGAGGGCTGCTGCGGCTGCTCGGGGGCGGGCTCCGGCGTCTCCTCCGGCACGACCTCGAACTCGAGCTCCTCCGGGCATCCGTCGCCGACGGGCAGCGCCGCGATGTCCTGCCCGACGTCGACCGTGACGACTCCGGCGGGCAGCCACACGAGCGCCGCGAGGTTCCGCGGATCGCGCACCTGCAGCCACGCCGACTCCTCGTCGCGGGCGACCGCCAGCACCCGCTCGTTGGCGCCGAGCGACGTGACCGCGGGTCCGCCCGGGCACTCGTAGACCGGCGTGGTCACCTGCACGACGTTGTAGGGCGAGGCGACCGCCTCATCCGCGGGGGCGAACACCCCGGCGACGCCGAGGCCGCCGCCGACCACGCCGGCGCCGACCACGAGGCCGAGCCACGGCAGCCACGACGCGACGCCCGAGCCCCAGCCGGGAGCGGTCGCCGCGGCGACGGAGGTGCCGGTGTCGCCGGCGGCCACCCGCGAACGGATGGCGTCGGCGACCCCGGCGGAGTCACCCGGCTGCACGGTGCGCTGGAACGCGTCGCGCAGCACGGCGTCGAGCTCAGGCCCGGTGGGGCCGGTGGGCTCAGCCATGGTGATCCTCCCTCCTCAGTCGCGCCGCGAGCGCCTGACGGGCGCGGTGCAGCTGGGTCTTCACGGTTCCGGTCGAGACGCCGAGGCCCTCGGCGATCGTCTCCACGGATTGGTCCATCAGGTAGTGCAGCACGCAGACCTGGCGCTGCTTCTCGGGCAGCTGCTTGATTGCCGCCGCCACGTCGATGTCGAGGCCCTCGACGGCGTCCTCCACCGACTCCTCGGGCGTGCCGACCTTCGCGTAGGCGCGCGATTCGGCCGCCCGCGAGCGCTGCAGATCGCGGGCGCGGTTGCTCGCCACGACCGTGATCCACGCCGCGACGTTGCTGATCTCGCGCTTGGGGGGCTTCGCGAGGTAGCCGACGAGCGCGTCCTGCACGGCATCCGCGGCGTCCTGCCGGTTGCCGGTGATGAGCCCGACGGCCGCGACGACCTTCGGGTACTCGTGCGCGATGAACCCGTCCAGGTCCACCCGGGCCTTCTCGGCCGTCATCGCGCTCACGTCCTTCCGACGCGCGACGGGTCGTCGGAGGTTGACGCGCGCGCGGGAAATCCTGACCACTATGGCGCGACCCCGACGGCCGACGGAAGGTCCCGGTGCTACTCACCTCGCGCGGGCGCCTACTCAACGACACGGACGTGCTGCGCGTGCACGCGCACCCCCGGGCGTGTCGGATCGTTACCGACTCGTGGCCACCCGACCCGGATTGGCGGTTGCCGAGGGTTGCTCGGCCTCGCTAGCGTGACTCCGCACGCCGAATCGAAAGGAGGCCGGACGATGAATCATGACACCTCGTCGCGTCAGCGCACCGCATGCGCACGCATCACCCCCGCCGGCTTCGTCGGCGCCCTCGCCGCCTGACGGCTGACGTTCCGTTCGTCACCCGCCCGCGGTGACGACGCTCGCGAAGCACCGGGCTTCGCCATCTTCTTTCCGCGCGCCCGGACGTCCCGTCGACCGACCCTCCGCATCCGCGCCGGTGTCGGAATCCCCTCCGCCCCCACGACGGGCGGAGCCGTCGCCCGCGCCATCCCCGCGGGCCAGCACCCCACGCGAGGACCATCATGACCACCACGCTGCACCCCCACCCCCCGCACCTCGAGCGCACCCGACCGGTGCGCCGGGTGCGGCTGCACCACCGCGTCGCGCTGCGACTCGGGATCGCCCTCATCGCCTACGGGCGCGGAGTGCGCCCCGGCCGCGAGCAGCTCGCGGAGCGCTACCGCACCGAGCGCGAGGCCGCGCAAGCCCGCGCCGCCACCGAACGGCTCGTGCTGCTCACGCGCGGCTGGTGAGCCGCCGGAGAGCCGGATGGGCGGGACCCTCGGGTCCCGCCCATCCCGTACCGACGTCGGCTCAGGCGACCTGCACGTCCTTCCAGAACGCGATGTAGCCGGCGAAGTCCTTCCCCACCCGCGCGGCCGCGGTCGGCGTGGCCTGCGGGTAGGCGAACGCGCGATCCTGCAGCAGCGTGTCGCCGTCCTTCACCGAGTAGTACTGGCACGCGCCCTTCCACGGGCAGGTGTAGGGCGTGGCGCTCTCGACCAGGTACTCGGAGTTCACCGCCGAGGGCGGGAAGTAGACGTTCCCCTCGATGCGGATGACGTCCCGCTCCGGGGCGTCGGCGATGACCGTTCCATTGAGTGTCGCAGTGGGCATGTCCGGGAGAACCGGCCCCCCGCACGCGCCATTCCCGCGGAGTCCTTACGGAAATCTGAACGCGAGCGCAAGCCCCTGCACGCCGCCACCCGCCGCGCGTAACGTCGCGACCATGCCCCGCCGTGCGCCCGGATGCGCTGCCGCCTGCGCCGATCACGGTTCGGCGACCCTTCCGCGGCGACCCAGCGCGGCGTCGGGGGCGGTGGCTAGGTTGGAACGCCGGAGCGGCCCCCGTGCGACACGCGCGGTGGGGGGAGGCTGAGCGATGTCGATCGATTTCCGGGGCGTGACCAAGCGCTACCCCGACGGAACCGTCGCCGTCGACGACTTCTCGCTGCACATCCCCGCGCGCGAGATCACCGTGCTCGTCGGATCGAGCGGATGCGGCAAGACCACCCTGCTGCGCATGATCAACCGGGTCATCGAGCCGACCGACGGATCGGTGCTCATCGACGACGAGGACATCGCGCAGCGCTCGCCCGTGGAGCTGCGCCGCAGCATCGGCTACGTGATGCAGAACTCGGGCCTGCTGCCCCACCGCCGGGTGATCGACAACATCGCCACGGTGCCGCGTCTGAACGGCGTGCCGAAGCAGGAGGCGCACGCCCGTGCCCTCGAGCTGATGGACACCGTCGGCCTCGACCGCGCGCTCGCGAAGCGCTACCCGGCGCAGCTCTCCGGCGGCCAGCAGCAGCGCGTGGGCGTCGCCCGCGGGCTCGCCGCCGACCCCAACATCCTGCTCATGGACGAGCCGTTCGGCGCCGTCGACCCGATCGTGCGCGCCGAGCTGCAGCAGGAGACCCTGCGGCTGCAGCGCGAGCTCGACAAGACGATCGTGTTCGTCACCCACGACATCGACGAGGCGTTCCTGCTCGGCGACCGGGTCGTCATCCTCGCCCCCGGCGCGCGCATCGTGCAGCAGGGGACGCCGGAGGAGATCCTCGCCGACCCGGCCGACGGCTTCGTCTCCGACTTCGTCGGCGCGGAGCGCGGCAAGCGCCGCCTCACCGTGTCGAGCCGGGGGCACGGCGACGACCGCGTCGTCGTCGACGCCGGCGGCTACCCGGTCGGCGTCATCGCCGCGCCCGGCGGCCGTCTCGCCGAGGGCGACGCGAGCCCGAAGTCGCGCAGCGTGTCGAACAAGACCGACCAGGCGGGAGACGCCTGATGCAGTGGCTGTGGAGCAACTGGGACCTGGTCCTGGAGCTCACCGCCGAGCACGTGCGGTTGAGCGCCATCCCGATCCTCATCGGCTTCGCAGCCTCCATCCCGCTCGGCTGGCTCACGTCGCGCAACGCGGCCGCCCGCGGCATCCTGCTCAGCGTCTTCAACCTGATCTTCACCATCCCGTCGCTCGCGCTGTTCGTCGCACTCCCCGCGATCCTCGGCACCCGCATCCTCGACCCGGTCAACGTCGTCGTCGCGCTCAGCCTGTACGCCATCGCGATGATGCTGCGCGGCGCGACCGATGCCTTCACCGCCGTTCCGCGGGACGTGCTGCAGTCGGCATCCGCCGTCGGCTACTCGCCGTGGACGCGGTTCTGGACGGTGCAGTTCCCGCTCGCCGGCCCGGTGTTGCTCGCCAACCTGCGGGTGGTCTCGGTGAGCACGGTGAGCCTGCTGAGCGTCGCCGCGCTGATCGGCCAGGGCGGGCTCGGCTACCTGTTCACCAACGGGTACCAGCGCGACTTCCCCACCGAGATCGTGATCGGCATCGTCTTCACGCTGCTGGTGGCGCTCGTGTTCGACCTCGTGCTCACCACGCTCGGCCGCATCCTGCTGCCGTGGGCCAAGGTCGCGGCGCCCGGGAAGGCGGCCGCGGCATGAACTTCATCCTCGACGCCCTCGCATTCATCTTCGACGGCGCCAACTGGCCCGGCGACCGGCAGATCGGCATCCGGCTGCTCGATCACATCGGGCAGACCCTCGCGGCCGTGGGCATCGGCATCCTCATCGCCGTGCCGCTCGGCCTGCTGATCGGGCACACCGGGCGGGGTCGCCGCGCGATCGTCGTCGTCACCAACGCCGCCCGCGCGCTGCCGACCTTCGGCCTGCTGCTGTTCCTCGTGCTCGTCTTCGGCTTCGGGCTGCGGTTGCCGGTGCTGCTCGCCGTGCTCGTCGTGATGGCCGTGCCGCCGATCCTGGCCGGGGTCTACGCCGGCATCGAGTCGATCGACCGCACCACCGTCACCGCCGCCCGCGCCGTCGGCATGAGCGAGTGGCAGATCCTCACCCGGGTCGAAGTACCGCTCGCCCTACCGCTCATGGTCGGCGGCCTGCGCTCCGCGACACTGCAGGTGATCGCCACCGCCACCATCGCCGGGTACATCAGCCTCGGCGGCCTCGGCCGCTACCTGATTGAAGGGCAGGCGCTGCGCGACTACACGCTCGCGGTCGTCGGCGCCCTCCTGGTCGGCGCCCTCGCCCTTGTCGCCGACGGCCTGCTCGCCGTCGTTCAAAGACTCGTCGTCCCGCGCGGGGTGCCCCGCGGGTCGACAGGCACCATCCGCACCATCTCCCGGCGGTCGTCCCGACCGGCGGGGTCCCGGGCACCCGTCACGGAAGGATGACAGTTATGCACAGCACCACTCACCGCGCCGTGCCGCGCGGAGTGCAGCGCGCCCTCGCCGGCGCGCTCGCGCTCGGCGTCACGGCCGCGCTGGCCGCCTGCACGCCCAGCGATCCGCTCGCCGGGGAGGACGGCGGCGACGACATGATGATGGGCTCGGTCACGATCGGGTCGCAGGGCTTCGCCGAGAGCGAGATCCTCGCCCAGATCTACGGCCAGGTCCTCGAGTCGCACGGCTACGACGTCTCCTACGAGACCGCGATCGGCTCGCGCGAGACCTTCATCCCGGCGCTCCAGGACGGGTCGATCGACCTCATCCCGGACTACGCGGGCAACCTGCTGTACGGCGCCGACCCCGAGGCGACGGCCACCTCGACCGAGGACGTCATCGCGGCGCTCCCGGCCGTGCTGGAGCCGCTCGGTCTCGCCGTCACCGACGCCGCGCCGGGTGAGGACTCCGACGCGCTCGTCGTGACGCCGGAGTTCGCCGCCGCG
Source organism: Pseudolysinimonas sp. (assembly GCA_041984585.1). Lineage (GTDB taxonomy): Bacteria > Actinomycetota > Actinomycetes > Actinomycetales > Microbacteriaceae > Pseudolysinimonas_A. Next base: position 3,419 of record JBHIXX010000050.1, on the reverse strand, counting down.
AACGGGCTGGCCACGATGAGCGACCTCGCCCCGATCTCGGCCGACATCACGATCGGCGCGAACACCGAGTTCGAGGCCCGCTGGCGCGACGCGCTCGGCACGGTCTACGGCATCGAGGGCTTCGCGTTTACCCCGATCGACGACTACGGCGGGCCGGCGACGCTCGACGCGCTGCTGACGGATGCCGTGCAGGCCGCCGACATCTACACCACCACGCCGTCGATCGCCGAGAACGACCTGGTCGTGCTCGAGGACGACCTCGACATGTTCGCCGCGCAGAACATCATCCCGCTGCTCAACGCGGACCTGCTGAGCGACGAACTGGCCGAGATCCTCGACGAGGTGTCGGCGCTCATCACCACCGACGAGCTGCTCGCCCTGAACGGCGAGAGCGCGAGCGACGCGAAGCCCTCCGCGGCCGACGTCGCGACCGGCTGGCTGGAGGCGAACGGCCTCATCTGATCCCGCGGGATCACCACGCATCGTGGGCTCGGGACGCGTCCCGGGCCCACGGTCGTTCCCGGGTGCCGACCCGTGCGGATCTGGGGGGTCAGAAGCGCTCGGGCTCAGGGCCTCGGGTGAAGGTGCGGCCGCTCACCTCGGTCGGCGTGATGCGCACCCAGCGGTACTTGAGCGTCGGCGCCCACGGCATCAGCCCGAGCCGCTCGGCCGCGTCGATCTCGCCGCCGTGCTGCAGCTCCTCGGCCCGGCCCTTCACCACCACGCTGAACGCGGTCGCGTCGTCGAACCCGTCGATCTCGAGCGCCACCGTGTCGTGCACCGTGAGCTCGAGCAGCTTCGTACCCGGCGCGGTACGGAAGTAGATCGTCTCGCCGTCGACCGCGAAGTTGATCGGGAAGATGTCGACCTCGCCGGCGGCAGCGAGCGCGATGCGTCCCATCGGCGCCGCGCGGAGCATCCCCCAACACTCCTCCGGCTCGAGAACTCGAACCGGGTCCGATCCCATTTCCGCGTTCATCATCGTCTCCCTCCGGCGAGGTCGCGTGCTCCACCCCACCATCCGCACGGGGACCGCCACCAGGGACCTTCGACCCACCGCGCGGGCTAGGGTCGCCGATGTGGACCCGCACGCCGCGCTCATCGAGATCGCGACCCTGCTCGAGCGGGAGCGGGCGGATGCCTACAAGGCGAAGGCCTTCCGCACCGCGGCGGCGGCGATCGCGGACCTCGACGACGCCGTGCTGCGCGACCCGATCCGGCTGAAGGCCGTCCGAGGAGTGGGCGCGTCGAGCCAGCGCGTCATCCAGCAGGCGGTCGAGGGCCGAATCCCCGAGCGGCTGATCGAGCTGCGCGAACGGGCCGGGGTGCTGCGCGAGAGCGAGCTGCGGCGGATGCTGCGCGGCGACCTGCACAGCCACTCCGACTGGTCGGACGGGACCACGTCGATCGAGCTCATGGTCGCCGGGGCGCGCGACCTCGGGCACGAGTACCTGGCGCTGACCGACCACTCGCCGCGCCTGACCATCGCCAACGGGCTGAGCGCGGAGCGCCTCGAGCGGCAGCTCGAGGTCGTCGCCGACCGGTCGACCGCGGACGTCACCCTGCTCTCGGGCATCGAGGTCGACATCCTCGACGACGGCGCGCTCGACCAGCGGCCCGACCTGCTCGCCCGCCTCGATGTCGTGGTGGCGAGCGTGCACTCCAAGCTGCGGATGGGCTCGCGCGAGATGACCCGGCGGATGCTGACCGCCGTCGCCGACCCGCACACCGACGTGCTCGGCCACGTCACCGGCCGCCTGGTGGAGGGCTCCCGCGGCACCCGGCCGCCGTCGGAGTTCGACGCCGCCGCCGTCTTCGCGGCCTGCGCCGAGCGCGGCGTCGCCGTGGAGATCAACTCCCGGCCCGAGCGGCAGGATCCGCCCGACGAGCTGCTCGCCCTGGCGCTCGACGCGGGGTGCCTGTTCTCGATCGACAGCGACGCCCACGCGCCGGGCCACCTGTCGCTGCTCGACCACGGCGCCCAGCGCGCCGAGCGGGCCGGCATCCCGCCGGAGCGGATCGTGACGACCTGGCCGCTCGAGCGACTGCAGGAGTGGCTGGGTCGCAACCGCTGAGCCCCGGCCGGCGGCTCTGCTCGGAGCACGGCCCGCGACCCGAGCACGGCAGCGACCCGTGCGCAACCCCCGGCATCCGTCGGGCGGGCCTCGTAGGCTGCCGCCATGAGCGCTCGCGAGTACGACCTCATCGTGATCGGCGGCGGGGCCGTCGGCGAGAACGTGGCCGACCGCGCCGTGCAGGGCGGCCTGTCGGTGGTGATCGTCGAGGCCGAACTGGTGGGCGGCGAATGCTCCTACTGGGCGTGCATGCCGTCGAAGGCGCTGCTGCGCGCCGGGGCGGCGCTGCGCGAGGTGCGCGCCGTGCAGGGCGCCGCATCCGCCGTCACCGGCGACCTCGACCCGTCGGAGGTGTTCGCCCGCCGCGACCGCATCGTGCACGACTGGGACGACGGCTCGCAGGTCGACTGGCTCGACGGCGCCGGCATCGACCTGGTGCGCGGCCACGGCCGCATCACCGCGCCGCGCGAGGTGACCGTCGAGACCGACGACGGCCCGGTCGAGCTGCGCGCCCGGCACGCCGTCGCCGTCGCGACCGGCACCGCGGCGCTGCTGCCCGACATCCCCGGCCTCGCCGAGGCGGGGGCGTGGACCAGCCGCGAGGCGACGTCGGCGCGCACCGTGCCCGGCAGCCTCGCCATCGTCGGCGGCGGCGTGGTCGCCTGCGAGATGGCGACCGCCTACGCCGACTTCGGCAGCGAGGTCACCCTGCTCGTCCGCGGCGACGCGCTGCTCGCCGGGCTCGAGCCGGAGGCGGGCGAGCGGGTGGCGGCGGCGCTGCGCTCCCGGGGCGTCGACCTCCGGTTCGGCGTCGAGGCGACCGCCGCCGAGCGCGGCGACGCCGAGACGGTGCTCACCCTCGACGACGGCTCCGAGCTCACGGTGGTCGAGGTGCTCGTCGCGGCCGGGCGGCGGGCCCGCACCGGCGACCTCGGGCTCGACGCGGTCGGACTCGAGCCGGGCGACTTCCTCGACGTCGACGACACGATGCTCGTGCGCGGCACCGACTGGCTCTACGCGGTCGGCGACGTCAACCACCGCGCGCTGCTCACCCACCAGGGCAAGTACCAGGCCCGCGCCGCGGGCGACGTCATCGCCGCCCGCGCCCGGGGCGACGAGGTGCACGACGCGGCCTGGGGACGGCACGTCGCGACCGCCGACCACGACGCCGTGCCGCAGGTCACCTTCACCGACCCCGAAGTGGCCTCCGTCGGGCTCACCGCAGCCCAGGCCGAGCAGGAGGGGCGGCGCGTGCGCGTGCTCGACTACGACCTCTCCTGGGTGGCCGGCGCCACCGTGCACGCCGACGACTACGCCGGCTGGGCGCGCGCCGTCGTCGACGAG
>JBHIXX010000049.1:0-14820 GCA_041984585.1 Pseudolysinimonas sp. | reverse complement strand
CCACCTCGACGCCCGCCGCGCGCAACCGCTCGGCGCCGCCGCCCGACGCGCGGCCCGGGTCCGCCGCCGCGAACACGACGCGCGCGACGCCCGCGTCGATCAGGGCGCGGCTGCACGGCCCGGTGCGGCCCGTGTGGTCGCACGGCTCGAGGGTCACCACCGCGGTGAGCCCGTGGGCCTCGGTCAGGTGCGACAGGGCGTCGACCTCGGCGTGCGCCGTGCCCGCCCCGCGGTGCCACCCCTCCGCCACGACGGATCCGGCGGCGTCGAGCAGCACGCAGCCCACCCGGGGGTTGCCGCCCGTGAGCGGACCCCGCGCGGCCAGATCCAGGGCGCGGCGCATCGCGTCGACCTCGACGGGTCGCGCGGCCTGCGCTGCGGTGTCCATTCCTCGACCTCGATCCCGAATCCGGGCGGGAGGAATGCGGACGCCGGCGAACGGTCGCCGACGGCGCGTGCGCTCCTCCCATCCGGACTTTGACCGTCGGTTCCGGAATTCCACCGGATCGGCTCCTCCGGGCCTTGCGGGCCGAAGGAGTTCGCGGACTCTCACCGCCGGTTCGGGATTTCACCGACCCCGGAGCACGTGCTTCGTATCGACAGGGTACAACGCGGCGTGCGCCGGCGTATTCCGGCGCCGGACGCGGATACACGGAAGGCCGGGCGTTTCCGCCCGGCCTTCCGGAAGTAATCGGGTCAGGGCGACAACCCGAATATCGCCCTGACCCGCCCCCACAGAATCGGCCCGCTTACCCTAGTCGGCCGATCCGTGTCAGCGGTCCCCTGAGGGATACGCCTGTAGTCCATAACTATGCAGGAGCTATGACCGCGATCCAAGTCGGACATTCGGGGGACAGATTGCGCCGCGGATGTCGTGATTCGCCCGGTTTTCTGCGGTTTTCGGCGGTGGCTCGGGGACGAACCGGGGGACATCGTGAGTGTGCGCGACGAAATCCGTTGCGAAACCTCGGGCGGAGTGCGGAATCCGCAGTCGCCCCAGTCCGGGGGGCATCCGCCGTCAGGCGTTCGGACGCCGCCAGTCGCCGCGGGAGAGGGGCTTGCGCACGGCGTGCGTCGCCCGCTGCCACGCGTTCGGCGCCGGATCCTCGCGCTCGCGGGTGGAGGCCGCCAGCTCGTCGAGCGCCACCGTCAGCACCGCCGTGATCGCGGCGATCTCCTCGGTCGACGGGTTGCCGCCGGTGATCCGGATCCGGGGCGTCCCCTCGCCGTCCGCGGGCCCGCCGCTCACAGGGGGATGTTCCCGTGCTTCTTCGCCGGCTGCTCCGCCCGCTTCGTGCGCAGCGCGCGCAGCGCCTTCACGATCGCCACCCGCGTCGCGGCCGGCTCGATCACGCCGTCCAGCTCCCCGCGCTCCGCCGCGAGGAACGGCGACGCCACGTTGTAGGTGTACTCGTTGGCCAGGCGGGTGCGCACCGCGGCGACGTCCTCGCCCGCCTCCTCGGCGCGCTTCAGCTCGCCGCGGTACAGGATGTTCACCGCCCCCTGACCGCCCATCACTGCGATCTCGGCCGTCGGCCAGGCGTAGTTGAGGTCGGCGCCCATCTGCTTGCTGCCCATGACGATGTAGGCGCCGCCGTAGGCCTTGCGGGTGATCACCGTCACCAGCGGCACGGTCGCCTCGGCATAGGCGTAGAGCAGCTTCGCGCCGCGGCGGATGACGCCCGTCCACTCCTGGTCGGTGCCCGGCAGGTACCCCGGCACGTCGACCAGCGTCAGGATCGGGATGCTGAACGCGTCGCAGAACCGCACGAACCGTGCCGCCTTCTCGCCGGCGTCGATGTTGAGCGTGCCCGCCATCTGCGACGGCTGGTTGGCGATGATGCCGATCGAGCGGCCCTCGACGCGCGCGAACCCGATCACGATGTTCGGGGCGAACAGCGACTGCACCTCGAGGAAGTCGCCGTTGTCGACGATGCACTCGATGATCTCGCGCATGTCGTACGGCTGGTTGGTCGAGTCGGGGATGATCGAGTTCAGCCGCCGGTCGGCGTCGGTGACCTCGAGCTCCACCTCGCTCTCATAGGTCGGAGCGTCGGTGAGGTTGTTGTCGGGGAGGAACGACACGAGCGCCCGCGCGTAGTCGAGGGCGTCCTCCTCGTCGTCGGCCAGGTAGTGCGACACCCCGGTGCGCTGGCTGTGCGTGCGTGCGCCGCCGAGCTCGTCCATCCCCACGTCTTCGCCGGTGACCGTCTTGATGACGTCGGGACCGGTGACGAACATCTGGCTGGTCTTGTCGACCATGATCACGAAGTCGGTGAGCGCCGGACCGTAGACGGCGCCGCCCGCGGCGGGGCCGAGGATGATCGAGATCTGCGGGATGACCCCCGACGACGCCGTGTTGAGGCGGAAGATCTCGCCGTACTTGCCGAGCGCGACCACGCCCTCCTGGATGCGCGCACCGCCCGAGTCGAGCATGCCGATGATCGGCACCCCGGTCTTGAGCGCCAGCTCCATCACCTTGACGATCTTCTCGCCGGCGACCTCGCCGAGCGACCCGCCGAACGCGGTGAAGTCCTGCGCGTAGACCGCCACCTGGCGCCCGTGGATGGTTCCCGTGCCGGTCACCACGGCGTCGCCGTACGGGCGCTTCGCCTCCATCCCGAAGGCGTGGGTGCGGTGCCGCACGAACTCGTCGAGCTCGACGAACGACCCCTGGTCGAGCAGCTCGTCGATGCGCTCGCGGGCCGTCTTCTTGCCCTTGGCGTGCTGCTTCTCGATCGCGGCCTCGCCGCTCGCGGTGACCGCCTCGTGGTAGCGCACCTTGAGGTCGGCGATCTTGCCGGCCGTCGTCGAGAGGTCCGGGGTCGGGGTCTCCGGGCGGGCGGCGTCGTCAGAGGCGGAGGTCACGGCTCACAGCCTATCGACGGGTCAGCGGGCGCCTTCGGAGGGAAGCTCCAACGCGTCGGGCGCCCGGTTGTCGCGGATCGCGGGGCGGACGAGGCGGCCCAGCCCCCACGCGGTGACGCGCCACATCGCCTCGAGCACGATGGCGCCGCTCATCTTCGACTCGCCGACCCGTCGGTCGCGGAAGGTGATCGGGACCTCGGCGACGGCCCAGCCGGCGTCCGCCACCCGCACCGTCATGTCGATCTGGAAGCAGTAGCCGCGCGACACGATGCCCTCGCGGGGGACGTCGGCGAGCGCCGCGGCGCGGTAGGCGCGGAAGCCCGCCGTCAGGTCGCGGACGGGCAGACGCAGCGCCACCCGGGCGTAGGAGTTGGCGGCCCGGCTGAGCAGCCGCCGGTGCCACGACCAGTCGGCCACCTCGCCGCCCGGCACCCAGCGGGAGCCGATCACCGCGCCCAGCCGGGGGTCATCGGCGAACGGCGCGACGAGGGCGGGGATGCGGTCGGCCGGGTGCGACCCGTCGGCGTCCATCTCGAGCACGAGGTCGTAGCCGTGGGCGAGCGCCCAGTCGAACCCGTCGAGGTAGGCGCGCCCGAGCCCGCGCGGTCCGGTGCGGTGCAGAACCGCGACGCGCGGGTCGTCGGCGGCGAGCCCGTCGGCGACCCGCCCCGTGCCATCCGGGCTGGCGTCGTCGACGATCAGCACGTGGGCCTCCGGCGCGGCGTCGAGCACCGCCGCGACGGCGGCGGGCAGGGTCAGCGCCTCGTCGTAGGTCGGCACGATGACCAGCACCCGATCGGACCCCTCCCCGCGCTCGGGGGAGGTGCGGTCGTCGCGGGGCACGCGCACATCCTAGGCTCGCCGCCATGGACCTCCCCGTGACCCGCGGCATCGTCCCGCGACTCGACGTCGTCGCGGCGACCGGCTCCACCAACGCCGACCTGGCCGCCCTCGTGCGCGCCGGCGGGGTGCCGCCGTGGACGGTGCTCGTCACCGACGACCAGACCGCCGGACGCGGCCGCCTCGACCGCAGCTGGAGCGCACCGGCCGGCTCGGCGCTGGCCGTGTCCGTCGCAGTGCCGCTCACCGGGCTGGAGCGGGCGGTCGGGTGGATCCCGCTTGCCGCGGGCCTCGCCCTGCGCGACGCCCTCGCCCCGCTCCTCCCCGGCCGTGAGGTCGGCGTGAAGTGGCCGAACGACGTGCTCGTCGCGGCCGCCGGGGAACCGGATGCCCCCGGCCGCAAGGTCTGCGGGGTCCTCGCCGAGCTCGTCGACGCCACCATCGTGCTGGGTGCGGGCATCAACACCACGATGACCGCCGCGCAGCTCCCCGTGCCGACCGCCACCTCGATCGCGGTGGAGGGCGGCGATCCGGATGCCGACGCCGTGCTGAGCGGCTACCTGCTGCGGCTGCGCTCCCACCTCGACGCACTCGCCGACGCCGGGGGTGACGCGACCGCGTCCGGGCTGCGCGCCGCCGTCACGGCGGCCTGCGTCACGCTCGGGCGCGAGCTGGACGTCCATCTGCCCGACGGTGGTCGGCTGCCCGGACGGGCGACGGGGCTGGACGGCGACGGCCGCCTCGTCGTCGCCGGACCCGACGGCGAGCGCGCGGTCACCGCGGGGGACGTGGTGCACGTGCGCTGAGCGGGCGCCGACCGGCCTCAGCCGTGCGCAGGCAAATCGGACATGTGGGCAGTACGGCGCGGCTAACGTTCCGAGTCGGCTGTCTCGCTCGCGGTTCGCTCATCCTCGAAGATTGCGAGCGCGGCGGCCTCGGCGTGATGCTGACGCGCCGTCAATCCGTCCTTTCGATGATGACCGAACACCCAGAAGCGGTACATCAAGAATCGGAACGTGGTGCCGAGCACGAGACCGACGCCGTTGGCTGCGATGTTGTCGGCGACGAGGTTGTCGAATCCGAGCACGTAGTGCGAGACCCAGAGACACAACAGTCCGATGAGCAATCCCACGACCGCGACGACCGAGAACTCGAGTAGCTCCAGCATGTAGTTCTTCCGGCGGTGCTCCCGGAAGGTCCAGTAACGGTTGCCGAACCAGGTCACGAGCGTGGCGATCGTAACCGAGGCGATCTTGGCGCCGATAGGGCCTTGGAAGAAGTGATCCTCACCGACTACTCCGACACGGAGCAGATTGAAGATGCCGACGTCGGTGATGTAGCCGACCAGACCGACCACGCCGAACTTGAGCGCGTATCGCACCAGCTTGTCCCACATCACGCGTGCGAGAGATCTGAGCCGGTCAATCACCGAACGAGCCTAACGGCGAGCGCTCCGGATAGTCGGTCACTTTGCTACAGCTACATCGGCGGAATCGAGGAGCGCGAGCTTCTCGGCACCTGTATCGATTCGCTGGATCGGGAGCACGTCCTCGGCCTCGGCGAGCCCATCGATGCGTGAGTGCGTCTCGATGATCCAGATCCGGTGGATAGTCGGATCCGCCGCGGCATGCTCGAGGTAGGCGGTCACCGTCATGCCCAACGTTTCTGTGCGGACGATCGGCGGATCAGTCGGGTGCGGGAACACGATCTCCCACCCGGCCCCTCGGCTTGCGCTGGGTGCCCAGTCCGGCTTGAGTTCCGGCCAGTAGACGGCGAGGGGAAGTCCGCCGTCGATATTGGTGAGGATGACGTCGCCCGGCTCAATGTGCTCGCGGATGTAGTCGACCTGCTGGCGGGTTGACTCTGCCGGAATCGACTCGACTCGCAGCCATAGGCGGCCCGGGACCGCGACGACCACCAGGAGGATCGCGGCGGTGGCCCAGAGCAGCGGCGTTCGTGCGGGGGCCGAGAACCGGGCGATCCCTAGCTGGATGAAGCGCACGCCGGTGGCGGTGACGAAGGCGACCAGGAGCACCGAGACGAACGTCGATGTCCGATCATTGAAGAGCGGGTAGACACGGATCACCCCGGCGGCGATCATTCCCCCGAGCAGGATCGGCGTCACAAGCGCGGCGGCACGATCGTGCGAGCGCCACAGAAAGACGACCGAGAGACCGAGGGCCGCGACCACGAGCCCGAGCACCAGCGCTCGCCCCAAAGTGTTATGTACGTGATACATGCTGCCGATCGACCCGAAGAGGAACGAGGGCAGCCGCCCGATCGTTGGGAACCACGCCTCCCAGTACTCATCCAGGCGGCCGTTTCGGGAAGGTCCGTACACGGTTAGGTACTGCGCCAATATGAGTGCTCCCGCAATGCCGCCTCCGATCAGGAAGGCGCGGAGCCGCCCCCAGTCGCGCATGGAGAGCGCCTGCACGACAAGGGCTGCGAACCCTGCTGCAGCCACGAATACGACGGTGAGACTGAGCAGGAATCCGATACCTGCGACCACCACGAGCGCGATCAACGCGCGCGCCCGCCGCTCTCTACCGGCCAGAACGACCAACGTCACGATGACAATGGCCAGAAGGGCGTCGGTCGTGTACTGCTTCAGATCGTTCCTGAGCATCATCGGAGGCGTGCACGCGACCGCGACTCCGGTGACGGCGCCTGTCACGATTCGCTCCAACGCGCGCCCTCGCCAGAGCACGTAGCCCAGCATGTAGGCGGCGGCCGGGGTGAGCGCCGTGAAGAAGAGCGGCAGGAGCCGGGACGCCTCGGGCCCGAGAGGATGGAACGCCTGTTGCAGCAGGTTCCAACCGATCGGAGTGGTCGAGGTGACCCACGGCAGATCGGTCAATGGGAAGTGAACGGACGCCGAGACCCAAAGCTCGTCGAGCCAAAGCGGTGCCGAGAGGATGTAGGGCACCGGGTGAAGAACAACCGTCATGCCTATCGCGGACAGAAGTACGACGGAGACATGCAGAACCAACACGCGACGCGAGTTGGGCGACGCAATCGCTGAGTTGGTCACTTCGCCCTATCTCCCGCGGATTGTTCGATGCGGCCGAGCTTCGACTACTGTGCATCCACAGGCGATCACACACTATTCGACCGTCCGCTCGCCGTCGTTGCGTCCGCCTGCGCGGGCCCCTCTCAGGGAGACTGCCAGCACCGTGTCGCTCTCGCCCCGCGCCCTCGTCGCCGGAGGTGCCGGCTTCGTCGGCTCGCACCTCGTCGACCGCCTCTTCGCCGATGGGCACGAGGTCGTCGTAGTCGACAACCTGCTGACCGGCTCCGTCGACAACATCGCCCACCTCACCGGGGATCCCCGCGCGACCTTCATCGAGACCGACGCTGCGCAGCTTTCGACGGTTCCGGGCCGATTCGACCTGATCTTCCACCTCGCCTCGCCCGCCTCGCCGATCGCGTACCAGCGCTATCCGGTCGAGACGCTGCACGCGGGCTCGTCCGTGACCGAGGCTCTGCTCGAGCGGGCACTCCACGACCGCGCTCGGTTCGTGATGGCGTCCACCTCCGAGGTGTACGGCGATCCGCTGCAGCACCCCCAGGAGGAGGGCTACTGGGGAAACGTGAACCCGATCGGCCCCCGCAGCATGTACGACGAGGCGAAGCGCTACGCCGAGGCGCTCATCATGACGTATGTGCGGACGTTCGGCGCCAATGCCGGTGTCGCGCGCATCTTCAATACCTACGGGCCGCGGATGGCGGCGGGCGACGGGCGCGTCATCCCCGCGTTCGTCACGGCGGCGATCGACGGCCGCCCCCTCCCGATCCATGGGGACGGCTCGCAGACGCGTTCCCTCTGCTTCGTCAGCGACCTGGTCGACGGACTCATGCGGCTCGCCGCATCCTTGGAGACGGGCCCGATCAACCTGGGCAACCCGCACGAAGAGCCCCTGCGCAAGCTCGCCGAGCGGATCGCCGCGATCGCCGGTCACGGCTCGGAACTCGAGTTCCACCCCCGGCCGGTGGACGACCCCGAGCGCCGCCGGCCCGACATCACCCGTGCCCGCGAGCTGCTCGGCTGGGAGCCGACGGTCGCCATCGACGACGGGCTGAGAATGACCATCGACTGGTTCGCTCAGCGAGGAGACCGCTCATGAGCGCGACACCCCGGCTCTCGATCCTGATGCCGGCATATAACGAAGAGGCGACCCTCCAGAAGGCCATAGACCGGGTCCTCGCGGTCGAGTATCCGGTCAGCTATGAGCTCGTCATCGTGAACGACGGCAGCAAGGACCGCACGGCGGAGATCCTCGACGCGCAGACGGACCCGCGCGTGCGGGTGTTCCACCAGCACAAGAACCAGGGCAAGGGCGCCGCGATCGCCCGCGCGGTGGACGAGGCCATCGGCGAGTTCATGATCATCTGCGACGCCGACGAGGAGTACAAGCCCTCCGACATCCCGGCGTTGCTCGAGCCGGTCGTCGCGGGCGAGGCGCGCGTCGTCTACGGAACCCGGTCGTTCGGCAGCCACACGTCGTACTCGTTCTGGTACGTGCAGGGCAACAAGGGCGTCACCCTCGCCGCGAACATCCTGTTCAACGCCTACATCTCCGACCTTGAGACCTGCTTCAAGCTGATGCCCCTCAAGCTGTACCGCTCGCTCAAGGTGAAGCAGCGCGGGTTCGGCATGGAGGCCGAGGTGACCGGGAAGCTGCTGGCGCGCGGCTACCGTCCCTACGAGGTGCCGATCAGCTACCGCGCACGCACCCGCGAAGAGGGCAAGAAGATCACCGCGTGGGACGGGGTCGAGGCGCTGTGGATCCTGTTCACGACCCGCATACGTGAGGGATCGCGCCGGCGACCGCCCGAGGACGGATACTGAGCCGATGGGTTCGGTCGTCGGAGTCGTCGGAGTCGTCGGAGGCGGACAGCTCGCGCGGATGATGATCCCCCCGGCTGTCGCGCTCGGGATCGAGATCCGGGTGCTGGCCGAGCAGGAGGGGTCGTCGGCGGCGCTCGGCGCGACCGCGGTGGGCGACTACCGGGATGCCGAGACGGTCCGCGCCTTCGCGGCCGGGGTCGACGTGCTCACCTTCGACCACGAACACGTGCCGCAGGAGGTCCTCGCCGCGGTGCTCGCCGACGGCGTCCCGGTGCGCCCCGGGCCGGATCCGCTCGCCTGCGCCCAGGACAAGATCGTCATGCGGGAGCGGCTCGGTGCGCTGGGCGTTCCGGTGCCGGCGTGGGCCGCGGTGCGCGACCCGGTGGAGCTCAGCGAGTTCCTCGACGACCACGACGGTGCCGCCGTCGTGAAGACGCCCCGCGGCGGCTACGACGGCAAGGGGGTGCGCGTCGTAAGCGAGGCGCGCGAGGCCTACGACTGGTTCGCCGACCACGGCGTGCTGCTCGTCGAGGAGCTGGTGGACTTCCGCCGGGAGCTGGCGCAGCTGGTCGCTCGGCGGCCCTCGGGCGAGATCCGCGCCTGGGACCTCGTCGAGACGGTGCAGCGCGACGGGGTGTGCGCCGAGGTGACGGCCCCCGCGCCGGACGCCGAGGCGGTGGCGGGAGAGGCGGAGCGCATCGCCCGACTCGTCGCCGACGGGCTGGGCGTCACCGGGGTGCTCGCGGTGGAGCTGTTCGAGACCGCCGACGGTCGCCTTCTGGTCAACGAGCTGGCGATGCGCCCGCACAACAGCGGGCATTGGACGATCGACGGGGCGGTGACCGGCCAGTTCGAGCAGCACCTGCGTGCGGTGCTCGACCTTCCCCTCGGCGACACGGCCGCGCGGTCGCCGTGGGCGGTCATGGTGAACGTGCTCGGCGGTCCGGTCGGCGGCGACATCCCGTCGCGGTACCCGGATGCGATGGCGGTGCATCCCGGAGTGAAGATGCACGCCTACGGCAAGGCGTCGCGCCCGGGACGCAAGGTGGGCCATGTCACCGCCGTCGGCGACGACCGAGAGACGGTGCTCGCCGCCGCGCGCGACGCCGCGGAGTACTTCGCGGGCTGATCGCCTCCGTCGAGTCGGCCCCCATCACACGTCGGCCGGGTCGCGTCGTTCCGTGCGCGCCGCGCCCGGCCTCGCGGGGTGCGCGCCTAGCATGGGCGCGTGCCCGCGCTCGTCTCCGTCGTCATGGGGTCGGACTCCGACCTGCCCGTCATGCAGGCGGCGGCCGACGCGCTCGCCGAGTTCGGCATCGAGCACGAGGTCGAGATCGTGTCGGCGCATCGCACGCCGCGCCGGATGATCGAGTTCGGCTCCGAGGCGGCCGACCGCGGCATCCGGGTGATCATCGCGGGGGCGGGCGGAGCCGCCCACCTGCCGGGAATGCTCGCCTCGGTGACGACCCTTCCGGTCATCGGCGTCCCGGTGCCGTTGGCGAAGCTCGACGGCCTCGACTCGCTGCTGTCGATCGTGCAGATGCCGGCCGGCATCCCGGTGGCGACGGTCGCGATCGGCGGCGCCCGCAACGCCGGACTGCTCGCGGTGCGGATGCTCGCCTCCGGCGACCCCGGCCTGACCGCGAAGCTCGCCGAGCACACCGCGGCGCTCGAGGCGCTGGTCGCGGAGAAGAACGCCCGCCTGGGCTCGTGAGCGTTCGGCCCGTGAGCGCGGAGCTCCCGGTGCGGCATCCCGACACCCGGTCGCCGCGGGTGATGACCCGCCGGGCGTGGTGGCTGGTCACGCTCAACGTCCTGATCCCCGGCTCGGCCCAGGTTCTCGCCGGCAGCCGCCGGCTGGGGCGCTTCGGCCTGGCGACGACGCTGGTCTGGTGGCTGCTCGTGGCCGCGGCGGTGGTGACGGCGCTCGTCGACCGGACGATCCTGCTGTCCCTGGTGACGATGACCATCCCGCTCAGCGTCCTGGTGGCCCTGCTCGTGTTCTACGCGGCGCTCTGGACCGTGCTGACGCTCGACACCCTGCGCCTCGTCCGGTTCGTGTCCGTGGCGCCCGCCGCGCGGGCCGGCGTCGCGCTGGTCGCAGTCGTCGCGCTCGTCGCGGTCTCGGGCGGCGCCGGGCTGGCGGCGAGTCGCGGGGTGGCGGCGCTCGGCGTTCTGGGCGAGGTGTTCGGCGATGGGCAGATCGCCGAGCCGATCGACGGGCGCTACAACATCCTGCTGCTCGGCGGCGACGCCGGACCCGATCGACTCGGCCTGCGCCCCGACAGCATCTCGGTGGCGAGCATCGACGCGGCGACCGGCTCGACCGTGATCTTCGGAATCCCGCGCAACATGCAGCGCGTGCCGTTCGCCGCCGACTCCCCGCTGTGGGGGCCGTTCCCGACCGGCTACGACTGCGGGGTCGACTGCCTGATCAGCTACCTCTACACCTACGGCGAGGAGCATCCCGACCTCTACCCGGAGGCGGCCGCGGCGGGCAGCACCCCCGGGGTCGAGGCGATGCGCGACGCGGTCGAGGGCGTGCTCGGGCTGCCGATGCAGTACTACGTGCTGATCGACATGCAGGGGTTCACCCGCCTCGTCGACGCGCTCGGCGGCGTCGACATCGAGGTCACCGAGCGCCTGCCGATCGAAGGCGGTGAGGACGCGGCCGGCAACCCGACCGACGTCGAGGGCTGGATCGAGCCGGGCCTGCAGCACATGGACGGGTACACGGCGCTCTGGTACGCGCGATCGCGGCACGGGACGAGCGACTTCGATCGGATGGCGCGTCAGCGGGAGCTGCAGCAGGCGATCCTCGCCCAGATGGAGCCGGCCAACGTGCTGCTGCGCTTCAACGAGATCGCCGCGGCCGGGTCGTCGCTCGTCACCACCGACATCCCGCAGGCGATGCTGTCCCACTTCGTCGAGCTGGCGGTGCTGGCGAAGGAGCTGCCGCTCGAGACGCTCGACTTCGTGCCCGACGAGTGGACGACCATCCGCCCCGACTTCGCCCTCATCCAGACGACCGTCGCCGAGATGACCGCGCCGGTGACGCCCTCGCCGACGCCCTGAGCGGGCGACTGCGCTCGGGCCGGGAACGCGCCGGGGCGGCGCGGGCGGGCGCGGCTCAGAGGTCGGCGTGCAGCTGCCAGACCTTCTCGGCCGAGTCGCGCCAGGAGAACGCGCCCGAGCGATCCCGGCCCTCCACCGACAGGCGCTCCGCCAGCTGCGGATCGTCGAGAACCGACCGGATGGCATCCGCCAGGCGCTGGGGGTAGCCGTCGGCGTCATCGAGGGGAACCTCGAGTCCGGCACCCGCCGCGACCTCCGAGACCGCGGGGGCGTCGGAGTGCACCACGGGCGTCCCGAAGGAGAACGCCTCGATCACCGGCAGCCCGAACCCCTCGGCGAGACTCGGGAACGCGAACACGCTCGCCCGGTCGAGGGCGACGGCGAGGTCCGCGTCGTCGACGCGTCCCAGTACGCGCACGCGGTCCTCGGCCAGGCCGGCGTCCGCGGCGATCGCGGCCGCGTCGACCCCGCCCCAGCCGGGCGAGCCGACTACGAGCAACGGCACGTCGTCGGGCACGCCGAGGGCGAGCGAGCGGATGAGCGGCTCGAGGCCCTTCCGCGGCTCGAGCGTGCCGACCGCGAGCAGGTAGCGCTCGGGCAGTCCCAGCTCCGCGGCGCGCGCGTCGGCGTCGTCGGGCAGGGCGAGCGCGGTGCCGACGGCCCCGCCGATCACCCGCACCCGATCCTCGACCGCGAGGATCTGGCTGATCTCCGCGGCGACGGCGTGGGTCGGCACGACGATCGCGTCGGCGTACCGCTCGGCGCGCCTGGCCATCGCCTTGTGCCAGGACACCCCGCGCGGGGTGAGCGTCTCGGGGTGCGTCCACGGCACGACGTCGTGCAGGGTGACCACGGTCTGCTCGCCGGGCGTGATGTGCCGGTCGTGGCGGTACAGCGGCGCCAGCAGGCTCGGCGAGTGCACCATCCCGCGGCCGGGGAGCCGGGTGAAGCCGTGCTGCCAGGCCGCGGCCAGCTCGCGGCGGGCGAGCGCGTTCTTGAACAGCCCGTCGAGACCCGGCAGCCGCTCGGCGATGAGGGCGTAGTCGTCCTCGGGCGATGCGGCGACCACGCCGGCCACACTCGAGCCGCGCGGGGCGGTCGCGATGAGCGCCCGGGTGAGCTCTTCGGTGTACCGCCCGATCCCGCCGGGGACGGGGGCGACCATCTGGTCGAGGATGACGCGCAGCGTGCTCACGGGACCAGCACCCCCTTGGCGGCGGCCTCGGCGAGCGCGGCCCGCCAGTCCTGCGGCTCCGGGAGTCCGGCGGCGGCCCAGGCGTCGTGCCCCAGCACGGAGAACGCGGGGCGCGGCGCGCGGCGCGGGAAGGCGGCGCCGTCCGTCGGGAGCACGCGGGCCGGGTCGAGGCCAGCCTCGTCGAAGACGGCCCGGGCGAACTCGAACCACGAGGCGCGCCCCGAGGCGGTGGCATGGAAGACGCCCGCGGGGGCGTCGGCGTCCGCCAACCGGCGGGTCGCCCGGGCCACGTCGCGGGTCCAGGTCGGCTGGCCGATCTGGTCGGTCACGACGGACACCGTATCCCGCTCCGCCGCCAGTCGCAGCATCGTGCGCGGGAAGCACGCGCCGTAGGCGCCGTAGAGCCACGCCGTGCGCACGATCCACGCTCCCGGATGGGCGGAGCGCACCGCGGCCTCGCCCGCCGCCTTCGAGCGGCCGTAGGCGCCGATCGGAGCGAGGGGGGCGTCTTCGGCGTAGGGCTCCCTGGCGGAGCCGTCGAACACGTAGTCCGTGGAGTACTGCACGAACCGGGCACCGGTCGCGTGCGCGGCGGCCGCCGCGATCCCGGCCCCGGTGCCGTTGACGGCCGTGGCGGTGGTCTCGTCGTCCTCGGCCGCGTCGACGCCCGTATACGCGGCCGCGTTCAGCACGAGGTCGGCGCCGCCGATGGCCCGCGCGACCGCGTCGGCGTCCCGGATGTCCACCTCGCTGCCGTGGGCGGCGACATCGTGATCGGCGAACTCGGCGACCAGATCGGTGCCGAGCATGCCGCGCGCGCCGAGGACGACGACGCGCATCAGGCGAGCGCCGCGCGCGCCTTGAGCGGCTCCCACCAGTCGCGGCGGTCGCGGTACCACTGCACGACGTCGGCGAGGCCCTCGGCGAACGGAACCCGCGGCTCGTAGCCGAGCTCGGAGCGGATCTTCGAGATGTCCACCGAGTAGCGCAGGTCGTGGCCCTTGCGGTCCTCGACCCGGTCGACCGCCGACCAGTCGGCGCCGGTGGCATCCAGCAGCATCCGGGTGAGCTCGAGGTTCGTCAGCTCGGTGCCGCCGCCGATGTTGTAGGTCTCCCCGGCCCGTCCGCCGGTGAGCACCATCGCGATCCCTCGGGTGTGGTCGTCGACATGCAGCCAGTCACGCACGTTCTCGCCCGTGCCGTAGAGCGGCACCTGCAGCCCGTCGATGAGGTTGGTCACGAACAGCGGGATGACCTTCTCGGGGAAGTGGTACGGCCCATAGTTGTTGGAGCAGCGGGTGATCGAGACGTTCATCCCGTGGGTGCGGTGGAACGACCGGGCGAGCAGGTCGCTCGACGCCTTACTCGCGGAGTACGGCGAGTTCGGCTCGAGCGGGCGCCCCTCGTCCCACGAGCCCTCGGCGATCGAGCCGTACACCTCGTCGGTGCTCACGTGCACGAACCTCGAGGTGCCGGCGCGCAGGGCGGCATCCAGCAGGCGCTGGGTGCCGACCACGTTGGTCTCGACGAACGGCCCCGCGTCACGCACCGAGCGGTCGACGTGCGACTCGGCGGCGAAGTGCACGATCGCGTCGATCCCCGGCAGGGTGCGGTCGAGCAGGTCGGCGTCGCGGATGTCGCCGTGCACGAACGAGTAGCGCTCCGAGTCGGCCACCGGCGCGAGGTTCTCGAGGTTGCCGGAATAGGTGAGCGCGTCGTAGACGACGATCTCGGCGCCCTCGAGCCCGGGATAGGCGTCGCCGAGGGTGCGCCGGACGAAGTTGGAGCCGATGAACCCGGCCCCGCCGGTGACGAGGATGCGCACGATCGGTCCTCCGTAATGCTGGGCTGAGCCAGTCTAGGTGTACTGCCCAGGAACGTTGTTGAGGCGTGTGATGGGCGGGAGCTTGCCGATGGCCGTGTGGGGCCGGTGCTGATTGTAGAAGTGCAGCCAGGCGGGGAGTGCTGCTCGGCGGGCTGTCTCGGATCG
>JBHIXX010000048.1:0-15358 GCA_041984585.1 Pseudolysinimonas sp. | reverse complement strand
TTCAACCACGAGTCGCCGCGACGGCCGCTCGCCTTCGTCACCCGCAAGATCACCGCGGGGGTCGCCGACATCGCCGCCGGGCGCGCCGAGACGCTCAGTCTGGGCAACCTCGACGCGCGGCGCGACTGGGGCTGGGCGCCGGACTACGCGGCGGCGATCCGCCGGATCGCCGACGAGCCCGACGACTACGTGGTGGCGACGGGCGTCGCGCATTCGGTGCGCGACTTCGTGGCCGCGGCCTTCGCGGCGGTCGGCATCGACGACTGGAGCGAACGCGTCGTCACCGACCCCCGGTTCCTGCGCCCGTCCGACGCACCCGAACTGGTCGGCGACGCCGGTCGGCTGCGCGAGCGCCTCGGCTGGGCGCCGACGGTGGGATTCGACGAGATGGTGGCGCGCATGGTCGCCGTGGATCTCGAGGGGGCGCGCCCGTGACGTCCGGACCCGACCTCGCTGCCGCGGTGCGGGAATGGGCGACCGACGTGGGCGACCGCTCCGCGCGGCGCGATCGGGCCACCGGGATCGACGGCCGCACCCGCCTCGGCCGCGTGCGGCGGGCGGGCTCCCGCACGGTGGCGATGCTCCGCGAGGAGGGCGTCGCCACGACCTGGGCGATCATCGTGCACCGCGTGCGCACCATCTTGCACGAGGCGCGCTCGTGAGCTCGCGGGCGGAGCGGATCGAGTCGCGGCTGCTCGAACGTCTCGGCGAGGTCGGTCGGGCCCTCGGGGTCCCCGTCGACGCGCACTCCGCGGCGAGCGCCCTCGTCGACGTGGTGGACCACGTGCGCCGCGAGGGGGGACGCTCCGAGGCCTGGCTGCTCTGGACGGCGCTCGCCGGCTGCTTCCCGATCGGCGACGAGGCCCTCGAGCTCCACCGCGACCTGGAGCATGCGGCCGACGGGGAGCACGGCGCCCGGCTCGCGCTCGCGCGCACCCGGCACGCGGCGGGACGCCGGGGGCGCTGGGCCGGCGGGTACCGCATCCAGGTGGGCGGACTGGTCGCCGACGTCGACTTCTGCGCCCGCAACGAGCACAACACCGGCATCCAGCGACTCGTGCGCGAGACGGTCTCGCGCTGGCGGTCGCGCGGGGTCGAGGTGACCTACGCCGCCTGGGACTTCCCGGGTTCGGTCATGCGCGAGCTCGAGCCCGCGGAGCGCGCGCGGGTGCTCGCCTGGGCCGACCCCGAGCGCGACCGGTCGGAACTGCCGGAGGTCGTCGCCCCGGAGATCGTGGTGCCGTGGCGCGCGCAGGTGGTGCTGCTCGAGGTGCCTCGCCCCCAGCTGTGCCCGTCGCTCGTCGGCCTCGCGCGCTGGTCGGGCAACCGCGTCGATGTGATCGGCTACGACGCCATCCCGCTGGTGAGCGCCGACCTGGTCAGCCACGCGGAGAGCGAGCGCTTCGCCTGGTATCTCGCGGCCGTCAAGTACGCGAACAGCGTGCTCGCGATCAGCGAGGCCGCCGCCGAGGAGTTCGCCGGATTCGCCGACGCCGTCCGGGTGCAGGGTCTTCCCGGTCCCGAGGTGCGCGCGGTCCCGCTTCCGGTCGACGTCCCCGTCCGGGGTGCCGCGCGGGCCGTCGCCGACCCGCCCTACCTGCTCTGCGTGGGGAGCCACGATCCGCGCAAGAACCACGAGGCGATCATCGAGGCCGCCCGGATCCTCGGCCGGGAGGGACTGCGACCCCGGATCGTGTTCGTCGGCCGCGGCTCCGCCGGGGCGATGCGGCGACTCGCGGCCGACGCCGAGGCGGCGCGGATCGACGGGGTGGAGATCGTGATGCCGTCCGGCGTCGACGACGCCGAACTGGCCCGGCTGTACGCGGGCGCCCGGGCGACCCTGTTCCCCTCACTGCACGAGGGTTTCGGACTGCCGGTCGCCGAGTCGCTCGCGTACGGCGCGCCCGCGCTGACCTCCGACTTCGGCAGCATGGCCGAGGTGGCGGCCGGCGGCGGATGCGTGCTGGTCGATCCGCGCGACCTGGGGGCTCTCGCCGACGGCATGCGCAGCCTGCTGGCGGACGACGAGCTGATCGCGCGACTGGAGGGCGAGATCGAGCGCCGCCCCCATCGCACCTGGGACGACTACGCGGACGACCTGGCCGACGCTCTGGGAGTGACCGGATGAGCGGCGACCTGCGCCGGGTCTCCGGCGCCGAGGAGAAGGCGCGGCTCGCCGCCGAACTGCTCGGGGGCGTGCCCGCCGACCCGCGGCTGCCGACCATCGAGCTCGCCGGGTCCGCCGTCCCGTTGTCGCCGGCGGCCGTCTGGCTCATCGCCGCGCTACGTTCCGGTGTGCTGCCCACGTTCGCCGAGCTCGCCGACCTGCATCGCGATCTCGAGGCGCGGGGGATCGCCGCCGCGCGGTGGCGCGGGGCGCGCCCCGTCGAGGTGCTGGTGGGCGGCGTCGTCGTCGATGCCAACGACACGGTCCGCTCGCGGCTCGCGACGGGGATTCAGCGAGTGGTGCGCCAGACCCTGCGGGAGTGGCGCGACACCCGGGAGACGCAGCTCGTCGCCTGGTCGCCGGATCTCCGCCGGCTGCATCGTGAGGAGCCCGGGGCGTTCGAGATCGACGTTCCGGCGGCGGCGGGGCGCAGGGTGCCGCTCATCCCGTGGGGCGGGCGGTTCATCGTGCCCGAGCTCGCGGCCGAGGCCAGTCGCCTCGACCGCATCCGCGCCATGGCCGAGTCGACCGGGATCGGCTGCGCCGCCATCGGCTACGACCTGGTGCCGGTGACCAGCGCCGAGACCACGGGAGGCGGGATGCCGGGTGCGTTCGCCCGGAACCTGGCCACGCTGTCGCGGTTCGCGGTCATCGCGCCGATCTCGGAGGCGGCCGCGGGCGAGTACCGCGGGTGGGCGCGGATGCTGCCCTCCGCCGGACTCGACGCCCCCGACATCATGGCGGTGCCGCTGCCCATCACCGGGCTCCCGGTGCCGCCGGTGCCCGCCGAGTCGCCTGCATCCCGTCCGCTCGTGCTGTGCGTCGGCAGCCACGAGCCCCGCAAGAATCACGGCGCCGTCGTGCACGCGGCCGAGATCCTGTGGCGCGAGGGACTGGACTTCGAACTCGTCTTCGTCGGGGGCAACGCCTGGGCGGCCGAGGCGGTGCGCGAGCGGATCGACCGGCTCGCCGCCGAGGGCCGCCCGATCTCGGCCCGGTCGGCGGTGTCGGACGACGACCTCGCGCGTCTCTACGGGCGCGCCCGGTTCAGTGTCTTCCCGTCGCTCAACGAGGGCTTCGGCCTCCCGGTCGCGGAGTCGATCGCGGTCGGGGTCCCGGTGGTGACCTCGGACTTCGGCAGCATGCGCGAGATCGCCGAGCCAGGCGGCGCCGTGCTGGTCGACCCGCGCGACGATCACGCGATCGCCGCCGCGATGCGCACGCTGCTCACCGACGACGCCGAGCACGCGCGTGTCGCCGCGGAGGCGGCGGCCCGCGAGCTCGGCAGCTGGGCCGGCTACGCCGACCGGCTGTGGGACGTGCTCGTGACGCCGGGTCGCTGACCGGCGCGGTTAGACTGTGCGGGGCCCGCGCCCGGGTCCGCCACGCCGTTCGAGCAGGAGAACCATGAAGCTGTTCGTCCAGGTCCCGTGCCTGAACGAGGAGACGACCCTCCCGGCGGTGCTGGAGTCGATCCCCACCGCGATCGACGGGGTCGACGAGATCGAGATCCTCATCATCGACGACGGGTCGAGCGACCGAACCGTCGAGGTCGCGCGGGAGCACGGCGTCACCCACTTCGTGCACCACGTGCGCAACATGGGGCTGGCCCGCTCGTTCCGCGACGGCGTCGACTACGCGCTCGCTCACGGCGCCGACATCGTGGTCAACACCGACGGCGACAACCAGTACCCGCAGGAGAAGATCGCCGACCTGGTGCAGCCGATCGTGCGCGGCGAGGCCGACATCGCGATCGGCGACCGGCAGACGCAGAAGATCGCGCACTTCTCCCCCCTGAAGAAGCTGCTGCAGCGGGTGGGCAGCGGGGTGGTGAACCTCGCCGCGAGCACCGACCTCCCCGACGCCGCGAGCGGCTTCCGCGCCTACTCGAAGGCGTCGCTGCTGCAGCTCAACGTCGTCACGCAGTTCTCCTACACGATGGAGACGATCATCCAGGCGGGGAACAAGCGCCTGAAGATCGCCAGCGTCCCGATCGAGACCAATCCGAAGACCCGCGAGTCGCGGCTGTTCCGCAACATGTGGCACCACGTCGGCAAGTCGGCCGAGGCCATCCTGCGCAGCTACATGATGTTCAAGCCGCTCGGCTTCTTCGCCCTGATCGGCACCGTGATGCTGGTCGCCGCGCTGGTGCCGTTCGTGCGCTACCTCATCCTGATCATCTTCTTCTCCGAAGACGCGGGTCAGCACCTGCAGTCGCTGATCCTGGGGGTCGCGCTCCTGGTCGGCGCGCTGCTCGCCTACGCCCTCGGGGTGCTCGCCGACCTGCAGCGCACCAACCGCGTGCTCGTCGAGGAGCAGCTCGAGCGGCTCAAGGTCCTGCAGTACGGGGACCCCCGGGACGACGGATGACGGCCGCGTCGCGCGAGCGGATGGCCCGCCTCGAGGGGATGCCGTTCGACACCTACACCTCCGACACCGGTGGTCTGTTCCGCGGGTTCTTCCGCTCCGCCATCGACATCTTCCGGCAGCGGGAACTCCTGGGTCTGCTCGTCCGGCGTGAGCTGAAGGCGCGCTTCAAAGACAGCAGCCTGGGTTTCCTCTGGTCGCTGATCAAGCCGCTGACGCTGCTGATCATCTACTTCGTCGCGATCGGGCAGTTCCTCGGCGCGGCGCGCGCGATCCCCGACTTCGCGATCTTCGTGTTCGCCGGGCTCACCCTGTGGGGGCTGTACAGCGAGATCGTCACGATGGGCACGAGCTCGATCATCAACAACGCGGGGCTGATCAAGAAGGTCTACCTGCCCCGCGAGATCTTCCCCCTGGCGGCCGCCGGATCGGCGATCGTGAACTTCCTGATCCAGTTCGCGGTGCTGGTCGCGGCGGTGCTCGTCCTCCAGCAGTTCCCGCTGTCCTGGGACCTTCTCTACCTCGTGCCCGCGATCGCGATCGTCCTGGTCTACGGCGTGGCCCTCGCGATGCTCCTCTCGGCGCTCAACGTGTACCTGCGCGACATCCAGTACCTGGTCGAGGTCGGGATGCTGGTCTTCTTCTGGGCGTCGCCGATCGTCTACTCCTGGTCGTTCGTGGTCGAGGCAGCGACCCGCACCGGGCTCTCCTGGATCACCGACGTCTACCTGCTGAACCCGGTCTCCACCGCGATGCTGGCCTTCCAGCGGGCGATGTGGAAGGCGGGATCCGAGGACCGCGTCGTCGGCGTCGACGCCTCCACCGGCGCCGAGACCGTGATCCCCCCGCAGCCCTGGCCGGCCGACCTCGACCTCCGTCTGCTCATCACGTTCCTGGTGGGCGTGCTGCTGTTCGTCATCGGACAGCGGATCTTCCACCGACTGCAGGGCAACTTCGCCCAGGAGATCTGATGCCCGCCCGCAAGAAGGCGCCGATCGTGGTCGGCGTCGACGACGTCTCGAAGCGGTTCGTCGTCCGCAAGGAGAAGTCGCTCAAGGAGCGGATCGTCAACTTCGGCCGCTCGAACCGGTTCAAGGAGGACTTCTGGGCCCTCTCCGGGGTCTCGTTCGAGGTCCCGGCCGGGCAGACGGTCGCCCTGCTCGGCGCGAACGGGTCGGGCAAGAGCACGCTGCTCAAGGTGATGGGCGGCATCATCCGCCCCACCACGGGAGCCGTGCGTCGCCGCGGCCGGGTCGCGGCCCTGCTCGAACTCGGCGCGGGCTTCCACCCCGACCTGACCGGTCGGGAGAACGTCTACCTCAACGCCTCGATCCTCGGCCTGACCCGCGCCGAGACCGACGCGCGGTTCGACTCGATCGTCGAGTTCTCGGAGGTCGCCGACTTCATCGACACGCAGGTGAAGTTCTATTCGTCGGGCATGTACGTGCGGCTCGCGTTCGCCATCGCCGTGCACGTCGACCCCGACATCCTGCTCGTCGACGAGGTGCTCGCGGTCGGCGACGAGCGCTATCAGCAGAAGTGCCTCGACAAGATCGCGGAGTTCCAGAAAGAGGGCCGCACCATCCTGTTCGTCAGCCACAGCGCCGAGCAGGTGGAGAAGGTCTGCCACCGCGGCGTGGTGCTCTCGCACGGGAAGATGATCTACGACGGCGAGATCCCGGGCGCGCTCGAGAAGCTGCGCGAGTCGCTCTGACCCGAACAGCCGGCCCCGCCCGCCGTGTCGGGTCGGCGGCCGTCGCCGGTCAGTCGGCGTCGCCCCCGCGGAGCAGCCGGTCCGCCTCCGCGAGGTAGATGCGCCCGATGTCGTCGGTGTCGCCGACCTCGTGCAGCTGCCGCAGCTTGGCGAAGGTGAGCAACTGGTAGCAGGCCATGAGGAGCGACAGCGTCAGTCCGCGATAGCCGTCGCGGTAGCCGCGGTCGCGCACCATCCGATCCCAGATCTCCCGCACCAGCGAGCGGAGCATCCGGCCGCGCCCCATCACCTGTCCGGCCTCGTACGCCTCGCGCGCATGCGTCGAGGTGTAGCGGTTCATCTTCTGCACGAAGTGGTCCCAGCCGAGGTAGTTGAAGTGCACCATCGACAGCTCGTCCACGTCGGGCAGTTCGACCACGCGGGCGTCCTCGGTCGCCCACGGCATGATGTGCAGTTCCGGCGGGTACACGACCGCCGACGGCCGGTGGAACCGCAGGTGCCTCTCCCGCGGAACGCTCCAGCCGGCGCCCCGGATGCGGGCGCCCACCATGTAGGTGATCCGCGGCATCCGCACCGCATCCGCCTCGTCGTCGCGGGCGATTCCGCGCAGGCGGTCGGCCAGCTCCGGCCCGATGATCTCGTCGGCGTCGAGCACCAGGACCCAGTCGGTCGTGACGCCGGCCATGATCTCCGCACGCACCGGCTCGACGCCGCCCATCCGGGGGACCTGCACGACGCGCGCTCCCGCCTTCTCGGCGAACTCGACGGTGCGGTCGTCGCTCGCCATGTCGACGACGAGCACCTCGTCGCACAGCAGGAGCGCGCTCCGCACCGCGGTCGCGATGTAGCGCTCCTCGTTGAGCGTGTGGATGACGCCGCTGATGGTGACCTCAGTCATCGCTTCGTTCCCGTTCCGGTTCGTGGATCGCGGCGATGTCCGCGCGCTGCTCCTCGGTCTGCCGTCTCGTGCGCCGCCACACCCCGACCCGCCAGCGGGCCAGTCCGAGGGGGCCGCGAGTGCGGATGTCGGCGGCCTCGTGCTCGAGCGACTCGAGCCGCGGCAGCGCCACCCGTTCGAGCATCTCCAGCCGATCGAGACGGTCGCGGATCCACGCCTGATAGTCCCACGCGATGCCCAGCGCCACGCGCTCGGGGCTCTGCGACGGACGCTCGGCCGGGGGAACCGGGGAGAGGCCGGGGTCGCACAGGGCGTCGCCCGGCGCATCGGGCGACGGAGCGGCGGCGAGTGTCGGCGCCCAGCGGGTCAGGAACACCTCGCGCGCGTGCTCGATCGCGAAGCGACGGAAGTGGGGGTCGACCGACGTCGAGCCGCCGCCGGCATGCACGACCCTCGCGGTCGGTTCGACGCGGATGCTCCAGCCCGCCTGCCGGACGCGGAAACAGAGGTCGACGTCCTCGTAGTAGGCGGGGCGGTAGACGGGGTCGAACCCACCCACCCGCTCGAATGACTCGCGGCGGATCAACAGTGCTGCGCCGGAGGCGAAGTCGACCTCGCGCGCGGCGATGAGGCCCCGGCGGCGCGCCTCGGTCAGCGGAAGCTCGCGCCCCCAGGGGCGGGGGTGGGCATCCGGAGCCATTCGGGCCCCCACTTCCTGCACCGTGGCCCCGTCGGATTCGAGCAGGAGGCTGCCGACCCCGCCGACTGCGGAGTCTCCCTCGGCGACCGAGACCAGCGCGGCCAGCCAGGTCGGATCAACGAGCGCATCGTCGTTGAGGAAGACGAGGTGCCGGCCGCGGGCGACTTCCGCGCCCGCACGGCACCCGTCGCCGTAGCCGATGTTGACCGGCACGTCGACGATGCGCACGCCCCTGACGCGCGCCATCGCGTCGCGCACGATCGAATCGGCGCCGTTGAGGACGACGATCACCTCGAACGGAGGGGCGTCCACGGACGCGGAGACTGCTCGGAGGCAGTCCAGCAGCTCATCCGCGAGCCGCCAGGCGAGAACGACGAGGCTCACGGTCGGCGTCGCGGACTGCGGCAGATCGACGAACTCGGACGTGGCCGGTCCGACGGCAGGCGTGGACCGGCTCATGGTCGAAGACTATCGAGAGGGTCGCCCCTCGGCGGAACGCGGTGCCCGGGTCACGGCCGGTGCGGCAGATCCGGCTCGTCCGGGCGCGGCGCGCGCAGCGCCTGCCGCCAGGAGAGCTCGTCCGAGGCCTTCACGCTGCACACCACGAGGGCGAGCCAGCCGAACTCGACCAGGATGGCGCTCTCCGCCATCGAGACGGTGACGAGGGCGACGAGCACGAGCGCGGGCCAGGTGAACACCACGCTCGACCGGCGGCCGGCGAGCAGCCACGACCGGGTGCCGGCGAGTCCGACGAGCACGAGCAGCAGCACGAGGCCGATCGCGCCGAGCTGCAGCAGCACGTCGACGCCCGCGTTGAGTCCCGAGCCGTGGGTTCCGCCGTCGGCGGTGATGAGGGCCGAGTACGGCGGGATGTCGGAGTTCCAGAGGCCGATCCAGCCCCATCCCTCCAACTGGTGCAGCGGGACCAGCGCGAGCATGTCGCGCCAGAGCTCGAGCCGGTACTGCAGTTCGCCGCCCGCGTTGAACAGCGCGATCACCGCCGACCGGGAGAGCCAGACGACGACCGCCGCGCCGAGGCCGGCCGTGAGCACGGCGTACTGCGCCCACTGCCGCCGCCCCGGCGGGAGGCGACGGATGCCGTAGAGCGCGGCGGCGGCGACCCCGACGGCGAGGCCGACGGCGAACACGACGGGTGAGCGGGTGAACGCGATGACCAGGGCCGCGAGCGCGAGCGAGCCGATGGCGAGGCCGCGGGTGATCGACCGCGTACGCCACTCGATGGCGAATGTCGCCGCGCCGATCACGGCGGCCAGGCCGAGCGCGTTGCGGGTGTTGAGCACGCCGGAGATCGCGCCGCCGGTCGCGATCCCGCCGTCGATGCCGAGGAACGGGATGGGCGCGTCGATGAGGATGCCGGAGAACACCTCGAGCGCGAGCGAGAGCGCGAGGGCGACCCGCAGCACGTCCCCCGTGCTGCGCACCACCTGGATGGTGTCGCGGGAGAGTCCGATGAACACCCCCATCGCGGTGAACAGCCCCAGGTAGATGAGCGAGCCGACGGTGACCCACTGGTACTGGCTCCAGACCAGCGAGAGCGCTGCCCAGCCGAGGTAGGCGAGCAGCGAGACCGGAAGCACCCATCGCCGGGCCAGCTCGTCGCGGCGCACGATCAGCGAGGCGAGCATCAGCAGCACGATGAGCGCCAGGGCGGCGATGTGCCCGGGCCAGCCCATGAGCTGGCGCAGCGGGAAGGCGAACACGGCCGAGCCGATCCCCGCGGTGGTGAGCGCGGCGGTGAGGCGAGGGGACTCGAGGAGGTCGCCGAGCACGGTCACGCCCCGACCCCGCGGCCGCGCACCAGCGGGCGTCCGGCGACGAGCGCCGCGAGCACGAGCAGCGCCCACCCGATCTCGATGAGCAGGCGGCTCTCGGCGAGGCTCTGCACGAGCAGCAGCACGACCAGCAGGAACGGGATCGCCGCGAGCGCCCCGCCCGGACGCGCCGTCGGCTCGGTGTCGACCGCATCCCGCCAGGTTCCGACGACCGTGGCGAGCGCGAACAGCGAGAAGGCGACCAGCCCGACGACCCCGACCTGCAGCAGCACGTCGAGCCACGCGTTGTGCGCCTGGAAGTAGGGGACCCCGTTGATCACGACGAGGTCGCGGTAGGGCTCCGCCCACGGCGGCCAGTAGCCGACCCACCCCCAGCCGCCCGCGGGGCGCTGTCCGACGAGACCCAGCACGGTGTCCCAGATGTCGAGCCGATGGGTCAGGTCGTCGCTCTTGCCGGCGAGCGCGAGCAGGGGTGTGCGGAACGCGACGGCGAGCGCGGCCGTCGCGACCACCGCGCCGACCGCGGTCGCGGTGAGGGCGAGGCGTCGTCTCCCGCGCGTCGGGCGGACGAGCAGCACGACCCCCGCGGCGACGGCGACGGCCGCGGCGGCGACGAGGATCGTCGTCGACCGGGTCAGCGCCAGGGTGAGCACGGCGACGGCGACCCACAGCCATCCGTGGAGCCGCGAGCCGACGCCGGCCGCGAGCCGTGCGACGAAGACGACCAGGCCGATCAGGGCGACCATCGCGAGCAGGTTGGAGTTGCCGACGATGCCCTGGATGCGGTCCCCGTCGAACAGGTGGGCCCGCGACCAATAGAACGCGGCCGGGATGCGGTCGAGGTGCGACCAGTCGACCCAGAGGGGCAGCACCCGCTCGCGGATGACGGCGGCGACGATGAATTCGAACACCAGCGACATGCCGAGGATCCAGCGCAGCGCCGTGGACAGCGCGCCGACGATGTCGGGCAGTGTGAGGCAGGAGACCAGGAACACCGGGAACGCCGTCGTCGCGAGCAGTGCCGCCACCCCGAGCGCGGTCGTCGGGGGGTTCGCCGCCCAGATGATCGAGAGCGTCGCGACCGCGAGGAATCCGATCAGCGTCAGCGGCAGTCGGCGCAGGTCGGGTCGCGCGCGCACCGCCTCGATGATGGCCAGGCCGATCAGCACGACGACGATCGCGCCCCAGCCCCACCAGGAGAGCAGGTAGCGCCAGAAGTCGCCCGCAGCGAGGGTGAAGAACCCGAGGACGGCGAGGATCCGGTGGTAGCGCGCCCTCATCCCCACAGGCTAGCGGCGTCGCAGGCGGCGCCCCAGGGCGCGGAGCGGGCGGGTGAGCCGCCACGAGTCGCTCTCGCGCAGCTCCCGGATCCGGTCGTCGAGGTGGGCGACGTGGCCGGCGTAGCCGACCTCGAGGTCGCGCACCTCGCGCTCCCACGCCTCCGCGAGCAGGGCGACCCGCCGGTCGTCGGGCAGTGCCACCGCCCACGGGAACCACTCGGAGCGCAGACGGGGCGCGGTGCGCATCGGCGCCCAGTTCGCGCTCGCGCTCGCGGGGTGCCATCGCTTGTCGTACACGGCGTCGATCTCGACGGCGCGCCCGGCCGACAGCATCCGGATGGCCCACGGCACGTCGGCCCATCCGTCGTCGGTCGTCGGCGGCAGCGCGACGGCGTCGGCGGTGCGGAACACGGCGCGGAACAGCAGGCCGAGTCGCGACGCGTCGACGCGGAAGGCGTCGAGCGCCGCGCGCACGCGGGTCTCCGCGTCGGCGGCGGCGAAGCCGGGGTCGAAGGCGAACGGCGGCGGCACATCGATGTCGTGGGCGCGAACGCGCCCCACGGCGAGCAGCGCGGCGGGGTCGTCGGCGAGCGCGGCCTCGGCGCGCACGATCCACTCCCGCGTGATCCCGTCGTCGTGGGGCAGCCACATGAACAGCGGCGTTCCGGCGCCCGCGAGCAGGTCGTTGGCGTGGGCCACCCACCCCGGCGCGAGCTCGCGCCGGCCCCGCCACTCGGCTCGGTCGCCGAACCGGGCGCGGAGCAGTGCGAGCGTGTCGTCGTGCTCGTCCGGGTCCGACACCACCACGTGCGCGACGTCGGCGAGCTCGTCGATGTTGGCGGCGACCCGGTCGAGCCAGCGGCGCGACCGGTGCAGCGGGATGCCGACCGTCGTGGTGGTCATCGCAGGTCCTCGATCGCGTCGGCGGCCGTGGACGCCGCCAGCGGCGCGGTCGTGAACTTGTAGTTCGCGGGGGCGACCGTCCGCCCGGTGCGCTGCGCTCCGAAGATGCCGCGCTGGTGCAGGCGCGAACCTCGGCGGTCGATGTCCGCCGCGCCGTCGGCGACGATGACGCCGGCGACGGCGTGGTCGACCACCGAGTCGGCGGGGAGGAGTCCGAGCCGGATCAGGTGGGCCACCTGCTGCTCGGCCGAGGCGAGTGCCGTCGCCGCGTCGGGGACCCCGCGGTCGGGGGAGCGGCCGACGTCATTGCTCAGCCGCCCCAGCGGGTACCACGAGGCGTAGGTGCGGTCGCGCAGCGGTACGACGTCGCCGTACGGGCCGAGCACCAGGGTGACCGGCGGACCGGGTGCCCGACCGGCGACGATCGCGGCGGCCTTCACCCGGTAGTTCTTGTCCTCGCCGTCGCGGCCGCGCAGCAGTTGCTGCCGGTCCCCCGCGGCGTTGAGGACGGCGGTGAAGACCTCGCTCCCCGGAGCGGTCTCCACCGCCCCCGTGTCGGCGTCGTAGCGGCGCACCTCGGCGTCGGTGCGCACCGTGATCGCGGGATGGGCGAGCACCGTGTCGACGACCAGCTCCCCGAGACGCACCGGGTCGATCGCGACTTCGGCCGTGGCGACCATCGGGATGCCGGACGATCCGGAGCCGCGCCCCCGCCCGAGCGGGCCGACCCCGTCGCCGAGGTAGGCGGCCGCCGGCCCGCCCCAGTCCTCGGCGAGCCATTCGAGTCGCGCCAGGTGCCGGTCGAATCCGTCCGCGTCGAGGAGACCGTCGGGCATGATCCCGTAGTCGAAGCGCTCGGTGCGCAGGCCCGCCCAGTCCACGGGCGCGCCGACCGCGCGGTCGACGGTCGCCGCGAACGAGAACGCGCCCGCGAGCATGGTCCGCAGCGTGTCGTCGTCGGCCAGCCCGTAGACGTGGCCGAGGTGGATCTTGCCCTCGTTGGCGGCGCTGGCCCCCGACCAGAGCCGGGGCGAGCGCTCGAACACCGTGACGCGCCAGCCGCGGTCGGCGGCGAGAAGGGCGCTGAGGCAGCCGAGGATGCCGCCGCCGATCACGGCGAGTGTGCGCACTGGGGGTCCTCTCGGGTGGACGGTCGGGTACCGCGAGACCCCCCGATCCCCGCTCAGGCTACAGTCGACGCGATGCTGGTCCGGATCGACAATGCGCCGCGTGACTACGCGTGGGGATCGCGCACGGCGATCGCCGAGCTGCTCGGCCGCGAGCCGAGCGGGGGTCCGGAGGCGGAGCTCTGGTTGGGCACCCACCCGGGTTCGCCCGCCCGGGTCGTCGGCGGGGGCGCGCTCACCGGGGTCGCCGGAGACCTGCCCTACCTGCTCAAGGTGCTCGCGGCGGCCGCGCCGCTGTCGCTGCAGGCGCACCCGACGACCGACCAGGCGCGCATCGGGTTCGCCCGCGAGGAGGCGGCAGGCATCCCGCGCGACGCCGCGCACCGCAACTACCGCGACCCGCACGCCAAGCCGGAGATGATCTACGCGCTGAGTGATCCGTTCCGGGCCCTCTGCGGGTTCCGGAGTGCGGCGGAGACCCGCACGGTCGTCGCCGCGGTCGGCGACCCGGGACTGACGCCGCTCGTGTCCCGGCTCGACTCGGACGCCGCGATCGGGGACGTCTTCTCGTGGCTGCTCGGCGGCGGGGACGAGGTGGCGGCCCTGGTCGCCGCGGCGTGCGACGCCGCGGCGCGGGTGGCGGGGACCGGGGCCGACGACCCGTCGTGGGCCTCCGTGCGCCTGCTGGCGGAGCACTACCCGGGCGACCCGGGGGTGGCGATCTCGCTGCTCCTGCACTCGGTGGCGCTCCGACCGGGTGAGGCGCTCTATCTGCCCGCCGGCAACATCCACGCCTACCTCGACGGCGTCGGGATCGAGCTGATGGGGCCCTCCGACAACGTGCTGCGCGGAGGTCTCACTGCGAAGCACATCGACGCGGCCGAGCTCGCGACGGTGCTCGACACCCGGCCGCTTCCCGTGCCGTACCTGACGGGCGTCCCGGTCGCGCCCGGCGTCACCCGGTTCCGCGCGCCGGACGCCCCGCTCCAGCTGGATGCCGTCGACGGCGGATCGGTCGAGGCGGCGGTCGGCTCGATCGTGCTGGCGATCGACGAAGCGCGGGTCGCCGGCGAGGTCCTCCCGGCGGGGACGGCCGCCTATCTGCCGGAGGCGGCGCCGGTCTCGTCCGAGGGCCGCGCGTTCGTCGCCGGCGCCTGAGCCGCGCGTCCGCGCCCGCGTCCGCGCCCGCGGACGATCCGCCCGAGCGTGCGGACCGGAGCGCTGATCCGCCACGACGTGGACCGGCGCATCGACTCCAGCTCCCGGTGGAGCGCGTCGACCTCGTCGCGCAGTCGGCGGTTCGACTCCCCGTCGGCGGCGAGGTCGAGCAGCGCCGTCGACGCCGCGCGCGCGACCGGACCGAGCAGCTCGGCGTCGACGGTGATCGCGGGCGGCGCGTCCTGCTCGCGCGCCACCCAGCGGGCGTGGAACCGCCGGCGATGACGCTCGAACAGGAAGTCGCCGAGGGCCGATCCGGTGGAACCGCGCCCCGAGTGCGCGACCCGGGCGTCCGCGACCACGGCGAAGCCGAGCCCCGCGGACCGCAGGCGCGCGCAGAGGTCGACGTCGGCCCACTGCACGGGGTAGTACTCCGAATCCATCCCGCCGATGCGGTCCCAGTCGCCGGTGCGCAGCAGCATGCCGCGGCTCGGCACGTAGTCGAGTCGGTCGAGACCGGTGAGGTCGGCCGGTCGGGTCGGGATCTCGGGGAGCCAGCGCTCCATCCCGAACCGGTCGGGATCGCCGGTGCTGCGCAGGATGCCGCCGCACGAGCCGGGGCGCACCGTACCGTCCTCGTCGACGACCACGGGGGCGACCACGCCCAGTCCCGGGTCGGCGTCGAGTGCAACGCGCAGGGCGGCGAGGGCGTCCGGCTCGGCGCGCATGTCGTCCTGCACGAGCCACAGGTAGGGCGCCGAGATGCGCGCTCGCGCGTGCACCAGCGCGCCGCTCCAGCCGAGGTTGAGCCCGGGGCGGAGCACGTCGACCCCGGGGGGAGCCGGAACGGGTTCGGGGGTGTTCAGCACCACGAGCACCGCCACGCGCGAGTCGCCTCGCTGCGCGCGCACCGCGGCGATGCACTCGGCGAGCCGCTCGGGCCGTCGGCCCAGGGTCGGGATGATCGCGACGACGTCCGGGGCGTCGTCGACGGCGACGATCACGTCAGAAGACGGGCAGGTGCGCGCGGATGTCGATGGGCGCGCTCGGGTCGTCGAAGGCGAGCAGACGACGGTCCGGGGCGTCGTGGTGGTACACCTCGGTCGGGAAGTTCACCAGCCGCGCCTCGGTGTCGGCCGACAGGTTGACGGAGATGTGCCACACCCCGACGGGGATGATCACCTGCCGCACGCCGCGATCCGACATGACGACCTTCTGCACGACGCCGCGGGTGGGGGAGTCGGGTCGGTC
>JBHIXX010000047.1:0-16302 GCA_041984585.1 Pseudolysinimonas sp. | reverse complement strand
GACACCCGCCAGTCCCGAGCCCGCGTGCCGAGACGGAGAACCGCCCCGACCGTAGGTGACGGGCGTCGAGCGCGACGCGTGAGCCTTCGGGGGAAGGGCTAGAGCTCGAGGACGCCGACGGCGCGGGTGTCCTGGAAGTCGCGGATGCCCTCCAGTCCCTGCTCGCGTCCGCTGCCGGAGGCGCGCATCCCGCCGAACGGGGCGCGTAGGTCGAGCCGGTTGGCGCCGTGGTCGTTCACGAACACCATCCCCACCTGCAGCTGCTCGCCGACGCGGCGCACCCGCTCCGGGTCGGCCGACCAGACCGAGGCGCACAGCCCGCCCCACGTGTCGTCGGCGAGGTGCACGACCTCGTCCTCGGTGTCGAACGGGATGATCGGGGCGACCGGGCCGAACTGCTCCTCGGTGACGACGCGCAGCTGCGGGTCGGGGTCGAGCACGAGGGTCGGCCGCACGAACTGCCCGTCGGGCAGGTCGGCCGGCAGGGTGCCGAACTCGCGCACCTCGGCGCCGGCCTCCTTCGCCTCGGCGATGAGTCCTTCGACGTACTCCTGCTGGCGCTTCTGGTGCAGCGGGCCCATCGTCGTGGCGGGGCTCAGGCCGTGGCCGAGCACGACGGTGCGCAGCCGGTCGGAGAGTCGCTCGACGACCTCCTCGTACCGGGCGCGGTGCACGTAGATGCGCTTCGCGTTCATGCACACCTGGCCGGCGGTGTCGAAGATGCCCTGGTAGAGCCGGTCGAACGCCTCGTCGTCGAGGTCGGCGTCGTCGAAGATGATCGCCGCGTCGTTGCCGCCGAGCTCGAGCGTCACGCGGGTGAGGCTCTCGGAGGCCATCTCGGCGATCTTCTTGCCGCCGCCGACCGATCCGGTGAAGCAGACCTTCGCCACGTCGGTGTTCTGGATGAGCGGCGACATGTCGGCATCCCGCCCGGTGATCACGTTGAGCACGCCGCGCGGCAGCTTCTCGGCGATCCGGGCGAGCGCGCGCGACATGGCGAGCGGGGTCGAGGGCGGCGGCTTGACGATGACGGTGTTGCCGGCGAGCAGGGCGTGCGGCAGGGCCGCGCCGAGGATCGCGATCGGCCAGTTGAACGGCACGATGATGGTCACCACGCCGAGCGGCTGGTACTGGATGGTGGTGGTCACCGGCGGGCCGGGCAGCACGGTCTCGTCGTCGACCTCGTCGACGTGCTCGAGGGCCTCGGCGGTGCGGATGTCGAGCACCAGGAAGTCGACCCACGCCTCCATGAACGGCTTGCCGTTCTCCTGGGAGAGCAGGCGCGCATCCTCGTCGCGGTAGTCGGCGGTGTTCTCCATCGCGGCGGCGATGCGCTTGGCGCGCTCCTGCGGGGTGAACCCCGACCACTGCGGGAAGGCGGCCTTCGCGGCGGCGACGGCGGCGACCGCGTCATCCCGGGTGGCGGCGGCGGCGCGGCCGACGATCACCGACGGACGCGCGGGGTCGCGCACCTCGAGGTGGTCCTCGCGGTCGATGTGCTGCCCGTCGATGAACAGCCCGGACCGGATGTCGCGCTCGACGACGAGTGCTCCCATGGGCGTCGCTGCCTTCCGAAGATTGTCAACTATCTTGTGCGTCATCCTCCGCCGCCGAGGTCGCGCGCGCAAGGGGGCGTCCCGGGCGACGGACGCGTCGTCGGCGCGACCCGCGCCCGGCGCGGTCAGCCCGCGGCGACGACCATCCGCTCGCGGATGCGGTGCGAGTCGTCCGCCGTCCAGCCGGCGTCGGCGAGCACGCGGTCGACGCCGCCGTGCTGTTCGTCGAGCGCGCGGAGCATCGCGCGCATGCTGTCGATGTGCGCGCCGACGAACGGGCTGACCGGGCCGGTCGCGTCGATCGCCGCGCGGAAGTGCACGACGCCCTCGCCGAGCAGGTGCCCGATGTTGTCGGTGACCCGGCGCATGATGGCCGGGAGCACGAGCTCAGACCGCGCGTAGTCCTGCGCGATGTCCTCGGGATCGGCGCCCAGGTGGGCGAGCAGCGCGCCGACGAACAGGCCGGTGCGATCCTTGCCCGCGGCGCAGTGCACCACTGTCGCGCCGGGCGATTCGGCCACGACGCGGTACCCGGCGACCAGGTTCTCGGCCTCGGCGACGACGGTGCCGGCGTACCAGCCGCCGACCACCTCGGGGGTGTCGGTGCCGGCCTTGAGGTGGGCCTGGTATTCGGACGGATCGCCGCCGCCGCGGGTGAGCGGGATGTTGCGGTACTCCACCGGGAGGGCGCCGAGCGGGCCGCGCCCGGTGTGCGCCGTCTCGCGCTCGGAGCGCAGGTCGATGATCGTCGCGAGCCCCTCCGAGACCAGCAGCTCCGCCTCGTCGGGCAGCACGACGGAGACGTCGTCGGCGCGCCAGAGCGCGTTCGGCCGGATCACCCCGCCGGCGACGGCCATGCCGCCGAGGTCTCGGCGGTTGTTGAGCGGGGCGGGCACGAGCGGCGGCACTGCCGCGGTGAGGTCGGTCATCCGTCCATCGTCCCACGGCTCCGGCAATCGTCAAGCAGATTGTTGACAATCAACGGATGCGGGGCGCGCACGCCCTAGCATGGGGGCGTGATCCGACACCTCGTCTTCTGGAACCTCGCCGCCACCGACCCCGCGCAGAAGGCCGCGGACGCCGAGGGCGTGCGCACCCGGCTGGAGTCGCTGGTCGGCGTCATCCCGGGCCTGCACGAGCTGACGGTGCGCGCCGACGTCGGCGACACCGACGGCAACTGGGACCTCGCGCTGATCAGCATCCACACCGATGCGGCCGCGCTCGACGGCTACCAGGTGCACCCGCAGCACGTCGAGGCGGCCGCGTGGATCCGCGGCGTCGTCAGCGCGCGCGCCTGCGTCGACGTCCTCGTCGACTGACCCGTCGCCTGCCTGAGTGCGGGCCGCCGATCGCCGGTGGGAACCGGTGAGGCCGGTTACGGGGTGAGGCGGTTCGGCCCGCGGAACAGGAACGTCACCTCGCGGATCGATGCCTGGTGCAGCAGCAGCATGACCACGCGCGACAGCCCCATCCCGAAGCCGCCGTGCGGCGGGACGCCGTAGCGGAAGAAGTCGAGGTAGGTGTCGAGCTCCTTCGGGTCGAGACCCAGCTCGCGCGCCTGCGCCTCGAGCACGTCGACGCGGTGCTCGCGCTGCGCGCCGGTGGAGATCTCGGTGCCGTTGAACACCAGGTCGTAGCTGTTGGTCAGCCCCGGATCGTCGGCGTGACGCATGTGGTAGAAGGGCCGGATGCTGGTCGCGTAATCGGTGAGGAACACGAACTCGTGGCCGAACTCCTCCTTCACGTACTCAGCGATGCGGCGCTCGCCCTCGGGGTCCATGTCGGCGTCGGCGCGCGGCACGGTGTAGCCGCGCTCGGCGACGATCTCCTTCGCGCGGGCGAGCGGGATGCGCGGGAACGGCGTCGACGGCACGGTCACCTCGACCCCGAACAGCTCGCGGATCTCGTCGCCGTGCTTCTCCTTCACCGCGGTCAGCGCGGCGACGAGCAGCTGCTCGTGCATCGCCATGACGTCCTCGTGCGAGTCGATCCACGACATCTCGGCGTCGACCGAGATGAACTCGGTCGCGTGCCGCGAGGTGAACGACGGGTCGGCGCGGAACGCGGGCGCCACCTCGAACACCTTGCCGAAGCCGGCGGCCTGCGCCATCTGCTTGAAGTGCTGCGGGCTCTGCGCGAGGTAGGCGGTCGTGTCGAAGTACTCCACCTGGAACAGCTCGGCGCGCGACTCCGACGGCGTCGCCATCATCTTCGGGGTGTGGATCTCGACGAAGTCGTGCTCCACCCACCAGCTGCGCATCGCGTGCAGCAGCGTGGTCTGCACCCGGAAGATCAGGTTCTGCTCCGGCCGGCGCAGGTCGAGGAAGCGCCAGTCGAGGCGCTTGTCGATCGACGAGTCGTCGGCGATGGGGGAGTCGAGCGCCGGGGCGGCGACCTCGATCGCGCCCACCTTCACCTCGAGTCCGCCGAGCTTCACCCGCTCGTCGTGCTTGAGGTCGCCCTCGACGGTCAGGAACGTGCCGGTCGACAGGCCCGAGATGGTCGCGGCGATCGCGTCCTCGCCGCCGTCGACGTCGGTGCGCGGATGCACGAGCTGCACGGCGCCGGTCTCGTCGCGCAGGACGACGAACTGCACCTTCTTCTGGTCGCGGACGGTGTCGACCCATCCGGAGACGCGGACGGGCCCGTCGGATGCGGCGGCCAGGTCGGCGACGAGGGTGCGGTCGGCGGCGGAGGTGCGGTCGGTCACGGGGACCGAGTCTACGGCCGTCGGGCGGATGCTCAGCCCGCCCGAACGTAAGCTCGCTGGGTGCCCGCCGCTCTCGTCCACCTCGTCCGGCACGGCGAGGTGCACAACCCCGACCGCATCCTCTACGGACGCCGCGAGGGGTTCGGGCTGAGCGAGCTGGGACACCGGATGGCCGAGGCCGCCGCCGACTCGCTGGCCGCCTCCCCGGTGACCCGCGTGGTCGCGAGCCCGCTGCAGCGCACCCGCGAGAGCGCGCAGCCCTGGCTCGACCGGTTCGGGCTCGACCTCGAGACCGACGAGCGGCTGATCGAGCCGGCCAACCGGTTCGAGGGCATCAACGTGCGCCGCGACCTGCGCGGCCGCCCCGACCTGTGGCCGTTCCTGGTCAACCCCCTGCGCCCCACCTGGGGCGAGGCGTTCCGCTCGATCCGGCGCCGGATGATGGCGGCGATCGACGACCAGTCCGCCGCCACCGAGAGCGGCGACCTGGTGCTGGTGAGCCACCAGCTGCCGATCTGGATGGTCGCCCGCACCGTCGCCGGACGTTCCCTGCCGCACGACCCGCGCGCCCGGCGCTGCGCGCTGTCGAGCATCACCACCCTGCGGCGCGACGGCGACGGCTGGGTCGAGCACTCCTACGCCGACCCGGCCGCCGAGGTCGGCGAGGCGACGGACCTGGGGGCGGTGTGAGCATGCGCTCCTGCATGACCTCCCGCCGGCGCTGGACCCTCGTCGCGTCGGCCCTGCTCGCCGTCACCGCGCTCGCGGGCTGCACCGCATCCGACGGCATCGCCGAGCAGGGCGACGGCGGCTACATCTCCGGCGACGGGTCGATCGTCACCATCCCCGCCGCCGACCGCGAGCCGGCGCCGGAGTGGTCCGGCCCGACCCAGGACGGCGGCAGTGTCGGCTCGGCCGACCTCGACGGGGTGACCGTGCTCAACTTCTGGTACGCCTCCTGCCCGCCGTGCCGGGCCGAGGCGGGCGACCTGGAGGACCTCGCCGAGCGGTTCGACGGCGAGGTGCCATTCCTCGGCGTCAACGTGCGCGACCGCGCCGAGACCGCGCAGGCGTTCATGGACGAGTTCGGCGTCACCTACCCGACGGTCATCGAC
Organism: Pseudolysinimonas sp.; assembly: GCA_041984585.1. Lineage (GTDB taxonomy): Bacteria > Actinomycetota > Actinomycetes > Actinomycetales > Microbacteriaceae > Pseudolysinimonas_A. Next base: position 10,921 of record JBHIXX010000047.1, on the reverse strand, counting down.
GTCGAGACCCGGGATGTGGTGAGCGCCTTCGCCGGGCAGGTGCCGCCGACCGCGGTGCCGACCACGCTCGTGCTCGATGCCGAGGGCCGGGTCGCCGTGCGCATCGCGGGGCGCATCCCCGGCGTGACGACGGTCGCCGACCTCATCGACGCGGTGCTCGCCGAGGCGCCGTGAGCCCGGGCGAGATCGTCACCAGCGGCGGACTCTGGCTGGCGCTGCCGATCGCCCTGGCGGCGGGGCTGCTCTCGTTCCTGTCGCCGTGCGTGCTGCCGCTCGTGCCGGGATACCTCGGGTACGTCGGCGGCGTGGTCGACGGCCGCGCGCCGCGACGGGGGCGCACGCTCGCCGGGGTCGCCCTGTTCGTGGCGGGGTTCAGCGTCGTGTTCCTCGCCGCGTTCCTGCTGGCGGGCACGGCGGGCCGGTTCCTCGTGGAGTGGCAGGACGTGCTCATGCGCGTCGGCGGCGTGATCGTGATCGTGCTCGGCCTGGTGTTCATCGGCCAGGTGACGGTGCTGCAGCGCACGGTGAAGCCCGAGTGGCGGCCGCGCGGCGGGCTGATCGGCGCCCCGCTGCTCGGGGTCGTGTTCGCGCTCGGCTGGACGCCGTGCGTCGGCCCGACCCTGATCGCGATCGGCACGCTCGCCGCCTACGGCGGCGACCCGTGGCGGGCGCTGCTGCTCGGCGTCGCCTACTGCCTGGGGCTGGGGATCCCGTTCCTCCTCGTGGCGCTCGGGTTCGGCTGGGTGGGGAGCTCGCTCGGCTGGGTGCGCCGCCACATCCGCGCGATCAACATCGCCGGCGGCGTGCTGCTCATCGCCGTGGGCGTGCTGCTGGTCACCGGCGTGTGGGGGATGCTGATGTCGGAACTGGGGGTGGTGATCGGTGGCTTCGACATCGCGCTCTGATCGCGCCGACGGCGCGTCGGGCGCCGACCCGATGCGCCCCGGCGACCACGTCGACGCGACGCCGGCCGCGCCGGTGCAGAACTCCCGGCTGGGCCCGGTCGGCTGGCTGCGGTTCGCCTGGCGGCTGCTCACCAGCATGCGCACGGCGCTCGTGCTGCTGCTGCTGCTCGCGCTGGCCGCCATCCCGGGATCGCTCGTGCCGCAGCGCTCGTCCGACCCGAACGGCGTCATCGCCTACGCGCGCGACAACCCGGAGCTGTTCGAGGTGCTCGACAACCTGGGGCTGTTCAGCACGTTCACCTCCCCGTGGTTCTCGGCCATCTACCTGCTGCTGTTCATCTCGCTGATCGGCTGCATCCTGCCGCGCACGCGGCACCACCTGCAGGCGCTGCGCGCCCGGCCGCCGCGCACGCCTGCGCGCCTGGAGCGGCTCGCGGGGTTCCGCACCGCGGGCACGTCCGCGTCGGCGGAGCGGGCCGTCGACGAGGCGTCGGGCGTGCTGCGCCGACTCGGCTACCGGGTCGAGCGGTACGAGCTCGCCGGCGGCGTGCCGACCGTGTCGGCGGAGCGCGGCTACCTGCGCGAGACCGGCAACCTCGTCTTCCACGCGTCGCTCGTGGGGGTGCTCGTGGGCGTCGCGGTGGGTGGGCTGTTCGGCTTCACCGGGCAGCGCATCCTCATCCAGGGCGAGCCGTTCACCAACGTGCTGCTCGACTACGACTCGATCACCACCGGCTCGCTCGTCGACCCGGATTCATCGCTCGAGCCGTTCTCGCTGCGCCTCGACGACTTCGAGCCGGAGTACGCGTTCGACGTCGACCAGGGCTGGCTGCCGCTCGACTTCGACGCCACCGTGTCGGTGCGCGAGGCGGGCGGCGAGTGGCAGGAGCGGTCGCTCAAGGTGAACTCGCCGCTGGCCGTCGGCGGCACCGAGGTGTACCTGCTCGGCAACGGCTACGCGCCGATCCTCACGGTGCGCGATCCCGACGGCGAGGTGGTGCAGACCGGACCGGTGCCCTATCTGCCGCAGGACGCGAACCTGTTCAGCGTCGGCGTCGTGAAGGTGCCCGACGGGCTCGCCGACCAGGTCGGCTTCATCGGGCTGTTCTACCCCGACCCGGTGGCGACCACGTCGGGCGCGCTCGCCTCGTTCTCGCCGATCGCCAACGAGGGGGCGCTGCTCAGCCTCGAGGTGTACCGCGGCGACCTCGGCCTCGACGAGGGCGTTGCGGTCAACGTGTACCAGCTCGACACCACCGGCATGGAGGAGCTCGCGGGCCGCTCCGACGCGCTCGTGCTCGCCCTCGGCGAGAGCGCCGAGCTTCCGGAGGGGCTCGGCTCGGTGACCTTCGACGGGTGGGCGCGGTTCGTGAGCCTCGACATCCACCACGACCCGGCGCGCGGCTGGGTGCTCGTCTTCGCGGTGCTCGCCGTCGCGGGGCTGCTCACCAGCCTCGCGGTGCCGCGGCGCCGGATGTGGGTGAAGGCGATCGCGGACGGCGACGGCGTGCGCCTGGAGTACGCCGGCCTCGCCCGCGGCGAGGACCCAGGGCTGGCCGGCGCGGTCGAGGACCTCGCCCGCCGCCACGCCGCGGTGCTCGGCGACGCGGACGGCGCCGACGCGCCCCCGGCTGAGGCCGAGGACGCCGAACGTAGGATGGGCGCATGACCGAGACCCTCGCCGCGTGGTCGCTCGTCGGGGTGTACTCGGCGGCCGCCGTCTACCTGATCGCCTTCGTGCTCTACGTCATGGACCTGAGCGGCCGCACCGCCGCCGAGCCCGTCGCGGCGAAGACGGCGACGGCCTCCGCCGGTGGTTCCACCATCGTGGCGGAGAAGGTCGACGCACCCGCCGCGGCGAGCACGCGCTGGACCCGCACGGCGCTCGCGCTCACCGTGGTCGGCTGGGTGGTGCACGTCGCGGCGACGCTCATGCGCGGCATCGCCGCGGAGCGGGTGCCATGGGCGAACATGTTCGAGTTCGCGCTCACCGGCACCGCGATCATCGTCGGCGTGTTCCTCGGCGCGCAGCTGTGGAAGCCGCTGTCGTACCTCGGCGCCTACGTGACCGGGCTCGTCGTGCTGCTGCTGACCCTCGCCACCGTCAACTTCTACGTCGACGTCGTGCCGCTGCCGCCGGCCCTGCAGTCGGGCTGGCTCGTCTTCCACGTGCTGGTCGCCATCCTCGGCACCGGCTTCTTCGCGCTCGGCGCCGGGCTGTCGATCCTGCAGCTCGTGCAGCAGCGCCGCGAGCGCGGCGCGATGCGCGGGCCGCGGTTCCTCGCGACGCTGCCGGCATCCGAGGGCCTGGAGCGGCTCGCCTACCGGCTCAACGTGGTCGGCTTCGTGTTCTGGACCTTCACCCTCATCGCCGGCGCCATCTGGGCCGAGCGCGCGTGGGGGCGCTACTGGGGCTGGGACACGAAGGAGGTCTGGACCTTCGTGATCTGGGTCGTCTTCGCCGGCTACATCCACGCCCGCGCGACGCAGGGCTGGCGCGGCTCGCGGTCGGCCTGGCTGGCGATCATCGGGTTCGCGGCGGTGCTGTTCAACTTCACCGTGGTGAACCTGTTCTTCAAGGGACTGCACGCCTACTCGGGGCTGTGAGCCCCGGGGCGCGGGTCCGAACCCGCGCCCCGGTTCGGCCCTGCGGAGCCGCTCAGCCGGCGGTGAGCGTCACCGGGTGGGTGCTGGTCGACGTGATGAAGTCGATCACCGGGGCGCCCGCCTCGCAGTGGTAGGTCACCGAGTTGATCGGGTGCGACGAGATCACGCCATTGCCGATGTCACTGGCGTCGAACTCGACCCCGTCGACGGTGATCGGCATGACGATCGCCGCGACGTCGTTCTCGGTGGTGATGACCCCGTCGGCGACCGAGTAGTCGCCCTGCACGCTCCCCGTCGCGCTGCCGGTCGCCTCCTTGCCGGCGATCGTCATCTCGATCTCGAAGTCGGGGACGTACTCGTAGCGGTCGGCGGTGAAGTCGAGCGAGGTGGCGCCGGAGACGACGATCTCGAAGCCGTTCTCGGCCGCGATCTGGTCGTAGAACCCCTGCATCTCCTCCTCGGTGATCATCCAGTCGCCCACCAGGCACTCGCCGCCGAGGTCGGTGGTCAGCCCCTCGTCCGCGGGCTCCTCGACCTCGGTGTCGCCGCCGGCGGCATCCGGCTCGTCGGTGCCCGTCGTGCAGCCGCCCAGCACGGTGGCGGCGGCGAGGCCGAGGGCGGCGAAGGCGGCGGTGCGGCGAGCGTTCATGAGGTCTCCTCTGGTCGTCGACGCCCAGCCTAACGAGGCGTCGTCGTCTCGACGACGTGCGACGGGGGTCCGTCGGTTGACAGCAGATCGAGGCAGCGCTGCGCCCGCGCCAGCCACCAGGAGCGACGCTCGGCGGAGGCCGCGGCGCGCGCGAGCAGGTCGCGATCCGGCTCGACCCGGGTGACCGGGATGGCGCCCTCGACGGGCAGCAGCGGGGCGGCGGTCACGTCGGTCGCCAGCAGCGCGGCGGTGCCCAGTCCGCAGTCGTAGGGGAGCTCGGGCAGGGCGGCCGCGAGGCGCGCTCCGGCGGCGATCCCGACCGACGTGTCGAGCGCGCTCGACACCACCGCGGGCAGACCGGATGCCGCCACGATCGCGAGCGCGGCCGCCGCGCCGCCCAGCGGGGCCGACTTCACCACCAGCACGTCGGCGGCGCCCGCCCGGGCCACGGCGAGCGGATCCGCCGCCTTGCGCACGCTCTCGTCGGCCGCGACCGCCAGATCCCAGTCGCGCAGGCGCCGCCGCAGCTCGGCGAGGTCGTCGGTCGCCGCGCACGGCTGTTCGAGGTACTCCAGGTCGAACGGGCTCAGCTCGTGCGCCGCGTGCTCGGCCTCGTCGAGGGTCCACGCGCCGTTCGCGTCCACCCGGATGCGGCCCTCCGGCCCCAGTGCGTCGCGCACGGTGCGCACGCGGGCCACGTCGTCGGCGAGCGTCTGCCCCGGCTCCGCGACCTTCACCTTCGCGGTGCGGGATCCCGGGAAGCGCGCCAGCACCGCCGGCACCTCCTCGGGCGTCACGGCCGGCACCGTGGCGTTCACCGGGATGCGGTCGCGCCGCGCGGCGGGCGCCGGATGCCACCCGTCGGCGATCGCGGCGGCGAGCCACGCGGCGGCCTCGTCGTCGTCGTACTCGGGGAACGGGGCGAACTCCGCCCACCCCTCCGGGCCGCGCAACAGGAGCGCCTCGCGCACGTCGGTGCGACGGAAGCGCGTCGTCAGCGGCAGCGCCACCACGTGGGCGTCGGCGAGCAGCTCCGCGGCGCCGGGAAGGTCGCGCATGCCCCCATCCTGCCGTGCCGAGGTGCCGGGCGGCCCGGTGACGGCGGGTCGGTCCGTCGCTAGAGTGACCGCGAGCGAGGAGGGATGCGATGAGCTACACGCCACCGCCCGACCGCTACGCCCGATCGGGCCTCGGCCGCCACGGCGACGCGGCGCCCACGCTCGCGCAATACGTGCGCAGTGACGAGCGCGTCAGCTACGGCCGCCGCCGCTCCCGCTGGGCCGGGCACGCCGCGTTCTGGCTGGGCCTGCTCGCCGCGCTGCTGCTCGCGGCGGCGGTCTTCACCGGGCTGTTCCCCGTCGTGCTGGCGTCGACCGCCCTCGCGTTCAGCGTGGCGGCGCTCGCCTTCGCCCTCGTCGCGATCGTGGTCGGGATGTCGCCGGGCCTCGGCATCACCGGCGCGATCCTCGCCCTGCTCGGCAACGCCGTCGTCTGGGAGTGGCTGTTCGGCGCGGCCTGAGCTTGACACGACAGGGACTGGACATATAACGCAACGCGTTATACCCTGATCTCGGTGATCAGGTCATTCGGCAGTCGCGACACCGAACGGCTCTGGCGCCGCGAGAAGGTGCGCGGCTTCGACTCCCGAATCCTTCGACCGGCGCTCCGGAAGTTGGCGATCCTCGATGCCGCGACGACGCTCGACGACCTCCGGGTGCCGCCGGGAAACCGGCTCGAGGCGCTCCGGGGAGACCGACAGGGCCAGCACAGCATCCGGATCAATGACCAATGGCGAATCTGCTTCGTCTGGACCGAGAGCGGCGCCGACGGAGTCGAAATCGTCGACTACCACTGACCACGAGGAGGATGAGTATGCAGAAGCTGGCACCGGTGCATCCGGGAGAGATCCTGTTGGCCGATTTCATCGAGCCTCTCGGTCTGACGCAGAACAGCCTCGCCGTGGCGATCGGTGTGCCGCCCCGCCGGATCAACGAGATCGTGCACGGCAAGCGGCGGATCACCGCGGACACCGCCCTGCGTCTCGCCCGCTACTTCGGCAACTCGGCGCAATTCTGGATCAACCTGCAGACGCACTACGACCTCGAGGTCGAGAGCGACGCACTGGCTGCGACGCTGGAGGGCATCCGGCCGCTCCAGTCCGCTTGAGCGCTCCCTCGTAGGCTGAACCCGTGGAATCGCCCACCCTCGTCCTCCCGGTGCCGGACGCGCCGACCGCCACGCGCGCCGACACGGCCACCGGGCTCCCGACCGCACCGTCGCCCGACCGGGTGGCGCGCCGCTGGCCGGGCCGCGCGGCGCTCGCGGTCGCGGTGGGGGCGGTCGCGGCGCTGACGGCCGCGGAGCTGCTCGCGATCGGCGGTCTCGCCGTCGCGGGGTGGGCGGTCGGCTGGCTGACCGTCGCGCTGTCCGTGCTCGCGGTCGTGGGCGGGACGATCGCGGCGATCGCCGACTGGGGCCGTGCGCCGGGTGTCGGCGCGATCGTGCTCGGACTCGCGGCGAACCCGCTGCTGCTCGTGGTGCTGTTCGACCTGCTCGGCGGCGTCGGATGAGCGCCGACGTGTCCGAGCTGTTCGATCCGGAGGCCTGGCGGGCCGTCGACGGCTTCGACGACCTGACTGACATCACGTACCACCACGACACGACGGGACGCATCGCGCGCGTGGCGTTCGACCGGCCGGAGGTGCGCAACGCGTTCCGTCCCCGGACGGTCGACGAGCTGGCGCGCGCCCTCGACGACGCCCGGATGAACCCGCGCATCGGCGTCGTGCTGCTCACCGGCAACGGGCCGAGCCCGAAGGACGGCGGCTGGGCGTTCTGCTCCGGCGGCGACCAGCGCATCCGCGGCAAGGACGGCTACAAGTACTCCGACGACGAGACTGGCGTGCAGGACCCGGCCCGCGCGGGGCGGCTGCACATCCTCGAGGTGCAGCGGCTCATCCGGTTCATGCCCAAGGTGGTCATCGCCGTGGTCCCGGGCTGGGCGGCCGGCGGCGGGCACTCGCTGCACGTCGTCTGCGACCTGACCATCGCGAGCGCCGAGCACGGCCGGTTCAAGCAGACGGATGCCGACGTCGGTTCGTTCGACGCCGGCTACGGCAGCGCCTACTTCGCCAAGCAGGTCGGCCAGAAGGTCGCGCGCGAGGTGTTCTTCCTCGCTCGCGAGTACGACGCGCAGCGCGCCTACGAGATGGGCACGGTGAACGCCGTCGTGCCGCACGCCGAGCTGGAGGCGACCGCGCTCGACTGGGCGCGCACCATCCTCGGCAAGAGCCCCACCGCGATCCGGATGCTGAAGTTCGCGATGAACGCCACCGACGACGGGATGGTCGGCCAGCAGGTGTTCGCCGGCGAGGCGACCCGGCTCGCCTACGGCACCGACGAGGCGCAGGAGGGCCGCGACGCGTTCCTCGAGAAGCGCGACCCCGACTGGGGCCCCTACCCCTGGCAGTTCTGATGCGCGACCTGCGGGTCGTGCCGCCGGGGCCGAACGTGTTCGCCGCCCTGCGCGACGCGCTCGCCGGCGGCGACGCGATCGTGGTCGGCGCTCCCGCCGAGGATCTGCCGACTCGGGTGGGCCAGCGGGTGGCGCTCGTGGTGGAGACGAGCGGCTCGACGGGGCGGCCGAAGCGGGTGGAGCTCTCCGCCGACGCCGTGCTCGCGTCGGCCGCGGCGAGCGAGTCCGCGCTCGGCGGTCCCGCGCAGTGGGTGCTCGCCCTGCCCACCCACTACATCGCGGGGCTCAACGTGCTCGCCCGCTCGCTCGCCGCCGAGACGGTGCCGGTGGCGGCCGCCGGCGAGCACTTCACGGCCGACGGGTTCCTCGACGCGGTCGCACGGCTCGAGATCCCGGAGCGCGCAACCGCCCTCGTGCCCGCGCAGCTCGCCACGCTGCTCGACTCGCCGCCCGCCGTCGCCGCCCTCCGCCGCTTCCAGGCGGTCCTCGTCGGCGGGCAGGCCGCGCCCGCCGCGCTCGTGGACGCCGCGCGCGACCACGGCATCCGGGTGGTGCGCAGCTACGGCTCCAGCGAGACCAGCGGCGGATGCGTCTACGACGGCTCGCCCCTCGGCAGCACCCAGGTGCGCATCGTCGACGGCGAGGTGCGGCTGGCGGGGCCGACGCTCGCCGAGGGCTACCTCGGCGACCCCGCGCTCACCGAGGAGCGGTTCCTCGTCGACGACGGGATGCGCTGGTTCCGCACCGCCGACGGCGGCGCGCTAGTCGACGGCGTGCTCACCGTCACCGGGCGGCTCGACGACGTGATCGTCTCCGGCGGCGTGAAGGTGGCGCTCGCCTCGGTCGAGCGGGCGCTGCAGGCGATCCCCGGGTTCGCGGATGCAGTGGTCGTGCCGGGCGCGCACCCGCGGTGGGGCGAGCATCCGGTCGCGTTCTCGGCGGGCGGCGGCGACCCGCATGCCGCGCGCGACGCGGTGGTCGCCGCACTCGGGGCGCCCGCACGGCCCGAGATCGTGCTGATCGACGCCATCCCGACGCTGGCCAGCGGCAAGCCCGACCGCCGCGCCCTGCGCGAGATCGCCGAGGACCTCTACCCCGCGGGTCGACCGGGCGCCGCGCCCTAGGCTGGGCGGGTGGCGAAGCAGCAGCGGATCGACCCGCGCCTCCTCGAGAAGCGGGCGCAGGCGTCCGGACGACCCATCCCCCCGAAGGCCAAGGTGCGCGGAGCGAAGGCGGCCCCGCCGAAGCCGGCCACCCTCGGCACCTGGATCGCGGGCGCGCGGCCGCAGACGCTGCTGCTCTCGATCGGCCCCATCGCGGTGGGCACCGGCGCCGCGTCGCTCATGCTCGACAACTGGTGGGACCACTGGGTGCGGGCGCTGCTCTGCCTCGCCGTGATCGTGGCCCTGCAGATCGGCGTCAACTACGCCAACGACTACTCCGACGGCATCCGCGGCACCGACCGCGACCGGGTCGGCCCGGCCCGCCTGGTCGGCTCCGGCCGGGCGAAGCAGCGCACGGTGCTCACCGTCGCCCTCGTCTTCTTCGGGCTGGCCGCCGTCGCCGGAGTGCTCGTCGTCTGGCGCAGCGGCCACTGGTGGCTGCTCGCGGTCGGCGCCGTCTGCCTGCTCGCCGCCTGGTTCTACACGGGCGGCAAGCGCCCCTACGGCTATTACGGTCTCGGCGAGATCGCCGCGCTGCTGTTCTTCGGCGTCGTCCCCACCGCGGGCACCATGTTCGTGCAGGTCGGCGAGGTGAGCCTCGAGGCCTGGCTCGGCGGGGTCGCGCTCGGTCTGCTCGCGGCGGCGGTCCTGCTCGCCAACAACGCCCGCGACCGGGAGCGCGACCGGGCGGCCGGCAAGCGCACCATCGCCGTCGCGCTCGGCGGCGTCGGCACCCGGGTGCTGGAGGTGCTGCTGCTGCTCGCGCCGTTCGGCATCCTCGCGTTCTACGTGCTCTTCTACGTGTTCGCGCCGTACGTCTACTTCGCCCTGGTCGCCGCGCTGCCGGCGGTCATCATCGTCATCACCGGGCGCACCGCCCGCGAGTGGCTGCTGGTGCTGCGGCTCACGCTGCTCACCAGCGTGATGTTCGGGCTAGGCCTGGCGGCCGCGCTGGTCTTCTGAGTCGCCGGCGTCGCCCGCCGCGAGTTCGGCGTCCTCGGCGTCGTCGTCGGCCGTCGGTCGCGGGGCCCGCGCCGCGGCGAGCTGCTCGGCCGCCCGCGTGCGCAGCCCGCCGAGGAAGATGTACGACACGCACAGCGCGATGATCGCGGCGACGATGGCGGCGATCCACCACTCGATGCCGAGCAGAAGCAGCAGCGCGAGCACCCCCGCGAACAGCCCGAGTCGGGCCAGCGAATAGAGCACCCAGGAACGCACCGCGTCAGTGTACTCAGGCCCGTCTCGGCCCCCGCTGGGAACCCGCGCCCGGGCGCTCCCCAGGCGCGGCGCCTAGAATCGAGGCGTGTCCAGACTGCTGGTGATCGTGCCGGTCATCGTCCTCGCGGCGATGATCTTCGCGCTGGTCGACCTGCTGCGCATCGAGGAGTCGCGGGTGCGCGCCTTCCCGAAGCCGCTCTGGATCGTCGTCATCGTGCTGCTCCCGCTGATCGGCGCCATCCTCTGGTTCGTGCTCGGCCGCGACCGCGGCGACCGGCCCCGATCCGTCTCCCGTCCGGCTCCGGATGACGACCCCGCCTTCCTGGGGCGCATCAACCGCGAGACGGAGCGCGACGCGCAGCTGCGCGAGCAGGAGCAGCGCATCAAGAAGCTCGAGCAGGAGCTCGCCGCCCTCGACGATGACGACCCGCGCGACTCCTGACCCGGGGCCGCCCGGGTCATTCGGGTCGTCGGCATCCGGGACCGCAGCGGACGGCGCGGAGTCGTCGCCCGCGAGCGCGTTCGCGACCGAGCTGCTGGCCGAGTTCGTGCGCCGCGGCGTCCGCGACGTGGTGCTGAGCCCCGGATCCCGTTCCCAGGCCCTCGCGCTCGCCGCTGCCGAGTTCGAGCGGGCCGGGCTGCTGCGCCTGCGGGTGCGGCTCGACGAGCGCTCGGCCGGGTTCCTCGCGCTCGGGCTCGCGGTCGAGACGGGCGCCCCCGTGCTCGTCGTCACCACGTCGGGCACCGCGGTCGCCGAACTGCACCCGGCGGTGCTCGAAGCGGCGCACAGCGGGGTGCCGCTCGTCGTGCTCTCCGCCGACCGCCCCGTCGAGCTGCGCGGCATCGGCGCCAACCAGACCACCGTGCAGCCCGGCATCTTCGGCGCCGCGGTCGCGCGGCACCG
>JBHIXX010000046.1:0-16828 GCA_041984585.1 Pseudolysinimonas sp. | reverse complement strand
CCTCGTGGTCGCGCGTGCGGCCCGACGGGGGGGCGCTCAACCCGGCGGGCGTCGACTTCTACTCCCGCCTGGTCGACGAGCTGCTCGCCGCCGGCATCCAGCCCTGGCTCACGCTGTACCACTGGGATCTGCCGCAGGCGCTCGAGGAGCGGGGCGGATGGCGGGTGCGCGAGACCTCCGACCTGTTCACCGAGTACGCGCTCGACATGCACGACGCCCTCGGCGACCGGGTGGACGTGTGGACCACCCTCAACGAGCCGTGGTGCGCCTCGTTCCTCAGCCACACCGCGGGCGCCCACGCCCCCGGCTCGTACAGCATCGGCGACGGGATGCTGGCCGCCCACCACCTGCTGCTCGGTCACGGGCAGACGGTGCGCGAGCTGCGGTCCCGCGACGCGGACCTGAAGCTGGGGCTCACCCTCAACCTCACCGTCGCCGACCCGGTCGACCCGACGGCGCCCGCCGACGTCGACGCGGCGCGGCGGATCGACGGGCAGTTCAACCGCTGGTTCCTCGACCCGGTGTTCCGCGCGGCGTACCCCGCCGACGTCGTCGACGACATCCGGGCGGTCGACGCCGGCGAGGTGGAGCGCTGGGAGGCCGCGGTGCTGCCGGGCGACCTGGACACCATCGCGAGCCCGATCGACACGCTCGGCGTGAACTACTACCACGGCGAGCTCGTCGGCGGCGAGCCGCCCGCGACCGCCGTGCCCGGCGGCGACGCCCCGACCGCGCGCCGGGTCGACTCGCCGTTCCCGTCGCACGACGGCATCCACTGGCACGACCGCGGGCTGCCGCGCACGGTCATGGGCTGGGAGGTGCAGCCGGAGGGCCTCACCCGCCTGCTGCACCGCGTGAGCGACGAGTACACGGCCGACCGCGGCGTGGCGCTCTACCTCACCGAGAACGGCGCCGCGTACGACGACGTCGTGATCGACGGGCCCGACGGCCGCCGGATCACCGACGTGGAGCGCACCCGGTTCCTGCGCGAGCACCTCGCCGCGGTGCTCGACGCGGCCGACGCGGGGGTCGACATCCGGGGCTACTTCTACTGGTCGCTGATGGACAACTTCGAGTGGGCGTGGGGGTACGACAAGCGGTTCGGCCTCGTACACGTCGACTACGCCACCCAGCAGCGCACGGTGAAGGATTCCGGCCGGGAGTACAGTCGGATCATCGCCCGCCGGGACCTCGGGTCCGGACCGGGGAAGGACTGACCGTCGCGGAGGACCCGGCATGACGACGATCGAGGAGGTCGCCGCCGCCGCCGGGGTCTCCCGCTCCACCGTCTCGCGGGTCGTCAACGGCTCGACCTCGGTCAGCCAGTCGGCGGTGGCCGCCGTCGAGCGCGCGATCCGCGACCTCGACTACGTGCCCAACCCGTCCGCGCGGTCCCTCGCCGGTCGGCGCACCTTCGCGGTCGCGCTGGTCGTGCCCGAGGAGACGAGCCGCTTCTTCGGCGACCCGTTCTTCGCCTCCGTCGTCGCGGGCATCAACGCGCGGCTGAGCGACTCCGACTACGTGCTGACTCTGTTCATCGCCAACGACGACCCGCGTCACAAGACCACCAGCTACCTGCGCAGCGGCGCGGTCGACGGGGCGATCGTCGTCTCGCACCACACGAGCGACACCTTCGTCGACCTGATCCGCGCGGTCATGCCGGTCGTCTTCGGTGGCCGCCCCACCGACGGGCGCACCGATGACGCGTACTACGTCGACGTCGACAACCGACAGGCGGGGCGTCTCGCCGCCGACCGGCTGATCGCCGCGGGACGCACCCGGATCGCGACCATCACCGGACCGCTCACCATGCCGGCCGCGATCGACCGTCTCGCCGGCTACCGCGACGCGCTCGCCGACGCCGGGCTCGTCGAGGCGGGGGTCGAGGACGGCGACTTCACGGTGGACGGGGCGACCGCCGCGATGCGCCGGCTGCTCGAGGATCGCGACGAGCCGATCGACGCTCTCGTCGTGCAGAGCGACCTGATGGCGAGCGGCGCGCTGCCCGAGCTCGAGCGTGCGGGCCTGCGGGTGCCCGACGACGTCGCCGTGGTGAGCTTCGACGACTCCCCGGTGGCGACCCGGGTCACCCCGGCGCTGACCACCATCCGGCAGCCCTCCCACGAGCAGGGCGAGCGGATGGCGGCGGTGCTGCTCGACCTGCTCGCCGGTCGGGAGACGCCGCACGCGACGATCCTGCCGACCGAGCTGGTCGTGCGCGAGTCGGACTGACCCGGTCGGGCGGGCGCCGCGGGGCGCGGTGCTCAGTGGGCCGACCGGTCAGCGCGGCGCCATTCGGATGCCGCCGTCCATGCGGATCGTCTCGGCGTTGAGGTAGTCGTGCTCCACGATCATCCGCACCAGCTGCGCGTACTCCTCGGGGCGGGCGAGTCGGTGCGGGAACGGCACGCTCGCCGCAAGCGAGGCGCCGACCTCCGGTCCCAGCGAGGCGAGCATCGGCGTGTCGACGATGCCGGGGGCGATGGTGTTCACCCGGATGCCGGAGCGGGCGAGGTCGCGGGCGGCGGGCACCGTCATCCCGACCACCCCGCCCTTGGAGGCGGAGTAGGCGATCTGGCCGATCTGGCCCTCGTACGCGGCGACCGAGGCGGTGTTGATGATGACGCCGCGCTGGTCGTACTCGTCGCCGGTCTGTCGCGCGATCACCTCGGCGGCCAGTCGCAGCACGTTGAAGGTGCCGAGCAGGTTGACCTCGATGGTGCGGCGGAACAGCTCGAGCTCGTGGGCGCCCGTGCTGGAGAGGATGCGGCGGGCGGGCGCGATGCCGGCGCAGTTCACCACGATGCGCAGCGGCGGGTCGTCCGTGCCGATGCCCGCCAGCGCGTCGGCGACGTCCTGCTCGCTGGTGACGTCGCCGGCCGCGTAGCGCACGCCGTCGACCGCGGGGGCCTTCTCGATCGAGGCGGGGAGGTCGAGTCCGAGCACGCTCGCCCCCGCGGCCGCGAGTTCGCGGGCGGTCGCGGCGCCGAGGCCGGATGCCGCCCCGGTGACGAGGGCGGTGGTTCCTGAGATCTGCATCGCCGGGTCTCTCCGATCTCGACGCACGGCGCGCCGTCACCCCGATCCTGCCCGGCACAGGCCTCGCGTGTCGATCGCGGTACATCGCGCTGAACCCGTGACGCGTGCAGCGGCACCCCCGACCGGGCAGGATCGGAGGGACCGCACCTCCGGAGGAGTCGCATGAAGGCCGCCGTCGCCGTCGCCCAGGATCCCGACGACCCGCTCGCCGGGCTCGAGATCCGAGACGTCCCCGATCCGGAGCCCCGTGCGGGATGGACTCGGGTGCGGGTGCGCGCCGCGGGCCTCAACCCGCACGACCTGTGGACGCTGCGCGGCGTCGGCCACCCGGCGGAGCGCATCCCGATGGTGCTCGGCTGCGACGCCGCCGGGGTCACCGACGACGGGCGCGAGGTGGTGGTCTACGCGGTGCTCGGCGATCCCGAGGCCGGGGGAGGCGACGTCACCCTCGACCCGAGGCGGGCGCTGCTGAGCGAGACGATCGACGGGGCCCTGGCCGAGTACCTGCTCGTGCCCGATCGCAACCTGGTGGACAAGCCCGACTGGCTCGACTTCGCCGAGGCCGCCGCGCTGCCGGTCGCCTGGGGAACCGCCTACCGGATGCTGTTCACCCGCGGGCGGGTGCGCCCCGGCGACACGGTGCTCGTGCAGGGGGCGAGCGGCGGCGTCGCGAGCGCCGCCATCTCACTCGCCTCGGCAGCCGGAGCCCGGGTCTGGGCGACGGCGCGCACCGACGCCAAGCGCGCGTTCGCGCTCGAGCGCGGCGCGGCCGCGGTGTTCGAGCCCGGCGCGCGGCTGCCCGAGCGCGTCGACGTCGTCATCGAGACCGTCGGCGAGGCGACGTGGGGCCACTCGCTGCGGTCGCTGCGCCCGGGCGGCACGATCGTGACCGCCGGCGCCCACGCCGGCACGATGCCCCCGGCGGAGCTGAACCGGGTGTTCTTCCAGCAGCTCTCGGTCGTCGGCTCGACGATGTGCACGCCCGGCGAGTTCGCGGCACTGCTGCGCATGCTCGAGGCGACCGGGGTGCGTCCCCCGGTGGAGCGGATCCCGTTCGCCGACGTGCGCGACGGCTTCGCGCGCCTCGACCGGGGCGAGGTGCTGGGGAAGCTGGTCGCCGTCCTCGACTGAGGGCCGGGCGTTCGGCCCGGGCCGCGGGTCGCACGCGATGCCGCGCGGCGGCCCGCCCGGCTCAGGCGTAGGTCACGTCGGCCACCGACTCGAGCGGATACGAGTCGGGGTAGGGGCGAGTGGCGACGCCCGAGTCGACGGCGGCGCGGGCGACGGCCGCCGCGACCGTGCGCAGCAGACGGGGATCGAGCGGCTTGGGGATGACGTACTCGCGGCCGAACTCGAAGTGGGTGCCGTCGTAGGAGGCCTCGACCTCGGCCGGGACGGGCTCGCGCGCCAGGTCGCGCAGCGCGTGCACGGCGGCGATCTTCATCGCCTCGTTGATCTGGGTGGCGCGCACGTCGAGCGCGCCGCGGAAGATGAAGGGGAAACCGAGCACGTTGTTGACCTGGTTGGGGTAGTCGCTGCGTCCGGTGCCGATGATGACGTCGTCGCGCACGGCGTGCGCGCGTTCCGGGGTGATCTCGGGGTCGGGGTTGGCCATCGCGAACACGACGGGGTTGGGGGCCATGCTCAGCAGCATCTCGTCGGTGAGCACCCCCGGGCCCGAGACGCCGAGGAACACGTCGGCGCCGGCGACCGCGTCGGCGAGGGTGCGCAGCTCCGTCTCGCGAGCGAAGGCGCGCTTGTAGGCGTTGAGGTCGGTGCGGCCGGTGTGCACGACGCCGGTCGAGTCCACCAGGATGAGGTTCGCCGCGGGCGCGCCCAGCTCGTGCAGCAGGCGGAAGGTCGCGATGCCGGCGGCCCCGGCGCCGACGCAGACCACCCGCGCCTCTTCGAGCCGCTTGCCCTGGATCTCGAGCGCGTTGAGCAGGCCGGCGGCGGCGATCACCGCGGTGCCGTGCTGGTCGTCGTGGAACACGGGGATGTCGCAGCGCTCGATCAGCTGGCGCTCGATCTCGAAGCACGCCGGGGCGGCGATGTCCTCGAGGTTGATGCCGCCGAAGCTGGGCGCGATCGCGGCGACCACGTCGACGAATCGGTCGACGTCCTTGGTGTCCACCTCGATGTCGAACACGTCGATGCCGGCGAAGTGCCGGAACAGCACGCCCTTGCCCTCCATCACCGGCTTGCTCGCCAGGGCGCCGAGGTCGCCGAGGCCGAGGATCGCGGTCCCGTTGCTGATCACGGCGACGAGGTTGCCCTTGCCGGTGTAGCGGTACGCGTCCGCCGCATCCGCGCCGATCGCGCGGACGGGCGCGGCGACCCCCGGCGAGTAGGCGAGCGAGAGGTCGCGGGCGTCCTCCGTGCGCTTCGTCAGCTCGACGCTGAGCTTCCCGGGGCGCGGGAACTCGTGGTACGCGAGCGCGTCGGCGGTGAGCCGATCGGCGGCGGTCGGCGCCTCGGTGGCGGACGACGTGGGCGGCGGGGTCATTCGGAGAATCCTGTCTGCGCACTGGCCCGGCGGGCGCGCGGTGAAGCGCGGCGGCGCGGTGATGCGCGGTGGCGGCACGGGGGAACGGACGCGGTGGGCGTCGGGCGGTGGCGAGAGGAGCCGGGGGTGCGGCCGGAGAGAGGGGCGGCGCCGGATCGCGGCGCGAGCCGTGTGCCAGCCTAGCGTCGGATCGGGGAGGATGGGGACATGACGACCGCGGGTGACCGGCCGACGCCGACGGGCCCGGAGGTGCAGCTGCGCACCCCGCTCGCCTTCACCCTCGCCAAGTACCTGCTCGCCTGGCCGATCTTCCACCTCCTGTTCCGCATCGAGGTGCACGGTCGCGAGAACCTCCCGCCGCGCGGCGCCGGCATCATCGCGAGCAACCACATCTCGGCGATCGACTCGGTGTTCATCCCGCTGCTGGTTCCGCGCCACGTGACGTTCCTCGCCAAGGCGCAGTTCTTCGCGGGCCGGGGCTTCGGCGCCTGGGTGCGGCGCACCTTCATGAAGGCGATGGGCCAGCTCGCGATCGACCGGGGTGGCGGCGCCGCCTCGTCGGCATCCCTCGACAACGGGGTGCGGGTGCTGCGCGCGGGCCGACTGATGGGCATCTACCCGGAGGGCACGCGCAGCCGCGACGGCCTGCTGCACCGCGGGCGCACCGGCATCGCCCGCGTCGTGCTCGCCGCCGGGGCCACGGCCCCGGTGATCCCGGTCGGCATCCGGGGGAGCGACCGCATCCTGCCGATCGGCAAGGGCTTCCCCAAGCTCGGCACCCGCGTGGTCGTCACCTACGGCGAACCGCTCGATTTCTCCCGCTACGCCGGGATGCTCGACGACCGCTTCGTGCTGCGCTCCATCACCGACGAGGTGATGGCCGCGATCAAGGAGCTCAGCGGGCAGGAGTACGTCGACAGCTACTCGTCGTCGCGTCGCGGCCGCTCGGACGACTGACCCGGGGTCCGACGTCGCGCCCGGCCGGGCGGCATCCGACCGGTCGGGTCAGATCGCCTCGAGCAGGATCGCCGAGCCCTGACCGCCGCCGCCGCAGAGCGCGGCGGCGCCGAATGATCCGCTGCCGAGCTGCTGCAGCCGTCGGGCGAGGTGCCCCACGAGGCGGGTGCCGGACGCGCCGACCGGATGGCCGAGCGCGATCGCGCCGCCGTGGGCGTTCACGATCGCGGGGTCGGCGCCGAGGCGCTCGGTGGAGTGGATGCCGACCGCGGCGAACGC
Source organism: Pseudolysinimonas sp. (assembly GCA_041984585.1). GTDB lineage: Bacteria > Actinomycetota > Actinomycetes > Actinomycetales > Microbacteriaceae > Pseudolysinimonas_A. Next base: position 10,047 of record JBHIXX010000046.1, on the reverse strand, counting down.
CTCGTTGATCTCGATCGCGGCGAGGTCGCCTGTCGCGCGGCCCGTACGGGCGAGCGCCGCCTCGATCGCCGCGGCGGGCTGCGCGTGCAGCGAGGTGTCGGGACCGGCGACCAGGCCGTGGCCGACGATGCGAGCCATCGGCGCGACGCCGCGCGCGGCGGCGGTCTGCTCGCTCATGAGGACCACGGCCGCGGCGCCGTCGGAGATCTGCGAGGCATTGCCGGCCGTGATGGTGCCGTCGGCGCTGAACGCCGGGCGCAGCCGGGCGAGGCTCTCGACGGTGGTGTCGGGGCGCACGCCGTCGTCGAGGGCGACCGGGTCGGCACCCTCCTTCACCGTGACCGGCGCGATCTCGCCGGCGAGGAACTCGGTCGAGGCGGCGAGCCGTCGGTGGGACTCCGCCGCGAAGGCGTCCTGGGCCTCGCGGGTCAGCCCCAGCTTCGGGTTGCCCGCCTCGGTCGTCGCCCCCATCGGGATGCGCTCGAACGCGTCGTGCAGCCCGTCGCGGTCGATGGCGTCGAGCAGCTCCATCGCCCCGTACTTCTTGCCGAGCCGCGCGCCCGGCACGAGGTGCGGGGCGAGGGTCATCGACTCCTGGCCGACCGCGACGACGATGTCGGCGTCGCCCGCGGCGATGAGCCGCGCGCCGTGCGCGACCGCCTCGGAGCCCGAGAGACACACCATGTTGACGATCCAGGCGGGGACCGACAGCGGGATGCCCGCGGCGACCGCGGTCTGCCGGGCGGGTCCCTGTCCGGCGCCGGCGAGCAGCACCTGCCCGGCGACCAGCTGCGACACCTCCTCGGGCGCGACGCCGGCGCGCTCGAGGGCCGCGCGGGTCGCGTGCGCGCCCAGGTCGGTCGCCGGGATGCGGGCGAACTGCCCGGCGAACTTCACGAACGGGGTGCGGGCGTAGCCCGCGATCACGACGCTCACGCGGCGGCCTCCATCTCGATGCGGAAGCCGTCGCCGGTCTTCTCGCTTAGTTCCTGTTCGGTGACCCCGGGCGCCATCCGACGCAGCACCAGTCCGTCGTCGTCGACGTCGAACACGGCGAGGTCGGTGATGATGCGGTGCACCACGCGGCGCCCGGTGAGCGGGAGGTCGCACTCGGCGACGATCTTGGGCGTGCCGTCCTTGGCGACGTGGTCGGTGATCACGATGACGCGCGGCGTGCCGGCGACCAGATCCATCGCGCCTCCCATCCCCTTCACCAGCTTGCCGGGGATCTGCCAGTTCGCCAGGTCGCCGTGGCCGGAGACCTGCAGCGCGCCGAGGATCGCGGCGTGCACGTGGCCGCCGCGGATCATCGAGAACGACGTCGCCGAGTCGAAGAACGACCCGCCGGGGGCGATGGTGACGGTCTGCTTGCCGGCGTTGATGAGGTCGGCGTCCTCCTCGCCCTCGTAGGGGAACGGGCCGATGCCGAGCATCCCGTTCTCGCTCTGCAGCGTCACCTCGACGCCCGCGGGCAGGTGGTTCGCCACCAGGGTCGGGATGCCGATCCCGAGGTTCACGTACTGCCCGTCGCGCAGCTCCTCGGCCGCGATCGCGGCCATCTCGTCGCGGGTCCAGCCGGCCTTCTCGTCGCTCATGGCGTTCTCCTCACGCTCTCCCGGCCTCAGGCCGCGGCCTCGCGCGGACGCGTGGTCCGCTGCTCGATGTCCTTCTCGCGCTCGGTGGCGACGACGAGCCGCTGCACGAAGATGCCGGGCGTCATGACCGAGTCGGGGGCGAGGAAGTCGTCGTCGAGGATCTCGGTCTCGGCGATCGTGACCCGGCCGCAGGTCGCGGCGAGCGGATTGAAGTTGCGGGCCGTCATCCGGTAGATCAGGTTGCCCTCCCGGTCGGCTCGGTGCGCCTTCACCAGCGCGACGTCGGCGACGATGCCGCGCTCGAGCAGGTACTCCTCGCCGTCGAAGTCCATCGTCGGCTTGCCCTCGGCGATCGGGGTGCCGACGCCGGTCTTCGTGTAGAAGCCGGCGATCCCGGCGCCGCCCGCGCGCATCCGCTCGGCGAGTGTGCCCTGCGGCGCGAACTCGACCTCGAGCTCGCCGGAGAGGTACTGCTCGGCGAACAGCTTGTTCTCCCCGACGTACGACGAGATGACCTTGCGCACCTGCTTGTTCTCGATGAGCAGTCCGAGTCCCTTGCCGTCGACGCCCATGTTGTTGCTGACGATGGTGAGGTCGGTGACCCCGGTGTCGCGCAGCGCCTCGATCAGGTCGGTGGGGTTGCCGGAAAGGCCGAACCCGCCGACCGCGATCGTCTGCCCGTTCGCGACGACATCCGCCAGTGCCTCGGCCGCGTCGCTCCGCAGCTTGTCCATCGATCCTCCGACCTCGTCGTCCCGGATCCACGGGGCGAGTGCCCACATGGTGATGTGTGCAGGCTACGACCAGCGCCACTTGTCCGCAAAGACGGCGCGGGATGTGGTCTCAGTCGCCCCAGTCGTCCACAATATGGACATGGCAACGGGTGCAGACAGGGCGCGTGACGATCCGGATGCGGCGGCGGCCCCGCGCGGCGGCGCGCAGGTGGTCGGCCGGGTGGGCGCGGTGCTGCGGGCGCTCAGCGCCCACGCGCCCGAGACGGTGAGCACGCGCCGCGTCGCCGACCTCACCGGCCTGACCCGTCCCACCGCCCACCGGCTGCTCACCGCGCTCGCCACAGAGGGGTTCGTCGATCGGGACCCGATGCGCGGCGGGTGGCTGCTCGGACCGGAGATGTACCTGATGGGCGCGGTCGCGGCGGAGCGCTACGACGTCAGCGCCATCGCCGCCGAGCAGGTGCGCGAGGTCGCGCGGCTCACCGGGGAGAGCGCATTCCTGTCCGCCCGGCGCGGCGACGAGACCGTGTGCCTGCTGCGCGAGGAGGGCAGCTTCCCGTTGCGCTCCCACGTGCTCTACGAAGGCATCCGCTTCCCGCTCGGCGTGGCCTCCGCCGGCATCGCGATCCTCGCGCTGCTGCCCGACTCCGAGCGCGAGGCCTACCTCGAGCGCTCCGATCTGGTGCCCGCCTGGGGACCCGGCCACGAGTCCGCCGCGCTGCGCGCCCGGCTGGCACGCACCCGCGAGACCGGCTACGCGGTCAACCCGGGCCTGCTCGTCGAGGGCTCGTGGGGGATGGCCGCCGCCGTGTTCGACGCCGCCGGGCGCCCCGCGTGGGCGCTCTCCGCGACCGGGGTGGAGTCGCGGTTCGGGCCCGACCGGCAGCCCGAGATCGGGCGTGTGCTGCTCGAGCAGGCGCACGTGCTCACCCAGCGCCTGCGCGCGCGCTGACACGGCTGCCTCTCGGGATGTACAGGCGGTTCCCGCGGCGGCGCCACCTTGCCGCCGCGGGCCGCAGGTCTGGTGGGGGTCGCCTCTTCACACGCCGAGTGACCCGAGCGGCCAACCCGTGTAGGCCTCGGCGAGGTACTGCCGACCGGCCCGCGACGAGGTGACGGAGTGCAGCTCGCCGATCTGCCGCTGCCGGTCGAAGTCGCTCGCGTCGGGGGCGGTGTGCAGCATGCTGGTCATCCACCAGGAGAAGTGCTGGGCCTTCCAGGTGCGGTCGAGCGCGCGCTCCTGGTAGTGGGAGAGCAGGTCACCGCCGTCGCCGCCGACGAGCGCCCGGATGCCCTCCTCGAGCAGCAGCACGTCGGCGACGGCAAGGTTCATCCCCTTCGCCCCGGTCGGCGGGACGGTGTGCGCCGCGTCGCCGGCGAGGAACACGCGGCCCTTCTGCAGGTGCCACGCGACGAAGCTGCGGAAGCGCAGCACGTCGCGCTGGAAGATCGGGCCCTCGTGCAGGGTCGTGCCCGCCACCCGCGACTGCAGGGTGTCCCAGATCTCGGCGTCGCTCGGCGCCGTCGGGTCGGCCTCGGGGTCGCACTGGTAGTACATCCGCTGCACGGTGTCGCTGCGCTGGCTGATGAGCGCGAACCCGTTCTCGGAGTTGCTGTAGATCAGCTCCTCGGAGCTCGGCGGCGCCTCGCACAGGATGCCGAACCAGGCGAACGGGTACTCGCGGAAGTAGCCGCCGGTCTGCGATCCGACGACCGCCTCCCGCACCACGCTGCGCGATCCGTCGGCGCCGATCACGACGTCTGCGACGATCTCGACCGGCGCGCCGTCCGCGTCGGCGCCGACGACCCGGGGATGCTCGGTCTCGCCGTCGACCACGCGCTCGGCCGTCCAGCCGAACCGGATGTCGCCGCCGTCCGCGAGACGGCGGGCGATGAGGTCCTTGAGCACTTCGTGCTGCGGGTAGAGGTACACGGCCCGCTGGACGAGGTCGGCGAAGTCGATGCGGTGCCCCTCGCCGGCGAACCGCAGCTCGATGCCGTCGTGCTTGTGACCCACCTCGAGTACGCGGTCGGAGGCGCCGGATTCGACGAGCACGTCGACCGTGCCGTTCTCGAGGATGCCGGCGCGGATGGTGGCCTCGATCTCCTCACAGCTGCGCGAATCGAGGACGACGGAGTCGATGCCGGCGCGGTGCAGCAGGTGGGAGAGCAGCAGACCGGCGGGGCCGGCGCCGACGATGCCGACCTGGGTGCGGATGGGGTCGCTCACGATGTCTCCTTCGGCCGGTCGCGGTGCGACCACCCTCGAAGTCTCGTGCGGTGTGCGATGATCCCCCTCGCCGTTCTCGCTGAGTGAGAAACCTGGCCGTGGGGTAGGGGCGGCGGGGAGCGAGGTCAGTCGGGCGGCGTGAGCAGCACGAGCCGACATACCGCCGGGAGGCGCTCATCGGGTGTCGTGCCCAACGCGCCGGCCTCCCGGAACTCGGCGCCGAAGGTCGCATCCCACGACATCGACACGAAGATGCGCAGCGGCTTCATCCCGTCGGACGCCCCGTACCCGCGTCGGATCGGCACGGACGTCGCCGGCACGGTGACTGCCGTCGGCGAGGGGATGGAATATTTCGATGGAACACCCGTGCGGGTCGGCGACGAGGTGGCGGGGCGGACGACGGGATCGGTCGCCGAGGTGGTCGCGATCGGCACCGAGGTGCTCGCCCGCCGTCCCGACGGCGTGCCACCCGAGGTCGCGGGAGCGCTCCAGGTGGCCGGGCTCACGGCCGTCTCCTGTCTCGCGACGGTGCCGGTCGGAGCGGACGACGTCGTCCTCGTCGGGGGAGCGTCGGGCGGCGTGGGCCTCGTACTGTCGCAGCTGGTGCGTGACACGGGCGCGCGGGTCATCGGAACGGCGTCGGAGCGGAACCACGACCTGCTTCGCTCGCACGGGGTCGAGGCCGCGGTCTACGGCGCCGATCTGGCCGAGCGTCTGGGCGGCGCGGGGATCACCGCGGTGTTCGACCTGCGCGGGCGCGACACGCTCGACGCGGGGCTCGCGCTCGGGGTCCCGAAGGACCGCATCTGCGGGATCGCCGCTTACGCCGCGATCGGCGAGCTCGGTGTGGTGAACGTCGAACGCAACGCCCGGACCTCGGAGAGTCTTGAGAAGCTGCTCGACCAGATCGCCGACGGCGGACTCACCCTGCCGATCGCCGCGACGTTCCCGCTCGACGAGGTCGTCGCGGCGTTCCGCACGCTTGAGGGCGACCACGCGCCGGGGAAGGTCGTCGTCGTTCCCTGACGCGGTCGCCGGGCGACGGGGCGCCGAGACCCGACCGGGTGGCCCCGCTCAGGGTGCGGGGGTCGCGAGATCCGCCGCGATCCCCTCCGCGGCCGAGCGGAGCGCCGCGAGCGCGGGCACCTCGTAGCGGGCGCCCCGCGGCACGACCACCGAGATGGCGGCCACGACGCCTCTGCCGGCGCGGACCGGTACGGCGAGCCCCGCCGTCTCGGGTTCGATGTACCCCTCGGCGACGGCGTGGCCGAGTCGGCGTACCTCGGAGAGCTTGCGACGCAGTGCGGGCTCGTCAGCCGGGGTGTCGGCGGTGAACCGGGTGAGCGGCCGGGCCAGTACGCGGCCGAGCAGGTCGCCGTTGCCGTGGGCCAGCAGCACCAGACCCGAGGATGACGCGTGCAGGGGCAGCCGGCCGGCGATCCGCGTGATGTTCGAGGTCGCCGCGGGGTGGGAGAGACGCTCGAGGAACAGCACCTCGTCGTCCTCGAGCACTCCCAATTGGGTGTGCTGCCGCACGGCGCGCTGCACATCCTCCATGTGCGGCAGGGACACCTCGCGCAGCCGCAGCGCCCGCGATCCGCGCGTCGTCAGCTCCCAGAGCCGCATCCCGATCCGCACTCCGCCGCGCTCGTCTCCCTCGAGCAGGCCGTTCGCCCGGAGATCGGCGACCACTCGGTGGGTGGTCGACATCGGCAGACCCGATCGGCGGGAGATCTCGCTCGCGGTCTGCACCGTTCGTTCGGAGTCGAACGTGCCCAGGATGCGGACCACGCGCCCGATCATCCCTTCCGCGGGCTCGTGCATGCGATTCACCTTAGGGGTGAGAGCATCGGGGGGATGAGACTGCTCAACCTCCGCGGGCGCCTCGCGCTCGCGACCTCCGACTCCACCGCGCTCGACGTCGAGGCGGCATCCTCGGGCCGGTTCGGCCCCGACCCGATGGGCGCATTCGCCGACTGGGACGCCTTCCGCGAGTGGGCGTCGGGCGCGTCGGGCGACGAAGTGCCGTTCTCGCCCGAAGACCTGGGCCCGCCCGTGCCGCGTCCCCGCCAGGTGTTCGCGATCGGCGTCAACTACCGGGAGCACGCCGACGAGCAGGGCTATCCGCCGGACAGCATGCCGGTGACGTTCACCAAGTTCCCGAGCTGTCTCGTCGGTCCGGAGGCGACCGTGACCCTCCCGCCCGGCAACAACGACTGGGAGGTCGAGCTGGTCGTGGTCGTCGGCCGCGGCGGACACGCGCTCGAGCGCGACGGCGCCTGGGACCGGGTCGCGGGACTCACGGTCGGCCAGGACATCTCGGAGCGGATCGCGCAGCGTGAGGGGTCGAAGCCGCAGTACTCGCTGGCGAAGTCGCATCCGGGATTCGGCCCCACCGGGCCGTGGCTGGTGACGCCGGACGAGGTGGCGCACGTCGACGACCTGCGCATATCGTGCGCGCTCGACGGCGAGGTCATGCAGGACTCGACGACCGGGCGGATGATCTACGACATCCCCGAGCTGCTGGTGCGCCTCTCCTCCGTGGTGACGCTCTACCCCGGCGACCTGATCTTCACGGGCACGCCCGCCGGGGTCGGGAACGCCCGCGAGCCGCAGCGCTTCCTGCAGCCGGGGGAGACCCTGGTCTCCACCGTCGAGGGGGTCGGATCGCTGACCACCCGGTTCGCCTGACGCCGTCGTGACCTGGCTGGTCACCGGCGGCGCCGGCTACATCGGCTCCCACGTCGTCGCCGCGCTGCTCGACGCCGGTCTCGACCCGGTCGTGGTCGACGACTTCTCGACCGGCCGACGGGAGTTCGTCCCGGCGGGAGTTCCCGTCATCCGCGGGTCCACCCTCGACGGCGCGCTCCTGCTCGACGTGCTCGCCGACCGACGCGTGCGCGGCGTCGTGCACGTGGCCGGCTACAAGTACGCCGGGGAGTCGGTGCGCCACCCGTTGCTCGCGTACGCCCAGAACGTCGAGGGGACCCGGGTGCTGCTCGCCGCGATGGCGGAGCGCGGGGTCGACCGGCTCGTGTTCTCGTCGAGCGCCGCCGTCTACGGCACCCCGGCGACGACCCCGGTGCGGGAGGACGCTCCGACCGCCCCGGAGTCGCCGTACGGCGAGACGAAGCTGATCGGCGAGTGGCTCATCCGCGATCAGGGCGCGGCGGTCGGACTCCGGCACGTCGCGCTGCGCTACTTCAACGTCGTCGGCTCGGCGCTGCCGGGCGTGTTCGACGTCAGCCCGCACAACCTGTTCCCGCGCGTGTTCGATGCGCTGCTCGAGGGACGCCCGCCGACGATCCACGGCGACGACTTCCCGACCGACGACGGCACCGCCGTCCGCGACTACGTGCACGTCGCCGACCTCGCGGCCGCGCATGTGGCCGCCGCACGCCGGCTCGACGCGGGGGAGCCCACCGAGCGGGTCTACAACCTGGGCTCCGGATCCGGTCAGTCGGTGCGCGAGGTGCTCGACGCCGTGCGCCGCGTCACGGGCGCCGACGTCGAGCCCGAGGTCGGACCACGGCGCCCCGGCGACCCCGCCCGCATCGTGGCTTCGGGCGACCTCGCCGAGCGCGACCTCGACTGGCGGATGCGGCACACCCTCGACGAGATGGTGGCGAGCGCCTGGGAGGCGCGCCGCGCCGCCGGCTGACCCGGCAACCGAGTCGCGTCGACCCGCCTACAGGGTCGCGCCGTCGGGCAGCAGGTCGAGTTCGGCCGAGATCGCGGATGCGGTCGCCCGCAGCTCCGGCAGCAGCTCTCCGACGCGGGCGTCGGCGTCGCCGGTCGAGAGGTTGATGGCGGCGACGGTCCGCCCACGGCGGGTCACCGGCGCCGCGAGCGCGCGCAGCCCGGACTCGAGTTCGCCCTCGACGAGGCTCCATCCGTCGGCGGCCACCCGGTCGAGCTCGGCGCGCAGCGCCGTCGGGTCGGTGACGGTGCGCGGTGTCAGCGCGGGCAGGGCTCCGGCGAGCGCCGCGTCACGCGCGTCGGGCGGCAGCGCGGCGAGCAGCACGCGGCCCATCGAGGTGGCGAACGCCGGGAACCGCGTGCCGATCGTGATGCCGACCGACATGATGCGGCGCACCGGCACCCGCGCGACGTAGACGATCTCGTCGCCGTCGAGCACGGAGGCCGAGGTCGACTCGCCGACCGTGCGGGAGAGCCGTTCGAGGTGCGGCTGCGCGATCTCGGGCAGGCGCAGGGCGGAGAGGTAGCTGACGCCCAGTTCGAGCACCCGGGGCGTGAGCTCGAAGGCGCCGTCGATCGCGCGCACGTAACCGAGGGTCTCGAGGGTGAGCAGGAACCGGCGGGCTGTCGCCCGGGTCAGTCCCGTCGCCCGCGCGATGTCGGCGAGCGGCCGACGCGGATGCTCGGCGTCGAACGCGCGCACCACGGCGATCCCGCGGGCGAGCGACTGCACGAAGGCCGAGCCGTCGGGCTCCTCGATCCGGTCGGGCGAGCCGATCGGCACCGCCGCAGGGTCCGACATCGCCGTCAGCGCTCGAGCACGACGGCGAGCCCCTGCCCGACGCCGATGCAGATCGCGACGACCGCGACGCCGCCGCCGCGCGCCGCGAGCTCGTGGGCCGCCCGGCCGAGGATCCGCCCGCCGGAGGCGCCGAGCGGATGCCCGATGGCGATGGCGCCGCCGCGGGTGTTCACCTTCTCGGGGTCGAGGTCCGGCCACAGCTTCAGGCAGGCCAACGACTGTGCGGCGAACGCCTCGTTGAGCTCGACGAGATCGACGTCGGCCCACGTCCGGCCGGCCCGGGCGAGCGCCCGGTTGGCCGCCTCGACCGGGGCGATGCCGAAGTGGTCGGGCTCGTTCGCGGCCACGCCGCGTCCGGTGATCCGGGCGAGCGGCTCCGACCCGGGCACGGCGTCCTCGGCGCCGATGAGCACCATCGACGCCCCGTCGTTGAGCGACGACGAGTTGCCCGCCGTGACGCTGCCGCCGTCGAGGAAGGCGGGGGAGAGCTTCGCGAAGCCCTCGATCGAGGCGTCGGCGCGCAGGGTCTCGTCGCGGGGGACGTCGACGTCGGGCACCGCGACGATCTCGCCGTCGAACGCGCCCGAGTCCCACGCCTCGGCGGCGAGCCGGTGGGAGCGGAGGGCGAACTCGTCCTGCGCCTCGCGCGAGATGTCGTACTCGTCGGCGAGGATCTCGGCGGTACGGCCGAGCGGGATGGTCCAGATCGCCGGCATCGCGGGGTTGACGAGCCGCCAGCCGAGCGTCGTCGAGACCATGGTCTGGTCGCCGGCGGGATACGGGCGCTCGGGCTTGGGAACCACGTAGGGCGCGCGCGACATCGACTCGACGCCGCCCGCGACCATGACCCGGGCGTCGCCGGTCTCGATCGCACGGCTGGCCTGGATGGCGGCATCGAGTCCCGATCCGCACAGGCGGTTGGTGGTCGAGCCGGGCACCGAGACGGACAGGCCCGCGAGCAGCACCGCCATCCGGGCGACGTCGCGG
>JBHIXX010000045.1:0-17120 GCA_041984585.1 Pseudolysinimonas sp. | reverse complement strand
TGTACTGCCCAGGAACGTTGTTGAGGCGTGTGATGGGCGGGAGCTTGCCGATGGCCGTGTGGGGCCGGTGCTGATTGTAGAAGTGCAGCCAGGCGGGGAGTGCTGCTCGGCGGGCTGTCTCGGATCGGTAGTGGCGTGAGTAGGCCCAGCCGTCGGCGAGGGTGCGGTGGAACCGCTCGATCTTCCCGTTCGTCTGCGGGCGCCGCGGGCGGGTGAACTTCGGCTTCACCCCAAGGTCCGCGCAGGCGTGCCGCCAGGCGTGCGAGCGGTAGGCGGAGCCGTTGTCGGAGAGCACCCGTTCGACGGTGACGCCGTGATCGGCGAACCACGACACCGCACGTTGCAGCACCCCGATCGCAGTCGCGGCTTGCTCGTCGTCGTGGATCTCGGCGTAGGCGACGCGGGAGTGGTCGTCGATGACGGTGTGGACGAACGCGTGCCGCATCAACGGGTTGTGGTGGCGGTTCTTGCCCTTCCCCGGCGTCGACGCCCGATTCCGGTCGCCCTGCTGCCTTCCGACGAATCGCCACCCGCCGCCGTCGGGGATGTTGCCGAGCTTCTTCACGTCGACATGAATCAATGCGCCGGGGGTCTCGTGTTCGTAGCGGCGGGCTGGTTCGCCGGTCTTCACGTCGACATGCGACAACCGGTTCAGTCGGCACCGGACGAGGACGGCGTGGACCGTCGATGCCGGCATCCCGAGCCGCCCGGCGATCTGCACCGGCCCGAGCCGCTTCTTGATCCGCAGATGCACGATCCGTTTGATCACGGCCTGGGGTGTCCGGTTCGGATGCGAATGTGGACGGCTCGAGCGATCCGCCATCCCCTCGGCGCCGAGCTCGACGAACCGTTTCGCCCACTTCGCCGCCGTCGGATACGACACCCGGAAGTAGTCCGCGGCAGCGGCGATCGACCACCCTTCCTCGACCACCTTCCGAGCAAGACGAAGCCGTTGGCGCGGCGTCAACGCCGCATTAACGTGAGACACGAGAACCTCCTGGGTCAAGAGCGAGGGAACTAGACAGCTCCACTCTGACCCGGAGGTTCTCGTCACATCACGGCGACCAGATCAAACAACGTCCCTGGGCAGTACATCTAGGCGGCTCGACCTGGCGACCACGGGTCGTCGCGACCGTGCAGAATGGTCGATCGTGAAGCTTTCGGTCATCGGGTGCGGGTATCTGGGCGCGGTCCACGCCGCGAGCATGGCGGCTCTGGGCCATCAGGTCGTGGGGATCGACGTCGACGCGGCGAAGGTGGAGGCGCTCTCCAGCGGCTCCGCCCCGTTCTACGAGCCTGGACTCGACGACCTGCTGCGCGAGCAGATCGACGCCGGCCGCCTCTCGTTCTCCACCGATTTCGCCGCGGCGTCGGGGGCGCGGGTGCACTTCCTCGCCGTCGGCACCCCGCAGCGGCCGGACGGGCAAGGCGCCGACCTGCGCTTCGTCGATGCGGCGTTCGCCTCGCTCGTCCCCCACCTCGACGCGGGCAGCCTCGTCGCGGGCAAGTCGACCGTTCCGGTGGGCACCGCCGCCCGGCTCGACGCCGTCATCCGCGCCGAGCGCCCCGAGGCCTCGCTCGCCTGGAACCCCGAGTTCCTGCGCGAGGGGTTCGCGGTCGAGGACACCCTGCACCCTGACCGTCTCGTCTACGGCGTTCGCGAGGGCGCCGACGGCGAGCGCGACGCCGCGCTGCTCGACGAGGTCTACGCCCGCCCGCTCGGCGAAGGTGTTCCCCGGCTCGTGCTCGATTTCGCGACCGCCGAGCTGGTGAAGGTGAGTGCCAACGCGTTCCTCGCCACCAAGATCTCGTTCATCAACGCCATGGCCGAGATCGCCGAGGCGACCGGCGCCGACGTCACGAAGCTCGCCGACGCGATCGGATACGACGCGCGGATCGGGCGCCGCTTCCTGAACGCGGGGGTCGGCTTCGGTGGCGGATGCCTGCCGAAGGACATCCGGGCGTTCGCCGCCCGAGGCGAGGAACTCGGGGTGGGGCGCTCGGTCGCGTTCCTGCACGAAGTCGACGCGATCAACCTGCGCCGCCGCGACCGGGTCGTCGAGCTGGTGCTCGAGGAGGCCGGCGGAGACGTCGCAGGCAAGCGCGTCGCCGTGCTCGGCCTGGCCTTCAAACCGGACTCCGACGACGTGCGCGACGCCCCCGGTCTCGACATCGCCCGGCGCCTCGTCGACCTCGGCGCCGACGTCGTCGCGACCGACCCGGAGGCCGTCGAGACCGCTCGTCGGGTGCACCCCGACCTCGTCTACCAGACCGACCTCGACGCGGCGCTCGCGGGCGCGGACGTCATCGTGCTGGCCACCGAGTGGCGCCACTACCGCGAAATCGATCCGGAGTCGCTCGCGGCGTCCGGATCGGCGACGAGCATCATCGACGGCCGCAACACGCTCGACCCGGCCGCGTGGCGCGCCGCCGGCTGGACCTACCGCGGCCTGGGCCGGCCGTGACGCTCGCCTAAGCTGACTCCCCGTGTCGATGCAGGTGCGCCGGTTGCGGATCGAGCAGTGCGTGGAGTTCACGCCGACCGTGCACGGCGATGAACGCGGCAGCTTCCACGAGTGGTTCCGCCAGGACGAGCTCGAGGGCGCGACCGGACGTCGGCTCGACCTGCGGCAGGCGAACCTGTCGGTGAGCCGACGCGGTGTCCTCCGCGGTGTGCACTACTCCGACGTGCCCCGCGGCCAGGCGAAGTACGTGATCGCGGTGAGCGGCGAGGTGCTCGACTTCGCGGTCGACCTGCGCGTCGGCTCGCCGACCTTCGGCCGCCACGACGTCGTGCGGCTCGACGATCGCGATCGGCGCGCGGTGTTCCTGCCGGAGGGGATCGGTCACGCGTTCGTCACCCTCAGCGACAGCGCGACCGTGTGCTACCTGACCACCGACGTCTACCGGCCCGAGCACGACCGCACCCTGTCGCCCCTCGACCCGGCACTGGGACTCGACCTGGGCGTCGCGCCCGACGAGCTGGTGCTGTCGGAGAAGGACGCTGCGGCCGCGACGCTCGACGAGACGCGGCGAGCCGGGCTGCTCCCCACCTGGGAGGCATGCGAGGCGGTCTACGAGGAGGCGGGCGCGTGAAGGGCATCATCCTCGCCGGAGGGTCCGGCACCCGGCTGCATCCGATCACCCTCGGCATCTCGAAGCAGCTGATGCCGATCTACGACAAGCCGATGATCTACTACCCGCTGTCGACACTCATGCTCGCCGGCATCCGCGACGTTCTGGTCATCACCACCCCGCAGGACCGCGCCGCCTTCGAGCGGGTGCTCGGCGACGGGTCCCGCCTCGGCATGCGGATCGTCTACGCGGTGCAGGACGTGCCCCGCGGTCTCGCCGACGCGTTCCTCATCGGGGCCGACTTCATCGGCGACGACCGGGTCGCGCTCGCGCTCGGCGACAACATCTTCTCCGGGCCGGGTCTCGGCACGCGGCTGGCCCGGCACGCAGACATCGACGGGGCGCTCGTGTTCGCCGCGCCGGTCTCCGACCCCACTGCCTACGGCGTCATCGAGTTCGATGCCGACGGGCTCGCCACCGGCATCGAGGAGAAGCCGACGGCGCCGCGCAGCCGCTACGCCGTTCCGGGCCTCTACTTCTACGACAACGGCGTGGTCGCGATCGCGCGCAGCGTGCGCCCGAGCGCGCGGGGCGAGATCGAGATCAGCGACGTCAACCGCGCCTACCTCGAGGCGCGTCGGCTGCATGTCGAGAAGCTGGAGCGCGGCGCGGTGTGGCTCGACACCGGCACCGTCGATTCGCTCGCTGACGCGACCGAGTTCGTGCGAGTCGTCGAGAAGCGTCAGGGCGTGAAGATCGGCTGCATCGAGGAGGTCGCCTGGCGCAACGGCTGGATCACCGATGAGCAGCTCCACCACCTCGCCGACGGCCTGGAGAAGAGCGGCTACGGCGTCTACCTGCGCGGGTTGCTCGAGTCCTGACCGCACCCTGCACCAGGGACTGCGTCACGCGCGGATGCGGGCTCAGGACTCGGCGGCGCGGTCCATTGCCGCCACGAGCGCAGGCTCCAGGAGCGGCTCAAGTGTCCACAGGAAGAGGCGTGTCACATGGTGGCGGTCTTGGTAGGAGGGGATTCCGCCGATCACCGCGTGACAGCGGCCCGCGTCGCAGAACACGGCGGTGAAGTCGAGGGTCGTGGCCCCGTCCACGGCCTCGCCGGCGAGCGCCAGGGGGTCGTCGCCGATCGCGTCAGACGCCGGGGTGGCGCAGGGGTCCACGGCGACGTCGGTCGTCGCCAGGCAGTCGGGTACGTCCTGCGCATGCAACGGGGGGTCCGCGATGACGATGACCTGTGCGCCGCCCGCCGCGACGGCGCGCAGCGCGTCGGCGCTCGCGGACTCGGCCGCCCGGCGCTCCTCCGTCGAGGCGCGGACGTAGGCGCTGCCGAACGAGCTCACGACGATGACGTCCGGCACGTCCCCGGTCGCGAGATCGTCGACGAGGGAGGCGCGCCACGAGGGGCACACGTCGGCACCGGCCTCGCCGTCTGGGGGTAGCAGCGTCGGCGAGGTGTTGAAGCTGCAGCCGGCCATCCAGTAGACGTCGACGTTCCAGCCATTGCGCTCGGCGATATCGAGCACCGGATGCGCCCACTGGAAGCCATGGCTGTCGCCGACGACCGCGATGGTCGGCGCATCCGGGTCGGCGACGAACGTGCACGACGGTGAGATGTCAGGGGAGCCCGCGCTCGGGCATCGACTCCACGAGGTGGACCATCCTTCGTCGACGGTTGCGACGTTCGCGAGGGTGAGGTCGCCCTCCCAGCCCGCGAGTTCGAGCGCGCGGGGGTCGAGGACGTGCGAGTCCGGGCAGCGGTCGGGGTCGGACCCCACGGTGGCCATCGCACCGAAGCACGAGTCCGGCGAGGCGCTCCGGGCGTCGGACTCGAGGCCGGCCTGGGCGGTCGCGGCGACGGCGCGTCCCTGGTCGAAGGCGATCGCGGGCCCGATCGCGATGGCGGCCGCGACGAGGGCGACGGCGCCCCCCGCCGCCAGCCGCCGCCACGCAGGCATGTGGCTGGGGAGTCCGAACCGGATGGGTCGCTCGACGAATCGCGTCGTCAGGCCCGCCAGCACGATCGTCCCGGCGAGCACTCCCAGCCGCTCGGTGAAGGACATCGGCCGGGCGAGGAGGATCGGGAGGAGCGCGATCGGCGGCCAGTGCCAGAGATAGATCGCGTAGGAGTTCTCGCCGACCCAGCGGATCGGGGCGATCGCCAGCAGTCGGTCGACGCCGGTGTCGCGGGACCACGCCGTCGCCGCGATGACGACGGCGGTGGCGCCCACGGGGAGGAGGGCTGCCCAGCCCGGGAACGGGGTGTCGCCGGTGAAGATCAGCGCGGTCATGGCGATCGCGCCGGCGCCGAGGACGACCGCGGCGGCGGCGACCAGAGTCCGCGCGCGAGCGGTCACCCGGTCGCCGAGCGCGACGATGTGCGGGTAGCCGAGGGCGAGCGCGCCGCCGGCGCAGAACTCCCACGCGTGCGAGAAAGTCGAGAAGTAGGAGAAGGCCGGGTCGGTGAGAGAGCTCGAGATCGAGTACGCGAGGCTCGTGGCGCCGACCAGTCCCATCGCGACGACGATGCCCACCCCGAGGCCGCGCCCGCCCGCCCGCCGCGTGAGCGCGGCGACCACGACCAGGAGGATCGGCCACACAAGGTAGAACTGCTCCTCGACGGCGAGCGACCAGTAGTGCTGGAATGGGCTCGCCGCCTCCTCGGCCGCGAAGTAGTCGACT
The DNA here is from genome assembly GCA_041984585.1 of Pseudolysinimonas sp. Lineage (GTDB taxonomy): Bacteria > Actinomycetota > Actinomycetes > Actinomycetales > Microbacteriaceae > Pseudolysinimonas_A. The sequence continues at coordinate 11,348 of JBHIXX010000045.1, read as the reverse complement.
GCGGAGTATGCGAGCACCCAGTTCTCGGCCAACCCGATGCTCGCCCAGAACTCGGTCACGAGTGTGCCCCACATCTGCCGGGGCGCGATCAGGAGCCCGGCGACGAGCGTCGCGACCAGGACGAGGACGGCCGCGGGCAGGAGGCGCAGCACCCGTCGGGACCAGAACCCCGGGAGGTCGATCGTCCCCGTCGACCGCAGCGACGTCACGAGGTGGGAGGTGATCAGGAACCCCGAGATGACGAAGAAGACATCGACGCCGACGTAGCCGCCGGTGATGCGGGTGGGCCAGAGGTGGAAGAGCACGACGGCGCCCACGGCGAGAGCGCGCAGCATCTCGATCCCGGGGATGCGGTCGCGTCTCATGGTCTCGGGGCGCCGGGTCAGGTGAGGCCGTCGAAGTTGCGGCCCGCGAGGTCGCGCAGGTGCGCCGCCGGGTCGGAGATCCGCGCCCGGAGCTCGTCCGCCCGCGCGAGGGACCCCGTGATCAGCGCGGGCAGCAGGTCGGCGGTCCGGGTGTTCGCCTCAAGCCAGGTATCGGAGCCCAGGGCGCGGTACAGGCCGCCCACCTTCCCCTGGTATCCCACGCTCACGGCGGGGGTCCCGACGCTCGTGGCGAGCAGCGCGAGGTGCATGCGGCCGGTGACCACCAGCGTCGCGCGGGCGGCGAGCTCCGCGACCTGACCGGGGGCGAGCAGCGTCTCGACGACGAACAGCCGGTCCGTTGCGCCGACCGCCTCGCCGAGCCGCCGGGCGAGGTCGATGTCGGAGGGGTTGCTGCGCGAGTCGTGTGGGAGGGCGACGAAGGCGACATCCGGGTCGGCGCCCGTGACCACGTCGCGGAACACGCCGACCGTGTTCGCGACCGCCTCGGTGAGGTAGTTCGAGTTCAGGACGACGAGCCGCCGTCCGTCCGCGCGGTGCCGCTCCACGAAGTCGAGCAGGGGACCCGCCGGCAGGGGGCTGCGCGGCGTCCGCAGCGCCATGTCGGCCGTCAGGGTGACGGCCGCGGCGCCGTCCGCGACGAGGCGCTCGGCGGACACCGGGTCGCGCGGCAGGAGCGTCACCGACGCCGATGCCGCCGCCATCTCGCGGCGCGCGAGCCGGGCGGGGGCGGCGTTCCAGCTGAATCCGAGGACCCGCGACGTGATCCCGAGTTCCGCGGCGATCCGGGCCAGGCGGAAGCGCCGCACCGACGGCGCCTCCCAATAGGCGCCGTCCATGATGTCGGCGCCGACCACCGAGAACGACCGTGCGGTGCGGAGCAGCTCCCCGAACTCCCGGGCCACCCGGCGATGGGTTCCGGGGAGGCCGTAGACCAGGTCGGGCATCACGACGACGTCGACCCGGTCGCGGTCGGCCACCGCCACGCTCGCGCGCTCCGCCTCCCGCCGCACGACGAGCGTCACGCCGCCCTCGACCGCCGCGATGAACGCCTGGATCATCGCCTGATCCCCGATGTTCCCCGCGCCGGGCGGGGTGAGCAGCAGGTGGCGGTCGTGCGCCGCCGGCCCCGATCCCATCGCCGCGGGGACGATCCGCTCGTAGGCGCGCGCCTCCGCGGCGAGGACGGCGCGGTTCTCGATCACCATCCGCACGACACGGGCGATCCGCTGCAGCGTGGACATGACTACCCCTCCTCGGTGGCCGGGACGGTCGGGTCGTCACGGCGGGTCACCCGCTCGGCCAGCCAGGCGATGCCGAAGAACGCGAGGTCCAGCCCGATCGACCAGAGTCGGACGACCACGGCGACGACGATGGCGTACTCGGCCGGCATCACGATGCTGAGCAGCAGGACGATGAGCGCCTCGCGCACCCCAAGCCCGCCCGGGGCGAAGAACGCCACCATCGAGACCGCCGCCGAGAGGTTCACCGCGGCGCTCACGAACACGATCTCCGCGAGCCCGAGGCTCGGGTCGACCGCCTTCGCGACGAAAAACGTGGCCACCCCGGTGAGTGCCGCGTTGATCACGAACATCAGGGTCCCGGTGCCGATCACCCGGTATCCGGGAAGGTCCTCCTCCGAGAGCACCCGCCGCCGGAGGATCCGGGCGACCCAGAGCAGGAGCCGGTTGAAGATCGGCGGCAGGAGCACGACAATCCCCACGACGACCGCGATCACCAGCAACGTCAGGAGCAGGGGATCGACGAGCTGGGCTCGCGGATCGACGAGCACCAGGAGGAGGCCGACCGTCATCATGACGATCGCCTGGAGGCCGCCCTCGAGGAGCGAGCTGACGGCGAGCTTGCTCTTCGAGAGCCCGTGCTGCGACGCGAAGTAGATCTTGCCGAGGATCCACGGGGCCGTTCCCGGGATGTAGCGCCCCAGCCACGCCTTCGCGTACACCGCCGCGAGCGGCGCCACGCGCCGGAAGGGAGGGGCGCCGAGCCCGCGCAGGATGGTGAGCCAGATCAGCACCATCCAGTAGCGCGCCGCCATGCCCAGCAGCGTGGCGAGGGCGATCCACCGCCAGTCGAGCTCGACCGTCGCGAGCAGCTCGTAGTCGATCGTCGTCAGGTAGTAGACGATGAACCCGATGAGCAGCGCGTAGAAGACCGTCGGGATGATCCAGCGCAGGTGACGACTCACGCGCGCCCCCGATCGCCGGGCTCGGCGAGCATCGCCGCGGCGTAGTCGCTCCAGCGCTGCGCCTCGATGGCAGCCGGGTCGGCGCCGGCCGCGGTGAGCGCGGCCATGAGGTCGGGGTCGGTAGCGTCGCGGACCGCGGCGGCGAGAGCGGGGACGTCCTCGGCGGGGATCACCCAGCCGTCGACCCCGTCGCGCACGTCGGCCGCGAGGGTGCCGACGTCGGTGACGATGACCGGACGCCCTGACTGCCGGGCCATCGTCGAGACGATCGATGCGGTGCCGGAGCGGTAAGGCATGACCAGCGCGTCGCTCGCCGCGAACAGGCCGGGGATGTCGGCCGTGTCGACGTAGCCCGGGCGCAGCTCGACGCGATCATCCAATCCGAGTTCCGTGATCCGCGCCCGGTAGCCCTCGACCGGCTCCCAGAAGTCCCCGGCCACGAGCAGGCTCGCGCCCGGCACGTCCGCGAGCGCCTCCAGCAGCAGATCCAGTCCCTTGTACCGCCGGATGGTGCCGAAGAACAAGAGGCGCACCCGGCCCGGCTCGCCCGCTGAGGGCAGCGGCGGGCGAGCTCCGGTGGCGCCGGTGATCCCCGGGAACGGCAGCGGCGTCACGCGTACCCGGTCCGCCGCGACACCGAGCTCACGCGCGAGTGCGGCCTGCGCCTCGCTGTGCACGATCACTGCGTCCATCCGGCCAAGGATCCGGCGCATGAGCACCCGGTCGACGGCGCTCGGCTCGTGCGGCAGCACGTTGTGCACGATCGCGATCCGCCGCGGGCGCCGTCCGGCGGCGAGGGAGGTCGCGAGCGCCGGGACGGCGTGGAACGGGGTGACGATGGTGAGGGCGACGGCGTCCGCGTCGCGCAGGCGCCGTCCGGCGGCGAGCCAGCTCAGCGGCGAGTACCAGGCCATCCGCTCCTCGACGGCGTCGAACGGCGGGATCTCGGGGCGGTCGCGCGGGACCCGCGGCGTGCCCTTGTAGAGGCGCTTCGGGTACTGCGCGCGCCACGATTCGATGCGCGGCACGGCGCCCGCGTCGGCCAGCTCGTGGGCGAGGCGGGTCGTGTGCTGCGCGATCCCCCCGGTGTACGGGTGGGTCGGGCCGACGATCGCGATCCGCGGGCCGGTCGGAACTCCGGACACCTTCACCTCACTGGCCGGCCGGTCGGCTCGGAGCCGCCCCCATGGTACGTGACTCCGCCTCCCGCCGAGCCCGGCGGATCTCGGCGCGCAGGCGCAGCGCGAGCCCTCCGCGGACCGCCCACAGCGCGGGCTTCATCCACGGCTGGGGGTATTTCTTGGTCAGGTAGCGGTAGGTGCTCGCGTGGTGGGCGCGCAGCATCCGTTCGGGGTGCTTCGAGGTGGTCGTGCCGCCGATGTGCACGACGGAGACGTCGGGCACGTAGACGCTGCGGTAGCCGGCCTCGCCGAGACGCTTGCCGAGGTCGACGTCCTCGAAGTACATGAAGTAGCCGGGGTCGAATCCGCCGATCTCGTCGAACGCGCGGCGCCGCACGAGCAGGCAGGACCCCGAGAGCCACCCGGTGTCGGTCGGCGTGGCGGTCGCCGACAGCTCGGCGCGCTGGTAGCGCGCCGTCCACGGGTTGCCCGGCCACCGGCGGGCGAGCAGCGCGTGCCCCACCCCGTCGCGGAAGGACGGCAGCCGCCGGGCCGACGGGTAGACGCGGCCGTTGACGTCGACGATGCGCGGTCCGGTCGCGCCGATACGGTCGTTCTCCTCGAGCACCGCCCGCAGCCGCTCGATCGTCCCCGGCCGAAGCACGAGGTCGGGATTGCAGACCAGGATCCAGCCCACCGAGGCGGGGAGGGCCGCAACCCCGGCGTTGACGGCCGCGCCGTACCCGGGGTTGGAGGCGTCGACGAGCAGCGTCGTCGCGGGGCGGTCGCGCGCGACGCGCTGCGGGACGCCGTCGACCGAGCCGTTGTCGCTGAGCACGAGGCGGATGCCGGGCGCGGCGGCGTCGAGCGACGCGACGAACCCGTCGAACTCGTCACCGGGGGAGTACGTGACGACGACGACGCCCACGTCGGAGAGATCGCGCGGCGCGCTCATGTCGCCACCGCCGCGAGGTAGGCGTCCCGGTGCCCGGCGGCGGCCGCGGCCCAGGTGAACCCGGCTGCGCGCTCGCGGGCCGCGGCGGAGAGCGCTGCCCGGCGGACCGGGTCGCCCACCAGCCCGGTGAGCCCGCGGGCGATCGCGGCGTCGTCCGGCTCGCAGTACGCGACCGCGTCGCCGCCCACCTCGGGGAGGGCCAGCCGCCGCGTCGTGAGCACGACGCCGCCGCACGCCATCGCCTCGGCGACGGGGAGCCCGAAGCCCTCGCCGAGTGAGGGGTACGCCACCACGAGCGCTCCGCCCAGCCAGGCCCGCAGCTCGTCCTTCTCGACGTAGCCGAGCCGCACCACGTCGTCGTCGTCGGGCGCGAGCAGCCCGTCGAGCCCGGTCTCCCAGCCGCGGGCGCCGATGAGGGCGAGCCGTACGTCGGCGAACGCATCGGGACGCGCGGCCCGCGCCGCACGGAACCCGCGGACCAGCGCCGGGACGTTCTTGCGCGGCTCGATGGTGCCGAGGAACGCGATCCAGTCCGCGCCGATCCGCGCGCGGGCGCCGTCGACCTCGGCGCCGGTCGGCGGACGGAACGCCTCCGTGTCGACGCCGTGGTGCACCACCCGGCAGGCCGCCGCCCGCGGGTCGACGTGCGCGGCCAGCTCGTCGCGGGTCGCGGCGCTCGGCACGACGCAGACCGTGGCCCGCCGCAGCGCCCGCCGCACCCAGCCGCGGAAGAACACGCGCTTGAGGCGCGAGTGCAGCTCCGGATGGGTGAAGAAGGTGGCGTCGTGCAGGGTCACGACCGTCGGGCGGCGCACCGCCAGCGGGAAGGTGTAGTGCGGGGAGTGCAGCACGGCGGCACCGGTCCGGCGCAGCAGCCCGGGGAGCCCGAGCTGCTCCCACAGCAGGCGGCGTGCCCGGGATGCCGCCGCACGGATGGGGATCACGCGCGCGTCCGGCGCGGCGTCGGACAGCCACTCCGCGTCGCGCGGATGGCAGGCGATGACCAGGGGCACCCCCGCCCGGTCGAGTTCGGGGACGAGGTGCTCGATGTAGCGTCCGACGCCGCCGAGGTCCGCCGGGATGGCGGTGGCGTCGAGGAGGACGAGGGGAGCGCGGGACACGGGCGCCTTCCGGCGGAGGGACGTCCTCCCATTATGCCCGCCGCCCGGGAGCCCCGGGTCGGGGCCGTAGAGTGGTGGCCGGCTCCGCGGGCGCCTCCGCCGACGTCCCGCAGCTCCCCGAACCGCCGCCCAGACGGGACCACCGCACCGATGTCACAGCCGCCCCGACGACGCGCGCATCCGTCCTCCGCAGCGGAGCGGGCTCGATGACCGTGCTCGGGATCGTGCTGCTGACGCTGCTCGTCGGCACGCTGCTCGGCGCGCCGCTCGCGGTGCTGGTGAGCAGGACCCGGTCGTGGGGGGTGCTCACCGCCGACTCGGTGCTCGCCGGCTTCGTCGTGATCGGGCTGGTGCCCACCCTGATCGGCTGGCTCGGACCGGCCGGCGCCGTGCTGGCCGCGGCTGCGTGGATCGCCGCGGTCGTCGCGGTGATCGTCCGGCGTCCCGCCCTGCCGCCGCGCTCGCGGATCGACCGTGCGACCGGCGTCCTCCTCGTCGCGGGAGCGGTGGTCGGCGTCGTCGCGCTCGCGCAGCGCCTCCACGTGGTGAACTTCTTGCCCTGGGTCGGCGACATGGGGGCGTACGTCAACTGGGGCAACCAGTTCGCCCGCACCGGGGAGCTGACCGCGTCCTGGCCGCCCGTGCTGCCCGGGTTCTTCGGCGCATCGAGCTGGATCTTCGGCACCGAGTGGACGACGGCGCCGCTCGCGGTCTCGGGGCTCGTGCTGCTGGTCGCGGTCGCCCGCGTCCTGCACGCCGTGCGGGTCGACCGCTGGATCGTGCTGGCCGCCGTCACGGTGCTCGCCCTGCACGCGCACGCGGTCTGGTACTCGGCCTTCCCGGCGAGCGAGACCCTCAACGCGCCCTACTTCACGATCTGGCTGCTGACGATCCTGGGCGCGTTGCGGGCCGTGCGCCCCGCCCCGTGGATCGCGGCATCCGGGGTGCTCATGCTCGTGCTCGGGCTGCTGCGCGGGACCGGGCCCATGCTGCTCCTCCCGCTCGGCGTCGCGGCGCTCGCCGCTCTCGTCCTCCGCGACTGGCGCCACCTCGCGCCGCGGTTGTGGGCGCTGCTCGCCGCGACCGTCGCCGGCGCGCTGCTGGCGTACTGGTACGGGATCACCGAGATCCGCTTCTACTACGTCGAATACCAGCTCTCGGGCATCCTCCCCGGGACGCTATTCGCCGCCATCGAGCCGTTCACCCGCCCCGGGCCGTGGGCGATCGCGGCGCTGGTGCTCGCCGAGCTCGTCGTCGTGGCGATCGCCGTCCTGGCGGCTCGGTTGCCGCGTCGGCCGCGCCCGCGGAGCGTCGGACCCCGGATCGTGCTGATCGGCGCCGCGGCGGTCTTCACCTCCGGCGTCGCGGCGACGGCGGTGGTCGGGGCCGCGACCTGGGACATCCTGCTCCGGATGGGGCCGTGGCTCGGCCTCGGCGTCGTGGTCGCGCTCGTGCTGGCGAGCGGCCCGCGCGTGCCGCGCCGGGTCGCGATGCTGACGCTGATCGCGGGCTCGACGGTCGTGCTGTTCTACGCGCTGCACACCACCCGGACGCACCTCGCGCACTCGTTCTACATCTACTGGGACCGCTACGTCGTGAGCGAGATCCTGCCGGCCGCGCTCGTGCTCTCCGCGCTCGCGGTCGAGCTGATCCGGCGCGCGTTGCTCGCGCGTCCGTCCGCCGCGCCCCTGAGGACGCCGCGCGTCCTCGCGCCGCTCGCGGTGGTCGTGATGGCCGGCCTGGTGCTCCCGCAGGTCCCCGCGCTCGCGCTCGTCGCGCGCGACACCTTCTTCGCGGGGGCGTACCGCTTCCAGATGGCCCTGGAGAGTCACGTCGACGATCCGGCCACCCCGATCGTGTGGGCGGCGACCGACGACCGGCAGGTGCCCGGGTTCTTCTTCCCGAATACCTTCATGGCGTTCGCCCGCCCGATGATCTACACCTCGGGGCTGGAAGTGGTGCGCGTATCGGAGCGCGCGACGGACTTCTCGCCTGACGAGGTGCTCGACGCGACCGCGGTCGCCGAAGCGCTCGGCTGCTCGACGACCGGCGAGGTGCTGGTCTACGAGCTCCGCAACGGCGGGGCGTCGCTCGATGACCGTGTCGACGCCGACGGCATCGCGATCGACCTCGTCGCGACTGAGGAGGGGCGGCTGTCGATCCTGTCGCAGCCGCCGACCGCGGGCTGGACGGGGGCCGAGTTCACGGTCGACGTCTGGCGCGTGTCCGGTTCGTCTGCGGCCGCCTGCGTGCGCTGACCGGCCGTCGCACCCGTCGCCCGGCCGGAGCAGTGGGGGTCGGCGTCGGGGTGACCGTGGCGGTCGGGCCCGGGGTGCCGGTGGGCTCCGGAGTCGGGGTAGGCGTGGGTGTCGGCTCGGACGTCGTGCCCCCGTCGCCCTCCGTCTCCGGGGCATACGGCGGATGCGGTCCGGACTGGGTCAGCACCCAATACTCTGCACCGCCCAGCAGCGACGCGCGCAGGGCCGCCCAGCCGCGCTGCAGCGCGAACGACGCCCCCGACGACTTCTCGGTCTCGGTGGCGGGCCGCCGGAGGTAGGTGAGGTAGGCCAGGTCGACGCGCTCGCGCCGGGTCTCCCACGCGTTGTAGATGATGTTCACCACCGCGCTCCGGCCGTACTGTTGCCGCATCCCGGCCCAATACGCCTGCTCCGAAGGCGAGGCGCTGCGGCCGATCACCAGTTCGTAGAGCGCGTTGACCCACTTCTCGTCGGTGCCGCCGCTGTTGACGTAGAACTCGTGCGTCGTGAGGAATAGCTGGTAGATCGAATCGGCCGACGTGACGCCCCGGTACGTGGCTGTCAGCCAGCTCGCGCGACCGCCAGGGTCCGGCTCTCGTCCGAGTACCTCCCAGTACGCAGCATCGATCTTCAAGAGGCGGTACTCCCGGCTGCCGACAAAGCCCCCCGCCACCATCTGTCGCGGCATCCCGCGCTGGATGGCGTCGACCCATCCGGCGAGCCCGCCCGGATCGGCCTCACGACCGAGCACGTCGATGTAGACCTGCCCGACATACAACTGCAGCCCGACCGGCTCGATGGTCGATCCGAACCAGTTCGTGAAGTAGTACCAGAAGTTGCGGTTGCCGTAGCTCGAGCAGCTGTCGCCGGTTCCGCCCAGGTTGGCGAGCGCGGCGCCGTTCGGCGTGTACGGCGTGTAGTAGTAGAGCGCCGCCGTCGCCTTGTTCTGGATCGTGACCGTCTTGCGGCCGCATCCGGAGTTCGGGTGGTACAGGATGCCGATCGGGTGCCCGACCGGGAACCAGCTGTAGTTCGTGGTGTACGGCGTGCCCGGCCCGGTTCCGGGGGGCATCCCGTAGCGCTGGAACGCCCACGCCGCCTTGTACACCTGGTTGTAGAACCCGTAGAACTCCGTGTTGCACGGTGCCGTGTCCGGGCAGCCGTACCCCATCGCTCGTTGGAAGCGACCCGAGCTGGGGTACGTATGGGTGACGAGGCCCTGCTCCTTCTGCAGGGTCACGAGAAGCACCTGAGGGTTGATCCCACAGGCCTGCGCGACCTTGAAGATGATGGTCGCGGCGGTCTCGTTCGCGGCGCCGGTGTAGGTCGAGCACATCGGGTCGGCCGGGCGCGTCCAGGTCGTCTCGCGGTAGTCCTTCAGGCAGGTGTACCCGGCCCGACAGCTCGACACCTTCCCGTTGAGGAAGCCCTGGATCGACGACGCGGTCATCGTGTCCTCGTCGAAGAAGATCGAGTCGCTGATGATCATGCCGGGGTCGAAGTCGCCTCCGGTGAGAGCCTCGGCGCGCTCGGGCGCCACGGCGACGGCGCCCGCCAGCGCGACCGCGACCGCACCCACGGTCGCGACGACGGCACGGATGATGTTCACCGCAGCCCCCTCTCGACCGGCATCCCCCGTCCAGGATGACACGCCCGCCCCGGAATTCCGAGGGTTTGGCCCGTGCGCCCCGCCCCCAGTCCGAGGCGGCCGCGACCCCAGCGGGGGCCGGGCGGCGCGCCTCCCCGGGGTAGGCTCGGGGGGTCCGTCGGCCGCCGCGGCCCGGACGAGCGGATCGAGCGCGGAGCCCCACACCCATGAAGCGTGCCCTCATCACCGGCGTGACCGGCCAGGACGGCTACTACCTCAGCAAGCTGCTGCACGAGAAGGGCTACGAGGTCTTCGGCCTCGTGCGCGGGCAGAACAACCCGAAGATCGAGTTCCTGCGCCGCGAGCTGCCGTTCGTCAAGATCCTCACCGGCGACCTGCTCGACATCTCCAGCCTGGTGCGGGCGCTCAAGGAGTCGCAGCCCGACGAGCTGTACAACCTCGGCGCGATCTCGTTCGTCGCCTACTCGTGGGAGAACGCGTCGCTCACCAGCGACGTGACCGGCAAGGGCGTGCTCAACGCGCTCGAGGCCGTGCGCCTCTACTCCGACGACGACCCGACCAAGGTGCGCTTCTACCAGGCGTCGAGCTCCGAGATGTTCGGCAAGGTGCAGCAGGTGCCGCAGAGCGAGGCGACGCTGCTCTGGCCGCGCTCGCCGTACGGCGTCGCGAAGGTCTTCGGGCACTACATGACCATCAACTACCGCGAGTCGTACGGCATGCACGCCTCCAGCGGCATCCTGTTCAACCACGAGTCGCCGATGCGCGGACCGGAGTTCGTCACCCGCAAGATCAGCCTCGCGGTGGCGAAGATCGCCGCCGGGCAGCAGGACCAGGTCGCCCTCGGCAACCTCGACGCCCAGCGCGACTGGGGGTTCGCCGGCGACTACGTCGACGCGATGTGGCGGATGCTGCAGCAGGACGAGGCCGACGACTACGTCGTGTCGACCGGCGAGACGCACTCGGTGCGGGAGTACCTCGAGGTGGCGTTCGACCACGTCGGCATCGCCGACTGGGAGAAGCACGTCTACCAGGACCCGGCGTTCTTCCGCCCGGCAGAGGTCGACCTGCTCATCGGCGACGCGACGAAGGCCCGCGAGCAGCTCGACTGGAAGCCGGCCGTCGACTTCCCGAGCCTGGTGCGGATGATGGTCGACGCCGACCGCGAGCGCGTCGCGGCCGGCGAGGCCTGACGGCGCGGTGCGCTCCGCCCTCGTCACCGGCGCCACCGGGCAGACCGGCAGCTACCTCGTCGAGCTCCTCGCCGCGGAGGGCGTCGACCTGCACGTGGCGGTGCGGCCGGGTGACGCGTCCGCCCCGTGGCAGACGGATGCGGCCGTCACGCGGCACGACGCCGACCTGTTCGACCGTGAGGCGCTCGGCCGGGTCGTGGCCGACGTCGCCCCGGATGCGGTCTTCCACCTGGGCGGGCTGACCTCCGTCGCCGAGTCGTGGCAGCGCGGCGCGGACTACGCGCAGGCGATCGCGGTGGCGACCGCCGCGCTGCTCGACGCGGCGGCGCGGCTCACCGCCGACGGGCATCCGGTGCGGTTCGTCCACGCGTCGAGTGCGGAGATCTTCGGGCACGCCGCGGCGAGCCCGCAGAGCGAGTCCACCGCGATCGCTCCGGTGTCGCCCTACGGCGCCGCGAAGGCGCACGCCCACACCCTCGTCCGCCTCGCCCGCGGGCGCGGGGTC
>JBHIXX010000044.1:0-17230 GCA_041984585.1 Pseudolysinimonas sp. | reverse complement strand
CCACCGCCGAGTTCGCCCGATTCGTCCGACGGATGCGCGAACGCCGCGCCCCCGAGGCCGCCACCGAACGGCACCGCCGGGCCGCCGCGGACCGCTTCGTCAGCGTGACTCCCGCCGACGACGGGATGGCGTGGCTCACCGCGCACCTCGCGCTCGTCGAGGCCGCGGCGATCGACGCCCGACTCGACGGCCTCGCCCGCGCCCTGCGCCGCGACGGCGACCAGCGCACCGCGGGTCAGGCGCGCGCCGACGCCTTCGCCGACGTGCTGCTCGACCGCTCGTCCCGCGACGAGCGCCGCTACCTGGCGATCGCGCCGACCGTCGTGCTCTCGGTGCCCGCCGCGACCGTCGCCGGCGTCGGGGCCGAACCCGGCGAGCTCTCCGGCTACGGCACCGTCGACCCCGAGACGGCCCGGCTACTGCTCGCCGCGGCACCCCACTTCCGGCGGATGCTGACCGACCGCGACACCGGAGTCGCCCTGTCGCTCGGACGCACCCGCTACCGCCCCAGCGACGACCTCCGGCTCTGGACCCGGCTGCGCGACGACCGCTGCACCTTCACCGGATGCACCCGCGCCGCCGCCGCGTGCGACCTCGACCACCGCGACGACTGGGCCGTCGGCGGCGACACCGATGCGGGCAACCTGCAGTCCCTGTGCCGAACCCACCACACGCTCAAACACCTCGCCGACTGGCGCGTCACCGACGTCGACCCCGACGGCACCACGTACTGGCGCTCGCCGACCGGACGCCGCCACCGCAGCAGCACCGCGATGCGAGTGGATGCCGACCCTCCCTGATCGCCGATAGTTCTGCTTTGCAGCTCAGCGGCCGTTGATGCGCTTGCGCAGGATGTCGATGCGCGCCTGCAGCTGCGCCACCGTCGCCCGCGAGACCTCCGGCCCGCCGCCGAGCCGCCGCACTTCGGCGTGGATCATCCCGTGCGGCTCCCCCGTCGTCTTCGACCAGATCGACACGAGCGAGTTGAGCAGCTTCCGCTGCTCCGCGAGCGTGCGATGCAGCGGTGCCGGTGTCGCAGGTGATGCGCCCTCTGCCGGCTGTCCCTCGGTGCGCGACCGTTCCACCGCCCGTCGGCGCTGACGCGCCTGCCGCAGCTTCAGCAGCCGCGACACGTCCTCCGGCTCCATGAGCCCCGGGATGCCGATGAACTCCCACTCCTCCTCGGTCTGGGGTTCGGCGAGGGTGCCGTAGTCCTGCCCGTCGAAGACGACCTTCTCGAAGGTGGCGACCGATCCGAGCGCGGTCCACTCGTACTCGTCGAGCAGGTCCGCCGACGCGCTCTCCCGCTCGTTCGCCGCGGCGACGAGGTCGTCGTCGAGCAGGTCGGCGTCCTGCGTCGACTCCTTGTCGAGGGCGTGGTCGCGCTCCCGTTCCAGCTCGTTCGCGAGGCCGAGCAGCACCGGAACGCTCGGCACGAACACGCTCGCCAGCTCGCCGCGCCGTCGCGCCCGCACGAACCGGCCGATCGCCTGCGCGAAGAACAGCGGCGTCGACGCGGATGTGGCGTACACCCCCACACTGAGGCGCGGCACGTCGACGCCCTCCGACACCATCCGCACCGCCACCATCCAGCGCTGCGTCCCGTCGGCGAACTGCTGGATGCGCTCGCTCGCGCCCGCGTCATCCGAAAGAACGACGGTCGGCTCGTGTCCCGTGATCCCGGCGAGGATCGTCGCGTACGCGCGCGCCGTCGTCTGGTCGGTCGCGATGACGAGACCTCCGGCATCCGGAACCGTCTTGCGCACCTCGGTGAGCCGTCGATCGGCGGCGGTGAGCACGGCGGGCACCCAGTCGCCGTCGGGGTCGAGCGCGGTGCGCCACGCCTGGGCGGTGACGTCCTTCGTGTCGCCCTGGCCGAGCACCGCCTCCATCTCGTCGCCCGCGCGCGTGCGCCAGCGCATCGACCCCGCGTACGACAGGAACACGACCGGGCGCACGATGCCGTCGCGCAGCGCGCGTCCGTAGCCGTAGGCGTAGTCGGTTTGCGACACCCGCACCCCGCGCTCGTCGCGGGCGTAGCGCACGAACGGGATCGGCGCGGTGTCGGAGCGGAACGGGGTGCCCGTCAGCGACAGGCGCCGGGTCGCGCCGCCGAACGCCTCGCGGATGGCGTCGCCCCACGACAGCGCGTCGCCGCCGTGGTGGATCTCGTCGAGGATCACGAGCGTGCGCGCGCTGTCGGTGAGCGCCCGGTGCAGGCTCGCCCGCACCGCCACCTGCGCGTAGGTGACGACGACGCCGTGGTAGGCCCGCGCCTCGCGCGAGTGCTTGTTGCTGAACCGCGGATCGAGACGGATGCCCGCGCGGTGCGCCGCATCCGCCCACTGCACCTTCAGGTGCTCCGTCGGCGCGACCACCGTCACCCGGTCGACCACGCGCCGCTGCAGCAGGTCGGACGCGAGCCGCAGCGCGAACGCCGTCTTCCCCGCGCCCGGCGTCGCCGAGACGAGGAAGTCGCGCGACTCGCGGCGGTGGTACTCCTCGAGCGCCTCCTCCTGCCACGCGCGCAGCTTCGCGACGGTGCCCCAGGCGGCGCGCTCCGGGAAGCTCGGCGACAGGTGGTCGGCGGCGGCCGTCGCGCGGAACGCGGCACCGGCGCCAGCTGCACCGTCCGTCCCGGTCGCCCCCGCCTCGCTCACTCGACGGAACGATACCGGCGACGGATGACGCCCACCTGCACCCGCGCTGGGTGGTCTGCGAGGGAATGACCGCACCCGGCCGGCCCCATCGACCCACCGGCCCTGCGAGGGAATGGCCGCCCCCGGCCGAGGGTTGCCGACGGAGACCCTTCGCGCGACCGAACGGAGCATCTCGTGGCACTGGAGCCCGGCGACCACTTCCCCGCCCTCGACCTCGTCTCCCCCGATGGCACGACCACGACCCTGGCGCAGCTCACCGCCGGCGGCCCCGCGGTGGTGCACCTGATGCGCGCCCACACCTGTGCGGCCTGCACGGCGCACGGTCGCATCCTCGACCGGTCCGCGAAGGACGGCACCCTCGGCGACACCCCGATGGTGTGGATCGCGCCCGGCGGCGCCGAGGAGGCCGCGGTCACGGCGGCGCGGCTGCGGGGCACGGCGGTGCAGGTGTGGGCGTCCGACGACGCGCACGCCGACGCGGGACTCGGCCGCATCCTCGGGCTGCAGCGTTCCGGAACCTACGTGCTGGATGCCGACGGCGTCATCCGCCTCGCCACGACCGCCGCCGTGCCGCAGCGCAGCTTCGACCGCGACGCCACCCTCGCCGTGCTGGAGGACCTCCGCGCCGCGTGACCGGCATCGCCCGATGGGTGCGGCCGGGGCAGGGCGTGCGGCGTGACCGGCATGCGCCTACGAGGCGATCGCCAGCAGCGGCGCGACGACCGGCCCGAGCAGGGTGAGTGCCACACCCCCGGCCGCGCCGACCAGCACCACCGCCCACGACGGCAGCCGCCACGCGGTGAGCAGCACGAAGCAGACGATGGCGAGCACGAGCGGCGGGACGCCGGTGATCGCCGTGGTGAACACCGGGTCGTAGAGCGCGGCGCCGAGGATGCCGACCACGGCGGCGTTGAGGCCCCGCGCGGCGGCCCGCACGAGGGGACGGCGGCGCACGGCGTCCCAGAACGGCAGCACGCCGACGAGCAGCAGGAATCCCGGCAGGAAGATCGCGACGAGCGACACCGCCGCGGCGAGCAGACCCGCCGGCCCGGGCACCGCGACGGCGCCGAGGTAGGCCGACAGCGTGAACAGCGGACCGGGCACCGCCTGCGCGGCCCCGTACCCGGCGAGGAAGGCGTCGGCGTCCACGAGCCCCTGCGCCGAGTAGGCCGACTCGAGCAGCGGCAGTACGACGTGGCCGCCGCCGAAGACGAGCGCGCCCGATCGGTACCCGGCGTCGGCGATGGCGAGCAGCGTCCCCGGGGCGAGCGCTACGGCGATCGGCAGCGCGACGAGTAGCGCCCCGAACAGGGCGAGGCACACGACGCCGACGACCCGTGACACGGGGTACCGCATCCGGTCGATCATGTCGTCCGCGTCGCCCCGGCAGAGCAGCAGTCCGCCGAGCGCGCCGAGCAGGATCGCGACCACCTGCCCGAGCGGACCGGTCGGCAACAGCACCACGGCCGCGGCGACCACGGCGATCGACGCGCGACGGGCATCCGGCGTCAGCGTGCGCGCCATCCCCCACACCGCCTGCGCGACCACCGCCACCGCCACCACGAGCAGGCCGGCGATGAGGCCGTCGACGACGGGCCCGGCGAACAGGCTGGCGCCCCACGCGAACAGCACCATCAGCACCGCCGACGGCAGCGTGAACGCGGCGAACGCGGCCAGGGCGCCCCACCCGCCCGCGCGGAGCAGTCCGAGGGCGAACCCGGTCTGGCTGGATGCCGGCCCCGGCAGGAACTGCGACACCGCCACCACGTCGCCGTACTCGGCATCCGTCAGCCAGCGCCGCCGCTGCACGAACTCGTGACGGAAGTAACCGAGGTGCGCCACCGGTCCGCCGAACGACGTCAGCCCGAGCCGCAGGAAGGCGAGGAACACCTCGCCGACCGTGCCGCGCTCGCGCACCTCGGCTGCGTCGGCGGGCGGCGGCGCAGCGGTCACGAGCGGGAGGCTAGCCGATGCGGGGAACCACCGAGCTCACGACGGGTCGCCCGCGATCGGCATCCGACGATCCGGGTCGTCGCCGAGCAGCGCCGCGGGACGCACGAGTCCGCGCCCGAACTTCGCGGCGATCGCGTCGACCGCGTGCTCGGCCTCGCGCCAGTCCTCGTCGTCGTCCCAGAGTCCCGACTCGGCGACGCCTCCGGTCAGCTGTTCTCCCCGCACGCCGAGCAGGCGCACCGGACGACCGACCTCGCCCGACGCCGCGTAGAGGGATCGGGCCTCCTCGTAGATGCGACGCCCCAGGTCGGTCGGCTCGCCGAGCGTGCGCGAGCGGGTGATCGTCGAGAAGTCGCCGAAGCGCAGCTTGATCGCGACCGTGCGCGCCTGCACCCCGTGCCGCCGCAGCCGCTCGCCGACCGCCGTCGAGAGGCGCAGCATCTCGCGCTGCAGGTCCTCCGCGTCGGCGATGTCGGTCTCGAAGGTGCGCTCGTGGCCGATGCTCTTCTCCACGTGCTCGGTCTGCACGCTGCGCGGGTCGCGCGCCCAGGCGAGGTCGTGCAGCTTCGCGGCGGATGCCGTGCCGAGCGCCCGCGTCAGCGCGTCGAGCGGCGCGGCGGCGACGTCGCCCACCGTGCGGAGGCCGAGCCGCTCCAGCCGCTCGGCGGTCTTCGCCCCGACACCCCAGAGCGCCGAGATCGGCTGCGGGTGCAGGAACGCGAGCGTCTCGTCGCGCGGCACGACGAGCAGCCCGTCGGGCTTCGCGCGGCTCGACGCCAGCTTCGCGATGTACTTCGTGGCCGCCGCGCCCACCGAGCAGGTGAGACCCGTCTGCGCCTCGACCCGCGCGCGGATGTCGGTGCCGATCCGCCACGGCGACCCGAGCAGGCGGCGGGCGCCCGCGACATCCAGGAACGCCTCGTCGATGCTCAGCGGCTCCACCAGCGGGGTGACGTCGCGCAGCAGGTCCATCACGACCCGGGAGTAGTGCTGGTAGCGCTCGAAGTGCGGCTCGAGCACCACCGCCTGCGGGCAGCGGCGCAGGGCGACGGCCATCGGCATGGCCGAGTTGACGCCGTAGCGCCGCGCCACGTAGTTCGCCGCCGTCACCACCGAGCGGGCGGACGGATGGCCGACGATGACCGGCTTGTGGACCAGCTGGGGTCGCTCCAGCAGCTCGACGGAGGCGTAGAACGCGTCCATGTCGACGTGCAGGATCGTCGCCGTGGCGTCGTCGGTGGGCGCGTCGGTGACCGTGCGGGAGCGCCCGTCCTGCTTGCTCATGGACGGCTCCCGCTCATCCCACGCCCGGTCACCCCACCATCGTCGCAGCTGCCGCCGACGATCGCCCGGAGGGCGCGGGCGGCGCAGGTGGCGGCGGTCGCTGCGGCAGGCGCGACGATCCGCAGAACAGCACGGAAGGCGCCGTCTCCGTCGCCGACGCCCTCCTGATGCGTGGCGGTCAGGACTTCTTGCGACCCCGCGTGATGAGCCCCCAGACGAGCAGCACGATGATCGACCCGCCGATGGCCATCAGCCAGGTGTAGATCGAGAAGAACTCCTCGATGGGGCGCCCGAACACGATCTGCCCGATGAAGCCGCCGAGGAAGGCGCCGGCCACGCCGAGCAGCAGCGTGATGAGCCATCCGCCGCCCTGCTTGCCGGGGAGGATCAGCTTCGCGATCGCGCCGGCGATGAGGCCGAGGATGAGGTATCCGATGAATCCCATGGGTGCTCCGTTCCGCCGCCCGAGCCGGGCGGACGTCGTCAGTCAAGCACCGCCGGCGAGGCGCTGTCGATGGTCCGGATGAACTCCGCGCGAACGTCGCCCCGCGGATCGCGGTCGAGACGTGGGCGCATCCGGGAACGAGGAAACGGGGTGCCGACCCCCACGATCGGCACCCCGTCATTCCCCAACCGGCGGGTCAGGCCCGCCGCGCACCCCGCGTGATCAGCCCGTAGATCAGCAGGACGATGATGGAGCCGCCGATGGCGACAAGCCAGGTCTGGAGCGACCAGAACTCTTCGAGCCCGATGCCGAAGAGGGCGCTTCCGATGAAGCCGCCGAGAAGCGCTCCCACGATTCCCAGCAGAAGCGTGACGATCCAGCCGCCGCCCTGTCGGCCCGGCAGGATGAGCTTGGCGATCGCGCCCGCGGCGAGACCGAGGACGATCCATCCGAGGATTCCCACGATGTACCTCCGAAATGATCTGGTGTGGCGCGGATCTCGCGCCGGAGGTCAGTCAACCGGCTCTGCCCGTCGAGGGGTGGGGGCTTGTCACAGCCCGTTCGATGCGCTAGCCGCGCGGATGCGCGACGGGCGGAGTTCACCCGAGGATGGTTCAATCGGGGGAATGGACCAGCGTCATCCGTGGTCGCGCTACGTCGCGATCGGCGACTCGTTCACCGAGGGCATCGGCGACCCCGAGCCCGGGCTGCCCGGCAGGCATCGCGGGTGGGCCGACCGGGTCGCCGAGGTGCTCTCCGAGAGCGCCGACGACTTCGCCTACGCGAACCTCGCCATCCGCGGCCGCCTGCTGCAGCAGATCCTCGACGAGCAGGTCGACGCGGCGCTCGACCTTTCCCCCGACCTGGTGAGCATCTCGGCCGGCGGCAACGACATCATCCGGCCCGGCACGGATCCCGACGAGGTGGCCTCACGGCTCGACGGCGGCATCGGCCGACTGCGGCGCGACGGGGCCACGGTGGTCATGTTCAACGGGCCCGACATCGGCGGCACCCCGGTGCTGGGCCGCATCCGGGGCAAGGTCGCGATCTACAACGAGAACCTGCACGCCGTCGCGAAGAAGCACGACGCGATCGTCGCCGACATGTGGGCGCTGCGCGAGCTTACCGACCCGCGCATGTGGGCGCCCGACCGGCTGCACTTCTCGCCGATCGGGCACCAGACCATCGCCCGCATGGTGCTCGACACGCTCAACGTGCCGCACGACCTGGAGCCGATGGAGGCGGAGCCGCTGCCGGCGAAGTCGTGGCGGCAGGCGCGCGGCGACGACGTGCTGTGGGCGCGCGAGTACTTCGCCCCGTGGGTGCTGCGGCGCATCCGAGGCCGCTCGTCGGGCGACGGGGTGCTCCCCAAGCGCCCGTCGTTCGAAGCCTGAGGGTCAGAACAGCGCGGCCGGGTTGACCAGTCGCCACCACGGACCGGGGTCGTCGACGTCGACGTCGAGCACCAGGTCGACACTCACCGTCGCGGGCCCGGAGCTGAAGGTCGCGCGTCCGAGCGGATCCCCGGCGTCGCCGTCCCGGAGCTCGTCGAGCTGCACGTCCATCGTCACCGGGGAGTCCGACCACACCAGCAGCGTCTCGGTGCTCGCCGCGACGGCCGTGGCCTCCGCCTCCCACAGGGTGCGGTAGTTCGCGAACGGCTCCCCGGCATCCGCCACCACCACCTCGTGGAAGCCCTCGGCGACGGTGCCGAGCAGGCGGGAGATGCCGGCGTCGAGTACGTCGTGGTCGGGGCCGCCGAGCACCACCCCGACGACCTGCACGGTGTGCGCGCCGACGGCCTGCTCGGCCGAGAACAGCAGGTTGGCGCCGAACGAGTCGAGCGTGCCCGTCTTGATGCCGTCGACACCGAGCGAGCCGAGCAGCTCGTTGGTGTTCTCGATCACCCCGACACCCGGCACCGTGCTGCGTTCCGTCTCCACGATCTGGGCGACGACAGGGTCGGCGAGGGCGAGCGCGCCGAGCGCGACGAGGGCGTCGACGGTGCCGACGTTGCGCGCGTCGATGCCGGTGGGCTCCACCACCCGGATGCCGTCGAGCCCGTGCGCGTCGAGCCAGTCGGATGCCGCCTCCACGAACGCGGCGTCGGAGCCGAACGCCCACCGCGCGAGCGTCGTGGCGTAGTTGTTCGCCGACTCGATGAGCGTCAGCTCGAGCAGCTGCCGCTGGGTGAGCGACATCCCGGCGCTCACCGGCGCGACCTTGCCGCGCTGCGCCAGGTAGGTCGACCAGAGGGCCACATCGGCGCTCGTCGTCACGTAGGTGGGCCCGCTCTCGTCGACGCCGAGCGGCTTCTCGTCGAGCACGACGAGCGCGGTGATCACCTTGGTGATGCTGGCCATCGGCAGCGCGTCGGTTGACCCGGCGCGCGCGAGCACCCCCGGATATCCGACCGCGCCGATCGCCGCCGCCCCGTAGCCCGGCCACGCGAGGTCGGCAGGCGCCGCGACGGGCACCCCGTCGGCGACCGGCACCGGGTCGGCGGCGCGCAGAGGCGCGAGAGTGGTGAGCGGCAGGTAGAACGCGATCGCCAGCGCGAGTCCCAGCCCGCCGAACACGGTGATCCGCCGCCGCCGGTACACCGCCGCGCTGGGGCGGGCGCGGGCCGCGGGCGGGGTCACCGGGTCACCCTAACCCGACCGCCCCGCGGTGCCCGGGAGCCGCTCAGCGCGAAACCGGCACGGCGCCGACTCGGGCAGCCCGCAGCATCGCTCAGCCCGCGGCGGTGCGCAGCGCGTACAGCGCGACGGATGCCGCCGCCGCGACGTTGAGCGAGTCGACGCCGCGGTCCATCGGGATGGTGACCGTGACATCCGCCGCCGCCAGCGCCGCGCGGCTCAGTCCGTCGCCCTCGGTGCCGAGCAGCAGGGCGACCCGTTCCGGAGCGGATGCGGCGAACTCCGGCAGCGCCACCGCGTCGTCGGCGAGGGCGAGTGCCGCGATGGTGAACCCCGCCGCGCGCAGCTGGTCCGCGCCGTCGGGCCAGTCCGCGATCCGGGTCCACGGCACCTGCAGCACCGCGCCCATGCTCACCCGCACGGCGCGCCGGTAGAGCGGGTCCGCGCAGCGCGGACTCACCAGCACCGCGTCGGCGCCGAGGCCGGCCACGGCGCGGAACGCCGCTCCGACGTTGGTGTGGTCGACGATGTCCTCGAGCACCACCACCCGGCGCGCGTCGCGCAGCAGCTCCGCGGGGTCGGGCAGCTCGGGGCGGTGCATCGACGCCAGCGCTCCGCGGTGCATCACGAACCCGGTCACGGCCTCGAGCACGTCCGACTCGCCCACGTAGAGCGGCACGTCGTACGGCTCGAGCAGCGCCGACACCTCGTCCACCCACTTCGGCAGCACGAGGGCGGACCGCGGCAGGTGGCCGGCGGCGAGGGCGCGTTCGATCACCTTCACCGACTCGGCGAGGTACAGGCCGCCCTCCGGCTCGACGAGGCGCCGACGCACCACGTCGGTGAGGCCGACGTAGTCCCGCAGCTCGGGGGCGTCGGCCGACGGGATGGGGACGATGCGCACGAGGCGGAAACCTATCGGAAAGCGGGGGAAACGTATCCGAAATCTGGGCGATCTACGCTGGAGGGGCGGAAGGAGGTCGGTGATGCTCATGGCGCCCGCTCCCGTCGATCCCGCCGTCGACAGTCAGATCGATCAGGCCGCCGACCTGCTGCGCGGTCGCCGGTTCGCCGTGCTCACGGGCGCCGGCGTGAGCACCGACTCCGGCATCCCCGACTACCGCGGCGAGGGCGCCCCGGTGCGCAACCCGATGCTGTTCCAAACGTTCCTCGCCGACGAGCGCGCGCGTCAGCGTTACTGGGCGGGCAGCCACCTCGGCTGGCAGCACTTCTCGGCCGCGCAGCCGAACCTGGGTCACCGCACGCTCTCGGCGATGGAAGACGACGGGCTGCTCACCGGCGTCGTCACCCAGAACGTCGACGGGCTGCACCTGCGCGCCGGGTCGCGGCACGTCGTCGACCTGCACGGCTCGATGGACCGCGTGCACTGCCTCACCTGCGGCCAGTACTACGCCCGCGCCGACGTCGCGGCACAGCTCACCGCGGCGAACCCGTGGCTCGACTCCCCCGAGCACATCGCGCTCAACCCCGACGGCGACGTCGACATCGACGCGGTCGACGGCGTCGTCGTGCCTGAGTGCACCGTCTGCGGCGGCATGTTGAAGCCCGACGTCGTGTTTTTCGGCGAGTTCGTGCCGACCGAGAAGTTCGGCGAGGCCACCGCGCTCGTCCGCCGCGCGAACGGGCTCATCATCGCGGGGTCGTCCCTCGTCGTGAACTCGGGCGTACGCCTGCTCGACCTGGCGGTGAAGCGCCGGATGCCGGTCATCGTCGTGAACCGCGGCGTCACCAAGGGCGACACGAAGGCGACGCTCAAGATCGACGCCGGCACCTCCGAAGTGCTCGCGGCGCTGCGGGAGCGCCTGGCCTGAGTCCGTTCGGCACCGCCCGGCGCCGTCGACGGCCCGCGCCTAGGATCGACGCGAGGAATCCCCGATGACCGACCTGTATCTCGTGCGCCACGGCGAGACCGACTGGAACCGGCGCCGCCTCATCCAGGGCCGCACCGACATCCCGCTCAACGACACCGGACGGCAGCAGGCGCGGCTCACCGGCGAGCTGCTCGCCCGCCGCCCGATCTGCGTCGTCTACGCCAGCCCGCTCTCGCGCGCGCTCGAGACGGCGCGCATCATCGCCGGCGAGATCGGCGTCGCCGAGCCGACCCCCGACGAGGGCCTGGTCGAGCGCAACTACGGCGAGGCCGAGGGGATGGGCTTCGTGCAGGTCGAGCGCCGCTTCCCGAACGGCACCCCGGTGCCGGGGCGGGAGTCGCGCGAGGAGGTCGCCGCGCGCGTCGTGCCGGCCCTGCTGCGCATCGCCGCCGCCCACGAGGGCGAGTCGATCGTCGTCGTCAGCCACGGCGGCGCGATCCGCGCGGCGCTGAGCGTCGCCGAGCCCGACAACGCGTTCGGAGTCATCACCAACGGATCGGTGCATAGCTTCCACGTGAGCGAGGGCGGACTGGCGCTGGTCGCCTTCGACGATCCCATCGAGCTCGCGTCGATCGACCCGCGCGGGGGCGACCTCGACCTGCAGAACGCCGTCGAGGCGCGGGACGACGCGCGCTCGTGATCGCCTCGCTCGCGCGGGCGTCGGCGCGGGACGACGCGCAGTCGTGAGCGGCGGTCGGCCGCTCAGTCGGCGGGCGGGAGCCCGCGGCGCGCGCGGGAGGCGGTGCCGACGCGGGTGAGCACCTCGAGCAGGATGCCGGCCGAGCGGTCCCAGTCGAACAGCCGCGCCTGCTCGCGCGAGGCCGCCGAGCGCGCCTCCCACTCCGCCGGGTCCTCGAGCGCTCGCAGCCGCTCGGCGAACGCGGACGCGTCGTCGGCGGGCGCGACGAGCGCGGCGTCGCCGCCGATCTCGCGGAAGATCGGGATGTCGCTCACGACCACCGGGGTGCCGAGGCTCATCGCCTCGACCAGCGGGATGCCGAACCCCTCGTCGCGGGAGGCGCTGACCAGCGCGTGCGCCCCGCCGAGCAGCTCGGCGTACTCGTCGTCGCTCACGCCGTCGTGCACGACCAGGGCGCCCTCGGGGGCGATCGCCTCGAGCCTGGCGCGGTCGGCATCCGTGATCCTGCTGCACAGGTGCAGGCGGTAGCCGGGGAGCTCGCGCAGCGCCCGGGCGAGCGTCTCGACGTTCTTGTACGGCATGAACGACCCCATGTAGACGAGATCGCGGGCGACGGGCGCCGAGCGCGGTCCGGATGCGGCGGCCAGCGGGTCGGCGGCGTTCGGCACCACGGTGACCGGGCTGCGGGCCAGGCGGTGCCGCGCGATGAGCTCCTTCGTCGTCTCGGACACCGTGACCACCTCGTCGCCACGTCCGACGCTCAGCCGTTGCGGCAGGTAGGTCAGGTGGTAGAGCCACCAGCCGAGCCGGATGATCGCGGGCAGCCCGCGCGGCGGCGTGCGGTGGCGGTGGTAGATCAGGTCGTGCAGCGTCAGCACGAAGCCGTACCGCCGGCCCGAGTCGCCCATCGTCTGCAGCGTCGTGAAGACCACGTCGGGCTCGAGGCGGTTCACCTGCCGCGCCACCCACGGCTCGCGCCAGTTGGTCGGCGACGAGATGCGATGCCACGGCAGGTCGGGCAGCATCCGCAGCTGCGCCTCGTCGTGGATCAGCATCTCCACCGGATGCCGGCGGGCGAGCGCCTCGACCAGCCGGGCGGAGTAGCGGGAGATGCCGTCGTGGTGGTCGGTGCGCACGTAGCGGCAGTCGACGAGGATCCGCAGCGGCGCGGTCATCCGTCGGCGGCCGGTCCCGCGGGCGCGCCGTCGCCGTCGAGGAACGCGCCGATGGCGGCCGCCGCCGCGACCGGGGTCTCGTAGTGGATCAGGTGCCCCACGTCGGGGATCACGTCGAGGCGCGCGTCGGGCAGGGCGCCGAGCAGCTCGAACTGCCCGTCGAGCGGGGCGATGCCGTCCTTCTCACCCGCGACGAGCAGCACCGGCTGGGTGATCCGGTCGGCGACCGCGAGCACCGAGGTGCTGAGCGAGGCGTCGAAACCCTCGACCACCGAGTCGCGGGTCGAGAACCGGCTGAAGTAGTCGTGGTGCTGGCCGTGGATCCACCGCCGCAGGTCGGGGTCCAGCGTCTGCGCGAGGGCGACGCTCATCCCCCGCACGACGAGCGGGTTGGAGAGCCAGGCCCGGGCGGCGCGCTCGGGCAGCATCCGCGCGACCCCGTAGAAGAACCGGGTGGCGCCCACGCCGGTCGCCCCGGCCGCGTCGCGGGCGATCGGGTTGACCAGGATGACGGACGGCGCGGGGAGGCCGTTCGCGACGGCGTGGGCGACGACGATCGAGCCGAACGAGTGCCCGAGCACGACGGCGGAGCCGGCGACGCCCAGGTGGTCGAGCAGCGCGCGCAGCCAGGCGCCGTATCCGGCGATCGAATGCTCCGCCTCGGTCATCGGGGTCGACTCGCCGAACCCCGGCAGGTCGGGCGAGACGACGCGCACGCCGTCGAGACGCACGATCACCGGCTCGAGACCGTGGTGCTCCCCGCGGTAGCCGTGCACGGCGACCACCGTCGTCGCCGCATCCGCCGGCCCGTACTCCCAGTAACGGGTGCGGGAGCCGAGCAACGTCGCCTCGTGCTCGCGGATGTCGGCCGCGGCGAGCAGGTCGGCGTGGGGCGCGGGAACGGGCACCCCGCGAGTCTACGGAGGCCGCGCGACGGCGGCGCCGAGCGGCCCGCGGGTGCGGGAAACCCGGCCCGAAACGGTGCGGGGCCGGGCGCCGCCGTACCTAGACTCGAACGGTGACCTTCGCCGCCCCGCTGCACAACCCGGGACTGACACTGGACCCCCAGTGGTACAAGCGCGCCGTCTTCTACGAGGTGATGGTGCGCTCGTTCGTCGACTCCAACGGCGACGGGTCGGGCGACATCGGCGGGCTGATCTCCAAGCTCGACTACCTGCAGTGGCTGGGGGTCGACGCGCTGTGGATCCCGCCGATCTTCAACTCGCCGCTGCGCGACGGCGGCTACGACGTCGCCGACTACCACTCGATCCTCCCCGAGTTCGGCACGATCGACGAGTTCCGCGACCTGGTCACCCAGGCGCACCAGCGCGACATGCGGGTCGTCATCGACCTGCCGCTCAACCACACGTCCGACCAGCACGAGTGGTTCCAGCAGTCGCGCACCGACCCGGAAGGGCCGTACGGCGACTTCTACGTGTGGAGCGACTCCGACGAGAAGTGGCCCGACATCCGGATCATCTTCACCGACTACGAGGACTCCAACTGGGCGTTCGACGCCGAGCGCCGGCAGTTCTACTTCCACCGGTTCTTCTCGCACCAGCCCGACCTCAACTACCGCAACCCGGCGGTGCACGAGGCCGTGCTCGAGGTGATCCGGTTCTGGATGGACATGGGCGTCGACGGGTTCCGTCTCGACGCGATCCCTTACCTCTACGAGTCCGACGAGGGCAACGGCGAGTCGGAGCCTGAGACGCACGAGTTCATCCGCAAGGTGCGCCGGCTGATGGACGAGGAGTACCCGGGCCGGGTGATGATCGCCGAGGCCAACCAGTGGCCGGCCGAGGTGGTCGAGTACATGGGCACCGACGAGGACCCCGAGTGCCACATGGCGTTCGACTTCCCGGTGATGCCGCGCATCTTCTATTCGCTGCGCTCCCAGTCGGCGGCGGAGCTCACCCGCGTGCTGTCCGAGACCACCGAGACGCCGGAGGGCGCCGCCTGGGGGGTGTTCCTGCGCAACCACGACGAGCTGACGCTCGAGATGGTCACCGAGGAGTACCGCCAGGCGATGTACGGCTGGTACGCCTACGACCCGCGGATGCGCGTCAACGTCGGTATCCGCCGTCGCCTCGCCCCGCTGCTCGACAACAACCGCGCCGAGATCGAGCTGGCGCACGCGCTGCTGTTCGCGCTCCCCGGCTCGCCGTTCCTGTACTACGGCGACGAGATCGGCATGGGCGACAACATCTGGCTGCCCGACCGCGACGCGTCCCGCACGCCCATGCAGTGGACGCCCGACCGCAACGCCGGCTTCTCAACCGCCGACCCCGGGAAGCTCTACCTGCCCGTGGTGCAGTCGCTGGTGTACAACTACTCGCTCGTCAACGTCGAGTCGCAGCTCGCCCAGTCGCGCTCGCTGCTGCACTGGGTGCGCAGCGTCATCCACGTGCGCAAGTCGCATCCGGTGTTCGGGATGGGGTCGCTGCGCGTCGTGCGCACCGACCACGAGTCGGTGCTCGCCTTCGTGCGCGACTACGGCGGCGGCGTGCGCGAGCCGGGCGAGCAGGTGCTGTGCGTGTTCTCCTTCGCGCATAACCCCGTGTCGGTCACCCTCGACCTCGACGGCTGGCACGGTTTCGGACTGACCGACGTGTTCGGCGGCGGCGAGTTCCCGCACATCGGCGACGACGCCCGCGTCACGCTCACCCTCGGCAGCCAGGGCTTCTACTGGCTGCGCCTCGGCGCCGGGCACTGATCCCCGGATCCTCCGGGGACCGTCCCCGGCATCCGTCGAGCGCTGATCCCAAGATCCTTGGGCACTGTTCCAGCATCCTTCGGGCACCGTCCCCGGGGACGCCGACCCCCAAGCGGGGGGCGGGCTCGGGTATCCTGCTCCGATGGGGTACGGGGAACAGAACCTCGCCGCCCTCCACATGAGCCTCACTTCGCGTGAAGTCGACTCCGCCCGCATCGTCGCGGCGGCGGTGGTGGTGCGGACGGTCGAGGGCGCGGTGTCGGACAGCTGGGCGTGGCCCGCGGAGACCGGCGGCGAGGTGCCGATCGGCGAGCTCACGCAGACGCTGCGCGTGCTCGATGCGCTCGGACTCCCGCTGGTGGTGCACAACGCCCCCGTGCTGCTGTCGGTGCTCGAGCGTGAGTGCCTGCGTGCGCGCATCGAGCCGCCGCATCCGTCGGTCGTCGTCGACGTCGCCGTGCTCGACCGGCACGCCGACCCGGAGCGCAGCGGCAAGCGCAAGCCTCCCGGACTGGCCGATCTGCACGGCATCCCGCTGGCCGATCCGGACCGTCCCGCGGATGTCGCGGCCGCGATGGCCGGCGTCGCCGCGTCGCTGGCGCAGCAGGTTCCCGACTACCGCATCGACGTCCGCGACCTGCAGGCCGCGCAGGCCGAGTGGTACGCGGAGCAGGTCGACGCGTACCAGGCCACGCGCCGGGCCGCCGGAGCCGACTACACGGCGACCTCCGACTGGCCCACGGTGCCGGTACGCTCCGCGATCTCCATCGAGGACACCCAGCCGATCCCGGCGCCGCCGTTGCGGCCGAGCGAGACGGTTCCCACGTTCGACTTCGGCGACACCTCGCCCCGCGAACTCGACGCCCCCGCGGCGATCGAGCCGGACCCGGCGGGGCCCATCCACGTGGCGGCCGCGATCGTCACCGACGCCGAGGGGCGCACGCTGCTGGTGCGCAAGCGCGGCAGCGACGCGTTCATGCAGGCCGGCGGCAAGATCGAGGCCGCCGAGAGCGCACTCGGGGCGCTGGTGCGCGAACTCGACGAGGAGCTCGGCCTGGCCGTCGACCCGACCGCCACCGAGTTCCTCGGCACCTACTCGGCGCCGGCCCTCAACGAGCCCGGGGCGACCGTGCAGGCCGAGGTGTTCGCGCTGAGCACCGAGGGTCCGCTCTCCCCCGCCTCGGAGATCGCCGAGATCCTCTGGGTCGACGCGGCGGCGGTCGACGAGCTGCCGCTCGCCCCGCTCACCCGCGACGTCCTCGTGCCGCTGTGGGCGTCACGGCGCCCTGTCGCGCCCGGCGCGGTCGCCGAGTAGCGCCGCGCTTCGCGATCCGCCCCTGCCGTCAGGAGCCGCGTCGTCCGGCGCGGCACACATGCGAAACGGCGACCGGCCGAAGCCGATCGCCGTCGCAGGCGGTGCCGGGGACTCAGCCCTTGGCGCCGAAGTTCTTGTAGCGCGTGTTGAACTTCTCGACGCGGCCGGCGCTGTCGAGGATGCGCTGCTTGCCCGTGTAGAACGGGTGCGACGCCGACGAGATCTCGACGTCGATCACCGGGTAGGTCTCGCCGTCGAGGTCGATGGTCTTGTCGCTGGTCGCGGTCGACCGGGTGAGGAAGGTCTCACCGCTCGCGAGGTCGCGGAAGACGATCGGCGCGTACTCGGGGTGGATCTCGGACTTCATGACGGTACCTCGGTGAATGGGAGGGAGTTTCGGGGCCGAACGGCCAAGGAGCGATGCTACCAGATCAGGCGGCCCGGGCCGAGAACCGGCCGTCGTCGGTGCGTTGCACCTGCAGCGCCAGCCCGAACGCCTCGACCACCATCC
>JBHIXX010000043.1:0-17445 GCA_041984585.1 Pseudolysinimonas sp. | reverse complement strand
GCGCGCCAACCGCGACCGGTTCGAGGTGCCGGGTGTGGCCATCGCCGGCTACACCAACGCCGGAAAGTCGAGCCTGCTCAACCGCATCACGCGCGCGGGCGTTCTGGTCGAGAACGCGCTCTTCGCCACCCTCGATCCGACGGTGCGCCGCACCCGCACGCCGGACGGTCGGGAGTACACGATCGCCGACACGGTCGGGTTCGTGAGCAACCTGCCGCACCAGCTGGTGGAGGCGTTCCGCTCGACGCTCGAGGAGGTCGGCAATTCCGACGTCGTCGTGCACGTCGTCGATGCCGCGCATCCGGATCCGGGCAAGCAGATCGCCACCGTGCGCGACGTGCTCGGCGATGCCGGCGCCCGCGACCTGCCGGAGATCATCGCGTTCAACAAGTCCGACCTGGTCGACGAGGAGCGCCGCCTAGTGCTGCGCGGGCTCGAGCCCGACGCCGTGTTCGTCTCGGCCCGCACGGGGGAGGGCGTCGACGAGCTGCGGGCGCGGATCGCGGAGGCGCTGCCGAAGCTCGACGTCGAACTCGAGCTGCTGGTGCCCTACGACCGCGGCGACGTGGTCGCGCTCGCCCACGACCGCGCCAAGGTGCTCGACACCGCGTACGAGGAGGAGGGCACGCGGCTACGGCTGCTCGCCACCCGGTCGGTGGCGGATCGGCTGGTCGCCGCACTCGCCTCGCCGCAGCCCGCCTGATCGCCCCGAGCGGCCCCGGCGTCACACGCGGACCGGGGTCGGCCGCCGCCGGTAGCATCGCGTCGTGCACGCGCTCGACGATCCGGTGACGGCGTCGCTGCGCGGGCCGCACGCGGCGTTCGCGCGGCGGTCCGGCGCGGCGCTCGGCTACCGGCCCGAGGTGGCGCGGTTCGTCGGGTGGGATGCCGGGGCGCGGGATCCGTGGTCCGACCTGCGCGACCTGCTCGGCACCGGCGGGGTCGGGCTGCTCGTCGGCGCCGACGCGCCCCCGGACGGCTGGCGGGTGCCGTTCCGCGCGCCGGGGGTGCAGATGGTCGCCGAGGGCGAATCCGGCGAGCCGGACCCGGAGGCGGTGCCGCTCGGCCTCGACGACGTCGCCGAGATGTCGGCACTGGTCGACCTGACGCGTCCCGGGCCGTGGGAGGCGCGCACGGTCGAGCTCGGCGGCTACCTCGGCCTGCGGGATGGCGACGGCCGGCTGATCGCGATGGCGGGCGAGCGGATGCGTCCCGACGGCTACGGCGAGATCTCGGCGGTCTGCACGCATCCCGACGCCCGCGGCCGCGGCCTGGCGGCGCGCCTGGTTCGTGCGGTGGCGGCCGGGATCGTCGCCCGCGGCGACCTGCCGTTCCTGCACGTCGCCGGCGCGAACACCGGGGCCATCCGCATCTACGAGCGGCTCGGGTTCGCGGTGCGGATGCCGACCAGTTTCACGATGGTGGTCGCGCCGGCCCGCTGAGGGCGCGATCCGGCGGTCGACTGCCGGGCGTGCACCGTCGGTCGAGGACGCTCAGACCGAGCGGAGCACCGCCACGACCTTGCCGAGCACCTGGGCGG
Source organism: Pseudolysinimonas sp. (assembly GCA_041984585.1). GTDB lineage: Bacteria > Actinomycetota > Actinomycetes > Actinomycetales > Microbacteriaceae > Pseudolysinimonas_A. The sequence goes on along the minus strand of JBHIXX010000043.1, from coordinate 15,905 downwards.
AGTCGCCGAGGATGGGCTCGAACGCCGAGTTGCGCGGCAGCAGCCAGGTGTGGCCGTCGCGCTGCCGGAACACCTTCACGGTCGCCTCGTCGTCGAGCATGGCCGCGACGATCTCGCCGTTCTCGGCGGTGTTCTGCTGACGCACCACCACCCAGTCGCCGTCGCAGATGGCGGCGTCGATCATCGAGTCGCCGGAGACCTTGAGCATGAACAGCTCGCCCTTGCCGACCAGCTGCCGGGGGAGCGGGAAGACCTCTTCGACCTGCTGCTCGGCGGTGATCGGGATGCCGGCGGCGATGCGGCCGACCAGCGGCACCATCGCGGCGTCACCGACGGGGGCGATCGACTCGGGGGAGGAGCCGGGGAGGTCGATCAGCACCTCGAGCGCGCGCGGGCGGTTGGGGTCGCGCCGCAGGTAGCCCGAGAGCTCGAGCTGGGTGAGCTGATGGGTGACGCTCGACAGTGAGGCGAGGCCCACCGCGTCCCCGATCTCGCGCATGCTCGGCGGATAGCCACGGCTCGCCACCGACGCCTGGATGAACTCCAGGATGGCGACCTGCTTGTCGCTCAGGCTGGTGCGTCGCCGGGTGCCGGCTCGAGGGCCGCCGTCGATCGGCGCGGCGTCCACCTGCGCGGCGTCGCCCGTGTCGCCGTCGTTCGTCTCGATGTCGGCCATCCGGATCCTCCCATCCGTGTCGCGATCGGGTCGCCCCGCCCCGCACGCCGGGCCCGGATTGCCGGTTCCGCCGCGAATGTCGGTGGTCGGTGGTCGACTCGTGGTCGCGATCGAAACTGTATCCGCCCCGGAGCCCCGAGGCAAACATCTGTTCGAGAGTGTCGCGGGATCCGATCCCTCGACACGGGGAAGCACTTGAACAGATCTTCGATCGAAGGTATGTTCGGAACACAGGTTCGCATCCGGGTCCTCGGCCCGGCCGCCGGGGGCCCGGATGGGACCTGTCCAGACAGCCAGACAGCGTTCGGCCAGACAGACAGAACGGATGGCGCGCGGCGCCTCAGGAAGCGATCGGAGAGAGACATGAGCAGCATCGGCTACGCCCCGGCATTCGGCCCGGTCCGGTCCACCGCTCCGGCGACCCCGCGTCTGCGCCTCACCCGCCGCGGTCGCGCCGTCGTCACCCTGCTGGTCGCGACTCCGCTCGCCGTCCTCGCTCTCGCGTTCGGCGTGGGGGCGCCGGGTGCGACGGCGACGCAGGAGGCGCCGACCGGCTCGTTCGACGTCGTGCTCGTCGACTCGGGCCAGTCCCTCTGGCAGATCGCCGAGTCGATCGCCCCTGAGGCCGACCCGCGCGAGGTGATCGCCGACATCGTCGCGCTCAACCAACTGCCGTCCGCCGACGTGCAGCCGGGTCAGCGTCTCGCGATCCCGACCGAGTACTCGGACTGACCGGGGCTCCCGACGTCGCCCCCGGCATCCCTCGCCGGCGACTCGGCCCCTCGACCTCTCGCCGCCCCCCCTCGCGCATCGGGCGGCGGCGAGGACATCACGGTCCCGCAGAGAGGGCCCTCGACCCGCTCCTAGACTCGTGCGGTGACCTCGTTCTCCGACCTGCCGATCCGCGACGACCTGCGCGGCGCGGAGCCCTACGGGGCCCCGATGGACCCGGTGCGCTACGCGCTCAACGTCAACGAGAACACCCACCCGATCCCCGAGGCGGTCGCCCACGACATCGTGGAGCGGCTCGCCGTGGCCGTGCTCGGCGCGAACCGCTATCCCGACCGGGAGTTCACCGAGCTGCGTGCGGCGCTTGCGCGGTACCTCGGCCACGGCCTCGTCCCCGAGCAGATCTGGGCGGCCAACGGCTCCAACGAGGTCATCCAGCAGACCCTGCAGGCGTTCGGCGGACCCGGGCGCCGCGCGCTCGGCTTCCCGCCCACCTACTCGGTGCACCCGATCATCGCCGGCACGACCGGCACCGAGTGGGTGACGGCGCAGCGCGACGCCGACTTCCGCATCTCGCCGGAGACGGCCGTCGCCGCCATCGAGCGCGAGCAGCCCGACCTGGTCTTCTTCTGCGCGCCGAACAACCCGACCGGCACCCCGGTGCCGTTGGAGACCATCGAGGCCGCCTACGCGGCGACCCCCGGCATGGTGTTCGTCGACGAGGCGTACGCCGAGTTCATGCCCGACGACGCGCCGAGCGCGATCACGCTGCTCCCCGGCCGCGAGCGGCTCATCGTCTCGCGCACGATGAGCAAGGCGTTCGCCTTCGCCGGGGTGCGCGTGGGCTATCTCGCCGCCGACCCGGCGGTCGTCGACGCGCTGCGGATCGTGCGCCTGCCGTACCACCTCTCCGCGCTCACCCAGGCCTCGGCGGTGGCCGCGCTCGCCCACGCCGACGCGATGCTCGCGATGGTCGGCGACATCCGCGATCAGCGCGACCGGATGACCGTCGAGCTCCGTGCGATGGGCTACCGCGTGCACGAGTCGTGGGCCAATTTCGTGCTGTTCGACGGTCTCGCCGACCCTGCGGCGACCTTCCGCGCGCTGCTGGAGCGCGACATCCTGGTGCGGAACGTCGGCCTGCCCGGCGCGCTGCGGGTCACCGCGGGCACGGCGGAGGAGACCGGCTACTTCCTCGAGCAGCTCGCGGCTCTCGGTCCGGGCGGCGCGCGCTGACCGATTCGGCCCGCCCTCCGGGGGGCGTCGGGTCACGCGACCGCACCGGGCGGCGTCCCGCCGGCTCCGCGCACCGCCGATAGGCTCGACCGCATGACCAGCACCCGCCGCGCGTCCATCACGCGCGAGACGAGCGAGTCGAGCGTCGCGCTCAGCATCGACCTCGACGGCTCGGGGACGTCGCGCATCTCGACGACCGTGCCGTTCTTCGACCACCTGCTCACGGCGTTCAGCAAGCACTCCCTCGTCGACCTGGAGGTGACCGCCTCGGGCGACACCGACATCGACGTGCACCACACGGTGGAGGACACGGGGATCGTGCTCGGTCAGGCGATCAAGGAGGCGCTCGGCGACAAGTCGGGCATCTCGCGCTACGGCGATGCGCTCGTTCCGCTCGACGAGGCGCTCGCGCAGGCCGTCGTCGACGTGTCGGGTCGACCGTACCTGGTGCACTCCGGCGAGCCGGTCGGCTTCGCCCAGCACCTCATCGGCGGCCACTTCACCGGCTCGATGGTGCGGCACGTGTTCGAGGCGATCGCGTTCAACGCGGCGCTCACCATGCACGTGACGCTCGTCGCCGGGCGCGACCCGCACCACATCGCGGAGGCGGAGATGAAGGCGTTCGCGCGCGCGTTCCGGTTCGCCGTGCAGCCGGATCCGCGGGTCAGCGGCGTGCCCTCCACCAAGGGCAAGCTGTAGGCATGACCGCCTCTCCCTCCGTGGTCGTGCTCGACTACGGATCCGGCAACGTGCACTCCGCCGCCAAGGCGCTCGAGCGCGCCGGCGCGCGGGTGGAGCTGACCGCCGACCGCGCGAAGGTGCAGGACGCCGACGGCCTGCTGGTGCCCGGCGTCGGCGCGTTCTCGGCGGTGATGTCGGCGCTCGACGCGGTGCGCGGCCCGGAGCTGATCGAGCGCCGCCTCGCCGGGGGTCGCCCGGTGCTCGGCATCTGCGTCGGCATGCAGGTGCTGTTCGACCGCGGGGTGGAGCGGGGCGTCGAGACGGAGGGTCTCGGCGAATGGCCGGGAGTCGTCGACCGGCTCGACGCGCCGGTGCTGCCGCACATGGGCTGGAACACCGTCGACGCCCCCGACGACTCGGTGCTGTTCGCCGGCATCAGCGGCGAGCGGTTCTACTTCGTGCACTCCTACGCGGCTCGCGGCTGGGAGCTCGAGCCGACCGGCGCGTTCGCCGTCGCGTCGACCGCACCGAAGGTGTCCTGGGCGACGCACGGAGAGCCGTTCGTCGCGGCCGCCGAGAACGGGCCGCTCACCGCGACCCAGTTCCACCCGGAGAAGTCGGGCGAGGCCGGCATCCGGCTGCTCGCCAACTGGCTCGGCTCGCTCTGACGCGCGGGTAGGGTCGGAGATCGTGACCGAGCGCCTCATCCTGCTGCCCGCCGTCGACGTCGCCGACGGGAAGGCGGTGCGACTGACCCAGGGCGAGGCCGGGTCGGAGACCGACTACGGCGACCCGGTCGAGGCCGCCGCGCTGTGGGCGGAGCAGGGCGCCGAGTGGATCCACCTCGTCGACCTGGATGCCGCGTTCGGCCGCGGCGAGAACCGCGCGCTGCTGCACTCGGTGGTGGCGAGCATGCCCGCCGGAGTCGAGGTGGAGATCTCGGGCGGCATCCGCGACGACGCCAGCCTCGACGCCGCTCTCGGCTCGGGCGCGCGCCGGGTGAACCTCGGCACCGCCGCGCTCGAGGACCCCGAGTGGGCCGCCTCGGCCATCGCCCGCTACGGCGACCGCGTCGCCGTCGGGCTCGACGTGCGCGGCACCACCCTCGCTGCGCGGGGCTGGACGAAGGAGGGCGGCGACCTCTGGGAGGTGCTGGCCCGCCTGGAGGACGCCGGATGCTCGCGCTACGTCGTCACCGACGTCACCAAGGACGGCACCCTGCGCGGCCCGAACCTCGACCTGCTGCGCCGGGTGGCGGAGCGCACCGACAAGCCGGTGATCGCGTCCGGCGGGGTGTCGAGCCTCGCCGACCTGGAAGCACTGCGCGGGCTCGTCCCGGCCGGCGTCGAGGGGTCGATCGTCGGCAAGGCGCTCTACGCGGGGGCGTTCACCCTGCCCGAGGCGCTCGACGTCGCCGGGCGGCCGTGACGCCCGACCCCGCCCCGCACGCCGGGATGCCGGACGCCGACGGCCGGGCCCCGTCGGACGGGCCGCCCGACCCCGCCCCGCACGCCGACTCCGCGGGCGTGCCGTTCGCGGGACGCGAGTTCCAGCCGAACCCGGCCGCCGGCGACGACGGCTCCGCCGACCCGCGTCTGACGGATGCCGTGGCCCGGTTCCGGTCCGGCGACGCGACCCTGCCCGAGGTGATCGCCGTGCTCCACGAGGTGCGCGTGCTCGCGCCGCTCATCGCCGAGCGCGGCGACGAGGGCGTGGGTCCGCACGGCCAGACCGTCGACAAGACCCAGGAGCTCGCGCTCGTGACGGTGGCCGGACCCGACGGTCGCGGCGTGCTGCCGGTGTTCTCCGGCGTCGACGCGCTCGCCGCCTGGAACAGCGAGGCCCGCCCCGTGCCCGTCGCCGCCTCGCGGGTGGCCCTCGCCGCAGCGGGGGAGGGGACCGAGCTGCTCGTGCTCGACCCGGGGAGCCCCGGGGAGCTCGGAGTTCGCCGCCCCGCCTTCCGCGCGCTCGCGCTCGGCGAGCCGTGGATTCCCGCGTGGGACGACGCTGACGTGCTCGCGGCGCTGGGGCGCGCGACCGCGGGGGAGGGGGCCGTGCGGGACGCCCGGCTTGCGGCGGGCGACCCCGACGCGCGGCTCGCGGCGCCGGAGGTCGTCGTGGAGCTCGCCGTGGAGCCCGGGCTCGACCGGGACGGCCTCGACGCCCTCGTGCGGCGCGTGGCCGAGGCGTGGGCGCGCGAGGAGGTCGTCGCCCAGCGCGTCGACTCCGTCGCGATCCGCGTGGTCGCCGCCGGGTAGTCGCGCCGACCCGGGCTCAGGCGACCGGGCTCGGGCGCCCGGCGCGAGCGGCCGATCGGGTAGCGCGGTCCGCCTCAGGTGACCGGGCCGGTGTACTTCTCGCCCGGGCCCTGACCGATCGGGTCGGGCACGGGCGAGGCCTCGCGGAACGCGAGCTGCACGCTGCGCAGGCCGTCGCGCAGGGCGCGGGCGTGGTGGTCGCCGAGGTGCGGCGCGGATGCCGTGACGAGTCCGGCGAGGGCGTCGATGAGCTTGCGCGCCTCGTCGAGGTCGGCGGTCGCGTCGGGGTCGTCGGCGAGGCCGCACTGCACGGCCGCGGCGCTGAGCAGGTGCACGGCGACCGTGTTGATCACCTCGACGGCCGGGACTTCGGAGATGTCCCGCAGCTCGTCGCCGGCCGCGCTCGCGGCATCCGTGGTCGATCCTTCGCTCACCGGCACGTCCTCTGCTATCATTTCCCGGGCTCCGGGGCGTCATCCCCGGAATCGAAAGAGGAGATCTCTCCCACCCGCCGCCGACTTTCCAGGCTACCGGGTCGTTGCACTCCGCCGGACCGTCGCGAGACGGGTCGGCAGCCAGGGTGCGGATGGCGGCGCATGCCGCGGAGGAGTATCTGCCTTTCGAATCGAACGAAAGGACTCCACATCAGCGATCCCAGACTGAACGACCGGATTCGCGTGCCGCAGGTGCGGCTCGTGGGACCCAACGGCGAGCAGGTCGGCGTCGTGCGCGTCGAGGACGCGCTGCGCCTGGCCCAGGAGGCCGAACTGGATCTGGTCGAGGTCGCTCCGAACTCGTCGCCGCCCGTGGTGAAGATCATGGATTACGGCAAGTTCAAGTACGAGCAGGCCCAGAAGCAGAAGGAAGCGCGCAAGAACCAGGCGAACACCATCCTCAAGGAGGTGCGCTTCCGCCTGAAGATCGACAAGCACGACTACGAGACCAAGCGCAAGCGCGCGGAGGGCTTCCTCCAGGGCGGGGACAAAGTCAAGGCCATGATCCTGTTCCGTGGCCGGGAGCAGTCCCGTCCGGAGCAGGGGGTGCGCCTCCTGCAGCGTTTCGCGGAAGACGTCGCCGAGTTCGGCACCGTCGAGTCGACCCCGACCATCGACGGCCGCAACATGACGATGATCATCGGCCCGCTCAAGAGCAAGGTCGAGGCCAAGGCCGAAGCCGACGCCCGCAAGGCGGAGTACAAGGCCCGGATGAACTCCGGGTCGGAGAGCAACGAGGAATAACAGGATGCCGAAGCAGAAGACGCACTCCGGTGCGAAGAAGCGCTTCCGAATCACCGGGAGCGGCAAGGTCATGAAGCAGGGTTCGGGCATGCGCCACAACCTCGAGGGCAAGTCCTCGCGGCTGACGCGGCGCCTCAACCGGGACGTCGAGCTCCCGACGCAGGACGCCAAGGTCATCAAGAAGATGCTCGGAAAGTAAGGGAGTCATCAGATGGCACGTGTGAAGCGGGCGGTCAACGCCGCCAAGAAGCGCCGGACCACGCTCGAGCGCGCCGAGGGGTACCGCGGGCAGCGCTCGCGCCTGTACCGCAAGGCCAAGGAGCAGGTCACCCACTCCCTCGTCTACGCCTACCGCGACCGGCGCGCGAAGAAGGGCGAGTTCCGTCGCCTGTGGATCCAGCGGATCAACGCCGCGGCCCGCGCGAACGGACTCACCTACAATCGCCTCATCCAGGGTCTCGGCCTCGCCGGGGTCGAGGTGGACCGTCGCATCCTCGCGGAGCTCGCGGTCAACGAGCCGGCGACGTTCGCCTCGCTCGTCGAGACCGCCAAGAAGGCGCTCCCGTCGGACGTGAACCAGAAGGCCGACACCGCGGCCTGAGCCGAGCGATCGGTATCCGGAACGGGGCGGGACCTGCGGGTCCCGCCCCGTTCCGCGTCCGAGGAGCAGCACACGAAAGACGCAAGGCGCGTGGGCTGCTAGACCCGATCAAGGGCGCCCGCGACCAATAGCGCCTTCGCGTACATGGCGTTGTACGCGTCTTGGTGCACTTGAGGAAGCTGTTCGAAGCCTACGCCGCCGTCGTCTAGGGCCTTTTGGAACTTCGCCATGAAGAACTCGAGGTCGTTCATCGAAAGGCGCAATATCCATTCGGGCACAACGTGATCAACGAAGACCTCGTCAACGTGTACAACCTGTCCCCGCTCGCCGGATCGAACGTCAAGCACGACCCGCCAGGCATCCCATCGCTTGCCAGTTGGCGCAGCAACAAACTGGGAACCTGAATGTCCATTCACTGTGAGCGGGAGGCTCTCGACTACCAGACCAGTGTCCGGCAGACCCGCGATTTGGAGGCGTTCGATGCGCGGGCGCGTGCTTGCGGCCACCCGCTGGATCTTGCTGGCAACTTTGTTGAGCCGCTTTAGGTCCTTCGCATCCATTTGCCCATCCTCGTGGAACGAAGCTCGTGCGGGCGTGATTGCTGCCCTTGTCTCGTCTTCCGGGCGAGCACGCGGGGCCGCGGTTCGAGACGCAACCTGCGTGACACGACCGTGCCTTGCCCTATCTGGCTCTTAGCGACAACAAACTGCGAACGCCAAGTGGTCGGTTCGACGGCCCTCCGCGGCTGTTCACCGGGAGTTTCCCCCGCCGGTCGTAGAGTTCTGGCCATGATCGACAACCCGCGCTCGCCCCGCGTGCGCGCGGTGCACAAGCTGGCGAAGCGCTCGGCGCGCGCCAAGACCGGGCTGTTCCTGGTGGAGGGGCCGCAGGCGGTCGCCGAGGCGCTCGCCTTCCACTACGAGCTGGTCGTCGAGCTGTATCTGACCCCGGCCGCGCTCGAGCGCTACACCGACATCGTGCAGGCCGCCGTCGACGGCGGCGTCGACGTCGAGACCGCCTCGGAGCAGGTCATCGACGCGATGGCCGACACGGTGACCCCGCAGGGCGTCGTCGCCGTGTGCCGGCAGTTCCCGGCGGCCGCCGACGAGCTGCTCGCTGGCGCCCCGAAGCTGGTCGCGATCCTGCACGAGGTGCGCGACCCCGGCAACGCGGGCACCGTCATCCGGGCCGCGGATGCCACCGGCGCCGACGCGGTCGTGCTCACCGGCGACGCCGTCGACGCCTACAACCCGAAGGTCGTGCGGTCGACCACGGGGTCGATCTTCCACGTGCCGATCGCCCAGCACGGCACGCTCGCCGACGCGGTCGCCGCCGCGCGGGCCGCCGGCCTGCAGGTGGTGGCGGCCGACGTGAAGGGCCGCGACCTGCCCGAGGTGCGCGACCTGCTGGCCGCACCCACGGCGTGGCTGTTCGGCAACGAGGCGCACGGGCTCGACGATGCCGACCTCGAGCTGGTCGACCACGTCGTGAAGCTGCCCATCTACGGGCACGCCGAGTCGCTGAACCTGGCCACCGCCGCATCCGTCTGCCTCTACGAGTCGGCCTTCGCGCAGCGCACGTCGGTCTGACCGGAGCCGCAGGTTTCGGCCTGATTACGGTTGGAACGACCTGTTGACCCCCGGTCGGGGGACAGGTTGACTGAGGTGATGGAGCCGCTCGTCGTCCTCGACCACGTCGACAAGCATTTCGGTGATCTGCACGTGCTGAAGGACATCACCACCACGGTCGGCCGCGGGGAGGTCGTGGTCGTGATCGGCCCGTCGGGGTCGGGCAAGTCGACCCTGTGCCGCGCGATCAACCGCCTGGAGACGATCGATTCGGGCACGATCACGATCGACGGGGTGCCGTTGCCCGAGGAGGGCCGGGCACTCGCGCGGCTGCGGGCCGACGTCGGCATGGTGTTCCAGTCGTTCAACCTGTTCGCGCACAAGACGGTGCTGCAGAACGTCACGCTGGGTCCGATGAAGGTGCGCCGGCTGCCGAAGGCGAAGGCCGAGGCGCGGGCGCGCGAGCTCCTGGACCGGGTCGGCGTCGCCGACCAGGCCGACAAGATGCCGGCGCAGCTCTCCGGCGGTCAGCAGCAGCGTGTCGCGATCGCCCGGTCGCTCGCGATGGAGCCGAAGCTCATGCTCCTCGACGAGCCGACATCGGCGCTCGATCCGGAGATGATCAACGAGGTGCTCGACGTCATGGTCGAGCTCGCCTCCGAGGGGATGACGATGGTCGTCGTCACCCACGAGATGGGCTTCGCGCGCAAGGCGGCGAACCGGGTGGTGTTCATGGCCGACGGCGAGATCGTCGAAGAGGCCCCGCCCGAGCAGTTCTTCACGAAGGCGCAGAGCCCGCGGGCGCGCGACTTCCTGTCCAAGATCCTCACCCATTGATCGGTGGGGGAACCCACACCAAGGAGGAAACCATGAGATTCCGCACTGGGTCACTGGCCGTCGCGGCCGTCGCCATCGGCGCTCTCGCGCTCACCGGCTGCGTCGACTCCGACGCCCCGACCACCGGGGACGGCGACGACGACATGATGGAGATGGTCCCGTACGAGGACGGGACCACGATGGCCGCGCTCGCCGAGGCGGGCACCATCACCATCGGCACCAAGTTCGACCAGCCGCTGTTCGGCCTCGAGGGCCCCAGCGGCGACCCCGAGGGCTTCGACGTGGAGATCGGCAAGCTGATCGCCGCGCAGCTCGGCATCGACGAGGGCTCCATCGAGTGGGTCGAGACGGTGTCCGCCAACCGCGAGCCGTTCATCGAGGCGGGGACGGTCGACATCGTGATCGCCACCTACACGATCAACGACACCCGCAAGGAGGTCGTCTCGTTCGCCGGGCCGTACTACGAGGCCGGTCAGGACATCCTGGTCGCGGCCGGGAACCCGGAGGGCATCGAGGGGCCGGAGTTCTTCGCCGACAACCCCGACGCCACGGTCTGCACCGTGAGCGGCTCGACGTCGCTGGCGAACATCTCCGAGTACACCGACAACATCCTCGAGGCGGCGGGCTACTCCGACTGCCTGGAGCCGCTGCGCACCGGCACGGCCGTCGCGGTGACGACCGACAACGTCATCCTGGCGGGCCTCGCGGCCAACAGCGGCGGCGAGTTCGAGGTGGTCGGCAACCCGTTCACCGCGGAGCCGTACGGCATCGGGCTGGCGCTCGACGACACCGACTTCCGCATGTGGATCAACGACGTGCTCGAGGCGATCTACGCCGACGGCTCGTGGGATGCCGCATGGGAGGCGACGGCGGGCACCGAGCTGCCGCTGCCGGAGCCGCCGGTGGTCGACCGCTACTGATCGGATGATCGGGTGGGGCCGGGCCGTGAGCCCGGCCCCACCCCCGCCCGACGGGCGCCGGGACCGACCGACCATTCCGTGCCCGGACCGTTCCACCCGACCGACCGCGACCCGAGAGGAGGACCGTGGACGCCGTCTTCGAGAACTTCGACATCCTGTGGGCCGGATTCCTCCGCACCCTGTCGCTGCTCGCGATCTCGGGCGTCGGCGCGCTGGCCGTCGGCATCGTGGTCGCCGGGTTCCGGGTCTCACCGGTCGCCCCGCTCCGTGCGATCGGCACCGTCTACACCGAGATCTTCCGCAACATCCCGCTTACGCTCGTGCTGTTCGGGTGCGCGTTCATGCTCCCGTACCTGGGGGTCCGCTTCCCGGGGCTGTCGTCGCAGGACACCTTCTTCGCGCTCGCCTGCATCGGCCTGACCGCCTACACGGCGCCGTTCATCGCCGAGGCCGTCCGCTCGGGCATCAACGGCATCCCGGTCGGCCAGGCCGAGGCGGCCCGCAGCATCGGCCTGCGCTTCGGCCAGACGCTCGGCTTCGTGATCCTGCCCCAGGCGGTCCGGATGACGATCCCGCCGATCATCAACGTGCTGATCGCGCTCACCAAGAACACCTCGATCGCGGGCGGGTTCTTCGTCGTCGAACTCATCGCGTCGAGCCGCACGGTCATCAACATCCGCGGTGACGAGGTCATCTCGATCCTCCTCGGGGTCGCCGTGTTCTACCTCGTGGTCACGATCACCCTCGGCCGCGTCGCGGCCGTCGTCGAGAAGCGGGTGGCGGTGCTGCGATGAGCGTGCTCTACGACGCGCCCGGTCCTCGCGCCCGACGCACCGCCCGCATCGTGTCGGTCGTGGTGATCGCTCTGCTCATCGCCGGTGCGGCGTGGTTGGCCGTGCAGCTGGCGAGCCCGCGGATCACGGCGGCCGGGGCGGAGCAGCCGTCGCTGCTCGACCCGAGCCGCTGGGACATCCTGCTCGACGTCGCCGTCTGGCGACGGCTCGGCAGCGCCCTGCTCGGCACGCTCGCGATGGCCGGCGCCGGGGCGGTGCTCGCGATCGTGATCGGCGTGCTGTTCTCCTTCGGGCGCACGGCGCGCACCGCGTGGGTGCGCCTCCCGGTGACCGTCGTGCTCGAGTTCTTCCGCGGCATGCCGGTGCTGCTGATGATGCTGTTCATCTTCCTGGTGTTCGCGACGTCGTCGTATGTGGCGGGCGTCGTCGCCCTCGGCATCTACAACGGCGCGATCATCGGCGAGATCCTGCGCTCCGGCATCGCCGCGCTCCCGAAGGGCCAGCGGGAGGCGGGGCTCACGATCGGGCTGACACCGCTGAGTACGCGCCTGTCGATCGAGTTCCCGCAGGCGGCCCGCAACATGCTGCCGATCATCATCGCCCAGCTCGTGGTGCTCCTGAAGGACACCGCGATCGCCTACATCATCAGCTACGACGAGCTGCTCAACACGGTGCGCAGCCTCTCGAACTTCTTCGGCAACCGTTACTTCTTCACGCTGTTCTTCGTCGTGCTGATCATCTATCTGACCCTCAACCTTCTGCTGTCGTGGGTGGCCCGGATCGTCGCGCGGCGCACCGGCCCGGGGGCGGGGCGGCCGCGCATTCCGCGGCGCGGGGTGCATCCCGACGGCTCGATCGACATGGCGAAGGTGCCGGACGCCGGGATGGGCGCGGGCGCGGGACTGCCGGGGGCGGGTCGCTGACGCGAGTCGGTTCCGCGCCGCCACCCGGTCTCGGAGGCGACCCGTGCCGACACTAGACTCGACACTCGTGTCCGAGCCCACCGAGATCACCGAATCCGCCGTCGCCGAGGCCGTCGAGGCCGCGCTCGCGGCGTTCGCGGAGGCCGCCGACTCGGGCGCGCTGAAGGCGGCCCGCATCGCCCACACCGGCGACGGCTCGCCCCTGGCGAAGCTGAACGCGCTGATGCGCCAGGTGCCGCCCGACCAGAAGGCCACCGCCGGGAAGCTGATCGGCGGCGCGCGCGGCCGGGTGAACGAGGCGTTCGCCGCCCGCGAGGCCGAGGTGCTCGCCGCCGAGGAGGAGCTGCAGCTCGCCGCCGAGGCGGTCGACGTCACCGCCGTGCCGTCGCGCTGGCGGAAGGGGGCGCGGCATCCGCTGTCGCTGCTCATGGAGCAGATGTCCGACGTGTTCGTCGGGATGGGCTGGGAGGTCGCCGAGGGGCCCGAGCTCGAGCACGAGTGGTTCAACTTCGACGCGCTCAACATGGACCCCGACCACCCGGCGCGCGGCGACCAGGACACGTTCTTCGTCTCGCCCGTCGAGCGGCACCTGCTGCTGCGCACGCAGACCTCGCCGGTGCAGATCCGCTCGCTGCTCGAGCGCGACCTGCCGGTATACGTCGTCGCGCCCGGCAAGGTGTTCCGCAAGGACGAGCTGGATGCCACCCACACCCCGGTGTTTCACCAGATCGAGGGCATCGCGATCGACCGCGGCCTGACGATGGCGCACCTGCGCGGCACGCTCGAGCACCTGGCGCACGCCATGTTCGGCGCGGGCGCGCAGATCCGCCTGCGCCCCAACTACTTCCCGTTCACCGAGCCGAGCGCCGAGATGGACGTGTGGCAGCCCAACGCGAAGGGCGGCGCCCGCTGGGTGGAGTGGGGCGGCTGCGGCATGGTCAACCCGAACGTGCTGCGCAGCGCGGGCATCGACCCCGACGAGTACCAGGGCTTCGCCTTCGGCATGGGCATCGAGCGCACGCTGCAGTTCCGCAACGACATGAACGACATGCGCGACATGGTCGAGGGCGATGTGCGCTTCTCGCAGCAGTTCGGGATGGTGGTCTGAGATGCGCGTCCCGGTGAGCTGGCTGGGGGAGTGGACCGACCTCCCCGACGACGTGACCCTCGAGCACCTGCACGAGGCCCTCGTGAAGGTGGGCTTCGAGGAGGAGACCGTCCACGGCTTCGACGTGACCGGCCCGATCGTGGTCGGCCGCGTGCTGTCGTTCGTCGAAGAGCCGCAGTCGAACGGCAAGACGATCCGCTGGTGCCAGGTCGACGTCGGCGACCCCGAGCCCCGCGGCATCGTCTGCGGCGCCGGCAACTTCCACGAGGGCGACCTGGTGGCGGTCACGCTGCCCGGCGCGGCGCTGCCCGGCCCGACCCCCGACCAGCCGTTCGTCATCGCGGCGCGCAAGACCTACGGCCACGTCTCCGACGGCATGATCGCCTCGGAGAAGGAGCTGGGGCTCGGCGACGAGCACGGCGGCATCCTGCGGCTCGTCGAGCGCGGCATCGACGTGCCCGTCGGCACCGACGCCACCGAGCTGCTGGGGCTGGCGGATGCGGCGGTCGAGATCAACGTGACGCCCGACCGCGGCTACGCGCTCTCGCTGCGCGGCGTCGCCCGCGAGTACGCGCACTCGACCGGCGCGACGTTCCGCGACCCGGCGCTCGCCGTGACGGTGACCGAGCCCGACGGGGAGTACCCCGTGCAGCTGGTCGACGACGCGCCGATCCGCGGTCGGGTCGGCTGCGACGCCTTCGCGGCCCGCGTCGTGCGGGGGATCGACCCCGCCCGGCCGACGCCTGCGCACATGGTGGCGCGGCTGAAGCTGGCCGGCATCCGGTCGATCTCGCTCACCGTCGACATCTCGAACTACGTGATGCTCGAACTGGGCCAGCCGATCCACACCTACGACCTGGCGAAGATCCAGGGCGGCATCGTCGTGCGCCGCGCCCGCGCGGGCGAGACCGTGACCACCCTCGACGACCAGGTGCGCAAGCTCGACGTCGAGGACCTCGTCGTCACCGACGACTCCGGGCCGATCGGGCTCGGCGGCGTGATGGGCGGCGCGTCCACCGAGATCTCGGACAGCTCGACCGACGTCCTCATCGAGGCGGCGCACTGGGACCCGGTGTCGATCGCCCGCACCGCCCGTCGCCACAAGCTGTGGAGCGAGGCGTCGAAGCGCTTCGAGCGCGGCGTCGACCCCGAGCTCGGCCGGATCGCGGCGCAGCGCGTCGCCGACCTGCTCGTCGAGCTCGCGGGCGGCACGATCGACCCGCTCGGCGTGATCCTCGACGACACCGCGGCGCCGGCCGCCATCCGGTTCTCGCCGGAGCGCCCCGCCGCCCTCGTCGGCGTCGCCTACACCGACGACGAGGTGCGCGGCGTGCTCGAGATGATCGGCGCGACCATCGAGGCCCCGTCGGCGAAGGAGGGCGGCGACGAGTGGCTCGTCACCCCGCCGACGTGGCGCACCGACCTGGTGGACGCCGCCGGGCTGGTCGAAGAGGTCGCCCGCATCACCGGGTACGACCGCATTCCGTCGGAACTCCCCGTGGCGCCCCCGGGACGCGGCCTCTCCCGCGAGCAGGTCGTGCGCCGCCGGATCGCGTCGGCGCTCGCGGCGGGCGGGGCCACCGAGGTGCTCGCCTACCCGTTCCTGTCGCCGGCGACGGTGGAGATGTTCGAGCCGGGCGCGGCGGCCGTGGAACTCGCCAACGCGCTCGACCCGCAGGCGCCGCTGCTGCGCCGCTCGCTGCTGCCCGGGCTGCTCGAGACGGCGCGCCGCAACCTGTCGCGCGGCCTGCTCGACCTCGAGCTGTTCGAGCTCGGCAGCGTCTGGCGGCCCGAGCCGGGCACCGCGTACGGCACCGCGGACCTGCCCGCAGGCGGAGAGAAGCCGACGGATGCGGTGCTCGCCGAGCTGACGGCCACGCTGCCTCCGGAGCGACAGCGGGTCGCGATGCTCGTGCTCGGCGACCTCACCCCGAAGCAGCCGGGCCGCAAGGCCGTGCCTTTCGGATTCGGCGACGCGCTCGACCTGGTGCGCCAGGCCGCGCTGGCCGCCGCCGTCGACATCGAGTTCGAGCGCGGGGAGCATCCCGCCCTGCACCCGGGCCGCACCGCGCGGGTGGTCGCGACGACGGTCACGGGGGAGTCCCGCGAGATCGGCGTGGCCGGCGAGCTGCGCCCGTCGATCGCGCGCGAGCTCGACCTGCCCCGCGCCGCCGTCGCGGAACTCGACCTCGACGCCCTGCTCGAGCTCTCCGCGACCGAGATCGCCGCGCAGCCGATCGGCACGCTGCCCGCCGCGACGCAGGACCTGTCGCTCGTGGTCGCCGCCGACGTGCCCGCGGCGGCCGTGCTCGCGGCCGTCGTCGCGGGCGCAGGCG
>JBHIXX010000042.1:0-21264 GCA_041984585.1 Pseudolysinimonas sp. | reverse complement strand
TGTCGCCGTCGTCGCTGGTCGCGTCGCGCACGGTCGCGCCGAGCAGCCCGTGGCTGGCGCTGCCGGTCTCGATCAGCTCCTGCGCCACCCGCTGCGCGAGCGACGACGGGATGGCGAAGCCGAGACCGATCGAGCCGGACTGGTCGCTGGTCGTGGTCGACCCGGTGGTCGCGATCGCGACGACGATGCCGACCAGGCTGCCGTTCTCGTCGACGAGGGCGCCGCCGGAGTTGCCAGGGTTGATCGACGCATCCGTCTGGATGACGGGAACCGAGATCGTGCCGGTCGCAGCCGTCGTGCCGTCGGGCAGGTCGAACTGGAACGGGCTGTCCGACTCGCCGCTGTCGGTACCGTCGTCGGGCACCGCGGACGACTGGATGCTGATGCTGCGGTTGAGTGCGCTCACGATGCCGTCGGTGACGCTGTTCGACAGGCCCAGCGGCGCGCCGACGACGACGGCGAGGTCGCCCACGTCGAGCGCGTCGGAATCGCCCCACTCGATCGGGGTGAGCCCGCTCGCGCCCTGCAGCTTGATGACGGCGAGGTCGACCACCGGGTCGAGGCCGACGATCTCGGCGGAGTAGATGCTCCCGTCGGAGGTGGTCACCTCGATGGATCCGCCGGCGGTCGCGCCGCCGAGGGTCACCACGTGCGTGTTGGTGAGCACGTAGCCGTCGGAGGTGAGCACCACGCCCGAGCCGCTGCCCGCGGCGGAGCTGGAGGCGACGTCGATCGTGACGACCGACGGGGCGACCTTGACGGCGACCGCGTTGACGACGTTGACGTCATCCGGGCTGTTGACGGTGATGGTCTGCGGGGATGCCGCGGCCCCGGCGGTCGTGGTGGCGGTGGACGAGATCGACCACGCGGCGACGCCCGCGCCGGAGACGCCGCCGACGAGCGCGCCGACGGCGAGGGCCGCGACGAGCGGTCCGACGGCGGATCGCTTCTTGGGTTCCGGGGTGCTGGTCGCGGCGTCGTCGACGGGGGTCGTCGGCGGCGGGGTGAGCCCCGTCGTCGGCGGCGCGGGGTCGACGACCGGCGGAACCGTGTCGACCGGCGGAGCGGTGGGGGGCGGCGGAGCATCGGCCGGTGCGGTCGGCGCGGCGGCGTCCTGGTCGGGGCCGACGGGCCGGTCGGCCACGACGACGGGGGTGGACGGGGACTCGACCGGCGCGGTGGCGTCGGGAGTCGGTTCGGACTCGGACATCGAGTGCTCCTTTCAGCGCTTCGAGCCTCCGACCCGAACCTGGGTCTCGCCTATGACAACCCTCGGAGCCTACCTTCGACCTGGTCGCCCGCGCCGGGTCGGGACGGGCGACCGGAGCTCGCGGAGCCCGGGGCGGTGGCGCGCGCGGTCGGGGCGGCGGAGGCTGCCGCGGTGGTCAGCAGCCGGGTCCGGCGGGGTCGACCGCGCAGTCGCGCTCGACGAGCACGGTGTCGGCGGTTCCGACGCTGAGGTGCAGGTCGTTGGCCGGGACCGTGAGCCGCCCGTCGATGGGGATCCACCCGCTGCCGGCCCAGCGGTATTCGGCGCGCACGTCGATGGTGAGCCGGATCGTGTAGTCGCCCAGCTCGTCGTAGACGTGGCTCGTCGGCGTCGGATCGAACTCGGCGAGGCCGAGCGACCGCCACGTGCCGCCCGGGGTGCCCAGCGTGGCGCCGTCGCCGTCGCCGTAGGTCCAGTGATAGGCGACGGGGATGAACCGCACGGATGCGGGCTCCCCGAGCAGGGTGCCGTCGACCACTTCGACCGGTCGGATGGCGTAGAAGTTCGTGTCGAGGCCCGCGACCGTCCAGCCGTCGGGCTGCATCCGCTGCTCGCCGGGGGCGGGACGGAACGCGGCGATGTCGCTCAGCGTGATGGTCGGCGCGGCGGGCTCGCCCGGGCGGCTGCGCCCATCCCGCAGGCACCGCGAGTCGGCGATCACCAGTTCGCAGAACGGCTCCTCGGCGGCGGCACCCCCGCCGCCCGCCGCGGCACCTCCACCACCCGAGCCCGGCTGCGAGCCGTTCCCGGTGAGCACGGCCTCATCACCTCTGAGCGCGCCATCGGCCTCGCAGTGCCCAAGCTTCGCCTCGGCGACGCTACAAGTCCGGGCGGTGGGCCCCGATCCGGCGACCGTCGACGCTGTAGCGGTCGGCCCTAGTCCAACGACCGTCACCACCGTCGCCAGCGCTAGCAGAAGTCTGAACCGGACCACAGTTCGGACCGCGCGATCTTCATTGGCGGCGCACCCAATGCCTCGACTTCCAGCGGCAACCGATCGGGTCGACCTCCCGGCACCACCGATTGACCATCGGGGCCAAGTACATCGACGTCACTTACGTCGAGACACACGTAGAAGATGACCTGGGGATCGCCGTACAGCTCCGCGGATTGGAGCGCGACAGAATCGAAGGTCGACTGACCGCTTTGGGTATATCCCTCCAACTCGAACGACGCCCCGGTCTCCAGTTCTTCGGAGAGGAGCGGATCAACGACGACCGTGCCTAGATCGCCCTCGGCATCCGCCCAGCCGCGCTGGCCAACTTCGTCCGCGACCCGGAGGTATTCCTCGTAGGCAGCAGTCGCCGCCGCAAGGGCCTCTTCTTCCGACGCGAACACGGGCGTCGCGGTGGACTGCGGCGGAAGCGTCGGGATCGGCGTGGGCCCGACGCACGCGGTCGCCGCCCCCGTGACGGTGGCCGCCGCGATGATCAGGCACAGGGCTCGGCGCATGCGAACCACCGTAGAGGCCGTCCGCGGTGCCCGGGCCCCCTGTCCACAGCCTCGTGCACAGACCGGTACATTTGGCGTGCTGGGAGCACTCTCCGCCGCCGAGCAGTCGGCGACGATCCGATACTCCGCCAGAGACGAGACAGCGTGCCCGATCGATCCCCCGACGATCTGCCCTCCGACGACCGTCGACCCGACCTGGATGCCATCCTCGACGCCGCCGAATACCTGGTCGTCAACGACGGCTTCGACGCGGTCTCGGCGTCGCGCATCGCGAGCCGGCTCGGGGTCGACCCGGCGAGCGTCACGACCGCGTTCGGGACGCTCGACGAGCTCTTCGTGGCGATGCTCAACCGCGAGTACGCGGCGATCTTCCGCGTCATCATCGACCACGTCGAACGCGATCCGCTCGGCGGCCTGCTCTCGCGCATCTACCGCTACACCCTCGCCGCCGTCTACGAGCGTCCGCTCGCCACGGCGCTCTACCTGGCCGACCGCGACGGACTCAACACGATCATGCGCGCGACGCACGGCTTCGTGTACATCCCGGGCGCGGGCATCCGTTCCGAGTTCATCGACACGATGAAGGAGATCGGGATGGTGCGGCACGACGTCGACTCGCAGCACCTGTCGGCCCTCATCTCGGCGGTGTCGGCGGGCGCCGCACTCACCGCTCCGCACACGAACGGTCTCGACGGCATCAGCGACGGGCTCGCCCTGCTGTTGGCCCGCGGCGTCGACACGGATGTCACCGACACGTCCGCCGGCAAGGTCGCCTTCGTCGATTTCGCGACGTCCCTCGCCGCCCCGCCCGACCGCGGATAGGATCGCGGCGTCCCGATGACCTGGAGGTTCCCGTGAGCGATTCGACCACCCCCGCCGGCGTTCCCGGCATCGGGGATCTCGCCGCCGTCGGCCGACGGATGTGGTGGCTGGTGCTGCTGCGCGGCATCATCGCCATCGTCTTCGGCGTGTTCGCCATCATGACCCCCCTGCTCACCCTGCTGGGGCTCACCTTCGTCTTCGCCGCCTACGCGATCATCGACGGCGTCGCCGCGATCGTGCAGGCGATCCGCGGACGCGACCGGCTGAAGGGATGGGGCTGGCTGCTCGCGCAGGGCATCGTCTCGGTGCTCGCCGGTCTGGTCGCGGTGATCTTCCCGTTCGCCGCCGGACTGGTCGCGTCGATCTTCGTGCTCTGGCTGATCGCGTTCTGGTCGCTCATCGCCGGCATCGCGGGCTTCCCGGCCGCCCACGCGATGGCCGACGGCGGCCGCAAGGTGTGGGCCTACGTGTCGTCGGTGCTGTCGGTGCTCTTCGGCATCCTGCTGATCGTGCTCGTGGTGCTCAACCCGGGCGACGCGGTGCTGAGCCTCATCTGGGTGCTCGGCCTCTACGCGATCGTGTTCGGCCTCATGCTCGTCGTGCTCGCCTTCCAGGTGCGCTCCGGCGCGAAGAAGGTCGCGGAGTCGGCCGAGGCCTGATCAGCGCGGCGCGACGCCGAAGCGGCGCAGCGACAGCGCGGGGTTGACCCGACGCGCGTCGGCGATGCGCTGCGGGGTGACCCAGGCGACCCCGACATCCGTGGCCTCCCCGACGGTGACCAGCTCGACCCCCATCGGGTCGACCACCATCGAGTTGCCCACGCCGATCGGCGGCGCGTGGTCGGCCGCCGCCACGAACACGGTGTTCTCCAGTGCCCGGGCCGTGACGAGCGTGCGCCAGTGCGCCTCCTTCAGCGGCCCGCGCACCCACTCGCTGGGGACGAGCACCAGGTCGGCGCCGGCGTCGACGAGGCGCCGGGTCACCTCGGGGAATCGGATGTCGTAACAGGTCTGGATGCCGACGGTGAAGCCCCGCCAGTCGAAGACGGGGGCGTCGGTGACCGGCCCGGCGACGATGCGGTCGCTCTCCTTCTGGCCGAACGCGTCGTAGAGGTGCATCTTGCGGTAGTGCGCCACGACCTCGCCGGCGTCGGACACCGCGACGACGGTGTTCGCCACCCGGTGCTCCTCGCCGGGGACGTGCTCGAGCATCCCGGCGACGAGGTGGACGCCGAGCTCCGCGGCGATCTCGGCGATGCCGCGCACGAACGGCCCGTGCAGCGACTGCGCGTGCTCCACCCAGTCGTCGCCGAGCCCCGGCGTGAAGTACGCCGCGTACTCGGGGAACACGACCATCAGGGCGCCGCGGCTCGCCGCATCCTCCGCCAGCACGCGGATGGCGTCGAGGTTCGCGGCCTCGTCTTCGCCGGGGGCGAACTGCGCCACCGCGATCGCGGACGCCTCGTGCACCATGCCGCCAGCGTACGCCGCGGGCGCGGCGGAGTCGCGGGCCGCCAGTCGCAGGCCGCGGGCACCGGCGGGTACCGAACGGGTCGAGCCCGGGCCGAGGTCAGCCCACCGGGCGGGTCGACTCGCGCACCACCAGCTCCGGCTGGAACACGGTCTGCCGCGGGATGAGGTCGCGGTCGTCCGACTCCTCGAGCAGGATGCGGAAGGCCGTCTGCCCGATGATGCGGCTCGGCTGGCGCAACGACGACAGCGGCACCGCCGCGGCCGACGCGAACGGGATGTCATCGAAGCCGATGATCGCGATCTCGCGCGGCACGAGCAGCTCGTGGTCGACGACGAGGGCGCGCAGCACGCCGAGGGCGACGAGGTCGTTGGCGGCGAACACGGCGTCGGGGCGCTGCGCCCGCGGACGCTCCAGGATGCGGCGGCCCGCCGCGGTGCCCTCGTCGAGGGTGAGCGCCGACGTGGTCACCAGTTCGAGGTCGACGTCGGCGTCCGCGTGCTCGACGGCGACGCGGGCTCCCTCGAAGCGGTCGCGCACCTGGCGGATGTCGAGCGGCCCGCCGACGAACGCGATCCGCCGTCGCCCGGTCTGGATGAGGTGCTCGACCGCCATCCGACCGCCCGCGAGGTTGTCGACGGAGACGGAGCTGGCGAGGCCGTCGACGACGGCGCGGTCGACGAGCACGACGGGGATGTCGCGCGACTTGAGCCGGCGCACCCGGTCGGAGATGTCGCCGTAGGGGGCGATGAGCACGCCGCGCACGCCCTGCTCCTCGAACAGGTCGAGGTACATGCCCTCGCGGGCGGGCTCGTCGTCGGTGTTGCCGACGAGGATGGCGACCCCGGCCTTGAACGCCTCCTCCTCGGCGCCGCGGACGACGGCGCTGAAGTAGGGGTTCTGGCCGTCGAGCACGACGAAGCCGACGGTCGACGACACCCGGGAGCGCAGCCGCCGGGCGGCGTCGTTGCGCACGTAGCCGAGCTCGTCGATGGCGCTCTGCACCCGTTTCACGGTGCTCTCGGCGACCGAGTCGGGCTTGTTGAGGACGTTGGAGACGGTGCCCACCGAGACGCCGGCGCGCTGCGCGACGTCGCGGATGCTCGTGGCGGCCACGGGGCGACTCCTTCGTCTCCGGCGCGGCCCGCGATCGGGCGCGCCCAGGGGGTTCCGGGTCGGGACCGACCCGGAGGGGGCGTGTGGCCCGGCCGCCGAGACGACCGGACCACACGTGGGGGTCGACTTAGAAGTCGAAGTCCCCGATGTTGTCCGCGTTGAACACGAACGGGTCGCCCAGCAGGACGGTGCCGTTCGCACCCACGGTGTACGAGCCGAGCTTGCCCGCGTCGAAGGTGTCGCCCTCGGCGCCGGTGATCTCGTCGTTGGCCAGGGCCGCCGCGGCGTAGGCCGCGAGGTAGCCGAGGTCACCCGGGTTCCAGAGCGCGAACGCGACGACGGTGCCGTCCTCGACGTAGTCGCGCATCTGGTTCGGGGTGCCGAGACCGGTCACGAAGACCTGGCCCTTGTACTCCGAGGTGGAGAGGTAGCGCGCGGCGGCCGAGATGCCGACCGTGGTGGGCGAGACGATGCCCTTCAGGTCGGGGTAGGTCTGCAGCAGCGCCGCGGTCTTGTCGAACGACGTCTGGTCGTCGTCGTCACCGTAGACGATGTCGACCAGCTCGATGTCGGGGTAGTCCGACGCGAGGTAGTCCTGCATGATCTCGATCCAGGCGTTCTGGTTCGTGGCGTTGGCGGTCGCCGACAGGATGGCGATCTGCCCCGAGCCGCCGATCTGCTCGGCGATCAGGTCGATCTCCACCTTCGCGATGCCCTCGGCCTCGGCCTGGTTGATGAACAGGTCGCGGCAGTCGGCGTTGGTGTCGGAGTCGAACGTGACGACCTTGGTGCCGTTGTCGCGGGCCTCGTTGAGCGCGTCGCAGATGGCCTCCGGGTCGTTCGCCGACACGACCAGGGCGCTGACGCCCTGCTGGGTGGCCGTGTTGATGAACGAGACCTGGGCATCCGGGGTCGCCTCGGTCGGACCGACCTCGGCGAAGACGCCGCCGAACTCCTCGACCGCCTCGGCACCGCCGGCCGAGGAGGTGTCGAAGTACGGGTTGCCGAGGTTCTTGGGCAGGAACGTGATGGTGAGCTCACCATCGCCACCACCGGTGGCGGTGCAGCCCGTCGCAGCGAGCGCAACCGAGAGCGCGACCGCGCCGAGGGTGGCGAGGCGGGACTTCCTTCCGAACTTCATTGTTTCCCTTTCGAGTGGTGCCGATGTGATTGCATCGACGGTGGAGGGCCTCAGTCGTCGCTAGCCGCCGAGGATCCCTTCTTGGCTCCTGGTCCGGTCCGCCGTCGGCGGTACCGGGCCAGGACGCTGGTGGCCACCACGGAGGCGATGAGCAGCACGCCCGTGATGATGTTGATGACGTCGCTCGTCACGCCGGCGAGACGCAGCGCGCTCGCCAGGACGCCGATGAGCAGCACGCCGGCGATGACGCCGTGCAAGGCGCCGCGTCCGCCGAAGATCGAGACGCCGCCGAGCAGCACCGCCGCGATGACGCTCAGCTCGAGGCCGGTCGCGTTGTCGCCGCGGGCGCTGCCGAAGCGCAGCGTGTAGTAGATGCCGGCCAGCGCCGACACGGCGCCGGCGAGGACGAAGGCGATGAACTTGGTGCGCTCGACGTTGATGCCCGAGAAGCGCGCCGCCTCCGACCCGAGCCCGATCGCGAACAGGCCGCGGCCGAACGGGGTGAAGTGCAGCACCACCGCGAAGGCGATCGCCAGCACGGCCAGCAGGATCACGACGCTCGGGATCGGGGTGCCCGGGATGCGGGAGGTCGCCAGGTCGGTCCAGAACTCGGGGAAGTCGGTGATCGCCGTCGTGCCGAGCAGTCCGACCGCGAGCCCGCGGAACAGCGCGAGCGTGCCGATCGTGACCGCCAGCGACGGCAGCCCGACGACGGTGACGAAGAACCCGTTCACGGCCCCCGCGACGGCGCCGACGACGATCGCGAGCAGGCCCGCGATCGGGAACGGCGCGCCCGCCTGCACCAGGACGCCGGTGACGACGCTGGAGAGGCCAACGACGCTGGCGACCGACAGGTCGATCTCGCCGGTCACGATCACGAAGGTCATCGGCAGCGCGATCATCAGGATCGCCGCCATGTCGAGGAACAGGTAGGTGATCGTGATCGGCGCCGCGAAGTTGCGCACCGTCAGCGCGGCCACCAGGTAGACCAGGAGCAGCGCGGCGATCATCGCGAACTCGCGGGTGAGGAACACCCGGCGCCACCAGGCGTGGCCGTAGTCGCGGTACGCCGGCTTCTCCGGCGTCGCGGTCAGCGTGGTGTCAGTCATGGTCCCTCGCCTCCACGAGTCGGCGGCTTTGTCGCAGCGCCAGCAGACGGTCGAGCACGATCGCCCCGAGGATCAGCACACCGACGACGGCGCGCTGCCAGAAGTCGGGCACGCCCAGCACGGGCAGGGCCCGGTTGATGGTCAGCAGCAGGTACGCCCCGATCGCGGCGCCCCACACGGTGCCCGATCCGCCGAAGATCGCCACGCCGCCGATGACCGCCGCGCCGACCGCATCCAGCTCCCACCCGAAACCGGCCTGCGAGTTGACGGTGCCGTAGCGCGCCGCGTAGAGCACGCCGGCGAGTCCGGCCAGGGCGCCGGAGAGGATGAACGCGGCGAGCACGCGCTGCGTGGTCTTGAGGCCGTACAGGTGGGCGGCGTCGGGGTCGGAGCCGATCGCGTAGAGCTCGCGGCCGCCGCGCTGCGTGTAGAGGTACCAGCCGGCGGCGACGAGCACCACGACGGCGATGATCGTCAGCACGGGGATGGGCCCCAGCGACGAGGTGCCGAGGGCGAGGAACTCGCGCGGCATGTCGGACGAGTTGATGCGGTCGCTACCGGTCCAGAGCACGTTGATGCCGCGGTAGGCGTACATCGTGCCCAGCGTGATCACCAGGGCCGGCACCTTCGCGAAGGCGACGAGCGCACCGTTGATGAGGCCGAGCAGGGCGCCGAACAGGATGCCGATGAGGAACACGGTCGGCCACGGCAGCCAGGCGAGGTCGATGAACACCCGACCGGTCATGTAGGCCGAGAGCCCGAGGATCGAGCCGACCGACAGGTCGACGTTGCGGGTGATGATCACGATCGCCTGCCCGACGGCGACGAGCATCAGGATCGACGGCGTCAGCAGCAGGTCGCGGAAACCGTCGCCCGAGAACACGAAGTTCGGGTTGCGGAAGGTCGTCACCACGACGACGAGCACGAGAGCGAGCAGGATGCCGAACTCGCGCGCCTTGAGCAGGCCGGTCACGCGCGACATCAGGCGGCCTCCCCCGCGTGGGTGGCCGCGAACATCACGTTCTCGGCGGTGGCGTCGGTGCGCGGGATGTCGGCGGTGATCCGCCCCTCGCGCACGACGAGGACGCGGTCGGCCATGCCGAGGACCTCCGGGAGTTCGGACGAGATCATCACGATCGCCATGCCGCGACCGGCGAGCTGGGAGAGCAGACGGTGCACCTCGGCCTTGGTGCCGACGTCGATGCCGCGCGTGGGCTCATCGACGAACAGGATGCGCGGGTCGGAGGCGAGCCACTTGGCCAGCACGACCTTCTGCTGGTTGCCGCCGGAGAGGGTGCCGACCTCGGTGTCGAGGGCCGACGTCTTCACCTCGAGCCGGCTCGCCCAGATCTGGGCGGCGGCGTTCTCGGCGCCGCTGGTGAGGAAGCCCAGCTTGGCGAGGGCGCGGCGGATGGCGAGGGTCGCGTTGCGCGCGACGCTCGAGCCGATGACGAGCCCCTGCTGGCGGCGGTCCTCGGGCACGAGGGCGATGCCCGCGGCCATCGCCTTGCTCGGGTTGCGCTTGGCGAGCGGCTCGCCGCCGACCGTGACGGTGCCCGACTGGTAGGGGTCGACGCCGAAGACGGCCCGCGCGATCTCGCTGCGGCCGGCGCCGACGAGTCCGGCGAGCGCGACGATCTCACCGGAGCGCACCGAGAACGACACGTCGTGGAAGACGCCCGGCTGGGTGAGCCCTTCGACGACGAGCACCTCGTCGCCGATCTCGGCCTCCTCCTTGGGGAAGAGGGTGGTGACGTCGCGTCCGACCATCTGCCGCACGATCTCGTCGACCGTGGTGTCGGCGATCGGGTTGGTCGCGATGTACGCCCCGTCGCGCATGACGGTGACGGTGTCGCAGAGGTCGAAGACCTCCTCGAAGCGGTGCGAGATGAAGAGGATGGCGCGCCCTTCATCCCGCAGGCTGCGAGCGACCGCGAACAGGCGCTCGACCTCGACGCCCGACAGCGCGGCCGTCGGCTCGTCCATGATGAGCACCTTCGCGTCGAGCGAGATGGCCTTCGCGATCTCGATCAGCTGCTGGTCCGCGATCGACAGACCCAGGGTGGGGCGGTCGGGGTCCATGCGCACGCCGAGCCGCTCGAACAGGGCGAGCGCCTCGGACCGCATCGCGCCGCGGTCGATCATGCCGAGCGCCCGCGTGGGCTGGCGGCCCATGAAGATGTTCTCGGTCACCGAGAGGTCGGGGAAGAGCGTCGGCTCCTGGTAGATCACCGCGATGCCGGCCGCCTTCGCCTCGGCGGTGGAGCGGAAGTCGACCGACTCCCCCTCGAGCCGGAACTCGCCCGCGTCGCGCTGGTAGAGCCCGGCCATGATCTTGACGAGCGTCGACTTGCCGGCGCCGTTCTCGCCGACGAGGGCGTGGATGGAGCCGCCGCGCAGGGCGAGCGTGCCGTTGGTGAGCGCGATCACCGCGCCGAACGCCTTGGCGATCCGGGAGAGTTCGAGCACCGGCATGGCGCTGCCCGGGGTGCTGCTCGACGTCATCGTCCTACCTCGCGAATCGGATGCTGCGGTGCTGGGGGGTTCGATCCGGTCTCGCCGACGAGAGTCTGGAGACCCGGTGAACTGAACTCGACTGTGAATCGTTTCAGCGGATCGTTCAGCAACGATAGGCCGCGGCGTCGCCTTCGTCAAGCCGGAACGCGCCGGCGGCGCGTTTCCCGCAGCCTCGAGCCCGGGGTTGTGGCGTCGTACTAAGTACCACTACGGTGGGCGGGTTGCCCCCGACCCGAGGAAGAGCCATGTCCCCCGCCACCCTCGCCGCCGCGCTCGCCCTGCTTCCCCTCGCCGCGGCCCCCGCCACCGCCATCCCCACCACCGCCGTGGTCGCAGGCCCGGCCGTCCCCGCCGCCCCCAGCGTCGCGGCCGACGCGATCGACGACGCCGTCGACCGAGAGTTCGGCGCGTCGGGCGCCCCCGGCGTCTCCTACGCGGTCGTGCGTGACGGGCAGGTCGTCGAGACCGGAGCGCGCGGTGTGCTCCGACTCGGCGAGGAGGCGCCGGTCACCGCCGACACCCCCTTCCTGATCGGGTCGATCTCGAAGAGCTTCACCGCGCTCGCCGTCATGCAGCTCGTCGAGGCGGGCGAGGTCGACCTCGACGCGACGATCGGCACCTACATCCCCGCCTTCGACGGCGGGCCCGGCAGCGCGATCACCGTCCGCCAGCTGCTCGGCCACACCAGCGGGTACTCGACGCTGCAGGGCAACGAGGTGCACGGCGACCCGACGGGCGCGGCGGACGACCTCGCCCGGGCCGTCGACGCCGTGGCGATGCTCACGCCGGCGAACCCGCCGGGCACGCACTGGGAGTACTCCAACACGAACTACCAGGTGCTCGGCCGCCTGATCGAGACGGTCGGCGGGCAGCCCTACGCGACCTACCTGCAGCAGAACGTGCTCGATCCGATCGGGATGACCGACAGCACCGTCGCAGGCGGTGCCGAGGCCGCCGGCGCCGCGGTCGGCCACCTGCCGTGGTTCGCGACCCGGCTCCCCGTCGACGAGGGCGCGCCCGACCTGGTCACCGCCCCGCAGGGCGGCGTGATCGCCAGCGCCCACGACGTCGCGCTCTACCTCGGCGTGCTGATGAACGGCGAGGACGACGTGCTGAGCGCCGCGGGCAAGGCGCAGCTGCTGAGCCCCGCCAACCCGGACGTGCCGTGGTACGCACTCGGCTGGTACCTCGACGAGACGGACGGCACGGCCTGGCACTCCGGCGCGTCACCGGGCATCGAGACGCTCGCGACGATGGACCCGGCCGCGGGCGCCGGCGTCGTCGTGCTCGTCAACGCGGGCAGCGGCATCGGCTTCGGCGAGACGACCCAGCTGCGCGTCGCTGTCACCGCTGCGGCGCTCGGCCTCGACTACGCCGGTGAGGGGGCGCGCTGGTCGCAGAAGCTGCTCTACATCGGACTCCTCCTGCTGCCGATCACCTACCTGCTCGCGGGCGTCTGGGCGTGGCTGCGACGCGACCGTCTGCGCGCCAAGCGCGACGCCGGGTTCTCCGGATGGTTCAGCCTGCTGTTCCCCGTGCTCACCACCGCGGTCGCCGCCTGGGTGTTCCTCGGGCTCATGCCGCTGATGTTCGGTGCGCCGCTTTCGACGGTGTCGCAGTTCCAACCCGACGTCGCCCTGCTCGTCGTGGCGGCCGCCGTCACCGGACTGCTCTGGTCGGGATTCCGGTTGGTCGTCGCGCTCACCGGGCGGCGCAAGGCGGGCGCTCCGCGACCGGCCGACGCGACCTGAGCCGCAGGTCGTCCGCCGACTGCGGCGGCCCGGTCAGGCGACCGGGTCGCCGCAGTCGGTGAACCAGCGCGTCGTCCCGTCGTACGGGGCGATGTGGAACGGCACCGCCTCCACCCGTTCGCCACCGAGGGTCGCGTCGATCTGCAGCGTCGTCGAATCGAGGATCTGCGCGGTCATCCCGTCGAGCGGGTAGTCCCACGGCTCGGCGGTCTGACCCACGACCTCGAGTTCCGTCACCGTGCCGACGACGTCGTCCAGGTAGGCGCGGCACTGGTCCTCCCCGTAGCGGGCGAGAACCGCCGGATGCAGCGACGCCAGCAGCGCGCCCGTGTCGCCCGCGTCGTGCCAGCCGAGGTAGTCGGCCGCGAAGGCCGAGCCTGCATCCGCACCGAGCGGAACCGACGCCACCGCGTCGCGCAGCATCCCCTGGGCGTCGGCGTCGCCGGTGCAGGCCAGCGACTGCTCGTCGGCGTCGACGGCGATGGCCAACGAACCCGACGGGATCGTCGCCACCGTGCCGTCCGGGGCGGTCAGCAGGATGTCGCCGGCGGCGTAGTCGCCGTAGCTCGAGATCGGCACGGCGGCGACCATGGCGCCCTCCGGCGACACCACGCCCGACACCGACGGCACGTCGGCCCCGGGTGTCGCCGCCTCGAACGTCGTCCCCGCCTGCAGCGCGCCGTTCTGCGCCGCCGCGGCGATCACCAGCAGCCACCATGACGGACTCCCGGGGAACAGCGGATGCGGCGAGTGGGTCGCCGAGGCGCAGCTCGCCGACGCGGAGTACTCGGTCGCGGTCGGCGCCGCCGACTCCCCCGTGCCGCCCGCCAGCCGGGGCAGCACGACGGCGATCACGGCGATCAGCGCGACGACCACCAGCAGCACGAGCAGCAGCACCCACCAGTAGCGCAGCCAGGTGCGCATCGGCGAGTCCGCCTCCGACGGGCGCGGCGCGGTGCGCGGCTCCGTCGGCGCGTCACCACCGACCCGGTTCTCGGTCCCCGCCGCCCCCTGCGGGCACGGGAACGGCTCACCGATCTTCGTCCAGGTGGTGCGGGTCTTTCCCGTCGCGGCCTCGTCGTACTTCCACTTGCCCATCACCGCCCAGCCGCTCGAGCGGATGTCGGTGTCCTTCACGATCTTGCTCATCATCGCGGTGGTGCCGAGGAACGCGGTGGTGAACGACGCGCCGACCGCGAGCGTTCCCCCGGCGACCCCGAGCGTGCCCGCGGCGCCCGCCCCGGCCATCGTGCCGGTCGTCGTCGTGATCGTGCCGGCCTCGATGCCGGCCGCGACAGAGCCGTAGGCGAGGTCGCCGAACAGCCCCGCCACCCCGAGCCCGCCACCCGCGATCGCGGCGTCGACCCCGAGCAGGGTGTCGTAGTACTCCTTCAGGGCGGTGTCGGTGACCCACTGCTCGTAGTACTGCTTCAGCAGCGCGAACTTGAAGGTGTACTCCTCCTCGACGCCCGCCTGCTCCTGCTGGCACATGCCGTTGCCCACCGGCACGGTGCGGAAGCGCGGCGTCGCCCCCTGCGCGGGACGCCACTCGGTGTGCTCCACCTCGGGGGTGTCGACCTCGAACCGGTTGAAGTACGCCCAGCGGAACACCTCGTCGCCCGCCTCGTCGGCCTGCACGGCATCCGAGGTCCAGATCTTCTCCTTCGGATGCCGCGGGCTGACCGTGTGACCCTCGCGGGACACCTGCAGGTCGGGCGGTTCCGCGTAGATCGGAGCGTCGCTCGGGACGGGGGCGTTCGGGTCGACCGGCATGGGCGGGCTCCCTGCATCGTCGGGCGCGCCGACCACCGGCACGCGACGGGTCCGGATGGCCGCCCACGCTAGCGAGGTCCGCGCGGGCCCGTCAACGGCCCGACGAGCGCGGGACGGCCCCGATCGACCGGTTCGGTGCGTCGTCGGGCGGCCCCGGATCGCTAAGGTGAATCGACCTCAGGAGGACGTCCATGCGCATCCGCACCGTTCCGGCCGCCGCGGCCGTCATCGCCCTGCTGCTCGCCGGCTGCACCCCGACCGGTGACGACGAACCGACGCCCACGGCGACGGCGCCCGACCCCGCCGTCACCACCACCCCCGCCCCCGAGGAGACCGCCGCCGGCTTCCCCGACGACGGGCGCGGGAACGTGCGGGATGCCGTCATCACCGGCAACACCGCCGCGATCGAGGGCTACCTCACCGACCCGGTCGACGTCATCCTCTACGCCACCGAATGCTGCGGACCCATCGCGCCGAGCGAGGCCATCGGCAACCTCGGCATCCTCGCCTCGTCGAGCGGATGGGACTTCGACCTGCCCGACGCGACCGTCGCCGGCTGGGCCGCCGACCCGGGCTACGGCGTCTACTTCACCGGCTCGCCGATCGTCGGCCAGGCGAGCGACGGGACCATCGTCGCCTTCCACATCGAGGGAGCCCAGATCGACGGGATCTGGGTCGGCGCCGAGGTCGCGTTCAGCGGCTGATCGGGCGGGGCCCGCGGCGGCGGGGGCCCACCTGCTCGCAGGTACCGCACCCACTCAGCAACCACATGAAAGAAGGCGCCCCTTGCGGGACGCCTTCTTCATTTGGTTGTCCTGGCGCGATCGAAAACCAACACCCTTGCTGCCGAGCGTGAACGCCGCTCTCGCGATCCCATCAAGAATCGAACGCGCATCACGCACGCCACCTCGAGACGAATCGTGCAGCTCTACGCTGACGGGGCCAGTACGCGCGAAGTCGCGTCACAGACGGGTGTGAGTCGCACAAGCGTGATGCGGGTCCTATCGGATGCCAACGTCGAGCGAAGGCCGAGAGGTGGCAGGAACTAGTGAGATCCTGCCTCGATTTCTTGCTATTCGGATGGGCTGACGAGCGATGCGATGTGCTCGGCGAGTGCCGCGCGCAGTGCGGGCGGGAACTCGTCACCGTCCATTGAGTCCGCGAGCCAGAGCCCATCGGCTGCGAGTCGGGCAGTGAAGCGCCTGAGGACTTCGGGATCGGAGGGGTCGGCCTTGCGGGCGTCGGGCAGCCAGCGGTCCATGACCTTGCGCCACGGCGCGTCGTCAGTTCCGGAAGCGCTCGACTCCAGCATCAGAAGAAGCTCTGGTCCTGTGGCTGGTCGTGCGCCCACCCGCGCGTAGCTCGCGAGGCGTTCGTCCTCGGTTGCTTCGGCGGGATCCTTCCCAAGAGACCGAGTGAGCTCTTCTTCCCATTGCGCGGCGATGTGCTCGTGAACCGCCTGGATCATCGCTTCCTTGCTGGGGAAGTGATAGAGCAGCCCGCCTTTGGAGAGGCCGGAAGCCGCCGAGACCGACTCGAACGTGACGGCCGCAACGCCCTCAGACTCGACCACGCGAAGGATCGCTTCCAGGATGTGTGATCGTTTGCTGGTTCGCATCTCAGCGGCCTCTCGCTTAGTGCTCGGAGTGCAGTTGCGACTTCGTGCCCGGACCGTAAGTCTTCAGCATGAACGCGATGACGGCTGTGCCGACTGCGAGAACGACAGCCGCCACGATGAGGGTCACGAGGTAGGCGTGATCGTAGGCAGCATTCGCGGCATTGATGATCTCGGTGTTGCCATCGGCGGTCGCGAGCGCCTGCGAGATGCTGTCGCTTGCCGCTGCTGGTGCGCTGTTCGGGAGGACCACTGAGGCGGTGTAGACGGCGGCGAGCACGCTTCCAAGGACAGAGACGGCAGTTAGGCTTCCGAGTTCGAAGGACACCTCTTCAACCGAGGAGGCCATGCCGGCTCGCTTGACGGGCGCGTTACCTGTGATCGCGGTCGAGAGAACCGAGAAGGGTCCGCCGAGCCCAAGCCCGACGATGACGAGCCCAACGATGATCACCCAGAAGCTCGTGGCGACGCCGATCGCCATGACGGCGACACCGAGGGCAGCCAGTGCGAGGCCGGGGACGACCGCGTTGCGGAGCCCGATGACGTGCAGGAAGGTGCTGGCGATCGCTGCTGTCGGCAGTGTGCCGAGCGCGAGGACGCCAACTAAAAGTCCGGCCTGCAGCGGAGTGAAGCCCTCGACCAGTTGGAAACGCTGAGTCGTCGCGAGCTGCACGCCGCCGACCGTGAACATCGTGAGCATCGCGGCGAAGACGGAGCCTGAGAACGCCCGATTCTTGAAGATGGCGAAGTCGAGCAGCGGGTAGGGCAGGCGGCGCTGACGCCAGACGAAGAGCGCGAATCCGATAAAGGACGCGGCGAGGGCGATCGCGAGAACCACCGGCGACGGCGGCAGGTGCCCGGCTTCCTTGATCGCGTAGACGAGTCCGACGAGTCCGATCATCGCGAAGAGCGACGACGGAAGGTCCCAACGCTTCGACGGGTCGGCGTCATTGGCGATTCGAAGCAGCAAGAAGACGATGAGTCCGGCGATGACGACCGGCACGTTGATGAGGAAGACGGAACCCCACCAGAAGAACTCGAGGAGCGTGCCGCCGATGATCGGTCCGAGCGCGACGCCGATGAGCGAGACGCTTCCCCATACCGCTATCGCGAGGGTGCGTTCGCGCTCGATGGTGAAGTGGACGCGGATAAGTGCGAGCGTCGCGGGCATCATCGCGGCCGCACCGATCGCCAGTCCCGCACGAGCAGCGATCAGGGTCTCAGGGGTCGGCGAGAAGGCTGCGACGATCGACCCGAGCGCGAAGAGGATCATGCCGATGATGAACATTCGCGCGTGCCCGATGCGGTCGCCCAGCGTGCCAGCACCAAGCAGCAGTCCGGCCATCACGAGCGGATAGGCGTTGATGATCCAGAGCATCTGATTGCTCGTCGCGCCGAGTTCTTCGGTCAGCGTCGGCAGCGCCGTATAGAGGATCGAGTTGTCGAGCGTGATCAGCAGGAGGCCGGTCGCAACCGTGACGAGCATCGTCCAGCGAGCCCTCCGGCTGAGGGTATGTATCGGGCTGGACTGTGATTGCGTGGCTCGGCTCATTCCCATAAGTATACCCAACGTCCGGTTTAGTTACAACGGATCGCGCGTACCACCAATCGCGTTCGATTCCCATCCCCTGAAACAGACCAGATGGTGCAGTAATGTCCTGGCTCGAGAGCAACTGATCACATCGGAGGGCTGCGGCATGAGCGACGGAACGATCCTGGTGATGGGCGCGACGGGTAAGACGGGGCGGCGCATCGTCGATCTCCTTCGAGCGCAAGGGCACGACGTTCGCCCCGGCTCGAGGTCGACTCCGATCCCCTTCGACTGGGACGACGAGTCGACGTGGGCGGATGCACTCGACGGCGTTACGAGTGTCCATGTCATGACGACCGACCTTCACGATCCGAAGGCGGTCGAAGTCTTCGAGGTGTTCGGAAAGAGAGCGTTCGAGAGCGGCGTGCGCCGCGCAGTCATGGCGTCTGTCCCTGAGGTGGGCAACGACGAGGAAGGGCGCAAGGTAGTCCACGCGCTGGAGCAGACGCTCCGGGACGCGGGGCTTGGTCTGACCGTTCTGAGACTGCGCTGGTTCAATCAGACCTTCTCCGAAGACTTCCTTCGTGACGCCGTGCTTGAAGGCGAGTTCCGCGTCCCGGCGGGCAACGGCGCGGAGTCTTTCGTCGATGCCGATGACATCGCAGCGATGGCTGTCGCTGCACTCACCGACGATCAGCATGCCGGACACGAGTACGAGCTCACCGGACCGCGCCCCCTGACGTTTGACGACGTCGCCGCAGAGATCAGCGAGGCGACCGGCAAGCCCGTCGTCTACTCGCCGATCTCGACGGAGGAATACGCCGAGGAGCAGAAGGAGCAGGGCGCGCCCGACGAGTGGATCGAACTGTCGACCGAGCTTTACGCGACGATCGCATCAGGCGAACTCGCTACCACGACGACTGACATCGAGAAGGTGCTCGGCCGACCTGCACGAGATTTCGGCGAGTTCGCTCGTGAGGCGGCGAGTCGAGGCGCTTGGAGCGAGGGTAGCGAGCCGCGCGACTGACTGTTCAGTTCGAGAACCGCTAACCGGTGATGCCTTCACTGTCCAAAGACTCTTGCCGACGCTTCCAGGGCTGCACCAGGTGTGTACCCGTCAGGCAGCCTCCGTGC
Organism: Pseudolysinimonas sp.; assembly: GCA_041984585.1. Classification (GTDB taxonomy): domain Bacteria; phylum Actinomycetota; class Actinomycetes; order Actinomycetales; family Microbacteriaceae; genus Pseudolysinimonas_A. The sequence goes on along the minus strand of JBHIXX010000042.1, from coordinate 2,563 downwards.
CCTGAGCCCAGTACGCCTCGAAGTCGGCGTTGAGTCGAGTAGTGCTCTCACTCTTCGACATCTCCGACTTGTTGCCCGACATCACCGTCCCGACGTCGGGCACGTTGTACGCCGAATTGTCGCCGATGATCCATCGGTCATGCGAGTCGCGCACGACGGTCGAGTCCACGAACCGCCACTCGAAGGAGATCCCGCGGTTGGCGAGTTCGACCTTCAGCGCGCGGTACGCCTTGAGTGCCTTCGGCGTGGAGTTGTCCGTGAGTCTCAGCGAGAGAACGCGGATCTCCGAAATCCGGTTGCCATCGGCCACATCTGCCAGCGCTTCAAGCCCTGCCGGCATGAAGTGCTTGTCGAGCCAGTAGATGTGACCCTCGGATTGCCTAAGTACCCGCCCGAGCCACATGACATTCGAGAAGGGCGTCTCTCGACTCACGAAGATCGTCGTTGGCACCTGCCCGTTGTCCATCGGAGGAAGGAGGACGGTGACTTCACCCTTAGACCGGACGTAGCGAATGACGTCGGCGCGATCGAGTAACACAAGGAGCGTCCCCAACTTCCGGTCAGTGAGGTCAGCGCCAAGCCCAACGTTGCGCAGCACCGAATCCACGATCGTCTTATCGACGCGAGGCACGCCGAACAGCCGCTGCAAGATCGCCTGAGTCGGCGGGTAGTCGCGGAGCGCGGCCTGCAGAGCAAGCACGGTCGACGGCTCGTCGCGGTCGATGAAGGCGGCGTCGAAGTACGCCTGACCGGCGGGGGTCAACCCGCCAGTCGGCGCAAGCAATCCGATGTCCACGATGAACTCGGCGTCGGCGGGTTCAACAGTCCGACGCTCACCCGCGGCACGAATGACGGCTTCGTATTGTTCCCACGTCTTGACGGGATAGGCCAACGCCTAGTCCTCGTCTTCCTCGGCCGGGGTTCCGGCGAGTGCTGCGAGCTTCTCGATAGCACCGATCACCGTGCCAATCTCAACGAACACCTTGCCCTCGAAGGGCTTGGTGGACGAGATCGTTAGCGTGATCTCGCCGTTCTCCAGCGGCCAGGTCTGGTTGACGACGGGCGGCGGGGTACCCGGGCGACGCTTCTGCGGCGTCTCGCGCTCGGGTATGAACTCCTGCTCTCCGTCGTCTTCGATCTGCTCGGTATCCGTCGACGCGCCGCTCCCGCTGCTCGGTGCGGTCTGGAGTTGAACAACGTCAGCGCTGACCTTGGTAGCGAGCCCAACCGCAGCCGCGCTCTCGACGAACGAAGTCGCAAAGGCGTCCTTCGACTTGGCCGCAACGCCGTGTCGAGTAACGGCAATGTTCGCGATCTGGGCGACCTTCAGGTCGGTGCCCTTCGCCATGTCGTTGTAGATCTCGACGTACAGCCTGCAGTGATTGAACGCTTCGAGCATTGCCTTCTGCGCGTCTTCCGGCGAGCTCGGGTGCGCGATTTCAAGAGCGCGATCGGTGAGTGCGAATGAGTCGGTCGGGGCGGTAGTTACCAATCCCCAGTCACGAAGGGCGGCAGCCTTGGCGCGCCATGCTCCGCTGTTCGCGGTCGAGTGACCGGCGTACGAGGCGAGCGCGTTGGCAGTGTGCACCTTGCCGTAGGTGCCCGCTTCGCGAATGATCTTCGTCGCAGCGGGCAGGGAAATCACGGGGAAGCCAGTTCCGCGCGTCTTGGGTGCGGCAGCAGCCGCGGAGGTCTTTTCGGGTTCAGTCATGGGGGTCGTACTCCTTTTCCTAAGTTACATGCGTACAGTATGACACAGACTGATCGAAAGTAAAACAGGAAACTTTGTACTCATGGACTGCTCGGTGGCGACTCAATGATCGATGAGTCGGTGGTCGCTGGCGACTCGCGGCGAAGAGCGGACTCGAAGTGGTCGATCGCAGTTCGGATAAGGCGTCGCGCACCGTCTCCAGACTCCGCCGATACTTGCACTTGATCAAACGCCTCGATGAAGAGCGCGACGTCTGTCTGCCTGGTTACCTGTTGCTCCGCGATGACCGTCTCCGCTGATACGAACTCTCGGTCAAAGATGCAGAACGTCGTGAGCGCTACGGGAGCAATTCCACGTCTTCCCGGAACGACGTCAATCGTCACGTTGGGTAGGCGCGTAGACGCGAAAAGGAACTCCAACTGGCTCAGCTGCACAGCGTTGCCCCCAGGACTCGTGTAGAGCGCGGCCTCGGCCAGAACGAAGTGGAACGACTTTGCGTGGCGCATCCCCAGGATCCTCTGCCGAGCGATCCGATTCTGGACCGACGCCTCGACCTCGACGGTTGGAACCTTGAACGCCGCGAAGATGGCCTCCGCATACTCGGACGTCTGCAACAGCCCTGGCACGAAGGCGGGCTGGAACTCTTCGAAGCGCGACGTTGCTAATTCTCGAGCCGCGATCTCCCTCTGTTTTGCCGGGATGCCGATGGCGTCGATCGACTCGTAGGGGACTGGTGCAAGTAGCGGTGACAGTTTCGGTTTAGGCCGCGAGGGTCGCGGCTGGTTCTAGTTTCTGTTCGTATTCGATGGGGGTCAATCCGCCGAGGGTGTCTTGCGGGCGCTGCCGGTGATA
>JBHIXX010000041.1:0-21596 GCA_041984585.1 Pseudolysinimonas sp. | reverse complement strand
GCGACCACCGCCACCGGCCACTACACCGTCTCGGTGGTCCGCACGCGGGCGAGCGCGCGCCCGTCGACCGTGTGGAGCGGCACGTTCGCCCTCAACGCGGGCGACCCGAGCCGCACCATCACCGACCTGCCGGCCGCCTCGGTGTGCACGGTCACCGAGACGAACGCCGCGGGCGCGACCTCGACGACGTTCTCGCCGCAGCAGTCCGGGGTTCCGACCGCCGGCCGCGCGACCGTGCCCAACGGCTCGACCGCGACCGTGACCATCACCAACACGTTCGACCTGGCCCGCCTGTCGGTGACCAAGGACGTGCGGGTCGACCCGCTCGACACGGGTGGCGACCCGGTGTACTCGACCGACCTGTTCGACATGGAGGTCACCTGCACCTTCCAGGGCTCGGTCGTGCTGGCGGACGGCTACTCGGCGAGCCCGATGACGCTCGACGACATGACCCGTGACGAGACGCGCGTGCTGACCGGCCTGCCGGCCGGGGCCAGCTGCGTGGTCGAAGAGGTCGCCATCCCCGACGAGGTCGACTCGACCTCGATCGAGTGGGTCACCTCGGCCGGCTCGGGCAGCGCCGCCGCGACGAGCGCGACCATCGTGCTCACCCGCGACAGCTCGCCCACGGTCGGCACCAACACGGCGACCGTCGTCAACCGCTACGGCGTGACCGCGTTCACCGTCACCAAGGACGTGCAGGGCGGGGCCGGCGACCAGTTCGGCACCGGGCCGTTCGAGATCGACGTCACCTGCGTGGCGCCCAACAACGTCGTCGCCTTCGACGACACGCTGACCCTGCCGACCTCGGGCGGCGCATGGTTTGACACCGTCGAGAACCTGCCGCACGGCTCGACCTGCGACGTGGTCGAGACCGGCACCGGCGATGTCGCGCCCGACGCCATCCGCTACCTCGACGGCGACGACGAGCCGTTCGACGGCACCGGGGTGCTGGTCACCACGGCCGACCCGGGCGCCGTGACGGTGGAGAACTGGTACCTCACCGGTGCGCTCACCGTCGGCAAGGAGACCGAGGGCGACGGCGCGACGCAGTACGGCACCGGCACCTTCGAGATCACCCTCGCCTGCACGCTCGACGTCGACGGCGCCGACGTGGTCGTCGACGGCTACCCGGCGTCGCAGACGCTCCAGGCGGGCGGGACCGTGACGTTCACCGGCCTGCCCTCCGGCGCGGACTGCGTCGTCACCGAGACCGACCCGGCCGGCGCCACGTCGTCGCGGATCGTTCAGGCCGCCGACCACGGCACGGTGCTGGCCGCGGATGCCTCGGTCGGTCACGCCTTCACCGTCGCGGTCGACGCGGGGGAGCTCACCGACGACCAGGCGCAGCCCGCGGTCGACGTGATCAACGTGTTCGAGCTCGCCGGGCTCGCCGTGACCAAGACCGTGCAGTCCGACGCGGTCGACCAGACCGGAGCCGCGATCGAGTACGGGCCGTTCCCGGTCGCCGTCACCTGCGAGTTCGAGGGCGAGCAGATCTACGCCACCGGCTACGACGCCGAGACGCCGATGCAGAACTCGTTCTCGGAGGGCGACCCGGCCTGGAACCTCAGCGGGCTCGTCGTCGGCGCCGAGTGCGACATCGTCGAGACCGACCGTCTCGGCTCCGCCTCGTCGCGCGTCACCACCACGCCGAGCGGCGGGTCGGGCGTTATCGCGCTCGCATCCGACTCGAGCGACACCGTCACCGGGTCGATCGTGCTCACGGCGCGGGTCGGGATCGCGGCCGAGAACCTCGCGGCGATCCGCAACGACTACGAGTCGGGGACGGTCGAGCTGTCGAAGGCGGTCACCGGCGACGGGGCGGCCTGGGCGACCGAGCCGTTCAGCATCCGCGTGGTCTGCACCCTCGACGACGGACCGGTCGACGCGACCGTGTGGGACGCGACCTACACGGTGACCAGCGCCTCGCTGGCGATCGACGACCTCGCCCGGGTGGCGGCGGGCGCCGAGTGCGACATCGAGGAGACGAAGACGGGCGGCGCCACGTCGACCACGATCGACGTCGACGGCAGCGTCACCGCCGGCACCACGGCCGCGTTCGTGATCCCGAGCGACGCCGCGCTGCCGGTGGCGGTGACCAACACCTTCGAGCTGGCCGACATCGACGTGACCAAGACCCGTCTCGGCGACGCCGACATCGTCGCCCTCTACGGCATCGGGCCGTTCGAGGTGACCGCGGTCTGCACGCGCGAGGTCGACGGCGAGACGCTGCCGATCACGGTTCCCGGCGGGGCGACCCGGTCGCTCACCGCGGCCGGCTCCTACCAGGCGACCTTCGCCGGGCTGCCCGCGGGCGCCGACTGCGAGATCACCGAGACCGGCACCGGCGGGGCGAACGAGTCGACCGTCACCCCGGGCAGCCTCGAGCTGGCCGTCGGCGGCAACGACGTCGACGTCGAGAACGAGTACACCGCCGGATCGGTGGACGTCGACAAGACCCGCCTCGGAGACGGGGTGGCGCTCTACGGCGACGGTCCGTTCTACGTCACCCTGGTCTGCACCCGCGAGGTGAACGGCGCCGAGGTGGCGGTCGACATCCCGGCCCCGTCCACGCCCATCGAGGGTGTCGACGACCCGGCGGTGCGAGCGCTGACCCTCGAGAACGGCTACCAGGCCGAGTACGCCGACCTGCCGACCGGCGCGGACTGCGCGATCAGCGAGACCGGCACCGGCGGGGCGACCGAGACCGAGATCGACGTGCCCGAGTTCGCCATCGGCGACGGCGTGGCGCAGGCCGTTGAGGTGACCAACACCTTCGTGCTCACCCAGCTGATCGTCGACAACACCGTCACGGGCAACGCGTCGAAGCCGTACATGGAGTCGGACTTCGTGATCCTGCTCCAGTGCGAGCGCGACATAAACGGCGTCGCCACGGCGTTCGACATCCCGGACGGCGCGGAGCGGCTGTTCAAGCACGGCGAGACGGTCGAGTACCTGCAGCTCCCGGTCGGGGCGCAGTGCGCGGTCTACGAGATCGAGGACCACGGGGCCAACCTGGTCGAGATCCGTCAGGCCGGGCGACTGCTCGCGCTCGTCACGCTCAGCCTCGACCCGGTCGCCAACGAGGTGAACGTGCTCAACGTGTTCGTCCGCCTCGCCTCGACCGGTGTCGAGACGGCCGGACTGCTCGCCATCGCCCTCGTGGTGTTCGGCGCCGGCATCGGGCTGCTCGCGCTCCGCCGCCGCCTGTCCTGAACTCCGGCCGCCGCCCCTCCCCAGCGGGCGGCGGCCGGCTCTCCCTCCGGGCGCCGACCGCGCGACGCGGGGTCAGTCCTCGCCGAAGGCGCGGGCCAGCGAGCGGATGCGCGACGCGCGCCACTGCCACAGCAGCCAGAGCCCGAACCACACGGCCGGCGTGACGATCCCGGCGTCGACGTCGAGCCGGTCGCGGAACAGGGTGCGCCCGTCCGGGGCCGGCGAGACCGCCATCCGGTGCCGCCAGCCGCGCACGAGCGTGAGCAGCCCGAAGGTCGGGCCGCCCGAGTCCTCGAGAATGCGCGCGTCGCCGACCCGGCGGGCGGAGAGCCGGATCTCCTGCTCACCGACCGGGAGCACCCCGAGCAGCAGCGCCTGCACCGGGTAGACGGTGTGCGCCCAGCGGTCCGGCAGCACGGCCGGGGCGAGCGGGCGGAACGTGAGCCAGGGGAACGACGACGCCGCGAACACGCCCGGGTCGTGCAGGGCGTCCCAGGCGTCGTCGGGCGCGCAGTCGAGGGTCATCCGCAGCTGCACGCGCACGACCCCAGTGTGCCGCGTCGCGGCCGTACGGTGGGGGGATGAGCGATGCCCGGGCGCAGGAGACCTACCAGGTGCGGTTCGACTGGGGAGCCGCCGGGGCCGCCGCGGTCGCCTCCGACGCCGACGTGCTGGTCTGGGTCGACGAGCTCGGCGCCTCCGAGCCGCCCGCTTGCGCGGCGCCGGTGATCGCCGGGACGCTGCGCGAGGCGGATGCCGTGGCCCGCTGGGTGCGCGCCCGCCAGGAGGCGCACGGCGGCGGACGGTTCCGCGTGGCGGTGGTGGCCGCGGGAGAGCCCGACGGCGACGGTCTGCGCTTCGCCGTCGAGGACCTCTTCGCCGCCGGCGCCGTGATCGACGCGATCGCCGACCGCGGCATCGACCACCAGTCGCCCGAGGCGGCCGCCGCGGCATCCGCCCACCGGGGACTGCGCGGCGGCATGCGGCACCTGGTGAGCGCGTCGGTCACCGCCCGGGCGACCGGTGCGGGCGTCGACCTCGCGCCGATCGACGCCGTGCGCGTGCTGCGCGACTGACCCCCTCCGCGATTCGGTGCAGCCGCGGACCGAATCGCGGACGTGAGACCCGCACGGCGTCGGACGCCCGGAGGCCCGAAAAAGCGGGCACGGAACGGGTATATGCGTAATTCGCGGTCAAATCGAGTTCGCAATTTCGACTCAAGTTGGCCACATGAACGGTTCCGTTCATGCTGGTGGGGCCGCACCGACACCGAGGTCACGGAAGGAATCCCGATGGAGCGAACAGGCAGCCCCGATACCGGGCTCGCACCCAGCGGATCGTTGTTCTCCCGGCTCGCCGGCCGGGTCAACTTCCGGGCGCCCGGGCTGATCCTCCTCGGCATCTTCGTCGTGCTGGTCGTGGTCCTCCTCATCACCACGCCCCGGTTCGGCAACTGGGCCAACCTGTCCAACATCCTCCAGCAGAACTCGATCATCGGCATCGTCGCCTGCGGGATGCTGCTCATGATCATCGTCGGCGGCTTCGACCTCTCCGTCGGCGCCGTCGGAGCGATGTCCTCGGTCATCGCCGCAGCTCTGATCGTGCAGTTCAACCCCGCCGTGGGTATCCCGGTGGCGCTGCTGGCAGGGCTCGCCGTCGGCACCGCCAACGGGGTGTTCATCGCCGTGCTCGGGATGAGCCCGTTCGTCGTCACCCTCGGCACCCAGGTGCTCGTGACCGGCCTGCTCTTCGTCGCGACGTCGGCCACGCCCGTCTACGGCGTTCCCCGATGGTTCACGGAGATCGGACTCGGCCGCATCGGACCGATCCCGAACGCGACGATCGCGTTCGTCGTGGTCGCCGTCCTGGTCGGGCTGCTGCTCAAGTTCACCCGCTTCGGGCACTACATCTACGCCGTCGGCGGCAACCCCGACGCGGCCCGACTCGCGGGCGTCCCGGTCGGCCGCGTCATCGTCGCCACCTACGCGGTCGGAGCTCTGCTCGCGGCCGTCGCCGGCATCCTCCTTCTCGGTCAGACCGGGATCGGTCAACCGGCGAGCGCCACCACCTGGCCGCTCGCGGCCATCGCCGCAGTCGTCGTCGGCGGGGTGCCGCTCTCGGGCGGCGTCGGCAAGGTCGGTGCGGCCGTCCTGGGCACCCTGCTGCTCGGAGTCGTGGCCAATGCCCTCAACCTCAACGGCGTCTCGCCGTACTGGCAGCCGGCCGTCACCGGCTTCGTGATCCTCGCCGCGGTCGGCATCGACAGCTACCAACGTCGCCGCCGAGCGCTGCGCTGAGACCCGGCGCGGTCCCTGCCGCGCCGCCCGGGACTACGACGTCCCGCACCCACCCACAGAAGAGGGAGTTCCCATGTCACTGCAACGCCGCATCACCACCGCAGTCGGCGCCGTCGCGGTCGCCGCACTCGCGCTCACCGGCTGCACCACCGACGGTGAGGCCACCGACGACGACTACCGGATCGGCTACATGATCTGGAACACGTCCGTTCCGTTCTACTCGAACCTCATCTCGACCGCCGAGGAGACCGCCGAGGAGCTCGGCGCCGACCTCGACATCCGCAGCGGCAACGGCGATCTGGCCACCCAGGTCTCGATCGTGCAGCAGTACGTCGCCGAGCAGGTCGACATGATCCTGATCAGCCCCAGCGACCCCGCCGGCATCGTCCCGGCCGTGCTCGAGGCGAACGCCGCGGGCATCCCCGTGATGGCCGTCAACACGATGGCCGACACCTCGACCGGCGCCGAAATCATCACGTACGTCGGTGTCGACGACGTCGAGTTCGGCCGCCTGCAGGGTCAGCTCCTCGCGGAGGCGCTCGGCGGAGAGGGCAAGGTCGGCTACGTGCTGGGCGCGCTCGGCACCTCGGCGCAGATCCAGCGCCAGCAGGGCCTCGAAGAGGTGCTCGCCGAGTACCCCGGCATCGAGATCATCGCCGAGCAGACCGCGAACTGGGACAACGCTCAGGCCCTGGCCGCCATCCAGGACATGCTCAACCGGTTCGGTCCGGGCGAGATCGACGCGATCATCGGCCAGGGGCCGGAGATCGTCAGCGGCGCCCAGGACGCGTTCGCGAGCGGTCGCGACGACGTGCTGTTCATCCCCGGTGACTACCCGGCCGACGTGCGGCAGGCGATCATCGACGGCATCCTCTACGGCACGGTCAACCAGGACCCGGCTCCGCAGGGCGAGAACGCGATCCGGTACGCCGTCGCGTGGCTCTCAGGCGACGAGGACTCGGTGCCCCAGCCGCAGGCGTTCATCGAGCTGCCGCTGATCACCGCCGACAACGTGGCCGACTACCCGCCCGCCTGGGGCGAGTGATCCCCCCGAAGGGATAGACCGATGACGACCGTGGAGCACCCGATGCTGAGCATGCGCGGAATCCGCAAGCGATTCGCGGGCATCGAGGTGCTCCACGGCGTCGACTTCGACGTACGAGCGGGTGAGGTTCACGCCCTCATCGGCCACAACGGCGCCGGCAAGAGCACCCTCATGAAGGTGCTGGGCGGCGTCTACCCGGAGTTCGAGGGGCGGGTCGAGATCGACGGCAGCCCCGCCGACTCACGCACCCCGAAGGAGGCGATCCTTCGAGGGGTCGCCACCATCTACCAGGACTTCGCGCTCATCCCCGATCTCGACGTCGCGCACAACATCGCGCTCGGGCGGGAACCCTCGCGTGCGGGCCTGATCCCCCATGGGCGGCTCGTGGAACGCTCGCGCGAGGAGGCCGAGCGATTCGGCATCCGGCTGCCGATGCACACGCTCGTCCGCGAGCTCGGCGTCGCCCAGCAGCAGATGATCGAAATCGTCCGCGCGCTGGCCCGGGACGCGCGGGTGCTGGTCATGGACGAGCCCACCGCCCGGCTCGCCCCACGCGAGAGGGACCAGCTCTTCGACCTCATCCGTCGGCTCGCCGCCGAGGGCGTCGCGATCATCTACATCAGCCACTTCCTCGACGAGGTCCTCGCGATCGCGGATCGGGCGACCATCCTGCGCGACGGCGAAGTCGTCGACAGCGGACCGGCGAGCGGGTACACCACCTCCGACCTCGCGCGCTTCCTCGTCGGTGACGACGACGTGCGCGAGATCGTCTCGACCCGCCCGCCCATCGCCGCGGATGCGCCGCCGCTGCTCGAGGTCGAGGGGCTCGTCGTGCACGGCCGACCCGCGTTGCGCCTCGAGGTCCGTCCGGGCGAGGTGCTGGCACTGGCGGGGCTCGTCGGGTCGGGTCGCACGAGCATCGCTCGTGCCATCGTCGGCGACCTCCGCGGGGCGGGGGTGGTCCGCCTCGGCGGAGTGCCCGTCGGGCGCAGTCCGGTCGCGGCAGCGAAGGCGGGACTGGTGCTGGTCCCCGAGGACCGCAAGCGCACGGGGCTCGTGCTGACGGGCACGGTGCGCGAGAACATCGAGCTCACCGCCCTCGGCGGACGCCTCTCCCGTTGGGGGCTGGTCGCAGGCCGCCGGGTCGGCGAGGCCGTGGCACACGCGATCCGGGTGCTCGGCATCCGCCCGCCGTCCCCCCACCGCATCGTCGGGTCGTTGAGCGGCGGCAACGCGCAGAAGGTCCTCGTCGGCCGCGCCGTCGCGGCCGAGCCCCGGGCCGTGATCTTCGACCAGCCCACCGCCGGCGTGGACATCGGTGCGAAGTCCGACCTGCACCGCGAGATCCACGAACTCGCCGGACGTGGGACGTCGGTGATCCTGATCTCCGACGACCTCGACGAGACCCTCGAACTCGCCGACCGCGTCGCGGTCGTCGTCGGCGGAGCGATCGTGCGCGAGCTGCCCGCTCGCGCCCTCAGCCGCGCCGACCTGCTCGCCGCCATCAGCATGGGAGCCGACCAGTGACCACCCCCATCATCGCCGTGAAGTGCTACGGGTATGCCTGGATGACCGAGTACGGACTCGGAGAGGATGCCGCGGCCGACCGCCTGCGCGAGCACGGGGTCGACTGGGCGCTGCTGCAGAACCGGATGGATCCGCTGCCCTCGAGCGGCGTCGAGCAGCTGCCGCCCGCGGACGCCTACGACGACCGCCGTTTCCGCGACCGCGTCCGGGAGCGCGGGATCGCGTACTACGAATCGACCGCGGTGTTCTTCCAGCCGCACATCAACGCCGCGCGTCCCGACCTGCGCCCGGTCTCCGACCGCGGCGATGAGATGACCATGTTCGACTGGTACCTCGGCGTGAGCCCGCACAGCCGCGACTACCTCGAAGAGCGCGCCGACCTGATGGGGCAGGTGGTCAGCGACCTCGAGCCCGATGGGGTCTTCCTCTCGTTCGTGCGCTTCCCCGGCTTCTGGGAGGGATGGACCCCCGCCGTCGAGCGGGGCGATATCCGCGACTACGGCTTCTCTCGGGGTGCCCTCGAGCGGTTCTCCGCCGACACCGGGATCGCCCTCCCCGCGGGCGACGTCCCCGAGATCGCCCGCGTCGTGCTCGGCGAGCTTCGAGCGGAGTGGACCGCGTGGAAGGTCGGGGTCATCGCCGGCGTGGTGGAGCGTCTGCGCGATGCGGCGCGAGCCGCCCGTCCCGGCACCGAGGTTCTCATCAACGGACTCGCCTTCGCCGCCGACGAGCGAGGCGACCTGGGCGTCGACGTGACCGGGCAGGACCTCGGCGTGCTCTCCACGGTGGCCGAGCACATCGAGACGATGGTGTACCACCAGATCCTCGCCCGCCCCGCGGCGCCGTGGATCGCGGACACGGTTCGCGCTCTGCGGTCGGAGGTGCGCGGAACGCTCCTCGGGTCGGTGCAGACCTCGCCCGCCTACACGGAGCCGCCGCACGACGGACTCGGCCGGACGCCGCACTGGACGCCCGACGACTTCGCCGACGCCCTGCGCGGGCTCGCCGACGGCGGGGCTGACGGCGTCAGCGTCTACCACTGGACCGACCTCGTCGCCGACGAGGAGCGCGCCGACGGTCAGATGGTGCGGGCGCTCCGCGACTACAAGGCAGGTGACCTGCGGTGACCGCGCCGGTGCGCCGAGTCCCCGATCTGCGCACGGTGAGCACCGGCCACGGCTACCCGGAGGGTCCGTGCCTGGGGCCGGACGGCACCCTCTACGTGGTCGAGCTCGCCGGCGGTGTGGTCGCGCGCGTCATCGATGGCCGCCGCGAGGTGCTCGCCCGGTCCGAAGGCGCCCCGAACGGCGCCGTCGTCGCTCCCGACGGCACGGTGTTCTTCTGCAACAACGGCGGCAACTGGGGCCCGAACGCCTCGACCGGATTCGTCGCCGGCCGAGGCGGTGCGGTGCCGCGGATCGAGCGGCTCGGCCCCGACGGCGGGGTCACGACGGTCATCGACGCGATCGATGGGCGCCCGCTGCGTGCGCCGAACGACCTGGTGCGCGACGCCGACGGCGGGATCTGGTTCACCGACCCGGCCTGGGCTGAACGGGATGACGAGGGCCGCGCCGCGGCGTCCGCCTCCCCGCCCGGTGGGGTCGGCTACGTGCGCGAGGACGGGACGGGTGCCCGGCTCGCGCTCGACGGGCTCGTCTTCCCCAACGGCATCGTGCTGACCCTCGACGGCGGCGCGGTGATCGTCGGGGAGACCGGGACCGGTCGGCTGCTGCGCGCTCAGATCCGGGGCGCGGGGGAGCTCGGCGAGCCCGAGGTCTTCGCGGAGCTCGGTGCGGACGCCTTCCCCGACGGAATGTGCTTCGACAGCGAAGGACGACTTCTCGTCGCCGGGACCGGATCGGGCGCGGTGTTCGTGGTCGCGCCCGACGGGAGTCTGCTCGAAGTGCTGGAGATGCCCGACCCCGACGTCACCAACGTCTGTTTCGGCGGCGAGGACGGGCGCACCGTGTACGTCACCGAGGCGTCTCTGGGGCGCGTCAGCGCGATGAGCTGGCCCGTGGCCGGCGCTCCACTGCCGGGGAGTCCGGCGCCCTGGGCGCGCTGACCCCGGGCAGTTCCGCGATCCCCGCGGCGACCGCCGCCGCGCCGAGAAGCTCCGCGCTCTCGTTGAGTGAGGTCAGGCCCAGCCGCAACTCGGCCGAGACCTGGGGCTCGGCGTACCGCTCCATCGACTCGCGGAATCCGTCGAGGAGGGCCGACCCGGCATGGGCGAGGCGGCCGCCGAGCACGACGGCCGTGGGGTTGAGGATGTTGCACACCGTCGCCAGCACCTTCCCCACCTCAGCACCGGCGTCGTGCAGGAGTCGGGTCGCCCCCACATCGTTGCGCGCCGCCATCGAGACCAGCTCGGCCGTGCCGCGGTGCGGATCCTCGATCGTGGGCCCGAGCAGCCGAGCCAGGTACTCACCCGTGACGAGTGTGTAGAGACAGCCCCGGTTTCCGCAGGTGCAGATCATCCCGTCCTCGCGTACGCGGATGTGCCCGACCTCGCCGGCGAGACCGCTGCCCCCGCGCACCAGCATCCCGTTCATCACGATGCCCATCCCCACCCCGTGGGCGACCTTGACGTACACGATGTCGTCGATCCCACGGGCCCTCCCGTAGAGCCGCTCGCCGATCACCGCGAGGTTGGTGTCGTTCTCGGCGATGGCGGGCGCGCCGATCGCGGCCGACAGGAGCAGCGCCGGGTTGCGGCCGCGCCAGCGGCTCACCCGGTCGGAGCGGGGTACCGTGCCCGACCCGTCGATCGGCTCCGGGATGGCGGCGACGATCCCCGTGGCGTCACGGAGCCGTCGGCCCATGCCTGCGAGGATTTCGTGCGTCATCTCCGCGGCGCGTGCCACGACGCTGTCGGCCGACTGATCGGCAGCGAGCCGCACCGCCCGGTGGGTCACGACGTTGCCGGCCGGTCCGGTGAGGGCGACTCGTAGCGACTCGTGCCCGATATCGAGAGCCAGGCCGAATCCGGCCTCCCGGACCAGGGTCAACAGTTCGGGCCGCCGACCGGGTCCCGATGGTCCGGATGCCGCCACGGCGGAGCTGGTCGCGCGGACCGCACCCGCGGCGAGCAGCTCGTCGACGATCGCCGCGACGGTCGTGCGCGAGAGGCCGGTGCCGAGGACGAGCTCCGAGCGGCTCAGCGCGACGTTGGCCTCGAGCAGCGCGAGCACGCGCGCGCGGTTGTGTTCCCGGAGGGATCGCGTGGCGGCGTCGCGCATGCTGGAGAGTCTCCCAAACCGACGGGTCAGCCCGCGGCGCGGGCGCGGTGCGCGCGCACCTTGGCGCGGTTGCCGCAGCGCTGCATCGAGCACCATCGGCGGCTGCGCGTGCGGGACTCGTCGCGGAACACCATGCGGCAGTCGTCGGCGGCGCAGCGGCGGATGCGGTCGCGCTCGTCGGCGCCGAACACGCGCACGCCCTCGCGCGCGAGCGAGGCGAGCGCCTGGGAGACCCGGATGCGGCCCGCGCCGGCCCGCCGTCGGCCGCCGGGGAGCGCGGGCGGCACGTCGGGGGTCGCCGCGAACAGGTTCACGGTGTCGACGTCGTCGGGGTCGGCGGTGGCGTCCTCCGCGGCGGCGAGCGCGAGACGCCCGAGCGCGGCGCGCAGGGCGCGGGCGTCGGTCAGGTCCCGGTCGGTCGCCTCACCCGGCTCGGCGGGGGCGAAGCGGTGCGCCACCCAGGCGCGCAGGTCGTCGGGGGCGCCGAGCGTCTCGGGCGTCGCGTCGTCGGGGGAGAGCGGTCCGGTGTAGGCCAGGGCGATGCAGTCCGCCCCGGCGTCGAGGTACCAGCGGACGACCGAGGGGGTTCCGAGCACGGCACTCGCGGCGGCGATCACGTAACCAGGCTAGTGGGTTACGAACCGGCGGCCTGGTCCCGACGCCGCCACTCGATGCGGAACCGCGGGTCGAAACCGCGCGAGCAGAGCCCGCACGAGACGGGTCGGGTCGGGCGCCGGTGCCGCACGTGCGCGTGCCCGCCCGGGCATTCGCCCACCCACGGCGCGAGGTCGTCGGCGCCCGTGCCGCGGTAGAGGCGCGAGCCCGCGTAGCCGAGCTCGTCGGCCACCGCCTTCCAGCGCGGACCGTGCGCGGCGCGCGGCCCGGCCAGCGCGTGCGCCACCTCGTGCAGCAGCACCTGGTGGATCTCGTCGTCGTCGGCGCGTGCCGCGATGTGCCGCGACACCGTGATGCGCTTCTTCGTGTGGTCGCACTGCCCCGCGCGGGTGCGGGCGTGGTCGAAGCCGAAGCTCCACACCCCGGGGTCGAGGTGCAGGGCGATGAGCGCGTCGGCCCACCGCCGCACGCGGTCGAGCTCGGCCACGTCAGCCATCCCCGACCGGCACGAGCCGCACCTCGAGCAGGCGGTCGTCGCCGGTGCGCGGAGCGCCGCGGCCGTCGGTGTTGCTGGTGAGCAGCCAGAGCGTGCCGTCCGGGCCCGCGACCGCGTCGCGCAGACGGCCGTAGTCGCCCTCGAACCAGGCGGTCGCCCGCGCGCCGCCGGCGGCATCCGGGTCGACCACCCACAGCCGCTGGCCGCGCAGCCCGGCCAGGAACAGCGAACCCTCGACCGCCGCCAGGCCGCTCGGGCTCGCCTCGGAGGTCGCCCACTGCAGCACCGGGTCGACGAACCCCTCGCCGCCGGCGCCCTCGACGACCGGCCAGCCGTAGTTGCCGCCCGGCTCGATCAGGTTCAGCTCGTCCCAGGTGTTCTGCCCGAACTCGCTCGCCCACATCCGACCCTCGTCGTCCCAGGCGAGGCCCTGCACGTTGCGGTGCCCGAGCGAGTAGACGAGCGACCCGGGCGACGGGTTGTCGGAGGGGACGGCGCCCGTCGGCGTCATCCGCAGGATCTTGCCGTTCAGCGCCGCCGGGTCCTGGGAGAGTTCGGGGACGCCGGCGTCGCCCACCCCGGCGTAGAGCATGCCGTCGGGCCCGAACGCGATGCGCCCGCCGTCGTGCACCCGCGCCGAGCGGATGCCGTCGAGCACGAGCTCCGCCTCGCCGAGCGCGTCGTCGGCGTAGGGCATGCGCACGATGCGGTTGTCGGATGCCGTGGTCAGGTAGGCGTAGACCCAGAGCACGCCGTCGATCTCGCGCGCCGCGAGGCCGAGCAGCCCATCCTCACCGCCGTCGGTGTGCACGACTCCGGGCACCGTGCCGACGACCGGGGCGTCGCCGTCCTGAAGCCGCAGAACCTCGCCGGTGTCGCGGGACGAGACGAGCACGAGGTCGTCGTCGGCGCGGACGACCGACCACGGCGTGGTGAGTCCGTCGACGAGCGTACTCGGCGCGCCCGCCGGCTGGACCGGCCCGATCTCGGTCGGCGCGGCCGTGACCGTCGCGCTGGGGGTCGGCCCCGGCGTGGGCGCGGCGCAGCCGGCGAGCGCGACCGCCAGCAGCATCCCGACGGGGACGAGGCGGGCGGTGCGGCGCATGCTCCCGACCCTACGTCGCGCCCCCGGCGCCGGGTCCCGTGCCCCGCGACACCTGGAACACGCCGCGCCCCGGGGGTGGGGAGGGGACGGCGGTCGCATCCGTCACCACGGCGGCGCCGGCCGTCCAGTCGCGCAGCTCCCGCCCGTGCAGCACCGAGGCCGGATGCGGTCCGCCCGCCAGCAGTCGCGGCAGCCAGTCGAGCGGCAGCTCGCCCGGCGACGCCGCCAGCACGACGTTGCCGTAGCGGCGCCCCTTGAGCACCCCGGGCTCGGCGAGCGCGGCCGCGTCGCGCAGCGCCATCGCCACCGTCGAGGCCTGCCCGCGCGCGAAGCGCAGGTCGCCGCCGTCGGCCACGTTCACCAGCAGCACGCCGCCGGGCGCGAGGAACTCGGCGCACTCCCGGTAGAACTCGATCGTCGTGACGTGCCCCGGGATGCGCGCGCCGCCGAACACGTCGACCACGAGCAGGTCCACCGCGCCGCGCAGCGCCGTCGGGAGGCGGCCGAGTGTCGCCCGCGCGTCGCCGTAGCGCACCCGGATGCCGGCGTCCCGCGGCCACGGCGCCTCCGCCCGCACCAGGGCGACCAGGTCGGGCTCCAGCTCGATCACCTGCTGCCGCGAGCCCGGTCGGGTCGCCGCGACGTAGCGCGGGATGGTCAGCGCCCCGGCCCCGAGGTGCACCGCCGTGATCGGGCCGTCGGGCAGCTGGTCGATCACGTGACCCATCCGCTGGATGTACTCGAAGAACAGGTCGGTCGGGTCGTCGAGGTTGACGTGCGACTGCGGCGTGCCGTCGACCACCAGCTCGACCGCCCCCGGCACCCAGCGGTCGGCGCGGATCTCGGCCCGCATCCCGCTCGCCAGGGTCAGCCCGTTCTCCGCCACCCCCCGATTCTGCCCCGCCGATCGGGGTCCCCACGCCGCCCGATCCGGTGCTTATAGCCCCGTTTCGGAGGCAAGTCAAGGAATAGCTGGACGTGGCGCGTCGTTTCGACCTATAGTTGTCCCTTGCGCCCAACCCCTTCCTCGCCGTCATATTGCGGTCGGCTTCCGAGGTATTCCGGGCCGTTCCCACCGACCGACACGAACTGAGATCGACGGGTCTCACGGAGGTTGTTTTCCTTGGCTGCTGCGCGCTCCGCATCCACCACCAAGTCCATCAAGAACGGCCGGAACGCATCCCGGCTCTCCTTCGCCAAGATCTCGGACACGCTGACCGTCCCCGATCTGCTGGCCCTGCAGACCGAGAGCTTCGACTGGCTCGTCGGCAACGAGGCCTGGAAGGCCCGCCTGCAGGCGTCGAAGGGTGACGCCGGCGTTCCGGAGACCACCGGCCTCGGCGAGATCTTCGAGGAGATCTCGCCCATCGAGGACATCGGCGAGACGATGCAGCTGTCGTTCTCGAACCCCGAGCTCGAGGAGCCGAAGTACTCGATCGACGAGTGCAAGGAGCGCGGCAAGACCTACGCCGCGCCGCTCTACGTCAACGCCGAGTTCATGAACCACATGACCGGCGAGATCAAGACCCAGACGGTCTTCATGGGCGACTTCCCGCTCATGACCGACAAGGGCACCTTCATCATCAACGGCACCGAGCGCGTCGTCGTGTCGCAGCTCGTGCGCTCGCCCGGCGTCTACTTCGAGCGCCAGATGGAGAAGACCTCCGACAAGGACATCTACTCCGCCCGCGTCATCCCGAGCCGCGGCGCCTGGCTCGAGTTCGAGATCGACAAGCGCGACCAGGTCGGCGTGCGCATCGACCGCAAGCGCAAGCAGTCGGTCACCACGTTCCTCAAGGCGCTGGGCATGACCAGCGAGGAGATCCTCGCCGCGTTCCCCGGCTACGAGTCGATCGCGTCCACCCTGGAGAAGGACACCGTCCTCACCAAGGAGGAGGCGCTCAAGGACATCTACCGCAAGCTCCGTCCGGGCGAGCAGGTCGCCGCCGAGGCCGCCCGCGCGCTGCTGGACAACTTCTACTTCAACCCGAAGCGCTACGACCTGGCCAAGGTGGGTCGCTACAAGATCAACCGCAAGCTCGGCATCGACGCGCCGCTCAGCGACTCGGTGCTCTCGCTCGAGGACATCCTCGCGACCATCCGCTACCTGTGCGCGCTGCACGCGGAGCAGACCACGGTCGAGGGCGTCCGCGACGGCAAGAAGGTGGAGCTGCGGCTCGACGTCGACGACATCGACCACTTCGGCAACCGCCGCATCCGCGCCGTCGGCGAGCTGGTGCAGAACCAGGTGCGCACCGGCCTGTCGCGCATGGAGCGCGTCGTCCGCGAGCGGATGACCACGCAGGACATCGAGGCGATCACCCCGCAGACCCTGATCAACGTGCGCCCCGTCGTGGCCGCGATCAAGGAGTTCTTCGGCACCTCGCAGCTGTCGCAGTTCATGGACCAGAACAACCCGCTCGCGGGTCTGACCAACAAGCGCCGCCTCTCGGCGCTCGGCCCCGGCGGCCTCTCGCGCGAGCGGGCGGGCGTCGAGGTGCGCGACGTGCACCCCTCGCACTACGGCCGCATGTGCCCGATCGAGACGCCGGAAGGCCCGAACATCGGCCTGATCGGCGCGCTCGCGACCTTCGCCCGCATCAACTCGTTCGGCTTCATCGAGACGCCGTACCGCCGGGTCGAGAACGGCAAGGTCACCGAGAAGATCGACTACCTGACCGCCACCGAGGAGGACGACTACGTCGTCGCCCAGGCGAACGCGCCGCTCACGAGCGACTCGAAGTTCGCCGACGACAAGGTGCTGGTGCGCAAGAAGGGCGGCGAGGTCGAGCTCGTCGCCGCGGACCAGGTCGACTACATGGACGTCTCGCCGCGCCAGATGGTGTCGATCGCGACGTCGCTCATCCCGTTCCTCGAGCACGACGACGCCAACCGCGCGCTCATGGGCTCGAACATGCAGCGCCAGGCGGTGCCGCTGCTCCGCTCGGAGTCGCCGGTGGTCGGCACCGGCATGGAGGGCTACGCGGCGATCGACGCGCGCGACGTCATCATCACCGAGAAGGCCGGTGTGGTCGCCGAGGTGAGCGCCGATGTGGTCACCGTGCAGCTCGACGAGGGCGGCACGCAGGACTACTACCTGCGCAAGTTCGACCGCTCCAACCAGGGCACCTCGTACAACCACCGCGTGATCGTCGACGCCGGCGAGCGCGTGGAGGTCGGCCAGGTCATCGCGGACGGTCCCGCGACCGAGGACGGCGAGCTCGCGCTCGGCAAGAACCTGCTCGTGGCGTTCATGCCGTGGGAGGGTCACAACTTCGAGGACGCGATCATCCTCAGCCAGCGCCTGGTGAGCGACGACGTCCTCTCCTCGATCCACATCGAGGAGTACGAGGTCGACGCCCGCGACACCAAGCTCGGCAAGGAGGAGATCACCCGCGATCTGCCCAATGTCAGCCCCGAGCTGCTCGCCGACCTCGACGAGCGCGGCATCATCCGCATCGGCGCCGAGGTCAACCCGGGCGACATCCTGGTCGGCAAGGTCACGCCGAAGGGCGAGACCGAGCTCAGCGCCGAGGAGCGCCTGCTCCGCGCGATCTTCAACGAGAAGAGCCGTGAGGTGCGCGACACGTCGCTCAAGGTGCCCCACGGCGAGGCCGGCACGATCATCGGCGTCAAGGTGTTCGACGCGACCGAGGGCGACGACGAGCTCGGCTCGGGCGTCAACCAGCGGGTCGTCGTCTACATCGCCCAGAAGCGCAAGATCACCGAGGGCGACAAGCTCGCGGGCCGTCACGGCAACAAGGGCGTCATCGCCAAGATCCTGCCGGTCGAGGACATGCCGTTCCTCGCCGACGGGACCGCGGTCGACGTCATCCTCAACCCGCTCGGCATCCCCGGCCGGATGAACTTCGGCCAGGTGCTGGAGACCCACCTCGGCTGGATCGCGAAGCAGGGCTGGGAGGTCGAGGGCTCCCCCGAGTGGGCGGAGCGCCTGCCCAAGGAGGCCCGGTCGGCCGCGCCCGGCACGAAGCTGGCGACGCCGGTGTTCGACGGTGCGCGCGAGGAGGAGATCGAGGGTCTGCTCGACTCGACGATCAAGAACCGCGACGGCGAGCGCCTCATCGACAGCTCGGGCAAGACCCGCCTGTTCGACGGCCGCTCGGGCGAGCCGTTCCCGCACCCGGTCAGCGTCGGCTACATGTACATCCTGAAGCTGCACCACCTGGTGGACGACAAGATCCACGCCCGCAGCACCGGCCCGTACTCGATGATCACCCAGCAGCCGCTCGGTGGGAAGGCGCAGTTCGGCGGTCAGCGCTTCGGCGAGATGGAGGTGTGGGCGCTCGAGGCGTACGGCGCCGCCTACGCCCTCCAGGAGCTCCTCACCACCAAGTCGGACGACATCCTCGGCCGCGTGAAGGTGTACGAGGCGATCGTCAAGGGCGAGAACATCCAGGAGCCCGGCATCCCCGAGAGCTTCAAGGTGCTCATGAAGGAGATGCAGTCGCTCTGCCTGAACGTCGAGGTGCTCTCGGCCGACGGCCAGCCGGTCAGCCTGAAGGACTCGGATGACGAGATCTTCCGCGCCGCCGAGGAGCTGGGCATCAACATCTCCACCCGCTTCGAGTCGTCGAGCGTCGACGAGATCTGATCCGGGCCCGCACAGGACTGAAACTTTCGAGACGAAGAGAGAACGAGACGTGATCGACGGAACCACGTTCGACCAGCTGCGCATCGGCCTGGCGACCTCCGCGGACATCCGCGCCTGGTCGCACGGCGAGGTCAAGAAGCCGGAGACCATCAACTATCGCACCCTGAAGCCGGAGAAGGACGGTCTGTTCGGCGAGCAGATCTTCGGACCCTCCCGCGACTGGGAGTGCTCGTGCGGCAAGTACAAGCGCGTGCGCTTCAAGGGCATCGTCTGCGAGCGCTGCGGCGTCGAGGTGACGAAGTCCACGGTGCGCCGTGAGCGGATGGGCCACATCGAGCTCGCCGCCCCGGTGACGCACATCTGGTACTTCAAGGGTGTGCCGAGCCGCCTCGGCTACCTGCTCGACATGGCGCCGAAGGACCTCGAGAAGGTCATCTACTTCGCCGCCTACATGGTGATCTCGATCGACGAGGACGCCCGTCACCAGGACCTCCCGGGCCTGGAGAACGAGCTGCGTCTCGAGATCAAGCAGCTCGAGCAGCAGCGTGACGGCGCCATCGCGGGCCGCCTCGCCGCGCTCGAGCAGGACCTCGCCGCGCTCGAGGAGGAGGGCGCCAAGAGCGACCAGAAGCGCAAGGTCAAGGACGCCGGCGAGAAGGAGATGGGGCAGATCCGCAAGTCGTTCGACGAGCAGATCGCCCAGCTCGAGCGGGTCTGGGACGACTTCCGCAGCCTCAAGGTGGGCGACCTCAAGCCCGAGGACGCGGTGTTCCACGAGCTGCAGGACCGGTTCGGCCTGTACTTCGAGGCGTACATGGGCGCCGAGGCGATCCAGAAGCGCCTCGAGACCTTCGACCTCGAGGCCGAGAGCCAGGCGCTGCACGAGGAGATCGCCTCGGGCAAGGGCGGCCAGCGCAAGATCCGCGCGATCAAGCGCCTGCGGGTCGTGAACTCGTTCCTGCAGACCGGCAACTCGCCGACCGCCATGGTGCTCGACGTGGTGCCGGTCATCCCGCCGGAGCTGCGTCCGATGGTCCAGCTCGACGGCGGCCGCTTCGCCACGAGCGACCTGAACGACCTGTACCGCCGCGTGATCAACCGAAACAACCGTCTGCGTCGACTGCTCGACCTGGGCGCGCCGGAGATCATCGTCAACAACGAGAAGCGCATGCTGCAGGAGGCCGTCGACGCGCTGTTCGACAACGGCCGCCGCGGCCGCCCCGTCACCGGGACCGGCAACCGCGCGCTCAAGTCGCTGTCCGACATGCTCAAGGGCAAGCAGGGCCGGTTCCGCCAGAACCTGCTCGGCAAGCGCGTCGACTACTCGGGCCGTTCGGTGATCATCGTCGGACCGCAGCTGAAGCTGCACCAGTGCGGCCTGCCGAAGCAGATGGCGCTCGAGCTGTTCAAGCCGTTCGTCATCAAGCGCCTCATCGACCTGAGCCACGCGCAGAACATCAAGAGCGCCAAGCGCATGGTGGAGCGTTCGCGCCCGCAGGTGTGGGACGTGCTCGAGGAGATCATCCGCGAGCGCCCCGTGCTGCTCAACCGCGCGCCCACGCTGCACCGTCTGGGCATCCAGGCGTTCGAGCCGCAGCTCGTGGAGGGCAAGGCCATCCAGCTGCACCCGCTCGTCTGCACGGCGTTCAACGCCGACTTCGACGGTGACCAGATGGCCGTGCACCTGCCGCTGAGCGTCGAGGCGCAGGCCGAGGCCCGGATGCTGATGCTCGCCAGCAACAACATCCTGAAGCCGTCGGACGGTCGCCCGGTGACCCTGCCCTCGCAGGACATGATCATCGGTCTGCACCACCTCACCTGGGTGAAGGAGGGCGCGACCGGTGAGGGCCGGGTGTTCTCGAGCGTCGCCGAGGCGATCCTCGCGATGGACCAGCACACGCTGGACCTGAACGCGAAGGTGCGCATCCGCGTCGAGGGCGTCTACTTCGCCGAGGGCGAGGAGCCGGAGGGTCACGTCGCCGGCGGCACCGCGCTGCTGGAGACCACGCTCGGCCGCGCCCTGTTCAACGAGGCGCTGCCGACGGACTACCCGTACGTCGAGGCCGTCGCCGACAAGGGCAAGATCTCGTCGATCGTCAACGACCTCGCCGAGCGCTACCCGAAGGTCGAGGTCGCCGCGGCGCTCGACCGCATCAAGGACGCCGGCTTCTACTGGGCCACCCGGTCCGGGGTCACCGTCGCGCTGTCCGACGTCGTCACGCCGAAGGGCAAGGCCGAGATCGTGGCCAAGCACGAGAAGCAGGCGGCGAAGGTGCAGGGCGAGTACGACAAGGGTCTGATCGACGAGGCGTCGCGCCGCCGGGAGCTCATCGAGATCTGGACGGCCGCCACCGAGGAGATCGCCGCGTCGATGCGCGAGGCGTACACCGAGGGCAACAACATCTACCGGATGGTGTCGTCGGGCGCCCGAGGCAACTGGCTGCAGGTGCGCAACATCTCCGGCATCCGTGGCCTGGTGGCCAACCCGAAGGGTGAGACCATCCCGCGTCCGATCATCTCCTCGTACCGCGAGGGGCTGAGTGTGGCCGAGTACTTCATCGCCACGCACGGTGCGCGCAAGGGTCTCGCCGACACGGCGCTCCGCACGGCCGACTCGGGCTACCTGACCCGTCGTCTGGTCGACGTCTCGCAGGATGTCATCATCCGCGAGGACGACTGCGGCACGACCAAGGGCCTCGAGCTGCCGATCGCGTCGGTCGGCGCGGACGGCGTGCTCGTGCGCGACCCGAACGTCGAGAACTCGGTCTACGCGCGCAGCCTCGCCGAGGACGCGGTCGACGAGAAGGGCACCGTCGTCGCGGCGGCGGGCTCCGACGTCGGCGACGTGCTGATCGAGAAGCTGGTCGCGGCGGGCGTGCAGAGCGTCAAGGTGCGCTCGGTGCTCACCTGCGAGTCGGCGGTCGGCGTCTGCGCGGCCTGCTACGGCCGGTCGCTCGCGACCGGGAAGCTCGTCGACATCGGCGAGGCGGTGGGCATCATCGCCGCTCAGTCGATCGGCGAGCCCGGCACGCAGCTGACGATGCGTACCTTCCACCAGGGCGGTACCGCCGGTGCGGACGACATCACCCAGGGTCTGCCGCGTGTCACCGAGCTGTTCGAGGCGCGCACCCCGAAGGGCGCGAGCCCGATCGCCGAGTCGGCGGGTCGCATCACCATCGAGGAGACCGACAAGAAGAAGGAGGTCGTCCTCACGCCCGACAACGGCGAGGAGGAGCAGCGCTACACGGTGCTCAAGCGCGCCACGCTGCTCGTCGAGGACGGCCAGCACGTCGAGCTCGGCCAGCAGTTCGTGGCCGGCAACCTCGACCCGAAGGAGGTGCTGCGCGTCCTGGGCGTCCGGGCCGTGCAGAAGCACCTCGTCGACGGGGTGCAGGGCGTGTACCGCTCGCAGGGTGTGCCGATCCACGACAAGCACATCGA
>JBHIXX010000040.1:0-21979 GCA_041984585.1 Pseudolysinimonas sp. | reverse complement strand
CGTCGCCCAGTGGATCGCCGAGGTCGACCGCGGTCGCCTCTACCCCTACGAGGGCAACTACTCGACCTACCTCGAGAAGAAGGCCGAGCGCCTGCAGGTGCAGGGCAAGAAGGACGCCAAGCTCGCCAAGCGCCTCGCCGACGAGCTCGAGTGGGTGCGCTCGAACACCAAGGGCCGCCAGGCGAAGTCGAAGGCACGTCTGGCCCGCTACGAGGAGATGGCGGCCGAGGCGGAGCGCACGCGGAAGCTCGACTTCGAGGAGATCCAGATCCCGCCGGGCCCGCGTCTGGGCAACGTCGTGATCGAGGCGAAGAACCTGCAGAAGGGCTTCGGCGACCGCAAGCTGATCGACGGCCTGTCGTTCTCGCTGCCGCCGAACGGCATCGTCGGCGTCATCGGCCCGAACGGCGTCGGCAAGACGACCCTGTTCAAGACGATCGTCGGCCTCGAGCCGCTCGACGGCGGCGACCTGAAGATCGGCGAGACCGTCAAGATCTCGTACGTCGACCAGAGCCGCGCGAACATCGACCCGAACAAGAACCTGTGGGAGGTCGTCTCCGACGGGCTCGACATCATCACGGTCGGCAAGACCGAGATCCCGTCGCGCGCCTACGTGTCGAAGTTCGGGTTCAAGGGGCCGGACCAGCAGAAGAAGGCCGGCGTGCTCTCCGGTGGCGAGCGCAACCGGCTCAACCTGGCGTTGACGCTCAAGGAGGGCGGCAACCTGTTGCTCCTCGACGAGCCGACCAACGACCTCGACGTCGAGACGCTGCAGAGCCTCGAGAACGCGCTGCTCGAGTTCCCCGGCTGCGCCGTGGTCATCACCCACGACCGGTGGTTCCTCGACCGCATCGCGACGCACATCCTCGCCTACGAGGGCACCGACGAGAACCCGGCGCAGTGGCACTGGTTCGAGGGCAACTTCCAGGCGTACGAGGAGAACAAGATCGAGCGCCTCGGCCCGGATGCCGCCACACCGCATCGGAGCACTTACCGCAAGCTCACTCGCGACTGAGGCGTCGCGGATGAGCCGCATCCACGTCCCGATCGTCCTGCGCTGGGCCGACCTCGACGCCTACGGGCACGTCAACAACGCGACGATGCTCCGGCTGCTCGAGGAGGCCCGCATCCAGGTGTTCTGGGCCGACCGCCATCGCCCGGACGCCCCATCGACGGCGCTGCTCGACAACGGGGAGGGCGCCGACACGCTGTCGCTCATCGGGCGGCAGGAGATCGAGTACCTCGCCCCGGTGCCCTACCTGCGCCGACCGATCGACGTGCAGCTCTGGGTGAGCCGGCTCGGCGGGGCGAGCCTCGAGGTCGACTACGAGGTGTGGTCGCCGGAGGGCGACCCC
This sequence comes from Pseudolysinimonas sp., assembly GCA_041984585.1. Classification (GTDB taxonomy): domain Bacteria; phylum Actinomycetota; class Actinomycetes; order Actinomycetales; family Microbacteriaceae; genus Pseudolysinimonas_A. The sequence goes on along the minus strand of JBHIXX010000040.1, from coordinate 20,624 downwards.
GATCCGGTGCTGTATGCCCGCGCGGCGACCACGGTCGTGCTGGTGCATCCCGAGACCGGGGCGCCGCGCCGCATCACACCGGCCGAGCGCGTCGCCTGGGAGGCGCACATGGACGCGCCGCTGGAGTTCCGCCGCCGCTGAGCCGGTGGACACGGGGCTGCCTTCGACTCACCGGCCGTGCCCGTCACGGACCGCCGGGGTCGGGCACCGTCAGGCGCCGTCGAGGTCCCGGATGCGCACCATGCCCTCCTGGGCGACGCTCGCCACCAGGTTCCCCGCACGGTCGTAGATGCGGCCGAGACCGAGTCCGCGTCCGCCGCGCGCCGACGGCGACTCCTGGGTGTAGAGCAGCCACTCGTCGGCGCGCGCGTCGCGGTGCCACCACATCGCGTGGTCGAGGCTCGCCACGCGCAGGTCCTCGCGCGCCCAGACGATGCCGTGCCGGCGCAGCACCGGCTCGACGATGACGTAGTCGCTCGCGTAGGCGAGGGCCGCGCGATGCAGGTTCGGGTCGTCGGGCAGCGGGTCGCGCGTGCGCATCCAGATCGCCTGGGTGAGCGGCCGATCCTCGTCGGGGCGGATGTAGATCGGCGGCGTCACGTGGCGGATGTCGAACGGTCGGCGCTCGCCCCAGTACACCGCGGCGGGGTTGTCGATGCCGGCGAGCACCTCGGCGGCGCTCGGCAGCGACTCCGGCTCGGGGATGCCCTCGGGCATCGGCACCTGATGCTCGACTCCGGGATCGTCGTCCTGGAACGACGCGATCATCGACAGGATCGGCTTGCCGTGCTGGTAGGCCTGCGTGCGCCGCGTCGAGAACGAGCGCCCGTCGTGGATGCGGTCCACCGAGAAGGTGATCGGCTGCTGCACGTCGCCGGGCCGGAGGAAATAGCCGTGCACCGAGTGCACCGCGCGGTCGTCGGGCACGGTGAGGATCGCCGCCATCACCGACTGCGCGAGCACCTGTCCGCCGTAGACGCGGCCGTGCGGCATCCACTGGCTCGGGCCGGTGAAGATGTCCTCGCCGGTGCGGGCCCCGGTGTCGGCCAGGGTCAGCACCTCGACGAGCCGGTCGACCGCGTCGACGGTGTCGTCCGGACCGGGGGTGCTCATGGCGGCTAGTCTAAGGACCCGATGAGCCTGGCCTTCCGTGCGACCGAGGCCCGCGCGCTCGACGACCTGCACACCTTCCTCACCCGCGCCGCGCGCGTCGACGAGGGGTCGGTGCGCCTGATCGCCGGGTCGGGGGTCCTCGCGGCGTACGTCGCGGTGCTGTACCCGGTGGGCCTCACCGACGAGACGCCCACCGTGCTGGGGCTGCGCACGCTCGCTCTCGCCGACCCGGTGTCGTTCGACGCCGTCGTGCCGATCCGCTCGCTGATCCAGCGCGTCGAGCGCGTGCGCGAGTCGGGCGGCTCCGACGAGGTGGGGCTGCCGATGGAGGTCGGCTCGGTGACCTGGGCCGGCATCTCCCCGCCGCGCGGCGGGTGGCGCCCGATCCCCCCGCTCGCGTCGGAGCGACTCGACGCGATCGCGCGCGGCGGCATCCGCGAGGTGTCGGAGGTGCTTCCGGATGGGGCGGGCGAGCAGATCGTGCGCACCGTGCGGTCGGAGGTGTGGAGCCGCCCGATCGCCGGAGCGGAGCACATCCCCGCGGGCGCGGCCTTCGCGGCGCTCGCGCTCGGTTTCCTCGGCGGCGACGAGGTGCGTGCCTACGAGACCGGGCCGTGGACGCGGTTGACGAGCGAGCGCGGACATGTGCTCGTCCGACGCCGCGCGTGGACTCTCTCGCGCTGACCTCGTCGGGTTCCCACAACCGGTGCGTCGTTGCGGGCGCGGCGGAGCAAGCTACGCTGGGGGTGCCGTGTGCCGCGGGCGGGAGTGATCCCGCATCCCGTGGTCGCCGCCGCGGCTTCACCTAGTTCGAGTGACCCACGACGTCGTGACCGCGAGGAGAAGCATGAAGATCGTCGTCCTCCTGAAGGAGGTCCCCGATACCTACGGGGACCGCAAGCTCAGTCTCGAGACCGGCGTGGCCGACCGGGGCGCGAGCGAGGCCGTTCTCGATGAGATCGGCGAGCGCGCGCTCGAGGTGGCCCTGACCCACGCCGACGCCCATGAGGGCACCGAGATCGTGGTGCTCACCATGGGCCCCGAGTCGGCCGCCGCGGCCCTGCGCAAGGGGCTGTCGATGGGCGCCGACTCGGCCGTGCACGTGCACGACGCGGGCCTGGCCGGTGCCGACCTCGGCACCACCGCCCGCGCGCTCGCCGCCGCCATCCGCCGGATCGAGCCGGATGCGGTGCTGGCCGGCAACCTGTCGACGGACGGGTCGGGCGGCGTGATGGCCTCGATGCTGGCGGAGCTTCTCGGCATGCCGAGCCTGACGAGCCTGGCGTCGGTGGAGTTCTCCGACGGCGCCGTCTCGGGCCGTCGTCAGGTCGAGGGCGGCTCCGCGTCGGTGTCGGCCCCGCTGCCCGCCGTGCTGTCGATCACCGAGGCGCTGCCGGATGCCCGGTTCCCCAACTTCAAGGGGATCATGGCCGCGAAGAAGAAGCCGCTCGAGACGTGGACGCTGGCCGAACTCGGAGTCGACGGCGCCCAGGCCGAGGTGTCGCGGTCGATCGTGATCGGCATCGCCGAGCGTCCGCCGCGCGCGGCCGGCGTGAAGATCGTCGACGAGGGCGATGCCGCCGAGCAGCTCGCCGACTTCCTGGTCTCGAACCGGCTGGCCTGAGGGGGAGAACGATGACTGAATTCGCTGCTGACAGCATCCTCGTCCTGGTCGACGCGCGCGCCGACGGCGTCGTCGCGTCGAGCCTTCCCGGCCTGGTGGGCGCCGCCTCGCAGGCGGGCACCCCGGTGGCCCTCGTGGTGACCGCCCCCGGCGCCTCCGCGGACGCGGCTCAGGCTGCGGCCGACGCGGGCGCCGCGACGGTCCTCGTGGCCGAGTCCGCCGAGGCCGCCACCCGACTCACCGTCCCCGTCGTCGACGCGCTGGCCGCTGCCGTGGATCTCGTGTCGCCGTCGGCCGTGGTGATCTCCAACTCGATCGACGGGCGCGACGTCGCCGGGCGTTTCGCCGCCCGCGCCGGCGCGGCGCTCGCGGTCGACGCCGTGGGCCTCGGCCGCGACGACGAGGGCATCACCGTGCGCCACTCGGTGTACGGCGGCGCCTACGACGTCGACTCGGCGGTCAGCCAGGGGCTGCTCGTCGTCACCGTGCGGCAGGGCGCCGTCGATGCGCGCCCCGACGCGGCGCCGCTGAACGCGGTGCCGCTCGAGGTCACCGCATCGGGCGCGCCCGCGGCGGAGGTCTCCGGGTTCGAGGCGGCCGAGGCCACCTCGAGCCGCCCGGAGCTGCGCGGCGCTGCCAAGGTCGTTTCCGGCGGCCGCGGCGTGGGCTCCGAGGAGAACTTCGCCCTGGTCGAGCAGCTCGCCGACGTGCTGGGCGCCGCCGTCGGCGCCTCGCGCGCCGCGGTCGACGCCGGCTACGTGCCGCAGAGCTACCAGGTCGGCCAGACCGGCGTCTCGGTGTCGCCGCAGCTGTACGTCGCCCTCGGCATCTCGGGCGCGATCCAGCACAAGGCGGGGATGCAGACCTCGAAGACGATCGTCGCGATCAACAAGGACGCCGACGCTCCGATCTTCGAGGTCGCCGACTTCGGCGTGGTGGGCGACCTGTTCACCGTCGTGCCGAAGCTGGTCGCCGCCCTCGAGGCGCGCTCCTCGCGATGAGCGACGAGACGCCGCGGATCCGGCGCGGCCTGGGAGAGAAGCCCCCGGCCGCTCCGGCGACCCCGCATGCCGCGACCCCGGCCGCCGAGGCCGAGCCCACGAGCTCTCCGGCGGCTCCGGCCGCGGGGCGCGCGCGACGCGGTCTCGGGGAGTCCGCGGCACCGGCCGCGTCCTCGGCTCCCGCGCCCGCCGGTCGGCGAGGCCTTGGGGAGTCCACGCCGCCGGCCGCATCGGAGGGATCCGCGCCCCCGGCGTCGTCATCCGGCGGCCGTCGGGGTCTGGGCGAGCCCGCCTCGGCGCCCGCGTCGCAGCCCGCCGCGTCGGAGGCGCCCAGGTCGTCGGGCGGCCGGTCGGCGCTCGGGGCGTCGTCGGCTGCTCCGGCCGCGCCCACCGCCTCCGAGGCCGCCGAGAAGACCGAGCGCGGCCCGCTGCGGCGCTGGCTGCTGCTCGCCGGCGGACTCGTCGTGCTGGCGGCTCTCGTCATCCTCGGGGCGCGCCTGCTCGTCGGGCTCCCGGCCGTGCAGGACTTCCTCACCACCTACCCGGGCGAGTATCACCTGCCCGAGGACGCCCCCGTCGGGTTCCCCGCCTGGCTGTCGTGGGCGCACTTCCTCAACGCGTTCTTCCTCGTGCTGATGATCAAGACCGGATGGCAGGTGCGCACCCAGCGCAAGCCTCCGGCGTCGTGGGTGCGCGACAACACGCGATGGCCGCGAACGAAGAACCCGCCGCGCAAGATCAGCCTCACGCTGTGGTTGCACCTCGCGCTCGACAGCCTGTGGTTCCTCAACGGCGTGATCTTCGTCGTGCTGCTCATCGTGACCGGGCACTGGGTGCGCGTCGTGCCGACGTCGTGGGAGGTCATCCCGAACGCGGTGTCGGCGGCGCTGCAGTACGCGTCGCTCAACTGGCCGGTCGAGAACGGCTGGGTGAACTACAACAGCCTGCAGCAGCTCGCCTACTTCGTGACGATCTTCGTGGCGGCGCCGCTGGCGGCGGCCACCGGCATCCGGATGTCGGGCGCGTGGTCGTCGAACTGGAAGCGGCTGAGCGCGGCCTACCCGGTCGAGGTGGCGCGCGCGATCCACTTCCCGGTGATGCTCTACTTCGTGCTGTTCCTCATCGCCCACGTCACCCTCGTGCTGTCGACGGGGGCGCTGCGCAACCTCAACCACATGTACGGCGGGCAGGATGCCGTCAACTGGACGGGCGCGATCATCTTCCTGGTGTCGCTCGTCGTGATGGCGGGAGCCTGGGTCGCGGCCCGGCCGATCGTCATCGCCCCGATCGCGGGGCTGTTCGGCAAGGTCGGTCGATAGCGCGCGGCGGGTCGTCCGGCGTCGTCCGGGCGGCCCGTCCGGCGGGCTACAGCGCGGCGGCGACCGCGCGGCCGGCGGCCCGTCCGCTGAACAGGCAGCCGCCGAGGAACGTGCCCTCGAGCGAGCGGTAGCCGTGCACGCCGCCGCCGCCGAACCCGGCGACCTCGCCAGCGGCGTAGAGCCCGGGGATCGGGTCGCCCGACCAACCCAGCGCCCGGCCCTCGAGGTCGGTCTGGATGCCGCCCAGCGTCTTGCGGGTGAGCACGTGCAGTTTCACCGCGATCAGCGGGCCGTGCGCGGGGTCGAGGATGCGGTGCGGCTTCGCCACCCGGATGAGCTTGTCGCCGCGGTACTGCCGCGCGCCGCGCAGGGCGGTCACCTGCGCGTCCTTGCCGAACGGGTTGTCGAGCTGCCGGTCGCGCGCCTCGATCTCGTACTTGATCTCCTGCACGTCGAGCTCGACGTCGGGGGAGAGGCGCTTCATGCCGGCGAGCAGCTCGTCGAGGGTGTCGGCGACGACGAAGTCGACCCCGTTCGACTTGAACGCCTCGACCGGTCCGGTCGCGCCCTTGCCGAGCCGCTGCTTGAGCAGCTCGGTGACGCTCTTGCCGGTGAGGTCGGGGTTCTGCTCGCTGCCGGAGAGCGCGAACTCCTTCTCGATGATCGACTGGGTCAGCACGAACCAGGAGTGGTCGTGCCCGGTCGCCCGCAGGTGCTCGAGCGTGCCGAGGGTGTCGAAGCCCGGGAACAGGGGCACCGGCAGGCGCTGCCCGGTGGCGTCGAACCACATGCTCGACGGTCCGGGCAGGATGCGGATGCCGTGGTCGGCCCAGACGGGCGCGAAGTTCTCGATGCCCTCGACGTAGTGCCACATCCGGTCCTGGTTCACCAGGCGGGCGCCGGCCGTCTCGCTGATCTTCAGCATCCGCCCGTCGACGTGGGCGGGCACGCCGCTGAGCATCCTGGTCGGCGCGGTCCCCAGCCACTCGGGCCAGAACTCGCGCACCAGGTCGTGGTTGCCGCCGATGCCGCCGCTGGTGACGATGACGGCATCCGCCTCGATCTCGAACTCGCCGGTCACGTCGCGGTTCGAGGGCGCGCCGCGCTCGGCGTCGTCGTCGGCGAGCACACTGCCGGAAACGCCGGTGACGACGCCCGCCTTGGTGAGCAGCTTGTCGACCCGGTGCCGGAAGCGCAGCTCGACGAGCCCCGCCTCGACGCCCTCGCGCACGGTCTTCTCGAACGCCTCGACGAGGGCCGGGCCGGTGCCCCAGGTGATGTGGAACCGGGGGACCGAGTTGCCGTGGCCGGCAGCCGTGTAGCCGCCGCGCTCGGCCCAGCCGACGACGGGGAAGAACTTGATGCCCTTGTCGGCGAGCCAGGAGCGCTTCTCGCCCGCCGCCCACTCGAGGTAGGCCTCCGCCCAGCGGCGGCCCCACTCGTCCTCGTCGCGATCGAAGTCGGCGGCGCCGTACCAGTCCTGACGCGCCAGCTCGTGGGAGTCGCGGATGCCCATCCTGCGCTGCTCGGGGGAGTCGACCAAGAAGAGGCCGCCGAACGACCACCACGCCTGCCCGCCGAGGCTCGCCTCGGGCTCTTGCTCGAGCAGCACGACGTGCTTGCCCGCCTGCACGAGTTCGGCCGTCGCGACCAGCCCCGCGAGGCCGGCTCCCACGACGATCGCGTCACCTGTCGCCATCGCGTCACTCCCTGGTCGTCGTTCCAGTATGCCGGTCTGCGGCGCGTCGGCGAGCGACGCTCACTTCACGGCGTTGCGCGTCGTGACTAGCCTGAAGCCGACTCCAGGCCGTTGTCGCGCGCGCGTTCGTCTCGAGGAGGCAGGCCGTGATCGAAGTCCGCGAACTATCGAAGAGGTTCGGCGCGCGCCTGGCGCTCGATCGGGTCTCGTTCCGGGCGCTGCCGGGTCGTGTGACGGCGTTCCTCGGCCCCAACGGGTCGGGGAAGACCACGACGATGCGCGTCATCCTCGGGCTCGACGCTCCGACGTCGGGTGAGGCCCTCGTGGACGGCGTCCCGTATCCGACACTGGGTGCCCCTCTGCGGCACCTCGGGGCCCTTCTCGACGCCGGCGCGGTCCACCCGGGTCGCTCGGCCTTCGACCACCTTCGGTCCCTCGCCCTGACCCACCGGATTCCCGACACGCGCGTGGACGACGTTCTCGAATCGGTCGGGCTCAGCGAGGTCGCGGGCCAGCGGGTCGGCGGGTTCTCGCTCGGGATGCGACAGCGACTGGGCATCGCCGCGGCGATGCTCGGTGACCCGCGGACGTACATCTTCGACGAGCCCCTCAACGGCCTCGACCCGGAGGGCGTGCAGTGGTTCCGCCGGTTCGTGCGCGCGCTGGTGGCGGACGACGCGGCCGTGCTCCTCTCGTCGCATCTCATCTCGGAGCTCGAGCTGATCGCCGACGACGTCGTGATCATCGGTCGGGGCCGTGTGCTCGTCGAGAGTCCGCTCCGAGACCTTCCGGATGCGGTCCGAGGCGCTCCGGCGGCGGTCCTGGCGACGACCTCGCGGCTCGGCGACCTCGCCGCGGCGATCGCCGAGGACGGGGGCCGGGCGACGACCGAGGGGCGGTCGCTCCGCGTGACCGGGCTCACGGCGAGGGACATCGGGGGGATCGCGGCAGCTGCCGGCATCCCGCTGGAGGAGCTGCGCTTGGAGCCGCAGTCGCTCGAGTCCGCCTATCAGGAGATCACCCGCCGCCACGTCGAGTACTCGGCGCCCGAGGGGCCGTGACCGCGCCCGTCGAGGCGAAGCCCGTGCGATTCGCCGACGTCGTGCGCTCCGAGCGCCTCAAGGTCGCGTCACTGCGCGCGCCGTGGCTCGTCGTGCTCGGGATGGTCGCGGTACCCGCTGCGCTCGGGGTGGCGCGCGGCGCGGCAGCGGTGGGCGCGACTGCGGCGGAGTCGGACTCGGCAGCGGTGTTCGAGGCCGTCGCGCTCGGCGCCTTGCCGGCCGCCTTCCTGGCGGCGCTCCTCGGGCTTCTGGCGATGTCGTCCGAGCGCACGGCGGGCTCGTGGGCGACGACCCTGGCGGCTGTGCCGCGGCGCCGGAGTGTCGTGCTCGCCAAATGCCTCGTGGTCGCCGGGACGTCGTGGGCGGCTGTTTCGGGGGGATTCGTTCTCGCGGCGCTCGCCGGGGTCGCGTTCACCCGCGCGCCGATCACGGACGAGCTCGTCCACGTGCTCGTCGGGATGGTCGCGTCCGGTGCGCTCTGCGCCCTTGGCTTCTCTGTGCTCGGCGTCGCGGCGGGGGTCGCCTCTCGGACGATCCTCGGCGGGGGTACCCAACTCGCGGTCCTGCTCGCCCTCGCTCCCGCGGGCATCGGGCTGGTCGGCGGCGGGGCCGCGCTCACCTCGCTGCTCCCGGCGGCCGGGGTCCAGGCGGCGGTCACCCGGCATCCGGCGACCGCATTCACGCTCGAGAGCGTCCCCGTCTCGACCCTCCCACCCGGAGCGGGGCTCGTTGTCGTGCTGGCGTGGGCGGTCGTCGGCCTCGCCGCGGCGCTCGTCCTGGTCGGTCGCGACGTCAGTGCGGTCGTGGGGTCGCGGGAGCGGCGGCGTCCACGGCGGCCGCCGCGCGCGGGTCGAGTCGCGCGGTCGGAAAGGGACGGTGGCCTCGTGGCGGTCCTCGCGGCGGAGTGGCTGAAGCTGCGGACGCTGCCCCGGGCCCGCGTGGTGATCGGCGCGACGATTCTCGTCGCACCGCTCGTGGCCGTGCTCCGATCCGGGAGGGCGGATGCGGAGGCGCTCGTCGCGCGGGCCGGCTCGGAGGCCGACCTGCTCACCCTCGTCGAGAACGAGCAGACGAGCGCGGTCCTCTCGGGGCTGGGAATGGCCCAACTCCTTCTCGCCGTCTTCGGAGTCTGGGCCGTCGCCTCTGAGTATTCGACGCGGTCGATCCACGCCACCGTCACGGTCGTCCCCCGCCGCCTCCGGCTGCTGACCGCCAAAGCCGTCATCGTCGGAGTGGCCGGCCTCGCGGCGGGGGCGACCGCGCATGCGATCGCGGCCCTGGGCGCGACGCTCGTCCTGAGCGAGTCGGGGCTGCCCGCGACCGCGACACCCGCGCTGGCGGAGACGCTGACGCGGAGCACCCTCGTCGGCGCCTTGGTGGCGTTACTCGGCTTCGCGTTCGCCGTCATCGCCCGGTCGGCGGTGGCCGCGCTCGGCGTCGTGGTCGGCGTTCTGGTCCTCAGCCACACGGTGCTGAGTCCCCTCCAGACGGCCACTCGGGGGACTCCGCTCGTCTGGCTGGCGAACCTCGACGAGGCGTTCCCCGCCCCGGTCGCCGCGGCGCAGCCGCTCCCGCCGAACTCCTGGTTCCCCTGGATGCTCGACGGAGGGGTGGTTCAGACGAACCCTGATCAAGCGCTGCTGGTGCTCGCCGTGTGGGCGACCGTCGCGCTGGCGGCGGCGGCGGCCGTCTTCCGGAGGCGGGCCGTCTGAGGCGCCGAGACTGGGTGGAGCGCAGCGATCCGGCTCAGGATCCGGCGGCGAGGATGTCGTCGGCGTTCGCCGCGATCCAGCCCATGAGCGGCTCGAGGCGGTCGGTGAGTTCGCGCCCGCGGGCGGTGAGGCGGTACTCGACCCGCGGCGGGATCGTCGGGAACGCCTCGCGCGCCACCAGGCCGTCGGCCTCGAGTGTGCGCAGGGTGGAGGCGAGCATCTTCTCGCTGATGCCCTCCACTTCGCGGCGGAGCTCGCTCCAGCGCAGGGTGCCGGGGATGAGGGCGAGCAGCACGAGCACGCCCCACTTGCTCGTCACGTGATCGAGCACGGTGCGGCTCGGGCAGTTCGCCAGAGCATCGGCGGCCGCACGTGTGCGGAGGGGGTGCTGACGTTCACGGCAGTAACTTACCGAAAAGTGGGTACCCCCGTCCGGGAATGTGCGACGGGGCGCCCCGGGTTGTCGTGGGGGACCATCGCTCCGCACGGAAGGACCCCTCATGACGATCCTCGTCACCGCCGCCTCCGGCCACCTCGGCCGCCTCGTCGTCGACGCGCTGCTCGATCGGGGCGTCGCCCCCGCCGGCGTCGTCGCCACCTCGCGCCGCCCGGAGTCGCTCGCCGACCTCGCGGAGAGCGGGGTCGCGGTGGCCCGTCTCGACTACGACGACGCCGCCTCGGTCGAGGCCGCCCTCGACGGAGTCGACCGGATGCTGCTGGTCTCCGGCACGGACCCGGGTGCGCGGCTGGAGCAGCACCGCGCCGTCATCGACGCCGCAGCGCGCGCCGGGGTCGGGCTGATCGCCTACACGAGCATCTTCCGCGCCGACACGTCGCCGCTGCCGCTCGCCCCCGACCACAAGGCGACCGAGGAGTTGCTCGCGGCATCCGGCGTCCCGTGGGTGGCGCTGCGCAACTCGTGGTACTCCGAGAACTACCTGTCGACGGTCGAGCAGGCGCGGGCCACCGGCGAGGTGGTGGCGAGCGCCGGCGACGGCCGCGTGGCGAGCGCGAGCCGCGTCGACTACGCCGCCGCCGCGGCGGCCGTGCTCAGCGAGGAGGGGCACGCCGGCAACGTCTACGAGCTCGGCGGCGCGTCGTGGTCGTTCGACGACCTCGCCGCGACGATCGGCGCCGTCGTCGGGCGCGAGGTCGCGTATCGGCCCGTCTCGACCGACGAGCACGTCGCCATCCTCGAGTCGGTGGGCCTCGACGCGGGCACCGCGGGCTTCGTCGCCGCGCTCGACTCCGGCATCCGCGACGGGGCGCTCGCCGACGCGCCCGACGACCTGGAGCGCCTCATCGGTCGCCCGGCGACGCCGCTCGCCGAGACGCTGGCCGCGGCCTGAGCCCCTGCTGCGGCCGTCGTCGATCGGGCGGCGGCCGCAGGCGGGCTACTCCTCGAACGTGTTCACCATCGCGTGGGCGGCGCGGTCGAGGTAGCTCCACAGCTCCGCCTCGTCGAGCGGGGCGAGGTGCAGGTCGTTGACGGCGACGCGCATGTAGGCCAGCCAGCGGTCGCGGGCATCCGGGTTGACCTTGAACGGCAGGTGGCGCATCCGGAGCCGCGGGTGGCCGCGCTCCTCGCTGTAGGTGCCCGGACCGCCCCAGTACTGCTCGAGGAAGCCGGTGAGTCGCTGGATGGCGCCCTCGAGGTCGTCCTCCGGGTACATCGGCCGCAGCACCTCGTCGTCGGCGACGCCCTCGTAGAACTTGCGGACCAGCTTCTCGAAGGTGGGGCGACCGCCCACGCGCTCCCAGAAGTTGCCGCCGACGGCCTCGCCGCCGGGGCCGGATCGCAGGGTGACGTTGCTCACGGGACCTCCTCGCGGGGCGTCCTGCCCCGCTCGTCCACGGTAGCCCGCCGCGCGGCGGGAACGCCGGGACCTCGGGCCCGGCGCGGATCGGCGCCCGGCCTCGGTGCGCAGTCAGGACGACTTGCCGCCGCCCTTCGGCTGGGCAAGGTGGGGGAGCACGGGCGTCTCGGTGGTCTTCGGGGGCCGGGCGCCGCGCACGGAAGCCGCCCCCTCGGCGCCGCTCAGCACGATGGTCGACAGCGACGGCAGGCGGATGCCGAGGTCGTCGATCGCGCGCTTCAGCCGAGCGCGCAGCTCGCGGGCCACGTCGTCCTTCGATCCGGTGCGCGTCTTCACCACGAGCCGGATGACGATCGCGTCGGCCGAGATCGACTCGATGCCCCATACCTCGGGGCTCTCGAGGATGAATCGCCGCCACTTCGCCTCGTCGCGCATCGCGGTGGCGACCTCGAGCAGACGGCTCTGCACCGTGTCGATGTCGGCGTCGTAGGGCACGGCGAGGTCGATGATCACCCGGGCCCAGCCCTGCGACATGTTGCCGACGCGGGTGATCTCGCCGTTGCGCACGTACCAGAGGGTGCCGTTGACGTCGCGGACGGTGGTGATCCGGATGCCGACCGCCTCGACCACGCCGGTCGCCGATCCGAGGTCGACGACGTCGCCCACCCCGAGCTGGTCCTCGGCCACCATGAACAGGCCGGACAGCACGTCGCGCACGACGTTCTGGGCGCCGAAGCCGAGGCCGGCGCCGAGCGCGGCCGTGATGAGCGAGAACGCGCCGGTGGCGCTGGGATCGATCGCCGAGATGACGAGGATGAGCGCGACCAGCACGACGAGGGTCGTCACCGTGCTGCTCAGCACCCCGCCCAGCGCGCGGGTGCGCTGCACGATGCGCACGGCGGCCAGCGGCGAGGCCTGCAGCGCCTCGGTGTCGGGGGCCGCGTGCTTCTTCTTCACGCCGTGCACGACGCGGTTGACGACGCGGCGGATGACGAACTGCAGGATCACCCGGATGACGATCGCGCCGAGCACGATCAGCGCGATGCGCACGGGGACGCTCCAGGCCGTGGCCATGAAGGCGACGACGGCGTCCCACCAGGCGTTCCAGTCCACGGGCCGAGCCTAGACCCGGCCGACCCGGCGATCCCTGGGCGCCGGGCCTGGTGCCGCCGCGAGGCGGCGGGCCAGGCGGCGGCGTGTGTAATATACCCATGGGGGTATCCTGATGGGACGGTCGGCCGACGGTCCCGCCCGAGAGGAAGTGCAGTCCGATGAGCCGTGACACCGGCACCACCATCATCGTCGGAGGCGTCGCCGCCGGCATGTCCGCCGCGACCCGCCTGCGCCGCCGCGACGAGAACGCGCGCATCGTCGTGCTCGAGCGCGGCGCCGACGTCTCGTTCGCCAACTGCGGGCTGCCCTACCACCTGAGCGACGTCATCCCCGAGCGGTCGTCACTCGTGCTGCAGACGCCGGAGCGGCTCGGGCGCCGCTTCGGCCTCGACGTGCGCGTTCGCTCGGAGGTCGTCGCCATCGACCGCGCCGCGAAGACCGTCACCGTCCGCCGCGCCGACGGTACCGAGTACTCCGAGGGCTACGACCAGCTCGTGCTCGCCATGGGCGCGGCCCCCGTGCGACCCGCCATCCCCGGCGTGGAGCGGGCCCACGTGCTGCGCGACCTCGCCGACCTCGACGGCATCGTCGCCGGGCTCGACGCCGGCGCGCGCTCGGCCGTCGTGATGGGCGCCGGCTACGTCGGCATCGAGGTCGCCGAGAACCTGGTGAAGCGGGGGCTGGCGGTGACCGTCGTGCAGTCCGCGCCGCAGGTGCTCGGCACGCTCGACGCCGAGATGGCCCATCCGGTGGCCGAGCGGATGCGCGCGCACGGCGTCGACCTGCGCCTCGCCACCACCGCCACCGCAGTCGGCGCGGACACCGTGGTGCTCGACGACGGCACCGCGGTCGCGGCCGACCTCGTGGTCGCCGCCGTGGGCGTGCGGCCCGACACCGGGATCGCGGCCGAGGCGGGCTTGACGATCGGCGCGACCGGGGGCATCGCCGTCGACGCGCGGCTGCGCACCGACGACCCGGCCATCCACGCCCTCGGCGACGTCGCCGAGAAGGTCGACGCCCGCACCGGGGCGGCCCGGCTCGTCGCGCTCGCCGGGCCCGCGAACCGCCAGGGTCGACTCGTCGCCGACATCATCGCCGGTGACGAGGTGGACGACCGCGCCCTCGTCGGCACCGCGATCATCTCGGTGTTCGGGCTCGCGGCGGCGTCCGTCGGCGCCACCGAGCGGGAGCTGCGGGCCGCCGGGATGCCGGTGCGCGTCATCCACACCCACCCGACCCAGCACGCCGGCTACTACCCCGGCGCGACCTCGCTGTCGCTGAAGCTGCTCGTCGACCCGGCGACCGACACCATCCTGGGCGCCCAGGCGGTCGGCGAGAACGGCGTCGACACCCGCATCGACGTGCTCGCGACCGCGATGGCCGGCGGCATCCCGGCGAGCGGTCTGATGGACCTCGAGCTGGCCTACGCCCCGCAGTTCGGATCCGCGAAGGACCCGATCAACATGCTCGGCTACGTGGCCGACAACCTGCGCACGGGGCTCGACCGCAGCATCCAGTGGCACGAGCTGGAGCGCGAGCTCGAGGCCGGCGCGACGTTCCTCGACGTGCGGGCGAAGGGGCAGCTCGCCGAGGGGGCGATCCCCGGCGCCGAGTGGGTGCCGGTGGAGGAGCTGCGCGCCCGCGTCGACGACCTCCGCGGTCGCCGCGTCGTCGTCCACTGCCGCGTCGGGCAGGGCGCCCACACGGCCCTGCGGCTGCTGCTGCAGGAGGGCATCGACGCCGTCAACCTCGACGGCGGGTTCGTGACCTGGGCGGCCGGAACGGCGGCCGAGTCCGTGCTCGCCCCCATGGCCGCGTGACACCGCGTGACGCCGCCGATTCCCGACCCCGACCGACCGCCTCATACGCTCGATCCCAGGAGAACACCATGAACGACATCGATCCCCGCTCCGTCGCCGAACTCGGCGACTCCGCCTACCTGCTCGACGTGCGCGAGGTCGACGAGTACGTCGCCACCCGCGCGGTCGGCGCCGTGAACGTGCCGCTGAGCACGCTGCAGGCGCGCGTCGGCGAGATCCCGCGCGACCGCGACGTCTACGTCATCTGCCAGTCCGGCGGCCGGAGTGCTCAGGCGACCGCCTGGCTCGAGGGTCAGGGCGTGCAGGCGATCAACGTGCTCGGCGGCACCGGCGCCTGGGTGATGGCGGGTCTGCCGTCGGAGCGGGGCGCGGCCTGATGGCCGACGAGTCCGCCACGGCGCGCGACCAGAAGGCGGTGCTCAACCGCCTGCGGCGCGCCGAGGGGCAGCTGCGCGGCGTGATCGCCGCCGTCGAGCGCGGGGGCGACTGCCGCGAGGTGGTCACCCAGCTCGCCGCCGTGTCCTCGGCGCTCGACCGCGCCGGTTTCGCGATCGTCGCCACGGCGATGCGCGACTGCGTGGTGGCAGACGAGCGCGGTGAGGGCGACGAGAACCGCCTGACGACGGCCGAGCTGGAGAAGCTCTTCCTCACGCTCTCCTGAGCGCGGCGCGGGCCGGGTTGGCGCGACCGTGCCCGACCGGCGCGTGGCCGCGGCACTCCGTGTCAATCATTCTTGACATCATGTGACATCTGCTTTACCTTTCGAATGTCAATAATCCCTGACATCGAGAGGTGCGACGGATGTCGTTCGAAGAGAAGAACGCCTGGTCGCTCGGCGTCATCACCGTGATCGGCTACGCCGTCTACCTGGCCGTCGTGCTGCCCCAGCTCGGCCGGCCCGTCGACGAGATCGACTACCAGATCCCGTTGCTCGCCGTCATCGGCGGCGGGATCGTCAGCGGCATGGTGGTCGCCCTCGTGCTCGGTCTCGGACGTCGCGGCACCGAGAAGGACGTGCGGGACCGCGAGATCGAGCACTTCGGCGACCGCATCGGCGTCGCCTTCCTCGTCATCGGGATGCTCGCCGCGCTCGTGCTGGCGATGCTCGAGGTGCATGGCTTCTGGATCGCCAACGCGGTGTTCCTCTGCTTCATCCTCAACGCCCTCCTGTCGACGACGGCGCGGCTCGTCGCCTACCGCCGGGGGTTCCAGGAATGGTGAAGCCCACGCGCGTCACCAACGACATCCGCGCCCTGCGCTTCGCGCGCGGGGAGATGACGCAGGCCGAGCTCGCCGAACGGATCGGCGTCACGCGGCAGACCGTGATCGCGATCGAGCAGGGGCGCTACTCGCCGACGCTCGAGATGGCGTTCCGCATCGCGCGCGTGCTCGAGGCGCCGCTCGACGCCGTGTTCGGCTACCGCGACGAGGAGGAGGCGTGATAACCCCGTCGACGATGCGCGCGATCGTGCAGCACGGCTACGGCGGCAGCGAGGTGCTCCGGATGGCGTCCATCCCGATCCCGGAGCCGGGTCGGGACCGGGTGCGCATCCGGGTGCAGGCCGCCGGGGTCGCCATGGGCGACTGGCACATGCGGGCCGGCGAGCCGCTCGCGATGCGGGTGATCAGCCCGCGCGGACCGCGCTCGACCCCCATCGGCTTCGACGTCGCCGGCATCGTGGACGCGGTCGGCCCCGGCGTGGAGTCGTTCCGGGTCGGCGACCGGGTGATGGGCGAGGCGCGGGGTTCGTTCGCCGAGTTCGCCCTCGCCCGCGTCGACCGGATCGTCCGCATCCCCGAGGGCGTCGCCCCGGAGGACGCGGCTGCCGCGCCGGTCTCCGGCACCACGGCGCTGCACGCGCTCGCCAAGGTCGGCGACATCGCCGGACGGCGGGTGCTGGTGAGCGGGGCGGGCGGCGGTGTCGGCTCGTTCGCGGTGCAGCTCGCCACCCTCGCGGGCGCGCGGGTGACCGGGGTGTGCAGCGCCCGCAAGGCCGAGTTCGTGCGCCGGCTCGGCGCCGACCGGACGATCGACTACGCGGTCGACGACCCGAGCCTCGGCCCCGACCGCTACAAGGCGATCCTCGACTTCGCGGGCAACCGGCCGGTCGGCGACTGGCGGCGCGTGCTCGAGCCGGACGGGCTCATCGTGCTCGGCGGCGGGGAGGGCGGCGGTCGACTGCTCGGCATGGCGGGACGCGCGCTCGGCGCGGCGTTCGACGGCATCGGCCGCCGCCGCACGACGGTGGGCCTGGTCGGCGAGACCACCGCCCCCGAGCTCGCCGTGCTCGCGTCGCGACTGGCAGACGGGTCGCTGCGGTCTCCCGTCACCCGGGTGGCGCCTCTCGCCGACGCGGGCGCCGTGATCGACGACATCGCGGCGGGCCGCGTGACGGGCAAGGCGGTGCTCACGCCCTGACGGGCGGCCCAGACCCGCGGACCGCCGCGTGGGGGCCCGGCGACGCGCCGGGCCCCCACGCTCGCGGGCTCAGCCGAGCCGGTCGCGCGCCTGCGCGGCGAGGGCGCGCTCGACGCCGGCGAGGCTCTCGATCACCATGCGCCGCAGGGCCGGCGTGTCGGGGTGGCTGTCGAGCCAGGCCCGCGTCGCGTCGACGAGGGCCTGCGAGGCGAGCGCGCCCGGGTAGAACCAGACGACCACGTACTCCGCGATCTTGTAGCTGCGCTCCTCCCACACCCGGGTCAGCTCGTCGAAGTACGGCTGCACCAGGTCGCGCAGCACGTCGGGGTCGCCGACGTGCTGGTAGCCCATGCCCATGTTGCGGAGCACCGCGTTGGGGATGGTGGTGTCGGTGAGGGCCGCATCCAGGGCCGCGCGCTTGCCGTCGACGGTGGGGATGGTGGCCCGGGCGCGGGCGGCGGCCTGCTGGCCGTTGGCGGTGTTGTCGTTCGCGAGCGCCTCGGCGATCTCCGCCTCGCCGGCGGCGCCGACGAGCACCATGCCCTCGAGCAGCTCCCAGCCGAGGTCGTCGTCGATCTCGAGCCCGTCGAGGCGCAGCGCGCCGGAGCGCAGGGCGCCGAGCGCGTCGCCGTGGGCGGGCGTCGACGCGATCGCGGCGAAGAACTTCACCAGCTGGAACTGCAGGTCGGTGCCGGCCTCGGCCTCCTGGGCGAGCGTCCACAGGGTGTCGCCGATTCGCTCGACGGTGGCGTCGCGCTTCTCAGGCGCCACGTACGACCGGGCCACCTGCAGCAGCTGGGTGAGCGCGAGCCGGATGGTGGTCGACTCGGTCTCGGTCGCGATGTTGCCGAGCACGAGGTCGACGTACTCGCTCGCGGGCACCTCGGCGTCGCGGGTGGCGTCCCACGCGGCGCCCCAGACGATGGCGCGGGCGAGCGGCTCGTCGATGTCGGCGAGGTGGTCGACCGCGACCTGCCACGACTCGGGGTCGAGGCGGATCTTGGCGTAGGCGAGGTCGTCGTCGTTGAGCAGCACGAGGTCGGGTCTGGCGAGTCCGACCAGCTCCGCGACGTCGGTGTACTCCTGCGCGAGCACGTCGAACTCGACGCGGTGCGTGCGCACGAGGCGGGGGCTGAGGTCGCCCTCGACGCCGGTGTTGGGCGCCCCCTCCGCGTCGAACGAGTAGAAGCCGATCGCCATCCGGTGCGGGCGCAGCGTCGGGTAGTCGGCGACCGCCGTCTGCTTCAACCGGAACGCCGTGATGACGCCGTCGGCATCCGTCTCGATCTCGGGGGAGAGGGTGTTCACCCCGGCCGTCTCGAGCCAGACCTTGCTCCACTCGGTGAGCTCGCGGCCGCTGGTCACCTCGAGCTCGCGCAGCAGGTCAGTCAGCTCGGTGTTGCCGAACTCGTGCTTCTGGAAGTAGGCGCCGACGCCGGCGAAGAACGCCTCCACCCCGACCCAGGCGGCGAGCTGCTTGAGCACCGAGCCGCCCTTGGCGTAGGTGATGCCGTCGAAGTTGACCTGCACGTCTTCGAGGTCGCGGATCTCGGCGACGATCGGGTGCGTGCTCGGCAGCTGGTCCTGCTTGTAGGCCCAGCTCTTCTCCATCGCCTGGAACGTGGCCCAGGCGTTGGTCCACTCGGTCGCCTCGGCGGTCGAGATGGTGGACGCCCACTCGGCGAACGACTCGTTGAGCCAGAGGTCGTTCCACCACTTCATGGTCACCAGGTCGCCGAACCACATGTGCGCCAGCTCGTGCAGGATCGTCACCACGCGGCGCTCGCGGATGGCATCCGTCACCTTGGAGCGGAAGACGTAGGTCTCGGTGAAGGTGACCGCGCCGGCGTTCTCCATCGCCCCCGCGTTGAACTCGGGGACGAACAGCTGGTCGTACTTCGCGAACGGATACGGGTAGCCGAACTTCTCCTCGTAGTAGGCGAAGCCCTTGCGGGTGATGTCGAAGACGTAGTCGGCGTCCATGTACTGCATCAGCGACTTGCGGGCGTACACGCCGAGCGGGATGGTGCGGCCGCTCGCGCTCTCGAGCTCCGAGTGCACCGACTCGTAGGGGCCGGCGACGATCGCGGTGATGTAGCTGGAGATGCGGGGGGTGGGCGCGAACGTCCAGACCGCCGCCTCGTCCGAGATCGGCTGGGGGGCGGGGGTGGGGGAGTTGGACACCACGACCCACCCGGCGGGGGCGGTGACCGAGAACGCGAAGGTCGCCTTGAGGTCGGGCTGCTCGAAGACCGGGTAGACGCGACGGGAGTCGGGCACCTCGAACTGCGAGTACAGGTACACCTCGCCGTCGACGGGGTCGACGAACCGGTGCAGACCCTCGCCGGTGTTGGTGTAGGCGAAGTCGGCGTCGATCTCGAGCAGGTTCTGCTCCTGCAGGCCGTCGAGCGCGATGCGCGAGCCGTCGGCCGCGGCGACGTCGACCGGCGACCCGTTCAGCGTGATCGCGTGCACGCGGGCGGTGATCGCGTCGATGAACGTCGAGGCGCCCTCCGAGGCAGCGAACGTCACCGTGGTGCGCGAGCGGAACGTCTCCGGCCCGGTGGTGAGGTCGAGGTGCACGTCGTACGACTCGACCTCGACGAGCGCCTTGCGCTCCTCGGCTTCGACGCGGGTGAGGTTCTCTCCGGGCACGCGGTCCTCCTGGGACGCTGGGGCGCCGACGGGCGGCGCGGTCGGTTCACCGGGTGGTGCCCGGCGACCTCCACGATATCCGCGGCGGCGGGGTGCCTCGTCCGCCCGGTCGGCGACCGGCGACGACCCTCGGCGGTGCGCCGGTCAGACGGTCAGCGGCAGGCGCGCGACGGGCGTCACCTCGTCGACCTCGGGGGCGGTCAGCATCTCCTCGACATCGTCGATCGCGCCGCGCAGCGCCGCGGCCAGCAACGCGTCGGGGTCGGGATCGCACGCCTCGGCGATGCCGGTCACCGCGAGCTGCACGGCCGTGGCGGGGCCGTGGCGGCGCACGTCCTTCTCGCGGGCGGGGTGACGCCGCAGGTGGTCGCGCGCCCACTCCTCGGCGGCGGGCACGTCGGCGAGCGCCGCCGCCACCTCGTCGCGCAGCATGCGCATCTGCTCTATGAGGTTCTCGATGGTCGGATAAACCGGTCGGACCTCGACCCAGTTGACTCCGGCCTCGTGGAATTCGCTCAAGCGGGCCGCGACGGTGGCCGGGGATCCGACAAGGGTCCGCTCCCGGTACGCCTCTTCGGAGGGGAAGACCTGAGCGACTGTTGGATAGGCCTGCTCATGAGCGGCATCGTCGGTCGCTGCGACCGTCAGGATCTGGTTGATGCCTAGATACTGGGGCCCAGCTCGCCCTGCTTGGTTGTAGAGCTCCCGGAGGCGGGGGACCCCCTCCCGGTATTCGTCAACGCTCACTTGTGAGGGATTCCACCCGTCGCCATATCGGGCCGCGCGGGCGAGTGCGTGATCTGATCTGCCACCGATCAGAACCGGAGGCCGGGGTTGCTGCACCGGTTTAGGAAACATGTCGAGGGCTTCGAACGAGACGTAGCGACCCTGGAACGTGGCTGACTCCTGGGACCAGAGCGCATAGATGGCCTCGATGTATTCATCTGTGCGCGGGCCGCGATTGCCGGGGACGTCGAACGCGTCGTACTCCTTTTCGGCATTCGTTCGGTGGCGACCGAGTCTGGTGGTCTCGACGCCCCTCGTGAGCGTCGGTGGCCCCACTCCGAAGCCGAGGATGAGGCGACCAGCCGAGAGGACATCTAACGTCGCGGCCTGCTTGGCGAAGAGTACGGGGTGCCGGTTGGGGAGAACGAGGACGGACACCGCAAGTTTTACGCTGTGGGTGACGGCTGCAAGATAGGCCAGGGTCTGCATCGACTCGAAGAAATCACGGTCGTCACCGACAGCCTCGATGTCGCGCAGCTCGACGA
>JBHIXX010000039.1:0-23065 GCA_041984585.1 Pseudolysinimonas sp. | reverse complement strand
AAGGTCGACGAGCTCGCCCTGCACGGCGAGCTCGGCGCCACCAGCCGCGCCCCGCGCTGGGCGATCGCGTACAAGTACCCGCCCGAGCAGGTGAACACCAAGCTGCTCGACATCGTCGTGTCGATCGGCCGCACCGGCCGCGCCACGCCGTTCGCGGTGATGGAGCCGGCCCGGGTGTCGGGATCGACGGTGCGGCAGGCCACCCTGCACAACCAGGACGTGGTGAAGGCCAAGGGGGTGCTCATCGGCGACACCGTCGTACTGCGCAAGGCCGGCGACGTCATCCCGGAGGTGCTCGGGCCCGTCGAGGAGCTGCGCGACGGATCGGAGCGCGCGTTCGTCATGCCGGCGGCCTGCCCCGCGTGCGGTACGCCCCTCGCCCCCGCCAAGGAGGGCGACATCGATCTGCGCTGCCCCAACACCCGCGCCTGCCCGGCGCAGGTGCGCGGCCGGGTCGAGCACATCGGATCGCGCGGCGCGCTCGACATCGAGGGGCTCGGCGAGGTGGGGGCCGCCGCCCTCACCCAGCCCGAGGTGCCGGCGACGCCGCCGCTGCCGACCGAGGCCGGGCTGTTCGAGCTCACCCTCGACGACCTGCTGCCGATCGAGGTGGTGGTGCGCGACGTCGAGACGGGCCTGGTGAAGCTCGACGACGACGGCGCGGCCCGCGTGCGCGCGCCGTTCCAGCGGGTGACCCTCGAGTACCCGCCCGAGGCGGAGGGGATGGATGCCGCGGCCCGCCGCGCCGCCGGCATCCGCAAGGACCATCGGGTCGTGCACCCGAGCGAGGCCGCGCTGAAGCTGGTCGACGAACTGGAGAAGGCGAAGTCGAAGGAGCTGTGGCGCTTCCTCGTCGCGCTGTCGATCCGGCACGTCGGACCGGTGGCCGCCCGCGCGCTCGCGGCGTGGTTCGGGTCGCTCGACGCCATCCGCGCGGCGACGCGCGACGAACTGGCCGCGGTCGACGGCGTCGGCCCGATCATCGCCGACGCCGTGCTCGACTGGTTCACGGTCGACTGGCACGTCGAGATCGTGGAGCGGTGGGCGGCGGCGGGCGTCCCGTGGAGCGTTCCGGGGCATCCGGGCCCGGGCAACGCGGCCGCCGCCGACGGCCCCCTCGCCGGACTCACCGTCGTCGCGACGGGCACCCTCGAGGGGTACACCCGGGAGGGCGCCCAGGAGGCGATCATCGCGGCCGGCGGCAAGGCGGCGTCGAGCGTCAGCAAGAAGACCGACTTCGTCGCGGCCGGCCCGGGAGCCGGCTCGAAGCTGGCCAAGGCCGAGGAATTGGGGGTGCGCATCATCGACGCGGCCCAGTTCCGCCTGCTCGTCGAGGGCGGCCCCGACGCCCTCGACGGCTGACTCGCGGTCGCGCCGCAGCGGCCGATTTTGTCCCCCTCCTGGGGGACAATTCCCCCTGATGGGGGACAGGGAGAGCGTTCTGAACGTCCTCACCCCCATTCGGGTGGTATTCGCCCCTTAAACTGCTGATCAGTGCGGCGGAAATGCTGGGGTCGCACGCTGGGCGAGGGGATAACCCGAAAGTGCTGTCGGACGTCACAGCTCTTCTCTCCACCCCGGCGATCATCGGTTGGGTCGTCGGGGCCCTCGGCGCGCCCGCGATCGCGGAGGCTCCTGTCTCCGCGGAGTCCGCATGGGTATCCGTGAGCGATGCGGAGGCGCCTGAAGCATCCGCACCGCTCACGGATCCGGCGGCTCTCGCGGTGCCGGTCGCCGACGTCCCCGACCCCCTCGTCGGCCCCCAGCCCGGCGCGGCGCCCACCCGCACCCTGGCCGCCAACACGCTGCTCTCCGACCTCACCGGACTGCGTTCCGTCCAGCTCGCGACCCTCGCGGTCGACTCCGCCGACTTCGCCCGCGACGTGCTGGCCGCCCCGCCCGCGGCCGGCCAGGTGGCGGGCATGTGGGCCACCGCGAGCGCCGCCGACCGTACCCAGCTGGTCAGCGGGATGCCGCAGCTCGTCGGCAACCTCGAGGGGGTGCCGTACGCGATCCGCGACCTCGCCAACCGCAGCTACCTGCAGGTGACGATCGCCGAGATCCGCGCCCAGTTGGAGGCGGGGGTGGGTCGCGCCGCGGCCGCCGAGCTGGAGGCGCGGCTGCACATGCTGGCCGAGGTCGCCGAGGCGCTCGAGCCGGGCCCGTCGGGCGAGCCGCGCACCCTGGTGTCGCTCGACGTGAGCGGCGAGGGCACCGCGGTGGTCGCGATCGGCGACCTGTCGTCGGCCAGCCACGTCAGCATCCTCGTGCCCGGCATGTACTTCGGCGTCGACGCCCAGCTCGTCGACTGGGCCTCGACCGCCGACGCGATGCTCGTGGAGCAGGTGGCCTGGGCCGACCGGCTCGGCCTCGAGCCCGACTTCGCGACGGTGGCGTGGATCGGCTACCACACGCCCACGCTGGTGAGCGTCGCGTCGCTCGAACTGGCGGAGGAGGGCCGCGTCGCACTCGGTGCCTCGCTCGAGGGGATCACCGCGGTGCGCGCCGACGACCCGCCGTTCCTCAGCGTGCTCGCCCACTCGTACGGCTCCACGGCGGCCGCTCTCGCGCTACAAGAGGGTGCCGTCGCGGTGGACGCGCTCGCCATGGTGGGCTCGCCGGGCAGCCCGGCCACCAGCAGCGCCGACCTCGCCGTGCGCGCCGGCAACGTCTGGGCCGCCTCGGCGTCGTGGGACCCGGTGACCGGCAGCGGGCTGTTCGGCGCGGTGCCGACGGACGCCGAGTACGGCGCCCACCGGTTCGGGGTCTCGGATGTCGCCGACCCGGTGACCGGATCGGTGCTGCCCGGTATCGTGAGCCACAACGACTACTTCACGCCGGGGTCGTCGTCGATGCGCAACATGGCGCTCATCGCGCTCGGCCACGGCGAGCTGGTGCTCGACGACAGCGGCCGCTACGCACTGGCCGCGCAGAAGTCGCTCGCCCGGGGCTGACCCGCTTGGCGGGCCGACGGCCGGGGGCGGACGGCCCGACGCGGCCCCGTAGACTCGACGGGTGACCGAGAGCGCCGCCGAGAACCCGATCACGCGGGAGGTCGTCGACCATCTCGCCCACCTCGCCCGCATCGCGCTGACGGACGACGAGCTCACCCGCCTGACCGGGGAGATCTCGCAGATCGTCGACTCCGTCGCGAAGGTGCAGGAGGTCGCGACGCCCGACGTGCCGGCGACCAGTCACCCCGTGCCCCTGGGCATGGTGACCCGTCCCGACGAGCCCGGCGCGACCCTCGCGCCCGAGCAGGCGCTCGCCGGAGCGCCCGAGGCGCAGGACGGCCAGTTCAAGGTCACCTCGATCCTGGGGGAGGAGCAGTGAGCGCCGACCTGACGCGGCTGCCCGCCGCCGACCTCGCCGCGCTCCTCGCCGCGGGCGAGGTGTCGAGCGTCGAGGCCACGCAGGCCCACCTCGACCGCATCGCCGCCGTCGACGGCGACGTGCACGCCTTCCTCCACATCAACGCCGCCGCGCTCGACGCCGCGGCCGCCGCCGACGCCGCGCGCTCGTCCGGATCCGCCGCGTCACCGCTCGCCGGGGTCCCGGTGGCGATCAAGGACGTGCTGTGCACCCTCGACATGCCGTCGACCGCCGCCTCGAAGATCCTCGAGGGCTGGATCCCGCCGTACGACGCCACCGTCGTCGCCCGACTGCGCGCCGCCGGGATGGTGCCGCTCGGCAAGACCAACATGGACGAGTTCGCGATGGGCTCGTCGACCGAGCACTCCGCTTACGGGAACACCCACAACCCGTGGGACCTCACCCGCATTCCGGGCGGTTCCGGCGGTGGATCGGCGGCGGCCGTCGCCGCCTTCGAGGCGCCCGTCGCCCTCGGCTCCGACACGGGCGGCTCGATCCGGCAACCCGCCGCGGTCACCGGCTCGGTCGGGATGAAGCCCACCTACGGCGGCGTCTCCCGGTACGGCGCGATCGCGCTGGCCTCGAGCCTCGACCAGGTCGGTCCGGTGAGCCGCACGGTGCTCGACGCCGGCCTGCTGCACGACGTCATCGGCGGTCACGACCCGCGCGACTCGACGAGCATCCCCGAGGTCTGGCCGTCGTTCGCCGACGCCGCGCGCGCCGGCCTGCGCGACGACGCGCTCCGCGGTCTGAAGGTGGGCGTGCTGCGCGAGATGTCGCTGGAGGGCCAGGGGTTCCAGCCCGGCGTGCTGGCGAGCTTCCGCGGGGCGCTCGCCGCGATGGAGGCCGCCGGCGCCGAGATCGTCGAGGTCTCCGCGCCGTCGTTCGACTACGCGATCAGCGCGTACTACCTGATCCTCCCGGCGGAGGCGTCGAGCAACCTCGCCAAGTTCGACTCGGTGCGCTTCGGCATGCGCGTCGACGTCGCCGGCGGCACCGTCGAAGACGTCATGGCGGCCACGCGCGAGGCGGGCTTCGGCGACGAGGTGAAGCGGCGCATCATCCTCGGCACCTACGCGCTCAGCGCCGGGTACTACGACGCCTACTACGGCAGTGCGCAGAAGGTGCGCACCCTCATCCAGCGCGACTTCGACGCCGCCTTCTCCGCCTGCGACGTGCTCGCCACGCCCTCGGCTCCGACGACCGCGTTCCCGCTCGGCTCGAAGGTCGACGACCCGCTCGCGATGTACCTCAACGACCTCACCACCATCCCGGCGAATCTCGCCGGCGTGCCGGGCATCGCCATCCCGTCGGGACTGGCCGAGGAGGACGGGCTGCCGGTCGGCATCCAGTTCATGGCCCCGGCGCGGGAGGACGCCCGGCTCTACACGGTCGCCGCCGCGCTCGAGGCGCGGCTGGTCGACGCGTGGGGCGGTCCGCTGCTCGACCGCGCGCCCGCGCTCGGTTGAGACCGTCGGCCGAACGGTCGTCCCGCCGGCGTCAGTCGCGGTCGACCCAGTCGAAGCTGCGGGTGACCGCCTTCTTCCAGGTCGCGAGCCGCGCGTCGCGGTCGGCGGCGTCCATGGTCGGCTCCCACCGGGTGTCTTCCGCCCACAGCACCCGCAGCTCGTCGATCCCGGACCAGACGCCGGTCGCCAGTCCCGCGGCGTAGGCGGCGCCGAGCGCGGTCGTCTCGGTCACCGCCGGCCGGACCACCGGGATGCCGAGCACGTCGGCCTGGAACCGCATGAGCAGGTCGTTGCGCACCATCCCGCCGTCGACCTTGAGCTCGTCGACGGTGATCCCCGCCGCCGACCCGGTCGCGTGGTGCGTGTCGGCGAGCACCGCGTCGAGCACCTCGCGGCTCTGGAAGGCGACCGCCTCGAGGGAGGCGCGGGCGATGTGCGCCTTGGTCGCGTACCGGGTCAGGCCGACGATCACGCCGCGGGCATCCGGGCGCCAGTACGGCGCGAACAGCCCCGAGAACGCGGGCACCACGTAGACGTCGCCGTTGTCGTCGACACTCGCCGCGAGCTCCTCCACCTCGGCGGCGTCGGAGATGATCCCCAGGTTGTCGCGCAGCCACTGGATGAGCGACCCGGTGACCGCGATCGACCCCTCGAGTGCGTACCGCGGCGCCTCCCCGTCGAGCTGGTAGGCGACCGTCGTGATGAGCCCGTTCTCGCTGCGGACGATGTCCTCGCCGGTGTTGACCACCAGGAAGTTGCCGGTGCCGTAGGTGTTCTTGCTCTCACCCGGCCCGAACGCCGCCTGGCCGAACGTCGCTGCCTGTTGGTCGCCGAGGATCCCCGCGATCGGCACCTCGCGCAGCAGGCTCGACGACTCGGCGTGGCCGAATACTCCGGACGACGGCCGGATCCGGGGGAGCATCGACCGCGGGATGCCGAACGCCTCGAGTAGGTCGTCGCGCCACTCCAGGGTGCGCAGGTCCATCAGCAGGGTGCGGCTCGCGTTGGTGACATCGGTCGCGTGGACCCCGCCGTCCGGCCCGCCGGTCAGGTTCCACAGCACCCACGAGTCGGTCGTGCCGAACAGCAGGTCGCCCGCCTCGGCGCGCTCGCGGGCGCCCTCCACGTTCTCCAGGATCCAGGCGATCTTGGTCGCGGAGAAGTAGGTGGCCAGCGGCAGCCCGGTGGCGTCCGCGAACCGGTCGGTGCCGCCGCCCCGCGCGAGCCGGTCGACGAGCGGCTGGGTGCGGGTGTCCTGCCAGACGACGGCGTTGTACACCGGCTCCCCGGTGGCACGATCCCAGACGACCGCGGTCTCCCGCTGGTTGGTGATCCCGATCGCGGCGACGTCGTGGCGGGTCAGGTCGGCTGTCGCGAGTGCGCGCCCGATCGCCTCGCGGGTGTTCCGCCAGATCTCGGTCGCGTCGTGCTCGACCCAGCCGGGCTGCGGGAAGATCTGCCGGTGCTCCAGCTGTCCCGAGGAGACGGGCCGTCCGGCGGCATCGAAGACGATCGCGCGTGTGCTGGTGGTGCCCTGGTCGATCGCGACGACGTGCGTCATCCGGAGTACTCCTTCGTCTCGGGGTCCGTGGCTACGCTAGAACGCCGGATGCCGGTGCGCCAGGAGGTGCACGGATGTGCAGGCCTCACTCCTCGTCCACCAGGCGCCGGGCGAGCCCCTCGTCGAGGATGAGGTCGGTGAGGAGCCCGGTCGCGAGCGCGCCGCGCAGGCTCGGCAGCTTGGACGGTCCGGAGACGACACACACCCGCCGGGCGACCCGACGCAGCCGGTCGAAGTCGGGGCCCGTGGCGCGCGCGTTGAGCGCCACATCCCGCCAGGTCCCGTCGGCGCGGTAGAACACGGTGGCGATGTCGCCGACGATCCGGTCGGCGCTCAGGCTCTTGTAGTCGGTGCGCTCGAGATAGCCGCCGATGTACACGTGACTGGGCACCTCGGCGAACGGCGAGCCGAGCCCGAACACGGCGACGTCCATCTTGGCCTGCACGTCGAGCGCGCGGCGGGTGCTGCGTTCCCGCCACAGCGCCTCGCGGGTCCGCGGATCGTCGAAGAACGCGGGCACCGGGAACTGCTGCACCTGCGCCGAATACGCCTCGCCGAACCGCCGGAGGATCTCGCTGGCGTAGTCGATGCCGTTGGTGAACGTGTTGCCTGCGCCGTTGAGCTGCACCACCACGCTGTTGTGGGTTTCCTTGTGCACCAGGTGCCGGCTCAGGGCGCTCACCGTCGACCCCCAGGCGACCCCGACGATCATGTTGGAGTCGACCCATCCGGTCAGCAGGCGACCGGCGGTGAGCGCCACCCGCTCGAGCCGGTCGACGTCGCTGATCGAGTCCGCGACCGGCACGACGTGCGCGGTCACCTGATGGCGTTCGCCGATCGCCTGCTCGAGCCGCGATCCGCGGTCCGGCGATCGGATCGTGATCTCGACCAGCCCCGTCGCTCGGGCGTGCGCGAGCAGGCGCGAGACCGACGAGCGGGAGGTGCGCAGCTCCGCGGCGATCGCCTCCATGGTGAGGTCCTGGAGGTAGTACAACTGCGCGGCGGTCAGCGCGGCGCGGGTGCGGGAGTCCGTCTCGAGCGTCGTCGTCATCCGGGAACCTCCGTGCACATTCGTGCGGTCGAGTTGCGCAATCGTGCGCGGCATCCCCACGATAGTCCCCGACCCGCGGCACGCGCGGTTCGAGGACCGCGAGGAGGCGACAGCGGATGGTGGCAGCGACACGGCGGACCGGGGGAGCGGGACACTCGGACGACGGCGCCATGCGTCCCGAGATCGAGCGCATCGCGGCGCTGGGACGCACCCGAGTCGTCGTGATCGGCGGCGGGATCAACGGCATCGCCACGTTCCGCGACCTCGCGCTCCAGGGGGTGGACGTCGTCCTCGTCGAGCGCGACGACATCGCAGGCGGCTCCACCGCCGCGTCGAGCCACATGATCCACGGCGGCATCCGCTACCTCGAGAACGGCGAGTTCCGCCTCGTGCGCGAGTCGGTCCGGGAGCGCAACGACCTGCTCCGCACGGCGGCACACGTGGTCCGCCCGCTCGAGACCACCATCCCGATCTACTCGACCTTCTCCGGCTTGCTGTCGGCACCGCTCAAGTTCCTGTTCGGTCGGAGCGGACGGCCCGCCGAGCGCGGCGCCCTGCTGATCAAGATCGGCCTCGTGCTGTACGACCTCTACTCGCGCGGTGGCCGCGTGGTGCCACGGCACCGGTTCGCCGGCCGCCGGCGCACCCGGCGCGAGCTGCCCGAGCTCGACCCCGCGGTCCGCTACTCGGCCACCTATTTCGACGCCGGCGTCGCCGACCCGGAGCGGCTCGCCGTCGACGTCCTCCTCGACGGCCTGCGCGCCCATCCGGGTGCGCACGTCGGCACCCGGCTCGCGGCGGTCGGGATGGGATCCGCCGGGGTGCGGGTGCGCGACGGCCAGACCGGTCGCGAGTTCGACATCGCCGCCGACGTGGTCGTGAACGCGACCGGGCCGTGGGCGGACCTGACCAACGGGGCGCTCGGCACGCCGACCCACCTCCTGGGGGGCACGAAGGGGTCGCACATCGTGCTCGACCACCCCGAGCTGCTCGCGGCCACGGGCGGTCGGGAGATCTTCTTCGAGCACAGCGACGGGCGGATCGTCCTCGTCTACCCGCTCAAGGGGCGCGTGCTCGTCGGCACCACCGACATCGAGGCGGACCCACGGGAGCCCGCGGCATGCACCGAGGACGAGGTCGACTACTTCATCGACCTGGTCGGACGGGTCTTCCCGCGGATAGTCGTCGACCGTTCGCAGATCGTCTATCGCTACTCCGGCATCCGTCCCCTGCCGCGGCACGACGGGCAGAGCGCCGGCGCGGTCAGCCGCGACTACCGCGTCGAGACCACGGCGATCGCCGACGGACCGCTGCTGCTCAGCCTCATCGGCGGCAAGTGGACGACGTTCCGCGCGCTCGGCGAATCGCTCGCCGATCGGGTGCTGGCGGTGCTGGGCGCCGACCGGGTGACCTCGACGCACGGGCGACCGATCGGCGGGGCGGTCGACTACCCGCGCGACGCCGCCGCGCGCGAGGCCTGGGTCGCGCGGGAATTGGGCGACCTGCCCGCCGGCCGCGCCGAAGTGCTGTTCGCCCGCTACGGGACGCGCGCGCGGGAGGTCGCGGAGCGCATCCGGTCCTCCGCGCCGGACACCGCCGTGCTCGGCGACCTGCTGTCGGCGGCCGAGATCGCGTATCTGGTCGACGTGGAGCGGGTGGTGCGCTTCGAGGATCTGGTCTTCCGCCGTACCGACTTCGCATTCACCGGACATGCCACGCGGGACGCGCTTGAGCAGATCGGGCCCCACCTGGCCCGCGCGGCCGGGTGGGACGACCTTCGGCTCGACCGGGAGATCGAGGCCTGCACCGACCTGCTGCGCCGGCACGGCGTCGCACCCGGGGAGGAGGTGCGCCCGGCACCATGACCCGGTCGTCCGCCGTGCACATATTCCCGCGGAGGGCGGAAAACCACACCGGCCGCGGGGCGGCCTCACTACATTGCCGACGGGGCATCCGGTCTGACGGACCCGCGGAACCCACAACAAGGGAGTTTGGAATCCATGAAGCAAGGACTTCTCCGGCGCAACGGCTTCTGGCTGGCGCTCTCGCTCGTGCTGTGCCTGGTCTCAGCGATCGGGGCATCACTCGTGCAGACGGCAGGCGGGAGCGTCACCGTCAAAGACATGAGGTGGGAGACCTCGAGCGGGCGGCTCATGAACGCGCTGCTGTTCACCCCGTCGACCGCGACCGCCGACGACCCCGCACCCGCCATCGTGGTCAGCCACGGCTGGTGGAACAACCGTGAGATGCAGGATGCGAACTACGTCGAGCTCGCGCGGCGCGGCTACGTGGTCGTCTCCATCGACATGTACGGGCACGGCGACTCCGACCCGCTCCCCGTGGCGGAGACGGCGGTCGGCGGAACCGGGATGTACGACGCCGTCGCACTGCTCGCCGATCTGCCCTACGTCGACACCGACCGGATCGGCGTGACCGGGCACTCGAACGGCGCCCGCGCCGCGAACTTTTCGGTGCTGCTCGACAACGCCGCGGACGAACAGCTGATCGCCGCAGTGCTTCTCGTCGACAACGACCCGCTGTACACCGAACCGGAGGGCACCGACTACGCCAATGTGTACGGCTCGCGTGACGTGGGTGTCGTGCAGGCGATGTACGACGAGTTCTTCTTCCGCAGCTACAGCCCGGAAGGCGCTGTGCTCACGCCGCCGCGCGAGTACCTCACCACCCCGAACGCGCAGTCGTTCCTGCACTTCGGCTCGGCGGACTTCAGCGACGAGCGTGAGGGCCACACCGTCTACACCGAGATGATCGACGGTGAGGAGGCGATGCGCGTCGTCTACAACGAGCCGCAGACCCACCCGTGGAGCACGATCTCCGCCGGCGCGGTCGACGACCTGCTCGGGTTCTTCGATGAAGCGCTCGGCACCCCGACGCCGCAGTCCGGCCAGGTGTGGCAGGTCAAGGAGACGTTCACCACGATCGGGCTGATCGGATTCGGGATCTTCCTGGTCGCCTTCACCCGCGCCCTGCTGGGCACCCGGGCGTTCGCCGGTCTCCGCGTCGCCGAGCCCGTCGCCGCGGCACCCGCGACGCGCGCCGGACTCGCCTGGTTCTGGGGCGGACTTGTCGTCTCGGCGATCATCTCCGGCGTGAGCTACGTGCTGCTGAGCCAGGCGCCGTGGGCGGGCTCGATCGCCTTCGGCGCGGGCAACCCGGGCGTGTTCCAGCCCGGGGTCGCGTGGTTCATCGCGATCTGGGCGGCGATCAACGGCGTCGCGACCCTGGCGGTCATGCTGGTGTCGTACCTGCTGTTCGGGCGACGCTCCGGCGTCGACCTGCGGGCATCCGGCGTACTGCCCGGGTGGCGGCGGTTCGGCCTCGGCATCGCGTTGGCACTGACCACGACGGTCGCGGCGTTCGGGATCGTGTTCGTGCTCGACTACTTCTTCGTCACGGACTTCCGGATCTGGGTCCTCGCGATCAAGGCGTTCACACCGGACAAGATCCTGTTCGCGCTGTTCGTGCTGCCGCTGTTCCTGATCTACTTCGTCCTCAACTCGGTTGCGCTGAACTCGTTCAACCGGCTCACCCTGCGCGGGAAGGAGTGGGTGAACACGGCGGTCCTCGCGCTGTTCAACTCGCTGGCCCCGATCGTGCTCGTGGTCGCGCAGTACTCGACCTTCGCGGTCACCGGCTACACCATCCCCGGATTCGGCGGGATCTTCTCGATCTGGTTGTTCCCGGTCATCGTGATCCTCGCGGCGAGCGCCGTGATCAGCCGGAAGATCTACCGGGCGACGAACAACCCGTACGTCGGAGGGTTCATCAACGCGATGGTCGTCTCCGTCGTATCGGTGTCGAACTCGCTGATCTTCACGCCCTAGCGGAGGACGGGTCGCGGGGGATCCCGCGCCCCGTCCCCGGCGAGCGGGTCCCGTCCACGGGCGGGACCCGTTCGTGCGATCCAGCGCTGTGCGTCCGGGCGCGGCGCCGCGGACGCGGGGTGTGGCGCTACGCGGGCGCGGCGCCGTAGACGCGGGGTGTGGCGCTACGCGGGCGCGGCACCGCAGACGTGGGTGGGGGGTGCGGTGGCCAGTGCCGCCCCTATGCGGGCACGGCACGCGCCCGCGCGCCCGGCAGCCGGGCGAACAGCGCGTCGAACACGTTCTGCCGGTCGAACCGGATGGCGTAGTCGCGGGCGCGGCGGGCGGCGTCGCGGCGGTCGCCCGGCGACATCCCGAGCGCCTCGTCGAGGGCCGCGGCGATCGCATCCGGGTCCTCCACCGGCACGATCAGGGCGTGCTCGCCCACCGCCTCCTGGATGCCGCCGGTGAGCGCCGTGATGACGGGCCCCCCTCCGGCGAGCATCTTCTCGGCGAGCGCGATGCCGAACGTCTCGACGAACTCGGGCCTCGGCTTGCTCGGCAGCGCGTAGGCGGCGCAGCCCGCCATCAGCGCGGGCTTCTCGCCGTCGCCGACGTCGTCGAGGAACACCACCCGGTCGGCGACCTGCGAGGCGGCCGCGTGCGCGCGGAAGGCTTCGGCCTGCGGGCCCCGCCCGGCGATGACCAGGGTGTGGTCGTCGGAGGCGGCGCTGCGCTCGAAGCCGTCGATGAGGTCGTCGACGCCCTTCGCCGAGGTGAGCCGCGACAGGAAGAGCACGAACTTGTCGCGCTCCAGCCCGCGCTGGGCGAGGGCGGAGTCGACCTTGTCGTCGTCGATCTCGACGTAGACGCTCGCGTCGATGGCCGGGTACGACACGGCGACCTTGTCGAGGCAGCGCTGCGCGTACGACGTGCCGTGCAGCTCGTCGACCTTCGCCGCCTCTTCGACGATGAGGTCCTTCGTGTACTGCGACACGGCGACGCAGACGTCGGACTCGAGGTAGGCCTCGAGGATCTGCGCGGCGGCGCCGAACTGCCCGCGCTCGACGACGGCGCGCACCACGTTGGTGACGTCAGAGCCGACCGCTTCGGCGATCGTCGTCACGTCGACCGGCAGCCCGGTGCCCTTCGCGATGCGCAGCGCCTCGGAGACGCACAGAGTGTGCGGGCTGAGGTAGAGCGACATGCACACGGTCGGAACCCCGTCGGTGAACAGCTCGACCAGGCGACCGATCATCCCGGAGGTGTAGCGGCCGTCGACGACCTTGTAGTCGCCGACCGCCTCCGGGCGCTCGACGGTGATGCCGTCGGAGTAGGGCAGCACCCGGTCGTACGGCTTCAGCGGCAGACCCGCCTCCTCGAGCCGCTCGAGCGGCCAGGAGACGATGCGGATGTCGTCGAACCCGCGCTTCAGGGCGACCTCGGCGAGGTTGCGGGCCTCGACCGAGTGGCCGCAGATCACCGGGTCGGCGCGCACGACGATCACGAGGCGGCGCTGCGGGTCCTTCGGCGGGAGCTGCAGCAGCTCGGTGGGGATGACCGCGCCGCTGGCGCCGGCGACGGTCGGGATGACCCCCGTGACGCCGGCGTCCGGCGGGGTGGGGTGGTCGTGCGGGATGGGCTGGTCGGTCATGTCGGCCTCCAGTCGGTGACGGATTCGGGGGTCGGCGGGGGAAGAGGGGGAGGGGTCACACCTCCGGCCACGACGGGGGACGCTCGCGGGCGCCCCATGCGGTGGGGTCGTCGCCGAGCCGCACGTGCAGCTCGCCGCCGCGGTGCAGCTCGGATCCGGAGAGCCAGGTGCGTTCGAGCGGCTCGCCGTCGAGCTCGACGTCCTGCACGTACTGGGTCGGGCCGCCCGGAACGGGCTCCACGAACCCGGTCGTGCGCACCACCAGTTCGCGGTCGTCGCCGAGCCGCAGGCGGGAGCGCGCGAACGACGGCGCGTTCACCAGGAACAGGTTCTGCCCGGCCACCGGGAACAGCCCGAGCGAGGCCCACACGTACCACGACGACAGGCCGCCGGAGTCGTCGTTGCCGGGCAGGCCGCCGCGTCCGGTGCCGAACTGCTGCAGCACCGCGTCGTGCACGATCTCGGCGGTGCGGTCGGGGCGTCCGGCGTAGTGGTAGGCCCACGGGGCCTCCATGTCGGGCTCGTTGTTGAGGCCCTCGAAGCGCCCCAGCGCGTAGCCGGCGCGCATCTCATCCGGCCCCGGGCGCACGCCCGGCTGGGTCACCGGGTCGGCGCCGTAGCCGAAGAACGCGTCGAGCTGCGCCACGAAGGCGTCGTCGCCGCCGCTCAGCGCGATGCGGCCCGCCATGTCGTGGGTGAGCCGGAACGAGTAGTTGTGCTTCGTGCCCTCGTAGTAGGTCGAGTCCTTGAGCAGACCGGTCTCGGGGTCGAACGCGTTGACCCAGCGCTGCGCCATCGGCGCGAACTCCTCGAGCAGGGCCCGGTCGCCCACCAGCCGCGCCACCTTCGCGGTGCACCAGTAGCCGAACGCGAGGTCGAGGGTGTGCGAGATCGGATGCGCCTCGCCGGTGAGCAGGAAGTCCTCGCCGTAGGTGCGGCGCAGGTCGTTGTGCATGTGCACCAGCGCCCACTCCCAGTCGACCCCCGGGATGCCGAGCTGGCACAGGTCGGAGAGGAACGTGTGCGCCAGCGCGCTGCCCTGCCGGCTGAACCGGTCGGAGCCGATCGCCATCCGGTAGCCGATCGGGAAGTTGCCCTCCTCCTCGGCGATGGTGAGCAGCGCGTTCGCGAGGTCGACCGCCTTCTCGGGCTGCAGCGCGGTGAGCAGCGGGAGCTGGGTGCGGTAGATGTCCCACATCGTCGAGATGTCGAATACGAACGGCCCCTCGCCCGGCCAGAACGGGCTCTCGCCGGGGGCGAAGCTCGGCTTGAGGAACGAGTGGTACAGCGCCGTGGCGAGCACGGTGCGCCGGTCGCCGAGCCGCGGGTCGACCCCCTCGGCGGGCGTGTCCGGGGTGTCGACGTCGACCGCATCGAGGTGCTTGCGCCACGCCTTGCGGGTGCGCTCGCGGCGGTGGTCGAAGCGGGGGGCCACCGGGCCGAGGTCGTCGCGCAGGTTGCGCTGCGCCTGCTCGACGCCGCGCAGCGAGAACCCGATCCGCAGCTCGACGCTCTGCCCCTCGACGCTGGGGCCGGCCCACATGATGCCGAACGGTCGCAGCGTGGTCGGACGGATGCGGTCGAAGTCGAGCCGGGTGCCGCCCGGCATGAGGCGCCGGTCGTACCAGAGCATCTGCCGCCACGACGGGGCGTCGCATTCGACGTAGATGCTCAGCGGAGCGCCCTCCACCACGACGGTGCCGTGGGCGACCCCGGGCCCGACCGCCTCGAGGTGGGCGCGCAGCGGGATGGTGGCCGAGTGGGGGATGATCAGCCCGCCCATCGACAGGTCGAGCACGACCCGGGCGTTGGGATGGGCGGGGAACGTGTAGCGGTGCACGGCGCTCTTCGGGCCCGCCGTCAGCTCGCTCGTGATGCCGTTCTCGAACGTCGCCCGGTACCAGCCCGGCTCGGCGCTCTCGTCGGTGATCTCCCACAGCTTCCCGAGCTCGTCGAGGGGCTCCACCATCGGTGCGACCCGCACGTAGTTGTAGTACTTGCGGATGGCGCCGGTGCCGGACTGCTGGAAGTGGGTGAACCCGCTGGCCACCGGGCGGTCGTGGATGGTGGGCGGCACGCCCTCGGTGTTGAGGTCGTAGCTGCCGTATCCGGTCGGGTAGGCGCCCGAGTACGCGCACGCCGACACCATCCCGAGCGGGTGCACCGCGCCGGGGTGGGTGTTGCCCACCTGCGGCTTCGGCCACCACCAGGTGGCGGCGAGTCCGGTCGGCGGCGGCAGGTCGGTCGCGGAGGTGCCGATGAACGGGTCGACGTGCTCGATCACGCGCGCGTCCCCCCGCCCCGCGGAGCGGTCGGCGTGGCGGGCGCACCCGGCGGCTGCGTCGTCGGCATGCCGTGACGCTACGCCCGCCCTGTTCCAGGCGGGTTACGGGCGTGTGACGGTTCGGTCGGGCCGTGCGGCGCCCGCCCAGCCCGGTCGCGGTAGTCTCATCCGGGTCGTACCGGAGGAGAGCTGCATGTCGACGTGGGCCGTGGTGTTCGGCGGGCCGTCCCCCGAGCACGAGATCTCGATCCTCACCGGACTCCAGGCCGAGCGGGTGCTCACCGGGGCGGGCGACCAGGTCGTCCCGCTCTACTGGGCGCCGTCGGGGGAGTGGTTCCGGGTGCCCACCGGCACCGAGGCCAAGGACTACCTCAACGGTGTGCCGGCGAAGTCGAAGCCGATCGACGTGCGCATCGGCGACGGACTCTACGACCGCAAGAAGCGCGTCGACGTCGAGGCCGCGCTCCTCTGCCTGCACGGCGGCGTCGGCGAGGGCGGTGGCGCGGCCGCCATCTTCACCACCGTCGGCGTCCCGGCCACCGGATCGCACCTGTTCGCCGGGGCGGTCGGCATGGACAAACTCGCGTTCGGCGGGCTGATGGTCGCCGGGGGCGTGCCCACGCTCACCCGCGAACTGCTGTCGGCATCCGTCGATCCGTCGTTCCCCGGCCCCTACATCGTCAAGCCGCGGTTCGGCGGCTCGTCGATCGGCATCGAGATCGCGGAGGACATCGCCGCCGCACGCGCCGTCGGTGCGGCGAGCGCGCAGCTCCGGGCCGGGGCGGTGCTCGAGCCGTATCGGCCGGAGCTGATCGACCTCAACATCTCGTACCGCACGTTCCCCGAACTGGCCACGACCGACGTCGAGAAGCCCCTGCGCGGCGACACCGGGTCGGGGCTCTACTCCTACGCCGAGAAGTACCTCTCGGGCGGGTCCGGCGAGGCCGGCTTCATGAGCGCGCCGCGGGAGTTCCCGGCCGAGCTTCCGGATGGCGTCGCCGCCCGCGCCGACCGGCTCGCGCGTCGTGTCGCGGAGCTCACCGGCCTCACCGGCGTGGTGCGCGTCGACCTGCTGTTCGACGAGGCGAGCGGCGACCTGTACGTCAACGAGGTCAACTCGATCCCCGGCGCCATGTCGCTCTACCTCTGGGCGCCGAAGGCGACCCCGGCCGAGGTGCTGCGCTCGGCGCTCGTCGAGGCGCGCGACAAGCCCTTCCGCCTGCCGGTCGGCGGGTTCGGCTCGGGGGCCGCGCTGCGCGCCGCCGGCGGCATCGCGGGCAAGCTCGTCGGGCTCGACGGCCCGCGCGCCTGACCCGCTCGGGCCGCGGACGATCCCCGCGAGCGTGCTCTCCTCCGGCAGCTAGCCGACTCGCCGGGGGTTCAGCCGGAGACGTCCTGCCCGGTGACCGTGTCGTCGAGGTCGAGGCACTGCCGCCCGTTCTCGGGCAGGTTCGACACGGCGAGCGTCAGGTCGTCGATGGCGATGCCGGGACTGGAGTAGGCGTCCTTCGCCACCAGCACGCGCACCGCGGGGTCGCGGCCGTAGGTGGTGAACGCCCAGCGATCGTCGAGGTCCTCGCGCAGCCAGTAGACGCCGTCGCGCTCGAAGCAGGGCGTGGCGGAGGGGCCGGGCACCGGCACCCCGCAGTAGAGGATGACCGCCGTCGGGTCCCCCCACGCCCCGGTCGCCTGCGCGTTCGTCTCGCGCTTCGGTAGTTCGCCGACGGCGTCGGGGAGGGCGACGGTCACCCGCGCGCACTGCGCTTCATTCGCGTTCTCCGCGGGCTCGAGGGCGACGATCGGCGCGCAGCCGGTGAGTGCGAGGAAGGGGAGGGCGGCGACGGCGGCGAGGGCCGACGCGGCGCGGGGACGGCGGGGCATCCCTCCCAGGGTATCCGCGCAGGTCGGGCGTCGGATGCGACCTCGGCCGGTCGGGCGCGCGGCTAGCGTGGGGGCATGACCGCGCCGACGGAGACGCTCGCCTCGCTGGGCGAGAGCGGAGTGCTCGGCCGCATCTTCCCGCGGCTCCCCGCCGGGCGGGCCACCCTGCTCGGGCCCGGCGACGACGCGGCGATCCTCGCCGCCGCCGACGGGCGGGTGGTGGTCACCACGGACACGATGATCCACGGGCCGGACTTCCGGCTCGCCTGGTCGACCCCGCACGACCTGGGCTGGAAGGCGGCGGCGAGCAACCTCGCCGACGTCGCGGCGATGGGAGCGGAGCCGACGGGGCTGCTGGTCGCCGTCACCGCCCCCGCGGACACCCCGGTCGCCGTGTTGGAGGGGATCGCCGACGGGTTCCGCGACGCCTGCGCCGAGCTCGCGCCCGGCTGCGGGGTCGTCGGCGGCGACCTCTCGGTGTCGCCGACGCTCACCCTCGCGGTGACCGCGTTCGGCGACCTCAGCGGCGCCGACGCCGTGCTGCGCTCGGGCGCGCGGCCGGGCGACGTGGTCGCCGTCTCAGGTGCGCTCGGCGACGCCGCACGGGGCCTCCGACTGCTGTTCGCGGAGGGGGTCGACGCCGACGGCGAGCCGGATGCCGTCCGCGCCGCCGCGCTGCGCGCCCGCCACCCGCGCGAGATCGAGGCCCAGCTGGCGCCCCGTCCGCCGATCGCCGACGGACCCGCCGCCCGCCGCGCGGGCGCGACCGCGATGCTCGACGTGAGCGACGGGCTGCTGCTGGACGCGGCCCGCATCGCCGCGGCGAGCAGTGTGCGCATCGACCTGGACGCCGCGGCCGTCGGCGACGAGGTCGACCTGGCCGGCGGCGAGGCGCACGCGCTGCTCGCCGCCTTCCCGCCCGCCGCCTCGCCGCCCGCGGGGTTCCGGGTGATCGGCGCCGTGCACGCGGGCGAGGGCCTGACCATCGACGGCGCACCCGCGGAGGGGCGCGGCGGATGGGACCCCTACGACGACTGGGACGGGCACGCCGGCTGACCGCGCCCGGGACGCAGCGCCCGTCAGGGCATGCGACGGTGCAGGTCGGTGGTCAGGTCCGACCCGTCGGCGGCCGTCAGCACGCACAGCCCGTCGACGTCGCCCGCCTCGTAGTCGGCCGGGCTCGGCACGTCGATGGCGCGCGCGTCGTGGGTGGACGGGTCCACCGCGTCGGTGACGTACAGCCCATACTCGAGATACCGGGTGCAGATCTCGTCGGCGAACACGGTGAGCGCCTCCGACACCTCCGCGTAGACCGCCGCCTCGAGGTCGAGTTCGAACGGCCCGAACACCTGCATCGGATGCGGCGAGCCGCAGTCGACGACGGTGTACTCGGCGAGGTCGAGCGCCTCCTCCGCGATGCACGACCCGGGGCGCAGCTGCTCGATCGGGGTCGCGCCGAGCGGGATCACCTCGACCCGCGACCAGGCCCGCAGGGCGACGATTCCGGCGATGAGCAGCACGGCGACGACGGCGGCGATGGCGGCGATGCGCGCCCAGCGCGGGAGGCTCTGCCAGCGGTCTCGCAATCCCGTACGGGAGGCGTCGGTCACAGCGCTACGGTAGCGGATGTGGAGACCGCACCCGATGATCGGGGCATCCGGATCGCGACGGCGATCCTGCTCGGTCTGGTGTCGCTCGTGACGGCCCTGGGCGTGCTGCAATCGGCCGTCTGGAGCGGTCGCGCGGGGAGTCTCGCCGGCGACGCGGCCGACGCCCGCGACCAGGCGATCGCCATCGAGGCGCCGACGACCCTGCAGCAGCGCACCGACCTCCGGGCGATGCTCGAGGCGCGCCGGCTCGCCGGCTTGCAGGCCGAGGCGCTCGCCGACGGCGACCAGCTGCGGGCGCTCGAGCTGGAGAGCGAGATCCTGTTCACGGTGAGCGGCATCTCCGACCTGCCCGACGAGCCGTACACCGAGTTCAGCGTCTGGCGCGACGGCGGGTTCGCCGACGACGAGAACCCGATCGGCACGCCGGCCTACCTGGTGTCGCTGCGCGGCGACGCGGATGCCCTCACCGCCACCTCCCGCCGGCTCGGCGAGTACGCCGACGAGCTGCAGTCCCGCGTGGCCGTGTTCGGCCAGGCGTCGCTCGTGCACGCGCTCGCGCTGTTCCTGCTCGGCATCGCGGGAATCAACCGGTTGCGGGCCGCACGCGTGGTGACGCTGGTCGCCGGCGCCGCCGTGTTCGCGTTCGGGGTCGCGCTGATGGCGGGTGCGCTGTGAGCGCCCGCCGGCCGGAGGTCGGGCGATGAGCCGCGAGTCCGCGTCGCGCGGCATCCTCGAGGTGGCCACCGCCGTGCTGCTCGGTCTGGTGTCGGTGGCGACCGCCGTGGGCGCCTATCAGGCGTCGGTGTGGGCGCAGCAGGCGGGGGAGTACTCGTCGGTCGCCCAGCAGCTGCGCGACCGCAACCTCAGCGCCTACATCGCGACCGACCTCGCCATCGCCGACGACGGCGACATCCTGTTCGAGCTGCTGCAGCTCGAGTTCGCCATCGCCGACGGCGGCGGGGACGCGGGCGACCTGCGCGCCCAGCAGCGGGTGCTGCTCGACACCGCGTCCGCCGGGCTCGCCGACGAGTGGGACGACTGGGTGGCGGCCGGCTATCCGGACGCGCTCTTCCCCGGGTCGGGCGACGCGTTCCTGGCCGCCCAATACGCGCCGGCGTTCTCGATGAACTCGGTGTCGGTGGTCGCGTCGGAGCAGTCGTCGGCGCTCGGCGCGCGCAGCTTCCAGATCACCATCGCGTCGGTGGTGTTCGGTGTGGCGCTGCTGCTGCTCGGCGTCTCCGGATCGCTCAGCCGGTTCGTCCCCGCCGCGGCGCTGGCGGCCGGCGGCGCGGTCGCCTTCCTCGGCGGGGTCGCGCTGACCGTGCTCGCGATCGCCTGACCGTCGTCGCGCGGCCGGCCCGCCCGGCGTCGTCGCGCGCTCAGTCCGCGGCGAAGCGGGCGTCGACGACGGCCGCGACCTCGATCCGGTCGGGCGTGAAGGCGAGC
Source organism: Pseudolysinimonas sp. (assembly GCA_041984585.1). Taxonomy (GTDB): domain Bacteria; phylum Actinomycetota; class Actinomycetes; order Actinomycetales; family Microbacteriaceae; genus Pseudolysinimonas_A. The sequence continues at coordinate 2,913 of JBHIXX010000039.1, read as the reverse complement.
GCCGGGGCGCCGCCGGCGTCGCGCATCGCCATCATCGCGACCTTCGGATGCGCGCCCTCGGCCCCGGCATCCGGGTCGCCCAGCATCCCGAGGTCGGCGACCGCGACTGGATGCACCGCGCCCAGCCCGGCCGCGTCGGCGTACAGGGACGCCTTCTCCGCCGCGTCCCGCACGGCCGCACGGCGCACCTCCGCGGTGACGGCGGTACGGCGCTCCTCGGTGAGGTCCCAGGTGATCCCCACGACGGTGATGTCGTCGACGGCGGCGAACCGGTCGACGAACTCCGCCATCCGCTCGACGTCGGCGAACCGCGCGGTGACGCCGATCGTCGCGTGGTAGACGGGCGGCAGCTGCTTCCCGTCCGCGTTCCACGGGCGCTCGGCCCAGATCGCGATCCGGTCGGAGGACCATCGGGTGACCGCGGCGCCCGTCAACGGCTCGAGGGCGCCGGTGACCTCCGCGGCGGCCGCGGTCGCGCGCGCCACGACCGGCGCCCGTTCCGCGCCGTCGACGGCGACCCGCAGGGCGACATCCGCGCGCTCCGCCTCGACCCACTCCGATGCCGTGCCCCGCACGGTGATGACGGCGCTCATGGGCCCATCCTGGCACTCGGGCCCGGCGTGCGGCACCGCGGTCGCCGACCCCGCTCCGTCGACGGCCGCCCTGGCGCGAGGACCGGGAGCGCGGTACGATGGTGGGCTGCTCCCGGATGCGCGGGCGACCGCCGACCGGGCAGCTTGGAAACTCCACAGCGCGTGATGACGGCTCCACTCGCCGCGGCTCCGGCCGCGCGGGTGACGCGAGGGGATGATCGGTTTCGACATCGTCTGCGACACTGCGAGAAGCGGGCCGAGGACGCAGGGTTATCTCGTGAACGCCCCCTGCAACCTATAGGTGCCAATGCTAAGAGCACCGACTACGCCCTCGCCGCCTAAGGCCAGGAGCTAGTCCGTCGGCCCGGGTGCGCCTCCGTCCCGGTCGCCGGCGTCATTGAGGAGGCTTGCTCCACGGTCGTGTTCCAGGGCCGTGGGGGACTCGAACTGGGGCTGGGCTCGTCGACCTAGATGTCCGTGGCAAAGGTCGGAGCCGAGGAGAACGCCCACACGGACTGCGCCCGGAGAAGGCGCAGGCTCACAGCGATGGACGGGGGTTCAATTCCCCCCATCTCCACCACTCACGCCGATCGGGCCCCGCCCGGGAGGTCGAGCCGTCATCACGCGCTGCGGATCACGGAGGGCCGCCCCGAGGGGCGGCCCTCCGTCGTCTCCCGCGGCGGGCTACTCGGTGAGCCCCGGAGCGGCCGGGCGGGTCGCGAGGGATGGCGGGCGCCGCACGACGGCCGCCGCGGCGGTCGGTTCCGGCGCTCGTGGGAGCGCTCCCTTGACAGGCCGGTCGGCCGCTGCCTAGAGTGACGGGCAATCCGTGGGAGCGCTCCCGTACACGCGCATGCTGCGCGCGGGAGCGCTCCCACACATCGCACCCCCATCACAAAGGAGTGAACGTGAAGATTCGCACCTCGCGCCCCGTCATCCTGACGGCGGCCGTGTCCACCGCAGCACTCGCCCTCGCCGGCTGCACCGCCGACGCGGGCGGCTCCGACGGCGAGATCACCCTCACCGTCGCCACCTTCAACAACTTCGGGTACACCGACGAGCTCCTCCAGGAGTACATGGACGAGCACCCGAACGTCACCGTCGTGCACAACGTCGCGGCGACCTCCAACGACGCCCGCGCCAACTACTTCCAGAAGCTGGGCGGCACCGGGCTCGCCGACGTCGAGGCCATCGAGGTCGACTGGCTGCCCGAGGTCATGCAGTACGCCGACCTGCTCGCCCCGGTCCCGGCCGACACCGCGTCGCGCTGGCTCGACTGGAAGGTCGAGGCGGCGACGGATCCCGAGGGCAACCTGATCGGCTACGGCACCGACATCGGGCCGGAGGCGGTCTGCTACCGCGCCGACCTGTTCGCCGAGGCCGGTCTGCCGACCGACCCGGACGAGGTCGCGGCGCTGCTCGACGGCGACTGGGACGCCTACTTCCAGGTCGGCGCCGACTACACGGCGGCCACCGGCAACGCCTTCTTCGAGTCGGCCGGCGGCACCTACCAGGGCATGGTGAACCAGCTCGACGCCGCCTACGAGGACCCGGCCAGCGGCGAGATCGTCGCCACCGAGAACCCCGAGGTGCAGGCCATCTACGAGCAGGTGCTCGCGGCGAGCGCCGAGCAGTCGGCGCACCTGCAGCAGTGGTCGGACGACTGGTTCGCCGGTCTCGCCAACGGCGCGTTCGCGACCATGCTCTGCCCGGGCTGGATGCTCGGCGTCATCTCCGGCAGCGCCGAGAACGTCACCGACTGGCGCATCGCCAACGTGTTCCCCGGCGGCGGCGGCAACTGGGGCGGGTCGTACCTGACCGTCCCGGCGAACGGCGCCAACGTCGAGGCCGCGCAGGAGCTCGCCGACTGGCTGACCAGCCCCGAGACGCAGATCAAGGCGTTCGAGAACGCGGGCACCTTCCCGAGCCAGAACGACGCGCTCACCGACTCGACCCTGCTCGACAGCACCAACGACTACTTCGGTGGTGCGGCCGTCGGCGCGATCTTCTCCGACCGCGCCAACGCGGTCACCGTCGCGCCGTTCAAGGGCGAGTACTACTTCCAGATCAACGACGCGATGCAGCAGGCGCTGACCCGCGTCGAGGACGGGACGATGGACGCCCAGGCCTCGTGGGACCAGTGGGTCGCCGAGGTCGGAACGTTCGAGTAACCACCATGGCGGCGGTGGGCCGGGGCGAGATCAAGGCCTCCCACGTCGCGCGTGCGATGTACCCGGACTACAAGGAGGAGCGCATCGCGCGCTACGGGGTCAAGAAGGGGCTGGCCGCCAAGCTCAAGGAGAAATCTCCGGAGACGCCG
>JBHIXX010000038.1:0-23335 GCA_041984585.1 Pseudolysinimonas sp. | reverse complement strand
TTCGCCAAGCGGCGTCGCGCCTCCTCGGCCCCGCGGTGCGGCAGCCGGTGGAGAACGTGTACGCCCTGGTGCGGGTCGCCGACGAGATCGTCGACGGCGGCGCCGAGGAGGCGGGACTCGGCCGCGACGCCGCCGGTGCGCTGCTCGACGAGCTGGAGCGCGAGACCGAGCGGGCGATGGCGGGCGGCTACTCGGCGAACCTCGTGGTGCACGCGTTCGCGGGGACGGCCCGCGCGGCCGGGTTCGGACCCGAGCTCACGGCGCCGTTCTTCGCGTCGATGCGTGCCGACCTCACCGAGGTGGAGCACGACGCCGAGAGCTTCGACCGCTACGTCTACGGATCGGCCGAGGTGGTGGGCCTGATGTGCCTACGGGTGTTCCTCACCGACGCCGAGCGCGACTACGACGCCGATGAGCTCGCCACCCTCGACCGCGGCGCCCGCGCGCTCGGGGCGGCGTTCCAGAAGGTCAACTTCCTGCGCGACCTCGCCGCCGACACCGCCAAGCTGGGACGCAGCTACTTCCCCGGGATCGACCCGCACCGCCTGACCGACGAGCAGAAGACCGTGATCCTCGACGACATCGACGCCGACCTCGCCCACGCCGCCGCCTGCACCCCGCTGCTGCCGCGCAGCTCCCGCCGCGCCGTCGCCGCGGCCCGCGAGGTGTTCGCCGAACTCTCCCGGCGGCTGCGCCGCACCCCGGCGTCGCGCATCATGACCGACCGGGTGCGCGTGCCCGATCCGGTGAAGCTGCGCATCGCGCTCACCGCGGGGGTGCGCGGATGAGGTCGGCGATCGTCATCGGCGGCGGGATCGCGGGGCTCGCCACCGCGGCCCTGCTCGCCCGCGACGGCTACCGGGTGACGCTGCTGGAGGCCCGCGACCAGCTCGGCGGGCGCGCGGGCTCGTGGGAGAAGGACGGCTTCCGGTTCGACACCGGTCCGTCGTGGTACCTCATGCCCGAGGTGTTCGAGCACTTCTTCCGCCTGCTCGGGTCGACCGCCGAGGAGCACTACCCGCTCGTGCACCTCGACCCCGGCTACCGGGTGTTCTCCGAAGGGCACGACGAGCCGGTCGACGTCGCGGCCGACGTGATGGACACCCTCGCGACGTTCGAGCGCATCGAGCCGGGCTCGTCGCAGCGGCTCGCCCGCTACCTCGACCGCGCGAAGGAGGTCTACGAGATCGCCAAGCGGCGGTTCCTGTATTCGACCTTCGAGAACGTGCGGCCCGTGTTCACCTCGGAGGTGACCCGCCGGGGCGCCCGGTTCTCGAAGCTGCTGCTCGAGCCGCTCGACCGGCTCGTCGGCCGCACCGTCTCCGACCTGCGGCTGCGGCAGATCCTCGGCTACCCGGCGGTCTTCCTCGGCTCCGCGCCGAAGCTGGCGCCGAGCATGTACTCGCTGATGAGCCACCTCGACCTCGTCGACGGCGTGCTCTACCCGCAGGGCGGCTTCGCCCGGGTCATCGCGGGCATCGCCGAGATGGCCCGGCGCGAGGGGGTCGACCTGCGCACCGGCGTGGAGGTGCGGCGCATCGTCGTCGAGAACGGCCGGGCGACCGGGGTGGAGACGACGGATGCCGACGGCGCGGTCGGCTTCCTCGACGCCGACGTCGTGGTGTCGGCCGCCGACCTGCACCACACCGAGACGGTGCTGCTCGACAAGCCGGAGCTGCGCACCTACCCCGAGGAGTACTGGGAGAAGCGCACGGCGGGGCCGAGCGCGCTGCTGGTGTACCTGGGGGTGCACGGGCAGCTGCCCCAGCTGCGGCACCACACGCTGTTCTTCGCGAAGGAGTGGGACGAGAACTTCGCCGCCATCTTCGGGCCGGAGCCGCGCATCCCCGACACGCCCTCGTTCTACGTGTGCACGCCGAGCGGGGTCGACCCGTCGGTGGCGCCCGAGGACCACGAGAACGTGTTCGTGCTGGTGCCGATCCCCGCCGACCCGGGGCTCGGCCACGGCGGCGAGGACGGATCGGGCGACGACGTGCTCGAGAAGCTCGCCGACGACGTGATCGCCACCATCGCCGAGCAGGCCGGCATCCCCGACCTCGCCGAGCGGATCGTGGTGCGCCGCACCGTGGGTCCGGCCGACTTCCGCGACGACCTGCACGCCTGGAAGGGCACCGCGCTCGGGCCGGCGCACACCCTCCGGCAGAGCGCGTTCTTCCGCGCGGGCAACGTGAGCCGCAAGGTCGAGGGGCTCTACTACGCCGGCGGCTCGACCATCCCGGGCATCGGGCTGCCGATGTGCCTGATCAGCGCGGAGCTGGTGATCAAGCGGCTGCGCGGCGACGTCTCGGCCGAGGCGATGGAGGAGCCGCTGCGGCGGCGCTACGACACCGCCCCGAAGGCGCTGCGGTCGGCGTCGTGACCCTGCTCTACCTGGCGGCGCTGCTCGTCTCGATCGCCGGGATGGTCACCCTCGACATCCGGTTCGGGCTGTTCTTCCGCCGCGCGCCCCTGCGCGCCGGGATCGTGCTGGCGACGGGTGTCGCGTTCTTCCTGGTGTGGGACCTGGCCGGCATCGGGCTCGGCATCTTCTTCCGCGGCAACCCGGAGCTGCTCACCGGCATCCAGCTCGCGCCCGAGCTGCCGCTCGAGGAGCTGTTCTTCCTCGTGCTGCTCGGGTACACGACCATGAACGCCTACGGCTGGCTCACCCGCCCGCGACGCGAGGCGGCGGACCGATGACGACCTACCTGCTGCTCGACGCGGCGTTCCTCGCCGTGGTCGCGCTGGTCGCGCTGCTCGCCGTCGTCGCGCGCCGCGCGCCGCGATGGCGCGCCGTGGGGCTCGCGGCGGTGCCGCTCGTGGTGCTCACGGCGGTGTTCGACAACGTGCTGGTCGGCACCGGCATCGTCGGCTACGACCCGGATCTGATCAGCGGCATCCGGCTGGGGGTGGCGCCCATCGAGGACTTCGCCTACACCCTCGCGGCGCTGGTGCTGCTGCCGTCGCTGTGGTCGCTGCTCACCCCGCGGCGGGGCGAGCCGTCGTGATCCGCGCCCTGCTGCTCACCAGTCGCCCGCTCAGCTGGGTCAACACGGCGTACCCGTTCGCGGCGGCGTACCTGCTCGCCACGGGGCGGGTCGACCTGCCGCTGATCGTCGGCACCGTGTTCTTCCTCGTCCCGTACAACCTGGCGATGTACGGCATCAACGACGTGTTCGACTACGAGTCCGACCTGCGCAACCCGCGCAAGGGCGGCGTCGAGGGCGCGCTGCTCGACCCGCGCTGGCATCCGCTCACGCTCTGGTTGTCGGGGCTGCTGGCGCTGCCGTTCGTGGTCTACCTGGTGCTCGTCGGCGGCCCGGCGAGTTGGATCGTGCTGGCCGTGAGCCTGTTCGCGGTGGTCGCATACTCGGCGAAGGGGCTGCGGTTCAAGGAGCGGCCGGTGCTCGATTCGCTCACGTCGAGCACCCACTTCGTGAGCCCCGCGGCCTACGGACTCGCGCTCGCGGGCGCGCCGCTCGATCTCGGCGTCGTCGCCGTGCTCGGCGCGTTCTTCCTGTGGGGGTGCGCGTCGCACGCCTTCGGGGCCGTGCAGGACATCGTCGCCGACCGCGAGGCGGGGATCGGCTCGATCGCGACCGTGTTCGGCGGGCGGGCGACGGTGCGCATCGCGGTGGTGCTCTACCTGCTGGCGGACGTGCTGCTGCTCGCGGCGCCGTGGCCCGGTCCGCTTGCCGCCGTGCTGCCTCTGCCGTACGCCGTCAACGCCCTGCCGTGGTGGTCGGTGGCGGATGCCGACGCCGAGTCGGCGAACCGCGGGTGGCGGCGCTTCCTGTGGCTCAACTTCGGCACGGGGTTCCTGGTCACGATGCTGCTGATCGGCGCCGTGCTGCTGCGCTGACCGTCTGGTCGTCCGCGTGCGGCGGGGCGCTCTCTGCTCGGTCGGGCGCGGTCTTGCGGTCGATAAATGTTAGTCACTAACATTTGGTCGTGACCCCCGAACCCGCTCCGGGCCGCGCCGAGCGCACGCGCAGGCGCCTGCTCGCCGCCGGGCTCGAGCTGTTCGCCGAACGCGGGTACGACGCCACCACGGTCGCGCAGATCGCCGCCGCGGCGGGGGTCACCGAGATGACGTTCTTCCGGCACTTCGCCGGCAAGGAGGCGCTCGTCGTCGACGACCCCTACGACCCGCTCATGGCTGCGCACGTGGCCGAGCAGCCCGCCGAGCTCCCGGTGCTGGCGCGTGTGGCCCGCGGCATCCGCGCCGCCTGGCGCTCGGTGCCGGCGCCCGCGGCCGCCGAGGTGCGGGTGCGGCTGCGCATCGCCGCGGAGTCGCCGACCCTGCGCGCGGCGATACTGCGCAACACCGAGCAGTCGGTCGACGCGATCACGACGGCCCTCACCGACACCGGCGCTCCACGCGTCGCCGCGCGGGTCGCGGCGGGTGCGGCGCTCGCCGGAATCACCGAAGCGCTGCTCGCCTGGGCGCGACGCGACGACGACGACCTCGACGCCGCCATCCGCGACGCCCTCGCGGTGCTGGAGGGAACGCGGTGACCGAACACGACGGGATCGCCGCCGAGCGGGCCACCCGCACCTTCCGCGGCGGCGCGGGAGTGGTCGACGTCGACCTCACCGTCGACCCCGGCGAGGTGCATGCGCTGATCGGCCTCAACGGCGCCGGCAAGTCGACCCTGATGCGGCTGCTGCTCGGGATGCTGCGGCCCGACGCCGGTCTCATCCGGCTCGGGGGACGGGACCCGCGACGGGCGGGGGGCGACCTGTGGCGGCGGGTCGGACACCTCGTCGAATACCCGCTCGCCTACGGCGAGCTCACCGGGCGCGGCAACCTCGAACTCGGCGCCCGCCTGCGCGGGGTCGCCCCCCGCGAGATCCCGTCGATGGTCGACGCGGTGCTCGGCGGGCTGCGCCTGGAGCGGTACGCCGACGTGCGCGCGCGGCGGATGTCGCTCGGCAACCGCCAGCGACTGGGTCTCGCCTCCGCGCTGCAGCACGATCCGCGGATCGTCGTGCTCGACGAGCCGACCAACGCCCTCGACCCGTCCGGCGTCATCCTGCTGCGGGAGTCGCTGCTGCGCCGCGCCGACTCCGGGGCGGCGGTGCTCGTGTCGAGCCACCACCTCGACGAGGTGGCGCGGATCGCCCATCGCATCACCGTGCTCAACGCCGGTCGCGTGATCGGAACCCTGCCGCCCCGCGGGCGCGACCTCGAGCGCGCGTTCTTCGACCTGGTGCACGCCGACGACCTGGCCCGGGAGGATGCCGCGTGAGCGCGCTCGGGGCGGCCTGGGCCACCGAGACCCGCAAGGCGATCGCCTCGCGGGTGGTGCTCGCGACCGCGGCCATCACGGTGCTCGGCATCGCCGCCATCGTGCTCGGCTTCGCCGCCGCGGTGCTGACCGGCAACGCGGACGCGGTCGCCAAGCTCGGCCCGGAGGCGGCCCGCCCCGGCTGGCCGGGGATGCTCGCCTCGGCGCTGCAGGTCTGCGGCGCTGCCCTGCTGCTCGGTTTCGGAGTGCTGCAGAGCTGGATCGTCGGCCGCGAGTTCGCCGACGGCACCGTCACCGGGCTGTTCGGCCTCGCCGTCGGCCGCGGACTCCTGGTCGGCGTGAAGATCGCGCTCGGGGTGGTGCTGAGCGTCGCGACCGGCGTCGTGCTCGTCGTGCTCCTGGTCGGCGCGGGGCTGCTGCTCGGGTTCGGACTCCCCGACGGGGAGGGACTGGGCGCGCTCGGGCGACTGGCTGTGCTCGTGCCGCTCACCGCGCTGGTCGCCGTGCCCGCCGCGCTCGCCGCGACCCTCGGCCGCGGCCTGCTGCCCGGCATCGCCGTCGCCGTCGTGATGCTCGCCAGCGGGCAGGTGGCGGTGATCGCCGGCGCGGGCCCGTGGTACCCGGTCGCGACCCCGGCGCTCTGGGCGCTCGACCCGGGAGCCGTGCCGCCCGTGGCCCTCGCGCTGCCCGCGGCGCTCGGCCTCGGGTGCGCGGCGCTCACCGTCGTCGCCTGGCGGCGACTGCAGCTCGACCGCTAGGCGGCGGGCTACTCCAGGGCGCTGACGCGGGGTCGGCGGGCCGGAGCGGTCAGGCCCGGGCGTGCTTCGGCAGCCGGACGAGCAGCATGAGCACGAACCCGATCGCGAGGATCAGCACGATGCCGAGGATGCCCCAGGCCGTCGCTCCGAACAGCGAGATCATGCCCGCCCAGGCGATCGGCGAGAGGAAGCTCGCCGCGCGACCGGTCGTGGCGTAGAGGCCGAAGATCTCGCCCTCGCGCCCGGCCGGCGTCACCCGGGCCAGGAACGAGCGCGACGCCGCCTGAGCCGGGCCGACGAACAGGGTGAGCACCAGTCCGAACACCCAGAACACCGTGACGCCCGCGTCCCGGGCGAAGAAGACGACGAGTCCGGCGATGACGAGACCGGCGAGGGCGAACAGGATGACGGCGCGCGGCCCGAATCGGTCATCGAACCGCCCCGCGACGATCGTCGAGACACCGGCGAGCAGGTTGGCCGCGATGCCGAAGAGGATGACCTCGGTCGAGCTGAAGCCGAACACGGTCGCGGCGATGATCGCGCCGAAGGTGAAGACCCCGGCGAGGCCGTCGCGGAACACGGCGCTGGCGAGCAGGAACCAGAACGTCGGGCGCGACTCGCGGAAGATGCGCACGATGTCCTTCACGAGCACCGCGTAGCTCGCGAAGAAGTTGACGCGCGGGCGCCCCTCGGCGGCGGCCGCCTCGGGCACGTTGAGGAAGATCGGGATCGAGAAGATCACCGTCCACACCGCGCAGCCGAGGGCGATCACCCGGTAGGGGAGCCCGTTCTCATCGGGGATGCCGAACCATCCGAACTGCTGCATGACGACGACGATAAGCAGCGCGACGATCCCGCCGAGGTAGCCGAACCCCCAGCCGAGGCCGCTGACGCGCCCGACGGTCGACTTCGTCGAGACCTGCACCAGCATCGCGTTGTAGTTCACGCCCGCGATCTCGCTGAACACCGACCCGACGGCGATCAGGCCGGCGCCGAACCAGAAGAACGCGTAGTCCGCCTCGACGAAGAACATCAGGGCCGTCACGACGACGAGCAGGCCGGTCGCGATGCCGAGGTTGAGCTTGCGGCGGCCCGCCGCATCCGCTCGCTGTCCGAGCACGGGGGCGAGGAGCGCGACCAGGATGCCCGCGGCGCCGACCGCCCACCCGAGACCGGAGGTGAGCACGGCGTTCTCGCCGTCGGCCCCGGGCGCGACGTCGGACGGGAGGAACAGGTCGCTCACCAGGTAGACCGAGAAGACGAAGGTGATGATGACCGAGTTGAACGGCTGGGTCGCCCAGTCCCACAGCGCCCAGGAGAAGACCTGCTTGCGGGGGATCTCGCGGCCCTCCTGGAGGTCCAGCCCCATGGCGGCGATGGCGCCGGTGTCGGCGGTCGCGGGCGGCGGGGTCAGGTCGGGTCGCGGATCGGTCATGCGCGCACGCTACTTCCGTCGGGTGAACAGCTGATGTCGCGGAGGCGCCCCCGGTCGGGAACGCCCTCGTTCCGCTCGAACCCTACCGCCGCGCACTCCCCGGAAGTGCGATCCTGAGAGTTGAGTCGATGCCGCTCAACTCGACTTGACAGAGTTATCCACAGGTCGCACACTTGATACAGCGCGACTCAAGTCACGCGATCCGCCCGGAGGGGCGGACCCCGAGCGAATCAAGGAGCAGAACCGCACATGGCTCGAGCAGTCGGAATCGACCTCGGCACCACCAACTCGGTGGTGGCCGTGCTCGAAGGTGGCGAGCCCACCGTCATCGCGAACGCCGAAGGCTTCCGCACGACCCCGTCGGTCGTGGCCTTCACCAAGGACGGCGAGGTGCTCGTCGGCGAGACCGCCAAGCGCCAGGCCGTGACCAACGTCGACCGCACCATCACGTCCGTCAAGCGCCACATGGGCACCGACTGGACGCAGGAGATCGACTCCAAGAAGTACACCGCGCAGGAGATCTCGGCCCGCATCCTGCAGAAGCTGAAGCGGGACGCCGAGCAGTACCTCGGCGAGCCGGTGACGGATGCCGTCATCACGGTGCCCGCGTACTTCAACGACGCCGAGCGCCAGGCGACCACCGAGGCGGGCAAGATCGCCGGCCTCAACGTGCTGCGCATCATCAACGAGCCCACCGCGGCCGCCCTCGCCTACGGCCTCGACAAGGGCAAGGAGGACGAGCTCATCCTCGTCTTCGACCTCGGCGGCGGCACGTTCGACGTCTCCCTGCTCGAGGTGGGCAAGGACGACGACTTCTCCACCATCCAGGTGCGCGCCACCGCCGGTGACAACCGCCTCGGCGGCGACGACTGGGATCAGCGGGTCGTCGAGCACCTGATCAAGAAGTTCAAGGAGACCACGGGCGTCGACGTCTCGAAGGACAAGATCGCCCTGCAGCGCCTCAAGGAGGCCGCCGAGCAGGCGAAGAAGGAGCTGTCGAGCTCGTCGAGCACGAACATCCAGCTCCCCTACCTGTCCCTCACCGAGAACGGCCCGGCCAACCTCGACGAGACGCTGTCGCGCTCGCAGTTCGAGCAGATGACCTCCGACCTCCTGGACCGCACCAAGAAGCCGTTCGAGGACGTCATCAAGGAGGCGGGCGTCAAGGTCGGCGACATCGACCACGTCGTGCTCGTCGGCGGCTCGACCCGCATGCCCGCGGTCGCCGAGCTGCTCAAGAAGGAGATGGGCGGCAAGGAGCCCAACAAGGGCGTCAACCCGGATGAGGTGGTCGCCGTCGGCGCCGCCCTCCAGGCCGGCGTGCTGAAGGGCGAGCGTAAGGACGTGCTGCTCATCGACGTGACTCCGCTGAGTCTCGGCATCGAGACCAAGGGCGGGATCATGACGAAGCTCATCGAGCGCAACACCGCCATCCCGACGAAGCGCAGCGAGACGTTCACGACCGCCGACGACAACCAGCCGTCGGTCGCGATCCAGGTGTTCCAGGGCGAGCGCGAGTTCACCCGCGACAACAAGCCGCTCGGCACCTTCGAGCTGACCGGGATCGCCCCGGCCCCCCGCGGCATCCCGCAGGTCGAGGTGACCTTCGACATCGACGCCAACGGCATCGTCCAGGTGTCGGCGAAGGACAAGGGCACCGGCACCGAGCAGTCGATCACCATCACCGGCGGATCGTCGCTGCCGCCCGAGGACATCGAGCGCATGGTGCGCGAGGCCGAGGAGCACGCCGCCGAGGACAAGGCGCGGCGCGAGGCGGCCGAGGTGCGCAACAACGCGGAGCAGCTGGCCTACAGCACCGAGAAGACGCTCACCGAGAACGCCGACAAGCTGCCCGACGACGTCAAGACCGAGGTGCAGGGCGACATCGACGCGGTCAAGTCGGCGCTCGGCGGCGAGGACGACGACGCGGTGAAGACCGCGTTCGACAAGCTCGTGCTCAGCCAGAGCAAGCTCGGCGAGGCGATCTACTCGGCCCCGACCGCGGAGGGTGACGAGCCCGCCGCCGAGGAGCCCGCGAGCGACGACGACATCGTCGACGCCGAGATCGTCGACGAGGACGAGGAGCCGAAGCAGTCGTGACCGAGCGCGACGAGCAGAACCGGGACGACGCTCCCGACGAGCCCGTCGAGCGCGCCGAGTCGGCGGCCCCCGAGGACGGGGCCGCCGGGTCGGACGGCGCGGCCGACGGCGGTTCGGGCGAGCCGGATGAGGCGATCGGCGAAGACGGCGGCACGGCCGACGTCGACGGGGTCGACGACCTCGTCGAGGCGGAGGGCCCCGATGTGGAGCTGACCGACGACGACCTCGTCGCGCTGCTCGAGGAGGGCGAGCGCGACCTGGTCGCCGAGTACCGCGACCGGGCGGCCCGCGCGGAGGCGGAGCTGAAGAACTTCCGCACCCGCGTCGAGCGCGACCGCGCCGCCAACCGCGAGGCGGTGGTGGCGGAGGTCATCCGCTCGCTGCTGCCGGCGATGGACGACCTCGACCGGGCCGACGCCCACGGCGACCTCGAAGAGGGCAGCCCGCTCGCGCTGGTGGCCCAGAAGGTGCGCTCCGGCTTCGACCGGTTCGGCCTGAAGAAGGTCGGCGAGAAGGGCGACCCGTTCGACCCCAACCTCCACGAGGCGCTCGTGCAGCTGCCCTCCGCCGAGGTCGAGGTGGCGACCGTCGCCGACGTGATCGAGTCCGGCTACCTGCTCGGCGAGCGCCTCATCCGGCCCGCCAAGGTCGCCGTGCACACGCCCGAGTAGAACGCGGGAGGAGGAGCTGATGGCCAGTCAGGACTGGTTCGACAAGGACTTCTACGCGACCCTCGGCGTCTCCAAGGACGTCGCAGATGCCGACCTGAAGAAGGCGTACCGCAAGCTCGCGCGGCAGTACCACCCGGACTCCAACCCGGGCGACGCCGCCGCGGAGGCGCGGTTCAAAGAGATCAGCGAGGCCTACTCGGTGCTCTCCGACGCCGAGATGCGGGCCGAGTACGACCAGATCCGCGCGATGGGCTCCGGCGCGCGGTTCAGCGCCGGCGGTCGCGGCAGTGGCGGGTTCGAGGACATCTTCTCGGGCTTCCGCACGACGCGCGGCGGGGCGAACGACTTCGACGACCTGCTCAACGGGATGTTCGGCGGAGGCGGCGGCGGGTTCGGCCGCGGGCGCGGCGGATTCGGCGGCCCCACCAAGGGCGCCGACTACACGGCGAGCACCACGCTCGACTTCCGCACCGCCATCCGCGGCGACACCGTCACCCTGCAGATGGGCGACGGTGGCGAGACCAAGGTCAAGATCCCGGCGGGGGTCGCCGACGGGCAGAAGATCCGCCTCAAGGGCAAGGGCCAGCCGAGCCCCGACGGCGGCGAGCCCGGCGATCTGGTGATCGCCGTGTCGGTGCGGCCGCATCCGGTGTTCGAGCGGCAGGGGCTCAACCTGCGCGTCGACGTGCCGGTGACCTTCGTCGAGGCGGCGCTCGGCGCCACCATCGAAGTGCCGACCCTCGACGGCGATCCGGTGAAGCTCAAGGTGCCGGCCGGCACCCCGAGCGGCCGGGTGCTGCGGGTGAAGGGGCGCGGCGTGACCACGCCGAAGGGAACCGGCGACCTGCTCGCCGAGGTGGTCGTCGCGGTGCCCGATCACCTGCCGTCCGAGGCGATCGACGCGCTCGAGGCGTTCGCCCGGGCGATGCCGACCGAGAACCCGCGGGACGACCTGCTCGCCCGGGCCCGCGCGGGGAGGTGAGCGCCGTGCCCGACGTCGACGAGAACAGCCCGCTGTTCGCGATCGCGGTCGCGGCCGAGCTGAGCGGGATGCACCCGCAGACCCTGCGCCAGTACGACCGGCTCGGGCTGGTGTGCCCGCGACGCACGGCCGGGCAGTCGCGGCGCTACTCGATGCGCGACGTCGTGCAGCTGCGCGAGATCGCGCGGCTGAGCTCCGAGGGGCTCAACCTCGAGGGCATCCGCCGGATCCTCGAGCTGGAGAACGAGGTGGTGGCGCTGCGCTCCCGCGTGCGGGAGCTCGAGGCGACGCTCGCCGACGAGATGCTCAACCGGCCCGGTCGGCGTGTGTTCGCCGCCGGATCGGAGGGCGACGTGGTGACGCTGCGCACGGGGACGCGCGTCAAGAAGTCCAACTCGGTCGTCGTCTGGCGGCCGTTCGGACATCGGGACGGATGACGAGGATTCGCCCGCGGTTCACCGCGGCGGCGTAAGGAGAAGACATGGCGAACATGCAGGGCGCGCCCTCCAGCCAGGAGGAGCAGAAGACCGCCCTCGAGCAGTACGGCGTCAACCTCACGGAGATCGCCAAGAGCGGCAAGCTCGACCCGGTCATCGGGCGGGACGCCGAGATCCGCCGGGTCAGCCAGGTGCTCACCCGGCGCACCAAGAACAACCCGGTGCTGATCGGCGAGCCCGGCGTCGGCAAGACCGCCGTCGTCGAAGGGCTCGCGCAGCGGATCGTGGCGGGCGACGTCGCCGACTCGCTGAAGGACAAGGAGCTGATCAGCCTCGACCTCTCCGCGCTGGTCGCCGGGGCGAAGTACCGCGGCGAGTTCGAGGAGCGGCTCAAGGCGGTGCTCAAGGAGATCAACGAGTCCGAGGGCCGGGTGATCACCTTCATCGACGAGCTGCACACGCTGATGGGCGCCGGCGGCGGCGAGGGATCGGTCGCGGCCGCCAACATGCTCAAGCCGATGCTCGCCCGCGGCGAGCTGCGGATGATCGGCGCCACGACGCTCAACGAGTACCGCGAGTACATCGAGAAGGACGCCGCGCTGGAGCGCCGCTTCCAGCAGGTGTACGTCGGCGAGCCGAGCGTCGAGGACACCGTCGCCATCCTGCGCGGGCTCAAGGAGCGCTACGAGGCCCACCACAAGGTGGCGATCGCCGACTCCGCGCTGGTCGCGGCGGCGTCCCTCTCGAACCGCTACATCACGGCGCGGCAGCTGCCCGACAAGGCCATCGACCTGATCGACGAGGCGGCGAGCCGGCTCAAGATGGAGATCGACTCGAGCCCGGTCGAGATCGACGAGCTCAAGCGCGCCGTCGACCGGCTCAAGATCGAGGAGCTGGCGCTCAAGAAGGAGAAGGATCCGGCCTCGAAGGACCGGCTCGAGAAGCTCCGCGCCGACATGGCCGAGAAGGAGAAGCACCTCGACGCGCTGCAGACCCGCTGGCAGGCGGAGAAGTCGACCCTGCACTCGGTCGGCGACCTGAAGACCGAGCTCAGCGAAGCCCGCATCCGGCTCGATCGCGCCATGCGCGAGGGCGACTACCAGACGGCGTCGAAGCTCAACTACGAGACGATCCCGGGCATCGAGCAGCGGCTCGCCCAGGCGGAGCAGGCCGAGCAGACCGGCCCGCGGATGGTGAACGACCAGGTCACCGACGAGGACATCGCGGCGGTCGTCGCCGCGTGGACCGGCATCCCGGTCGACAAGCTGACGCAGGGCGAGACCGAGAAGCTGCTGCACCTCGAGGCGGAACTGGGCAAGCGCCTGATCGGGCAGAAGGACGCGGTGCGCGCCGTCTCCGAGGCGGTGCGCCGCACCCGGGCGGGCATCTCCGACCCCGACCGGCCGACCGGCTCGTTCCTGTTCCTTGGGCCCACCGGCGTCGGCAAGACCGAGCTGGCGAAGGCGCTCGCCGCCTACCTGTTCGACGACGAGAAGGCGCTCGTGCGCATCGACATGTCGGAGTACGGCGAGAAGTTCTCGGTCTCGCGGCTCGTCGGCGCCCCTCCCGGGTACGTCGGCTACGAGCAGGGCGGGCAGCTCACCGAGGCGGTGCGCCGGCGTCCGTACTCGGTGATCCTGCTCGACGAGGTCGAGAAGGCGCACCCCGAGGTGTTCGACGTGCTGCTGCAGGTGCTCGACGACGGTCGGCTCACCGACGGTCAGGGCCGCACGGTCGACTTCCGCAACACGATCCTGATCCTCACCTCGAACCTCGGCAGCCAGTTCCTGACCGACGCCGAGCTGTCGTGGGAGCAGAAGCAGGAGGCCGTGCACGACCTGGTGCGGCAGGCGTTCAAGCCGGAGTTCGTGAACCGGCTCGACGACATCGTCGTGTTCTCGCCGCTCAGCACCGGCGACCTCGGGCAGATCGTGTCGCTCTACATCGACCGGCTCGAGCAGCGGCTGGCTGAGCGCCGGCTGCAGCTCGCGGTCACCCCGGATGCGCGTGCCTGGCTGGCCGAGCGCGGCTACGACCCGATCTACGGGGCGCGACCGCTGCGCCGGCTCATGCAGCACGAGATCGACGACCGGCTCGCCCGGGCGATGCTCTCCGGCGACGTGCGCGACGGCGACACCGTGCGGGTCGACCTGGCCGGCGACGAGCTGAGCGTGCAGCGGATGGAGGGCGCCGAGGCGTAACGGCGCCGCGTGCCTTCGGCCACAATCGGGGGATGACCACCGCTCGGGAACGATTCGATCCCGAGCTGCGCGCCGCCCTCGCGATCGTCGGCGGGGTCTTCCCGCCGACGATCACCCCGCGGCTGATCCCCTTCATGCGCCGCTCGTACGCGTCGGGGCCGCGCGACGAGCTGTTGGCCGGGCGCGCCGTCGACGTGGTCGACCTCGACATCCCCGGCTGGCACGGCGCGGCGCTCCGGGCGTCGATCATCGGCCCCCGCGGAGCGGGCTCCGACCTGCCGGGGGTGCTGATGCTCCACTCGGGCGGCATGATGTTCGGCGACCGGTTCAGCGGGCTCGACACCGCGCTCGACTGGGTGACCGACGTCGGTCTGCGACTGGTGACCGTCGACTATCGACTCGCGCCCGAGCACCCGCACCCGGTGCCGTTCGAGGACTGCTACGCGACACTCGACTGGCTCGGAGCGAACGCCCCCGCTCTCGGCATCCGCGCCGACCGCATCGTGGTCGCCGGCGCGAGTGCCGGTGCCGGTCTCGCGGCCGCCGTCGCGCTCGCCGCCCGGGACCGCGGCGGGCCACCCCTCGTGGGGCAGTTGCTCGACTACCCGATGCTCGACGATCGCGGCCGGCACCCGTCGATCGGCGAGTTCGACGGCGTGGGCGTATGGGACCGGGTCAGCAACGAGACCGGGTGGGCCGCGTTGCTCGGCGACGCCGCGGGCGGGCCCGACGTCCCCGCCTACGCCGCGCCCGCGCGGGCCGACGATCTCGTCGGCCTGCCGCCGGCCTTCATCGACGTCGGCCAAGCCGAGATCTTCCGCGACGAGGCCGTCGACTACGCCGCACGGCTCTGGCGCGCCGGCGTCGATGCCGAGCTCCACGTCTGGCCCGGCGCGTTCCACGCCTGCGACATCTTCGCGCCGCACGCCACGGTGTCGCGTGCGATGATCCGCACCCGCACCGCCTGGTTGCGCCGCCTGCTCGTGGACTGATCGGCTGCATCCGGCGATAATCGGGGGATCGCCGAAGGAGGGGATATGCAGGAGCTGCTCGGTCGGCTCCGCGCGCTCGACCCCGACGCCAGCGCCGGACTGCGGGTCATCGCCTGCTTCGACGAGCTGATGAGCGGAGGGGTGGGCGCCCACGGGCTGCAGAGCGCGGCCGCCGCGCTCGCCGGTCGTCCGGTCGCGTTCCGGCGCGGCGCGTCGGTGCGGGTGGTCGATCCGCGCGGCGAGGTCGTCGCGGCCTCCCCGCCGCCGGCCTCGACGACGGCGGTGCTCGACGACAGCGACGTCTGGATCGTGGGCTCGCGTCCCGAGAAGAGCGACGCGATGATCCTCGAACGGCTCTCGCTCGCTCTGCGGCTCCGGCTCGGCGCCGACGAGGGAACCCCGACCCGGCGCGACCTGGCCGTCGCACTCGATGACGAGGCTCCCGACGCGGAACGCCGGGATGCCGCCGCGCGGCTCGGCGTGGTCGGGCCGCGTCGCCACCGCGTGGTCGTGGCGCCGCTCTTCGCCGAGTGGACGCGTCACCCCGGCGGACCCGAAGACGTCGTCCCGAGCCCGAGCGGTCCGGTGCACGTCATCCTCACGCCCGAGTCGGTCGAGGTGTCGGCGAGTCCTGTCGGCGTCGGCGTCGCGGTGGACCCGCTGGACCTGGGCCTGTCGTTCCGGACCGCGATGATCGCCCTGCGCCTGCATGAGGGCGCCTCGCCGGAGCCGTCGTTCGCCGACGACCTCGGGGGGCTCGCCGAGATCCTCGCCGACCTGCCCACTCGTGGACGTCCGGAGAGCGACGCCGCGGCGCTCGACCCGGTGATGTCCGCCGCGTGGGGGCCGCGGACGGTCGAGGCGCTCGTCCGCACGTCGTCGGTGCGCGAGGCGGCGCGGAGCGCGGGGGTGCATCACAGCACCATGACCCAGCGCCTCGAGACGCTCACCACGGCCCTCGGGTTCGACCCGCTCGACGGCCTCGGACGCACTCGGCTGGGGCTCGCCTGGTTGCTGTGGCGGCTCGAGCACTCGCGCGTGCTCGAGATGCCCACGACGACCGCGGTCTGACCGACGGCCCCGCGTCGGGGCGGATCAGCCGTCGGCGTGGGGTGCGACCGCGGGCGATGACGCCGACCCGCCAGCTGTCGGGTCGGCGGGCCGGAACCGAGGGCGAACGGCGGTACCCGCGCGAGCAGGGGCTGGCGACGATGGTCGCACCATTCCCAGTTCCGACCACGATGAGGTGGACGCGATGATCGACAACCCCTACTACACGACCGAATTCCACACGGATTTCGAGCTGATCTCGGTCGGCCGACTCGAGCTCGAAGAGGGCGGGGTGATCCCCGACTGCCGGCTGGCCGTGCGCACGTGGGGTGAGCTGTCGCCCGCGAAGGACAACGCGATCCTGATCCCGACCTGGTACTCGGGGACGCATCAGATCTGGGCCGACGCCTACGTCGGCGCCGACCACGCGCTCGACCCGACGAAGTACTTCATGGTCGCGGTCAACCAGATCGGCAACGGACTCTCGGTCTCCCCGCACAACACGGAAGACCCGAGCATCTCGATGTCGAAGTTCCCGCAGGTGCGCATCGGTGACGACGTGGTCGCGCAGGAGCGGCTGCTGCGCGAGCACTTCGGGATCGAACGGCTCGCACTCGTGGTCGGCGGTTCGATGGGAGCCCAGCAGACCTACGAGTGGGCGGTGCGGTTCCCCGAGAAGGTGCTGCGCGCAGCGCCGATCGCCGGCACCGCCCGCAACACTCCGCATGACTTCCTGTTCACCGAGACGCTCAACGAGCAGATCTGGTCCGACCCGGGCTGGAACGGCGGCGAGTACGCGTCGAACGCCGACGTGCTCGACGGGCTCCGGCGGCACGCGCACCTGTGGGGCACCATGGGGTTCTCCACGGAGTTCTGGAAGCAGGAGAAGTGGAGCGCGCTCGGCTTCGAGTCGATGGACGGGTTCCTCACCGGGTTCCTCGAGCCCTATTTCACGGCGATGGACCCGAACGATCTGCTCACGATGGCGTGGAAGTGGCAGCGCGGCGACGTCTCCCGGCACACCGGGGGTGATCTCGCGGCCGCCCTCGGCCGCATCACCGCGCTGACCTACGTGATGCCGATCGACGAGGACATGTTCTTCCCGGTGCGCGACTGCGCCGCGGAGCAGCAGCTGATCCCCGGGAGCGAGCTACGGGTCGTCGAGGACGTGCACGGGCACCTCGGACTGTTCGCCGTCGACCCCGGGTACATGCCGCAGATCGACCGTCATCTGCGCGACCTCCTCGGTGCCGCGGTGGGCTGACCACCGGGCATCGTCCCGAACCCCTCGTGGTCCGCTCGCCGGGACCGGATCAGGACGCGGGAACGCGGGGGCTCGCGGCACGTGCCGCGAGCCCCCGTTGCCGCCTAGCGTGGGGGGCATGCGCGCGACCCTCATCCACGCCCCCGGCGACATCCGCGTCGACGAGGTCCCCGACCCGGTGCTCTCCGGCTCGGGGCGCGACGCGGTCGTGCGGGTCGTCGCGGCCTGCGTGTGCGGGTCCGACCTGTGGCCCTATCGGGGCGCCCAGCCGATCACGCGGCCCCGTCGGATCGGCCACGAGTTCGTCGGCGTGGTCGAGGAGGTCGGTGCCGGCGTCGAGCGCGTCCGCGTGGGCGACTTCGTGATCGCGCCGTTCTACGTGTGCGACATGGAGTGCGTGCACTGTCGCAACGGCGTCTCGACCTCGTGCAGCGCCGGCGGCTGGTGGGGGTCGATGCACCACGACGGAGCGCTCGCCGACGGCGGGCAAGGCGAGTATGTGCGGGTGCCGCTCGCCGACGGCACGCTCACCGTCGTGCCGGACGGCCCGCCCGCGGACGGCCTCGTGCCGCACCTGCTCACCCTCTCCGACGTGATGGGAACCGGCCACCACGCGGCCGTGTCGGCCGACGTCGGCCCGGGCGATGGCGTGGTGGTGGTCGGCGACGGCGCGGTGGGCCTGTGCGCGGTGCTCGCGGCGGCCCGGCTGGGAGCGGGGCGCATCGTGGCGATGTCGCGGCATCCGGAGCGGCAGGCGCTCGCGCGGCGCTTCGGGGCGACGGATGTGGTGGCCGAGCGCGGCGACGAGGGGTCGGCGATCGTGCGCGACCTGTTCGACGGCGTCGGGGCCGACCGGGTGCTCGAGTGCGTGGGAACCGACGACTCGCGCGCGCAGGCGCTCGCCGCCGCGCGGCCCGGCGGTCGTCTCGGCGTGGTCGGCGTGCCCAACGACGGCGCCATCCCGGTCTCCGCGTTGTTCGGACCGAACATCGGCATCGCCGGCGGCGTCGCGCCGGTGCGCAACTACGTCGACGAGCTGCTGCCCGAGGTGCTCGACGGCCGGATCGAGCCCGGCCTGGTTTTCGACCTCGAGCTGCCGCTCGCCCGCGCGGCCGACGCGTACGCGGCGATGGACGAGCGCCGGGCGACGAAGGTGCTGCTGCGCCCGTAGCGGTCGTCCGACCCTCCCGCCGCCACGGCATCCCGGCCGTCGGGGCGAGTCCGCCGCCGCGAGCTCAGGCGGCGACGCGGTCGAGGTGGCGCAGGTGCATCTCGGTCTGGGCGAGCGCCGAGCGGCGCAGGAAGCCGCGCAGCCCGTCCCATCCGTCGGTCCAGGCCACGCGCTGCGCCACGGTCCACACGGTCGGCTCGTCGAGCTCGTCGCGGATGCGCCCGATCTCGGCGTTGCGCCGCAGGTGGTGCTCCGCGAGTTCGCGGCGCCGCACGGCGAGACCGGTGAACCGGTAGCCGTGCCCGGGGCACACCTGCGCGTCGTCGTAGGGCACGAGGGCGTCGAGCGACGCCAGGTAGTCGCCGAGCGGGTCGTCCTGCGGGCCGCCCAGGCCGAGCCCCGGGTGGATGATCGGCAGCACGTGGTCGCCGGTGAACACCAGCCCGTCCTCCGGGCTCGCGAAGCTGAGGTGCCCCGGGGTGTGACCCGGCGTCGGGATGACGACGAGCGGATGCCCGGGCACGTCGATCGGGTCGGTGCCGGTGTCGGCGGTGAAGCCGTCGATCCCGTGCCGCGACGCGGCGGCGGAGCCGAGCTCCGCCCGCTCGTCGCCGGGCACGCCCCAGCGCTCGAACGCGGCGTCGTCGTCGGGCTCGAGCGGGTGCGTCACCGTCGCCGCGTCCGCGGCGCCGAGCACGAGCCGGGCGCCCGACTCGTCGCGCAGCGCTGCCGCGAGGCCGAGGTGGTCGGGATGGAAGTGCGTCGCCGCCAGCACGCGGATGTCGCCCACCCGCCGGCCGACGCGGCCGAGCCAGTCGACGATCCGGTCGCGGTTGTCGGGGGTGTCCCAGCCCGGGTCGATGAGGGTCACGCCGCCGGAGTCGTCGAGGATGCCGTAGCAGAGCGTCGACTCGACGCCGCCGCGCGACGGCAGCGGCAGCGGGATCGACCACACTCCGGAGCCGACCTTCTCCACCTCGGGGGTGCGCCGCGCCAGCGCCGCGTCGCGCTGCTCGGGGTTGATCGCGACGATCACCGCGACAGCTCCTGGCGCACGACCTCGACGAACGCGTCGACGTCGGCCTCGGTCGTGTCGAAGGCGGTCATCCAGCGCACCTCGCCGCGGGCGCGGTCCCAGTCGTAGAAGCGGACCTTCTCGCGGATGCGGTCGGCGGCCTCGGTGGCGAGCACGGCGAACACCGCGTTCGCCTGGGTGGGCTGGCTGAATCCGAGGCCGGGGAGCGCGAGCTGCTCGAGCGCGCCGCGCAGCCGGGAGGCCATCGCGTTCGCGTGCGCCGCCGAGGCCAGGCCCAGCCCGCCCTCGAACAGCGCCAGGAGCTGCGCGCTCGCGAACCGCATCTTGCTCGCGAGCTGCATCGTCGTCTTGCGCAGGTAGACGATGCCGTCGACCCGACCCGGGTCGAGCACGACCACCGCCTCCGCGCCGAGCAGCCCGTTCTTGGTGCCGCCGAGGCTGAGAACGTCGACGCCGGCGTCGGTCGTGAACGCGCGCAGCGGCACGCCGAGCGCCGCCGCCGCGTTCCACACCCGGGCGCCGTCCATGTGCAGCGCCATCCCGTTCGCGTGCGCGTGATCGGCGATCGCGCGCACCTCATCCGGGGTGTACAGCGTGCCGAGTTCGGTGGTCTGGGTGATGCTCACGGCGAGCGGCTGCGCGCGGTGCTCGTCGCCCCATCCCCACGCCTCGGTGTCGATCAGCTCGGGGGTGAGCTTGCCATCCGGGGTCGGCACCGGGAACAGCTTCAGCCCCGTCGTCTTCTCGGGGGCCCCGCCCTCGTCGGTGTGGATGTGGGCCGTGCGGGTCGACACCACGGCGCCCCAGCGGGGCAGCATCGCGGTGAGCGACACGACGTTGGCGCCGGTGCCGTTGAACACCGGGAACGCCTCTGCCTGGTCGCCGAACTGCTCGCGCACCACCTGCTGCAGACGCTCGGTGTAGACGTCGTCGCCGTAGGCGACCTGGTGCCCGCCGTTGGCGGCGGCGATCGCGGCCAGCACTTCGGGATGCACGCCGGCGTAGTTGTCCGACGCGAATCCGCGCCAGTCGGGATCGTGGAGCGGGGTCACCGCTCCATTCTGCCGATCGCCCGGCCGCGATGCGGGAGAACGCTCAGTCGACGGTCGGCGGCGCGGGTGCCTCGGGGGCGCGGCCGCGCGTCGTGCGCGTGCGCAGGATGCGCCAGATCGCCACCCCGGCGGCGATGAGCACGACGGCGTCGTCGCCGAAGCCCAGGGGGCCGGCGACGAACTCGGGGATGATGTCGATCGGCGAGGCGCCGTAGAGCAGCGCTCCCACGCCGACGAGCGCGGCGGTGAGGATCTGCTTACCGGTCATGACCCCAGGATACCGCGCACCCTCCGGCGGCGCCGAGGAAGCCTCAGACGGCGGCGCCCGTGATGCCCGCCGTCGACGCGATCACGTCGCCGAGCTTGCGGCCCAGGGCCTCGTAGAACATCGACAGCGGGAACTCGTCGTCGAGCACCGCGTCGGTCATGTCGCGCGGCGTCCCCGCGAGCACCTCGTCGGGCAGCCCGCGCGCCCAGCGCGACGCCGGGTGCGGGGCGAGCGTGGCGCGGATGAGGTCGTAGGCGGCGAGCCAGTGCACCGTCTTCGGGCGGTCGATGCTGCGCCGGTAGAGGTCGTCGATCGCGTCGGACAGGGCGACCACGGCATCGGGCAGCACGGTCCAGTCGATCGCCAGCTCGGTGTCGGTCCAGCTGAGGGCCCGGCGCTGGTGCAGCCACGCGAACAGCAGCTGGCCGCCGAGGCCGTCGTAGTTGCGCACCCGGTCGCCGGTGAGCGGGAAGCGGAAGATGCGATCGAAGAGCACCGCGTACTGCATGAGCCGGGCGTGCTCGCGGGTCACCTCGTCGGTGTCGTCGTCGCGCACCAGCCTGACCGCCTCGCGGAAGGCGGTGAGGTCGCAGCGCAGCTCCTCGAGCGAGTAGAGGAAGTACGGCATCCGCTGCTTGATCATGAACGGGTCGAACGGCAGGTCGCCGCGCATGTGGGTGCGGTCGTGGATGAGGTCCCACATCACGAACGTCTCCTCGGCGAGCCGCTGGTCGTCGAGCAGGCGCCTGGCGTCGTCGGGCAGGTCGAGACGGGTGATCTCGGACGCGGCGCGCACCACCCGGCGGAACCGCGCCGCCTCGCGGTCGGCGAAGATCGCGCCCCAGGTGAAGGTCGGCAGCGTGCGCACGGCGACGGTCTCGGGGAACAGCACGGCCGAGTTGGTCGCGTAGCCGGCGGTGAAGTCGAGGAACCGGATCGGGACGAACAGCGCGTTCGAGTACCGGTCCGCCTCCAGCCGGGCCACGAAGTCGGGCCAGACGACGTCGACGAGCACCGCCTCGAACCGGCGGTCGGGGCTGCCGTTCTGCGTCGTCATCGGGAAGACCACGACGTGCCGCAGTCCGTCGACCCGGTGCAGCTCGGGGCGGAACGCCACCAGCGAGTCGAGGAAGTCGGGCACCGCGAACCCGTCGGCCGCCCAGCGCGCGAGGTCGGTGTCGAGCGCGCCGAGGTAGTCGGCGTCGTGGGGCAGAGCGGGGGCGAGCTCCGCGATCGACGTCCGCATCCGTGCGACGAGCTTCCGTGCGGTGCGGTGGTCGCGGGCCGAGGGCACCGCGCCGTCGTGGTCCTGCAGATCGCGCATCTCCGTCACGGCGTCGCGCAGGGCGCGCCAGGCGGCGTGCTCCGCGCCGGGGGGCGAGGGGGGAGCCGTGACGGAGACGGTCGCGCTCATGGGACGAGCCTAGGAATCGCGCCGCCGGAAAGAGTTGCGTTCGACGCGGGTTCGTTGCGTGCTCGCCGGTCAGCGCGGGGTTCGCGTGCGTGCGGACGGCAACGCGCGCGGGGATCTATGCGGCGGGCAGCGTCACGGTGAATCGGCATCCGTCGGCGGTGTTCTGCGCCGCGATGTCGCCGTCGTGCGCGTCGACCACGCCCCGGGCGATCGCCAGGCCGATCCCGGCCCCCGCCGTGAGCTGCGGAAGCGGCGCCGGGGTGCGCGGACCCGAGCCGCGCCATCCGGCCTCGAACACGCGATCCAGGTCGTCCGCCGCGATGCCCCCGGCGTGGTCGGTGACGGTCAGCAGCACCCGGTCGCCGGGCCGGCCGCGCCGGGCGAGCCCGCCGGCCAGCGCCGCAGCCCGTTCGGCGAGCGCCGCGAAGCTGACGGTCGCCGCCGGCTCGAGCCGGTCGTTCAGCAGGACGTAGGCCGGCTGGGCGCCGCGGGCGCCCGCCTGAAGCGGAACGAGGGCATCGAGCGTTGCGGACGGGGCGGCGTCGGACATCGGTTCCCGGCAGGGGCGGCCGAGCCGCGACGCAGCGCCGTCGCCGCAGCTCCTCTCCCGGACGGCCGCCCGGATTTCAGACTAACGAAGGCGGGATTCTAGCTGCTCGACGGCTCCCGCCGATGTCCTTCAAATGTATGGCCGAGCGTGTAGTAAGCTTTCCCCGGCCGCCCCGCCGGGCGGCCATGGGAGAGGCCATTCGGGTGAGTGATCAGCATCGCCGTGACGACAGCGGTCGCGACCGCCTGTTCCGCAACGTGATGGCGGGATGGTGGGCCCATGGCGTGACCGTGGTCGTGGGGTTTCTGCTGCCCCGGATCATCTACGAATCCGTCGGCCAGGCTGCCCTGGGCGTCTGGGACATCGGCTGGTCGCTGGTCACCTACATCGCCTATTCGGGCCTCGGGATCTCGTCGGCGGTGACCCACTACGTGGCGCGTTTCCGGGCCGAGGGCGACACCTCGGGCGTACGCGCCACCACGGCGGCGGCCAGCTACTGCCAGGCGGTGATCGCGACGGCGGTCGCGGCCCTGTTCATGATGCTGTTCGCGTCCCTGCACCTGTGGCTGCCGGGCCTCGACGGCTTCTCCCTCGCCACGCTGTCCCGGGTCGGTGTGCTGCTCGATGAACCCGGTGGCCGCGTGCTTCGCCGCGCCGGTGACGACGACAACGAGATCGCTACCGAGCACCAACCCCTTGAGC
>JBHIXX010000037.1:0-24221 GCA_041984585.1 Pseudolysinimonas sp. | reverse complement strand
AGCTCCTCGACCGAGGCGCCGAGGTCGGCGTGGATCACCGGCAGCGCGTTGGTCATGACGAGGTTGTCGAGGGTCGCCATGAACATCGGGATGCCGGTGGCGAGCACGGCGACGAGGAGCGACGTCCGGCGGACGGCGGGGGATGCCGACACGGGGTCTCCGTTCAGATCGGGGTGGTCGGAAAGCGACCGCTGACAAGTTGTAATCGAATGATTACCTCGGAGGTTAGTAATCGATTGATACCATGTCAAGCATGACCAGCAGCGCGACCGAGAGCCCGACGCGGATGCGCTCGGAGGACCGCCGCGAGCAGGTCATCCGAGCGGCGATGGGCGTGTTCGGCGAGCGCGGCTACGTCGGCGCCACCACCGATGCGGTCGCGAAGGCCGCCGGGGTGAGCCAGCCCTACGTGGTGCGCATGTTCGGCAGCAAGGAGACGCTCTTCCTCAGCGTGCTCGAGCACGCGCTCGACGGGCTGCTGACCGCCTTCCGCGCGGTGCTCGCCGACGCGGGGGAGGCATCCGGCGACGACCTGCACCACCGGCTCGGCCAGGCGTACGGCGAACTGCTGAGCGACCGCGGGCTGCTGCTGTCGCTCATGCACGGCTTCGTCTCGGGCAACGACCCGGCCATCGGGGCGCGGGCGCGGGCCGGGTTCCTCGAGGTGTACCGGCTGCTGCGCCGCGACGCCGGGTTCGGCGCCGAGGAGGCGCGCGACTTCCTCGCGCAGGGGATGCTGCTCAACACCCTCGTCGGTCTCAAGATGGGCCTCGAGGACGCCGACCCCGACGCCCGCGAGCTGCTGGAGTGCATCGCGCCCACCAAGGCCGACCTGCTCGTGCGCCTCGCCCAGCCCTCCTGACCGCTGCCGATAGCCTGAAGGCGATGAGCACCCCCGCGGGCGGCCCGACGGGCATCGTCCTCGTCGACAAGCCGAACGGGCCGACGAGCCACGACGTCGTCGCCCGCGCCCGCCGCGCGCTCGGCACCCGCAAGGTGGGCCACGCCGGGACGCTCGACCCGATGGCCACCGGACTGCTCATCCTCGGGGTGGGGAGCGCCACCCGACTGCTGACCCACATCGTCGGGCTCGACAAGGGGTACGACGCCACCATCCGGCTCGGTCGGTCCACCGACACCGACGACGCCGAGGGCGAGGTGATCGCGACCGTCGACGCGGCCGGCGTGAGCGACGCGGCGATCGCGGACGGCATCCGCGCGCTCACCGGCGACATCGAGCAGGTGCCGAGCAGCTTCAGCGCGATCAAGGTCGACGGGCGCCGCTCCTACGACCGCGCCCGCGCGGGGGAGCAGGTCGACCTGCCGGCCCGACCGGTGCGGATCGCCGCGTTCGACCTGCTCGCGACCCGGCGGGACGGCGCGCTCATCGACCTCGACGTGCGGGTGTCGGTCTCGTCGGGCACCTACGTGCGCGCCCTCGCCCGCGACCTCGGAGCCGCGCTCGGCGTGGGCGGGCACCTCACCGCCCTGCGCCGCACGCGGGTCGGTCCGTTCGGCGTCGACGACGCGGTCGCCCTCGACGGCCTCGGCCCCGACGCCCTGCGTCCGGCCGCGGGCGTCGCGGCGGCGCTGTTCCCCACCGTCACCCTCGACGACGACCGCGCGCGCGACCTCGCGCACGGCAAGCGCATCCCCGTCGACGCGTCCGACGCCGACCCGGTCGCGGCGCTCACCGCCGACGGCCGCCTCGCCGGGCTCGTCGCCGTGCGCGGCGGCACGGCCCGCGTCGTGCTCAACATGCCCACCTCGGAGGTGCTCCCGTGATCCTCGTGCTCACCATCGTGCAGATCGCGCTCGCCGTCGCGGTCGGCCTGTTCTGCGTGATCCGCGGGCTGATCGGGCGCGAGCCCGACGATCTCGCGCTCGGCGGGCTCGCCCTGGTCGAAGTGCTGCTGCTCGCCCAGATCGTCGTCGCGGCGCTCGGCCCGGCCGTCGGCAACCTGCCGACCGGCAACCCGGGGGAGTTCTGGCTGTACCTCATCACCGCCGCGCTGATCCCGTTCCTGGCGGGCATCTGGGTGCTCTCCGACCGGTCGCGCTGGAGCACCGTCGTGCTGGGCGTCGCGGCCCTCGCGATCGCCGTGATGCTCTACCGGATGCACGTCATCTGGACGGTGCAGGTCGCCTGATCGGGTCGCCGGGCCGCGCGTCGGGGCGCGCCCGATTACGCTGATCCCCGATGTCCAGCTCGACCCGCGCCGCCGCCTCCGGACCCGGCCGCATCCTCGTCGCCGTCTACGCCGTGCTCGCCATCGCCGCCACCGGCCGGTCGGTGTTCCAGATCGTCGACCGGTTCGAGGAGGCGCCCGTCGCGTTCCTGCTGTCGGCGGTCGCCGGCGTGGTCTACATCCTCGCCACGCTCGCGCTCGCGCTCGGCTGGGACCGCGTCGCCTGGGCGACGCTCTGCTTCGAGCTGGCGGGGGTGCTCGTGATCGGCACGCTCAGCGTCGCCGCGCCCGCCGCGCTCGGGCTCGACTCGATCGATCCGTTCGGCCGCGAGGCGACGGTGTGGAGCGTCTACGGCATGGGCTACCTGTTCGTGCCGCTCGCTCTGCCGATCGTCGGGATGCTGTGGCTGCGTCGCCGCGCGGCCGCGCCCGCGGAGTCCTGAGGTGGAGCTGATCGAGGGGGCGGATGCCGTCCCGGACGGGTTCGGCCCGAGCGCCGTCACGATCGGCAAGTTCGACGGCGTGCACCTCGGTCACGTCGGGGTCATCGGCCAGCTCTGCGCGCTCGCCGACGAGCGCGGGGTCGCCCCGGTGGTCGTCACCTTCGACCGCAACCCGCTCAGCCTGTTCGCCCCCGAGAAGGCGCCCGAGCCGCTGACCAGCCGCGCCCAGCGCGCCGAGCTGCTCGCCGCCGCCGGGGTCGCCACGACGGTCGAGCTGGTCTTCGACCACGCCCTCGCCGCGCAGCAGCCCGACGCGTTCGTGCGCGACCTGCTGGTCGACCGGCTCGGCGCGCGCGCGGTGCTCGCCGGCGCCGACTTCCGGGTCGGGGCCCGCGGCGCGGGCGAGGTGCCGCTGCTGCGCGAGCTCGGCGGCGGGCTCGGCTTCGACGTCGAGCTGATCGCCGACGTCGAGATCGACGGCGGGCGCGTCTCGTCGAGTCGCATCCGGAGCCTGCTGGCCGAGGGGGAGGTCGCGGCGGCCGCGGTCCTGCTCGGGCGGCGGCACCGCGTGCGCTCGACGGTGGTGCCGGGTGACCGGCGCGGGCGCGAGCTGGGGTTCCCGACCGCGAACCTCGATCCGGCGATCGAGGGGTACCTGCCCGCCGACGCCGTCTACGCCGCCTGGGCGCGGATCGACGGGGAGCGGTACGCGGCGGCGGTGTCGATCGGCAACAACCCGACCTTCGAGGGTGTGCCCGCCCGGCGCACCGAGGCGCACCTGCTCGACGTCGACGCCGACCTCTACGGCCGCGAGATCGAGCTGGAGTTCGTCGACCGCGTGCGCGGCATGCTGCGCTTCGACGGCGTCGACGAGCTGATCGCCGCGCTCACCGCGGACGTCGCCGCCGTGCGCGGCATCCTCGCCGACGCGTCCTGATCCGTCCCGTCACGGCTCGACCCGGCCCGCGCGGCGGACCCGGTCAGTGCCGCGGACCGCTCAGTCGGCGAGCAGCTCGGGGCGGTGCACGAGCGCCGCGGCGCCCACCAGCGGGCCCTCGTCGCCGAGCCCCGACGGCACGACGCGCACCTTGGTGACGAAGCCGAAGCCGGCGTGCCGGGCGATCTCGTCGCGCACGATGTCGAGCAGGTCGGGCGACACTCGCGAGAAGCCGCCGCCGATCGCGATCACCTCGACGTCGACCAGCGCGGTCGCGGAGGCGAGCGCCGAGCCGAGGGCACGACCGGCGCGCTCGACGGCGGCGAGGGCGATCGGATCGCCCGCGGAGACGCCGGCCGCGAGATCCTCGCCGGTACTCCCGCCCCATCCCTGCGCGCGCGCCCAGCGCACGCTGCTGGGGCCGGACGCCACCGCCTCGACGCAGCCGCGTCCGCCGCACGGGCACGGCTCGTCGTGGCCGGCCGCGGCGAGGTGGCCGACGTGTCCGGCGTTGCCGGTCGGCCCGGGCACGACGCGACCGCCGAGGATGAGGCCCCCGCCGATGCCGGTCGACACGATCATCCCCATCACGTCGTCGGACCCGCGCGCCGCGCCCAGCCAGTGCTCGGCGAGGGCGATGCAGATGCCGTCCATCTCGAGCCGGACCGGTGCCGCCGGGGGCAGGCCGAGTGCGCGCGCCACGTCGGCCACGTGGTCGCGCAGCGGGAAGCCGCGCCACACCGGCAGGTTGAGCGGCGACACCGCCCCGGCGGGACGGTCGATCGGTCCGGCGCTGCCGATGCCGACGCCGGCCACCGCTCCGCCGACGGGGGCGAGGGTCGCGGTGACGACGTCGGTCACGGCCTGGGCGAGGTCGGCCGACGTCGCGGTCGGTCCGGTCGGTCGGCGATGGCGGCTGCCGGCGACGACGGCGCCGTCAGCGGTGACGAGCGCGGCCTCCACCTTGGTGCCGCCGAGGTCGAGGGCGAGGGCGGGATCCACACCGCCAGCGTAGACTCCGACGGATGACGGGCCAGACGAACGGCGGGTCGCCGACGGGGGCGGAGGTGGTGGCCCTCGCCCCGGCGGATCGCGCCATCCGGATGATCGGCGGCGACCTCACCGAGAAGAGCCTGCGGCTGCACCTGGAGGGACTCGCCGGCGTCGACGCCGTCGGGCTCGAGGCGCGCGCCGCCGGACTCGGCACCCGGTCGATCAAGACCACCTCGAAGGCGTGGGCGCTCGACCGCATCATCGGCCTGATGGACCTGACCACGCTCGAGGGGGCAGACACCCCCGGC
Source organism: Pseudolysinimonas sp. (assembly GCA_041984585.1). Taxonomy (GTDB): domain Bacteria; phylum Actinomycetota; class Actinomycetes; order Actinomycetales; family Microbacteriaceae; genus Pseudolysinimonas_A. Next base: position 19,351 of record JBHIXX010000037.1, on the reverse strand, counting down.
AAGGTGCGCTCGCTCGTCGCGAAGGCGATCACGCCCGACCCGTCGGACCACTCGACGCCGCGGGTCGCGGCGGTCTGTGTCTACGGCGACATGGTCGAGCACGCCGTCGCCGCGCTCGGCTCGCTGCACGGCGACCCCGACGACGGGCTCATCTCGGTCGCCGCGGTCGCGACGGCCTTCCCCAGCGGCCGGGCGTCGCTGCGGGTGAAGATCGCCGACACCGAGGACGCGGTGGCCGCGGGCGCCGACGAGATCGACATGGTGATCGACCGCGGCGCGTTCCTCGCCGGCCACTACGGCGTCGTCTTCGACCAGATCGTCGCCGTGAAGGAGGCCTGCCGCCGCCCGGACGGCACCTCGGCGAGCCTCAAGGTGATCCTCGAGACCGGCGAGCTGCAGACCTACGACAACGTGCGCAAGGCGTCGTGGCTGGCGATCCTCGCCGGCGCCGACTTCATCAAGACCTCGACCGGCAAGGTGAGCCCCGCGGCGACCCTGCCGGTGACCCTGCTCATGCTGCAGGTGGTTGCCGAGTGGCACCGCCTCACCGGCGAGCAGGTCGGCGTGAAGCCGGCCGGCGGCATCCGCACCTCGAAGGATGCGATCAAGTACCTGGTGACCGTCGCCGAGACGGTGGGCGAGCACTGGCTGCAGCCGCACCTGTTCCGCTACGGCGCCTCGTCGCTGCTCAACGACGTGCTGCTGCAGCGGCAGAAGCTGACCACCGGCCGGTACAGCGGCCCCGACTACGTGACGGTGGACTGATGACCCCTCCCGACGAGCAGGGCGGCGCTGCGTCGCGCTTCCTCGACTACGCCCCGGCGCCCGAGTCGACCTCGGTGCTGCACCTGCGCGACTCCTACGGCCTGTTCATCGACGGCGACTGGGTGAAGGGATCGGGCACGTCGTTCGCGACGATCTCGCCGGCGACCGAGAAGAAGATCGCGAGCATCGCCACGGCATCCGCGAAGGACGTCGACACGGCCGTCGCCGCGGCCCGCAAGGCCTACGACAAGACCTGGTCGAAGATGAGCGGCGCGGATCGGGGCAAGTACCTGTTCCGTATCGCGCGGCTGGTGCAGGAGCGGGCCCGCGAGCTCGCCGTCGCCGAGAGCCTCGACAACGGCAAGCCGATCAAGGAGAGCCGCGACGTCGACGTGCCGCTCGTCGCCGCGTGGTTCTTCTACTACGCGGGGTGGGCGGACAAGCTCGGCTACGCCGGGTTCGGCCCCTCACCTGCGCCGCTCGGGGTCGCCGCGCAGGTGATCCCGTGGAACTTCCCGCTGCTGATGCTCGCCTGGAAGATCGCCCCGGCGCTCGCGGCGGGCAACACGGTGGTGCTGAAGCCCGCCGAGACGACGCCGCTGACCGCGCTGCTGTTCGCCGAGATCCTGCAGCAGGCCGACCTGCCGCCGGGCGTCGTCAACATCGTGACCGGCGCGGGGGAGACCGGCGCGGCGCTGGTGCGGCATCCGGGCGTCGACAAGGTCGCGTTCACCGGCTCGACCGCCGTCGGCCGTGACATCGCCAAGGCGGTCGCGGGAACCGGCAAGAGGGTCACCCTCGAGCTCGGCGGCAAGGCCGCGAACATCGTCTTCGACGACGCCCCGATGGATCAGGCGATCGAGGGGATCGTCAACGGCATCTTCTTCAACCAGGGGCACGTCTGCTGCGCGGGCAGCCGACTGCTGGTTCAGGAGAACGTGCACGACGAGGTCGTCGACCGGCTCAAGGAGCGGCTGTCGACCCTCCGGCTCGGCGACCCGCTCGACAAGAACACCGACATCGGCGCGATCAACTCCGCCGAGCAGCTCGCCCGCATCCGCGAGCTCTCCGAGATCGGCGAGCAGGAGGGCGCGACCCGCTGGACGGCGGACTGCGCCATCCCGGACGACGGCTTCTGGTTCGCGCCGACGATCTTCGACAACGTCAGCACGTCGTCGACCATCGCCCGCGAGGAGATCTTCGGCCCGGTGCTCTCGGTGCTCACCTTCCGCACGCCCGCCGAGGCGATCACGAAGGCGAACAACACGCCCTACGGGCTCTCCGCCGGCATCTGGAGCGACAAGGGCAGCAAGATCCTCGCCGTCGCCGCGAAGCTGCGCGCCGGCGTCATCTGGGCCAACACGTTCAACCGCTTCGACCCGGCGTCGCCGTTCGGCGGCTACAAGGAGTCGGGCTACGGGCGCGAGGGCGGCCGCCACGGTCTGGGCGCCTACCTGAAGGGCGGCGAGTGGTGAGCACGAGGTTGGAGATCCCGAAGACCTACAAGCTGTTCGTCGGCGGCAAGTTCCCGCGCAGCGAGTCGGGCCGCACCTACGAGGTGACGACGCCGAAGGGAGCGTTCCTCGCCAACGCGGCGCTCGCCTCGCGCAAGGACGCCCGCGACGCCGTCGTGGCGGCCCGCGCGGCGCAGCCCGGGTGGGCCGGGGCGACCGCGTACAACCGCGGCCAGGTGCTCTACCGGGTCGCCGAGGTGCTGGAGGGGCGGCGGGAGCAGTTCGTCGCCGAGATCCGCGCCACCGAGGGCGGGTCGGCCGCCGCGGCGACCAAGCAGGTCGACGCCGCGATCGACGCCTGGGTCTGGTACGCCGGATGGTGCGACAAGTACCCGCAGGTCGCCGGCGCGGGCAACCCGGTGGCGGGTCCGTTCTTCAACCTCTCGGTGCCCGAGCCGACCGGCGTGGTCGCCGCGATCGCGCCGCAGGGGGTCGCCGGCGGTTCGCTGCTCGGCCTCGTGGCCACCGTCGCGCCCATCCTGGTCGCGGGCAACACCGTCGTCGTCATCCCGGATGAGGCGCGCCCGCTGAGCGCGATCTCGCTCGCCGAGGTGCTCGCCACCAGCGACCTGCCCGGGGGCGTGGTGAACGTGCTGACCGGCTCGCCCGCCGAGATGGCGCCGTGGCTCGCGGCGCACGCCGACGTCAACGCCCTCGACCTGACCGGCGCCGGGGATATCGACTGGGTGGAGCTCGAGGTGGCCGCGGCGGAGACGCTGAAGCGGGTCACCGCGCCGTCGCCGGGCATCCCGGCGCCGAGCCTCGCGCGCATCCTGGCGGTCACCGAGACGAAGACGGTCTGGCACACCCAGGCGATGCTCTGACCGCGGGCCGACCCGACGGGCCTCGGCCACGCGCCCGGCGCCGGGGCCCCGCGGCACGCGGTCGGACGGACCGAGGTCCCGTCGTCCCGGGCGTGTCGCCGCCTAGGCTGGGTGCGTGCGCATCCTCGTCACCGGCGCCGACGGGTACGTCGGCGGTCGGCTCGTCCCCCGCCTCGTGGCGGCGGGGCACCGGGTGCGCGTGCTCGCCCCGCGCGACGTCTCCGACCGCGCGTGGGCGGACCGGGTCGAGGTCGTGCGCGGAGGAGACCGCGCCGCCCTGGATGCCGCGGTGCGCGGCGTGCAGGTGGTCTACCACCTCGCCCACCCCACATCGCGGGAGCGCACGGTGGAGCGCGACGAGGTGCTCACCGCGGAGAGCATCGCCCGCGCCGCGAAGGGCGCGCGGGTGCGCCGCGTCGTGCACCTCGGCGAGCTGCGACCCGAGGCCGACCCGGAGGCGTGGTCGGCGCAGCTGCGGGCACGGGCGGCGGCGGGGCAGGTGCTCATCGAGTCGGGCGTTCCGACGGCGTCGCTGCAGCCGGGGCTGATCATCGGCGGCGGCTCGGCGGCGCTGGAGCTCATCCGCCACCTGCTCGGCGGCTTGGCCTACCTGCCGGCCCCGCGCTGGATGCGCAACCGAATGCAGCCGATCGCGATCGACGACCTGCTGCACTACCTGGTGGCGTGCCTGAAGCTGCCCAAGCAGGCGAACCGCACGTTCGACGTCGGCGGTCCCGACGTGCTGCGGGTCGGGCAGCTGATCAACGGCTACGCGGTCGAGGCGGGCCTGCCGCAGCGCAAGATCGCGCCGCTGCCGGTCACGGCGCGCCAGCTCACGCGCCGCTGGGCCGAGATGGTGACCCGCCTGCCCGACACCATCGTCGAACCGCTCATCGCGGCGCTGCAGCACGATGCGATCTGCCGCGAGAACGCCATCCGCATCTTCCTGCCCGACCCGCCCGACGGGCTCATCCCGTACCGGGCGGCGGTGCGGGCGGCGCTCGACGAGGGTGACGAGCCGCCGACGACGTGGCGCGACGACGTGCGCGCCGAGGAGCGGGTGCTCGGCCGCCGGCGCTGGCGCCTGTTCCACCTGCTCCCGCGACGGTGACCGGATGCGCATCCTCGTCACCGGCGCGACCGGGTACATCGGCGGGCGGCTCGCGCCGCGGCTGATCGAGGCCGGGCACCGGGTGCGGGTGCTGGTGCGTGACGCCGAGCGGCTGCGCGATGTGCCGTGGGCGGCGCGCGCCGAGATCGTGCAGGGCGACCTGGCCGACCCGGATGCGGTGGCCCGCGCCGTGAAGGGCGTGCACGTCGTCTACTACCTGGTGCACTCGATGGGCTCGACCCGCGACTTCGAGCGCACCGAGCGGCGCATCGCGCAGACGATGGCGACCGCCTGCCGGGCGGCCCGGGTGCGGCGCATCGTGTACCTCGGCGGGCTGCATCCGGATGTGCCGATCCGCGAGCTCTCCCCGCACCTGCGGTCCCGCGCCGAGGTGGGCCGCATCCTGCTCGAGTCGGGCGTGCCGACGGCGGCGCTGCAGGCCGGGGTGGTGATCGGGTCGGGGTCGGCGTCGTTCGAGATGATCCGGCACCTCACCGAGGTGCTGCCGTACATGCCGGCGCCGCGCTGGGTGCGCAACCGCATCCAGCCGATCGCGGTGCGTGACGTGCTCTATTACCTGATCCGCGCCGCGAAGCTGCCGCGCCGGGTGAACCGCGCGTTCGACATCGGCGGGCCCGACGTGCTGCGCTACGGCCAGATGATGAATGGCTACGCCGTCGAGGCGGGGCTGCCGCAGCGGCCGATCGCCGCGCTGCCCGTGCTCACCCCGTGGCTCGCGTCGCAGTGGGTGAACTTGGTGACGCCGATCCCGCGCTCGCTCGCGGTGCCGATCATCTCGTCGCTGCAGCACGACGCCGTGTGCCGGGAGGACGACATCCGCGCCTTCATCCCCGACCCGCCGGAGGGCCTCACGCCGTATCGGCGGGCGGTGCGCCTGGCGCTGGAGCGGATGCGCGACGGCGAGGTCGAGACGTCGTGGCGCAACGATCCGGTGGCCGGCGCGCCGAGCGACCCGCTGCCGAGCGACCCCGACTGGGCGGGGCACACCGTCTACACCGACGAGCGGGAGCGGCGCAGCAGCGCGCCGCCGGATGCCGTCTGGCGGGTGATCGAGGCGATCGGCGGCGAGAACGGCTGGTACTCGTTCCCGCTCGCCTGGGCGGCCCGCGGCTGGATCGACAAGCTGGTCGGCGGCGTGGGGCTGCGCCGCGGGCGGCGGGATCCGGAGCGGCTGCACGTGGGCGACGCGCTCGACTTCTGGCGGGTGGAGCGGCTGGAGCGCGGGCGGATGCTGCGGTTGCGCGCGGAGATGAAGCTGCCGGGGCTGGCCTGGCTGGAGCTCGGCGTCGAGCCGGACGGCGACGGCAGCCGCTACCGGCAGCGCGCGGTCTTCTTCCCGCGCGGACTCGCCGGGCGCCTCTACTGGTTCGCGATCCTCCCGTTCCACGGCGTGATCTTCTCGGGCATGGCGCTGCGCATCACCGAGGAGGCGGAGGGCGCCCGTCCGACCCGGTGAACGGAAGGTAACGAAAAGGTAACGGCGCGTGCTATCGTCGGCGACACCCGCAGCGTCGCGGGGGCCCGAGACCCGAGGGGTGAGTCGATGCCGACGACCCGAGTCGACGCCGTGCTCGCACGGCGCGCCGCGCTCGCCGCGCTGGTCGTCGTCGCCTCCGTGATCGTCCTGGTGCTCATCCCAGGGGCCGGGCGGTCGCACGCCGCCGACCTGATGGCCGAACTGCGCGGGGCCGGCATCGGGTCGCTCACCGTCGGGCACCGGGGCGATCGGGCCGAGGCGCCCGAGAACACGCTGCCCGCGTTCGCCGCGGCCTTCGCCGCCGGGGTTCCCGTGGTGGAGGCCGACGTGCAGCTCTCCGCCGACGGGGTCGCCGTGCTCATCCACGACGAGACCGTCGACCGCACCACCGACGGGTCGGGGACGGTCGCGATGATGACCGTTGACGCGCTCCGCGCCCTCGACGCCGGGTCCTGGTACGGGTCCGAGTTCGCCGGAACCCGCATCCCGCTGCTGGCCGAGTTCCTCGACCTGCTCGCCGGAGCGCCGTCCATCGCGATCCTCGAGCTCAAGGGCTACTGGACGGTTGACGAGATCGGGGTCGTGCTGCGCGAGATCGACCGCAGCGGCACCCACGGTCGCGTGGTGCTCGGCGGCTTCCACCTCGGCACCATCGAGAACGCGCTCGCCGCCGACCCGGACACCCCGCGGGTGATCATCCGCCGCCAGCCGGCCGACCCGGTCGCCCTCGCCGAGCGGTTCGACGCGGTCGCGGTCGTCACGACGGTCCGCACCGTGCAGCGCGATCCGGGGATCGTCGACGCGCTCAACGCCGCCGGACGCGGACTGCTGCTCTACACGCTCAACGGCGAGAGCCGCTGGCGCATCGCGTTCGCGGCCGGCGCCGACGGCATCATCACCGACCGGCCGGAGGCGCTCGACGCCTGGCTCGGCCGCACACGGGCGGTCGGCCGCAGCCAGTAGCCGCGGCTGGCGGGCGCTCGACCTCGGGCTGTCGCCCGGCGAGGCGGATCGGCGCGGGTCAGAGCCGGTCGAGCAGCGCCCGGTAGAACGCGACGCCGCGCAGCCAGGCGGAGACCCGGATGCTCTCGTCCACCGCGTGCAGCCCGCCCAGCTCCGCCGCCGACAGCTCGAACGGGATGAACCGGTAGACGTGGTCGCTGATGGCCGTCATGTGCCGCCCGTCCGAGGCGCCCATCATCGCGTAGGGCACCGCGACGGCATCCGGATGCGAGACCGCCAGCGCGCCGGCGAGCGCCTCCCAGGCGGGGCCCTCCGCCGGCGAGACGGGGGAGGGGTCGTCGCCGTAGTCGACCGAGACCTCGACCTGCGGGTCGGCGATGTCGCGCTGGATGCGCTCCACCTCGGCCGCGAGCGTCGAGCCCACCGCGACCCGCACGTTCACCCGCGCCGACGCCGACTCGGGCAGCACGTTGTCGGCCGCCGCGCCGCGCAGCCGGGTCACCACCCGGGTGGTGCGGATCATCGCCGCCGCCTCGTTGCTGCCCCGGTCGAGCGCCGCCAGCAGCACCGGCTTGAGCAGGCGCGGATGCCGGTAGGCGAGCCCGAGCAGCCCCCGAGCCGCCCCGCCGATCGCGGCGAACATCGGGTAAGCGGGCGGCGGGAGGTCGGCGGGGGCGGGACGCGATACCCGGCGCACGGCGCGCGCGAGCCGGTCCGTCGCGGTCGGGGCGGAGCGCGGGGGAGCGGAGGCGTGTCCGCCCGGCGAGTGCGCCGTGAGGACCACGGTGGCGATGCCCTTCTCGGCGATGCCGATCACCGCGGTCGGCGCCTCGACGCCGGGGAACTGCCCCTGCACGACCGCGCCGCCCTCGTCGAGCACGAGCGCCGGGCGCACCCCCTGCTCGGCCAGGGCGCGGGCCGCCGCCTGCGCGCCGGTGCCGAGCACCTCCTCGTCGCCGCCGAACTCGAGGTAGACGTCGTGCTCGGGCACCACGCCCGCCGCGATCGCGTCGTCGAGCGCCTCGAGGATCGCCACGAGCGCGCCCTTGTCGTCGATCGTGCCGCGTCCCCACAGTCGCCGGTCGTCGGGCGCCGTCGCGCCGGCCGCGGGCGCGGTGGGGTCGGTGGTCCCGTCGGTCAGCACGGCGTCGAACGGCGGATGCGTCCACCCCGGCTCGTCGGCCGGCACCACATCCCAGTGGGCCATCAGCATCCGCGGCTCGGCGGCGCTGCGGCCCGGCCACCGGTAGAGCAGCGCGGGCCCGTCGACCGGGAGCGGCTGCAGCGCCGCGAACACCGCGGGGTAGAGCCGCTCGAGGGCGCGGGGGAACTCGGCGAACGGGGCCGGATCCTGGCCCTCACCCGCCAGGCGCGACACGGTCGGGATGCGGAGCAGCTCGCGGAACCGCTCGAGTGCGCGAGCCTCGTCCATCCCTCGATGCTACGGGCGCGGGAGCGGGGCGGAGTCGCGTCGCTCAGACGGCCGCGGTGTCCCCGCAGACGAAGACCCGCACGCCGAGCGCGGCGAACGCCGCGGCCTTCGCGACGAGGGCCCGGTCGGCGGACTCGGCATCCGGCGCGTAGGCGACGTTGAGGTGGTTCGCGGGATGCCGTGCCATGAACTGGTCGCGGGTGATCCCGGGAAGCACGGCATGCATGATGGGCCACTCCGGGTTCGTCGCCGCCCAGCGTCGCTCGGTCTCCGCCTCTGGGAGCGCGACGGCGCGTCCACGGCCGAGGTCGACGTTGAGCACCCCGTCGGCGATGTAGACGCGCGACCAGACGATCTCGCCCGGCTTGGAGACCCCGCGGATCGTCGACCCGCCCAAGGGGAAGTAGACCGGATTCTGGCGCATCCCGACGGCGTCCGCGTACCCGCCGGCGAAGTGGGACGGCGGCACCGAGCCGGAGATCTCGAACACCCAGACGAACTCGCCGTCGTACTCCTCGCCCCAGCGCACGTCGTGCAGCGTGGTGGCCGGGTCGAGACCCATCGCGGTCCAGATCCGGGTGGTCACGAGGGCGTCGACGGCGACCCCCTCGTCCGCCTCGTTGAAGTGCGGCATCGGCGCGCCGTCCCACAGCACCCGGGCGCCGTCGCGCGAGGTCACCGGCGGACGGTCCGCGTTGTTGAGCAGCCCCTCGGCCAGATCCGACGCGGGGCAGATGTCCTTGAGGCCCTGCTGGTACTGGATCCCGATCGCATCGACCCCGAAGTCGTCGGCGATCCGGAGCGCGGCGATATACATCTTGTACTGCCAGCGCAGTTGGGCCGGCGTCAGCTCGCTCGCCTCGTCGGTCCCCAGGCGGAAGGTCATCCCCTTCGTGAGCAGCCACTCGCCGACCGCGTCCGCCTCGTCGTCGTCGACCCGCTGCATCTCGGCCCACAGCGCGGACTGCGACAGGCGCTCCTTGTAGACGCCGATCGGGTTGAGCAGCTCGTCGTCGATGATCGCGTTGTACATCCCCATGCAGCCCTCGTCGAAGACCCCGATGATCGCCTTGTCGGCGCGGAGGGTCTCGGCGATGGCGCGGCCGAGGGCTCGCTCCTCCGACTCGGGGAGCTGTGGCAGCGGCCGCACGTGCGAGGTGTCGTGCCGAATCGTCCCCGTCTCGATCCAGGAGCGGATGCCGTCGCGGAACCACGCGTCCGCGAAGTCGACGCTCCAGATCGTCGAGTACGGAACTCCCATCTTGGTGAGTCCGGCGTTCAGGCCGAGCAGACCGACGAGTCCCGGCCACGCGCCGGCGAAGTTGGCGACGGTCAGGATCGGCCCGCGATGGTCGCGGAGCCCGGCGAGCACGTGGTGGCTGTACTGCCAGACCGCCTCCGCGACCACCACGGGGGCATCGACCGGGATGTCCCGGAATACCTCGATCCCCATCCGTTGGCTCGAGATGAACCCGTGGCCGGTTGCGGGATCCACCGGATTGGCCCGGTGCAGGCGCCAGCCGAACTCGGCGAACACGTCGCCCACCGCCGCCTCCACCGCCACCTGGGTGGGCCATCCGGCGACGTTCGCCGACTCTCGGAGATCGCCGCTGGCGACCAGGTACGCCGTGGCGGGCTCACGGGTCGGGCGGTCGACCGGGTGGGGGTGGGCGTAGGCGGACATCGAGGCTCCTTCAGGTGGTGCGCTGACGCTCCGCCAGCGCGTGGACGATCCCGGACGTCGCCGGGTACAGGTCGCGGTACAGGGCGTAGCGCGTGTCGTAGGCACGCCGGACGGTGGGATCGGGCTCGATCACGTCGCTCGAGGGGTTCCAGTCGCTCGGGTCGGCATCGACGCCTACGGCGCGAGCCGCGAGCAGGGCGGCACCGAATGCGGCGCCGATCGTGATGGAGGGCATGACCTGTGCCAGCCCGGTGACGTCACTGACGATGCGGGGCCACAGGCGACCCCTGGTACCGCCGCCGACTGCGACGACTCGTTCGACCGAGGCGCCGACACCCTGCATCGTCTCGATGTTGTGGCGGACCCCGAGTGCCGTCCCCTCGAGAGCCGCGCGATAGAGGTCGCCGCGGGTGTGCTCGAGCGAGAGTCCGGCGATCACGCCGCGGGCGTCCGGATCCTGCACGGGCGTCCGCTCGCCCGCGAAATACGGCAGCATCAGGACTCCTCGGGCTCCCGGCCCGGAGCGCTCGGCTTCCGCGAGGAGGGTCGCATGGTCCCCGCCGGTGAGATCCGATAGCCACGTGGTGATCGCCCCGGACGTCGCCAGGCCGCCGGCGAGGCAGCGGGTTCCCGGGAACGCTCCGACGGTGCCCCACATCGTCGGGCTGGTGACAGGTCGGTCGACGGTCGCGATGAGGAACATCGTGGTCCCGTACATCAGCATCAGATCCCCCGGATTCGTTGCTCCGACGCTCACCGCCTCCATCCACGCGTCGATCGAGCCGACGATCACCGGCGTGCCCGCGGGAATCCCGGCAACGGCCTCCCGTGTGGCGCCGGCGATGTCACCGGGCCAGCGAAGCTCGGGCAGCTCGAGTCCCGGTGCGACGTGGTCCGCCCATGGCCGATACCACTCCTGCGTCCGGATGTCATACAGCGGCGTGCTCTGGCTGGCCGAGTGGTGATCGAGTACGACTTCGCCGGTGAGCCGGAACGCGAGCCACGACGCGGGCATGAGGAGCGATCGAGCGCGTTCCCAGTTCTGCGGTTCGGACTCCGCGATCCAGCTGAGCTTGGGCCCAGCCGCCTGACTCGAGAGCGCGGAGCCGCCGCGTTCGAGGATCGCGTCGGCGCCGAGCTCGAGGGTGAGACGGTTCACCTGTTCGGTGGCCCGGCTATCGACCCCATACAGGATGGCGGGTCGCACTGGTTCCCCGTCGTCGTCCGCGAGGATGACGCACGGTCCCATTCCACTCACGCCCACGGCGGCGACGGGCGCCGCGCACGCTGCGGTGAGTTCGGCGGCGATCGAACAGAACTCGTCCCACCAGAGGTTGGCGTCCATTTCGACATGGCCAGGGGCGGGTCGATCGACTCGGTGCTCCCGTGCCGCGGTGGACAGAATGGCCCCGTCGCCCCCAACCAGCACCCCCTTGCTGCTGGATGTGCCGATGTCAACGCCCAGGAATACCCCGAGAGCCTCCCCGGCCTCGCTGTGATCCGGATGCCGCGGGGCGATAGGGGTCGACCTCGCAGAGTCCGATCTGGGCGTCTGGGTCGCTCCGGATCCGGTTTTTCTGGTCATCTCGTGCGCTCTCGTCCGTCTCCGTGTTCGCGCGTCTGTCATCTGTTTCCCCGGTGTCGAGACGTTGCGCGGGATCTATCGGCCGCCGCTCGTCGTGTTCCCTGCTGGACGTCACCCGGGCGCAGACAGCCTCACAGAAATCGATTACATTATGCAACCCGCACATCGAGTCGTGTTCGCGGGCGGCGCCTGACCCGCTAGGGGCCCGGGGGCAGGATCGCGCGTCGCGGGGGATCCTGATCCCCCGCGATGCGGGCGAGGACGAGGTCGGCAGCGACCTCGCCGAGCTCCCGGGCGGGGAGATCGACGACGAACGCGCCTTGTTTGCGGAGTGAGGCGAACGGGATGTCTCCGATGACCGAGACGGCGATGTCGGCCGTTGTCAGCCCCGCGTCGGCCAGCGCATCGAGAGCGCCGACCGCCATCAAGTTGTTTGCCACCATCACCGCATCGGGTCGGATTCCGAGTTCGAGTAGTTCCAGCATCGCGTCATGCCCGCCCGCCACCCGGAAATCGGCGTGTCGGACCAGTTCGGACTTCGCGTCGCCGACGACGTCGCGCCATCCCGCCTCGCGTTCGCGCGCCGACTCGACGTCGGCAGGGCCCGTGATGCAGGCGACACGCGTGGCTCCCCGATCCCGGAGCGCCTCGGCGGCGACTCGTCCGCACGTTCTGTTGTCGAACTCGACCAGGTCGACTGCGGCGAGGCGAGGTCGGCGGTCGACTGCGACGACAGGGCGGCCATGGACGAGGATGTCGGCGATGTCGCTCGTCTGGGACGCCGGCGCCCACACGATTCCGGCGACATCCTGCGCGATCGCGATGTCGAGGTAGTCCCGCTCACGAGATTCATCACCGTCGGTATTGGCGAGCAATACGGAGAAGTCGCCGCGGCTGGCGCGGTCCTCGACGCCCCGCGCCAGAGCGGTGAAGTAGGGGTTCTCGATGTCGGGGACCAAGAGGGCGATGACATCGGCATGGCGGCGGCGGAGCGCTCGCGCAGTGCGATTGGGCGAGTAGGAGAGCTCGGCCACAGCGTTCCGCACTCGCTTCTCGGTCTCGGCACGCACCGGTGTGCCGTTGAGTACCCGGCTGACCGTGGCGGACGACACTCCGGCCCTCGCTGCGACCTCGCGCATCGTCACCATCGCCCCACGATAAGGGACGCCGGGGGAGTCCACGGGAGTGTTTGACACGCCTGGCGTGCGCGGCTAGCCTGCCGTGTAATCGATTTCAGAGACAACGGAGTCAACGTGAGCGACGTCGAATCGGCGGGCCCGGCAGAGCGCCGGATCCTCCTCGAACACGACGTTCCCGTGGTCCTCAGTGACGGCACGACCACCCGCGCGGACGTCTGGCGACCCGACGACGACGCGGTCCATCCCGCCATCCTGGTCCGCACCCCGTATGGCAAGGAGACGCACTTTCACATGTCGCCCGTCGATCCGCGTGCTGCAGCGGAACGCGGGTATGCCCTCGTCATTCAAGATGTCCGCGGGCGCGGCTCATCCGGCGGCACGTTCCGCCCGCTTGCGCAGGAGCGCGCCGACGGCAGGGAAACCGTGCAATGGGTTGCGGATCGCACCTGGTGTTCGGGCGAAGTGATGATGACCGGTCCCTCGTATGTCGGCGCATGCGCCTGGCTGGCGGCAGCCGAGCGGCCGCGTGGTCTCGTGGCGATCGCGCCGATGAACTCGACCAACGACTTCCGTGACGGACTCTTCTTCGCGGGGGACGTCAGAGAGCACGGGCAGCTCACCGCGTGGATCTCGGCCGCACTGGCGTCGGTCGATGACCGTCGTCCTGACGACATCGAGTCCGCCGACCGTGACCCCCGGTCTCTCGCGGACATCGTCGCCGAGGCGAGCACGTGGTTCGCGGCCGCTGCCGACGACCCCTATTGGGATGACCTCGCTGCCGACGCCACCGCGGTGGAGGTCCCGGTGTTCGCCGGCGTCGGGTGGTACGACATCTTCCTGCGTGGCACGCTCCGCGCGTTCGCCGCGCGGGACCGGCAGGACGACCGACTGGTCATCGGCAACTGGGGACACGACAATTACTTTTCCCACCTGGTGGGCCCGCGCAATCTGGGATTCTCAGGCTCCGGTGAGGCTCTCGGCATCGGAGGCTTGGTGCTGGACTTCTTCGAATCGGTTCGCTCCGCCACGAAGCCGCCGGGCCCGAGGGTGCGTTCCTACGTCCTCGGGGCGAAGGAATGGGCTTCATCACGGAGCTGGCCGCCCGCTGGGCTCGCAAGTGCCACCGTGGAGCTGCCGGCCGCGGAGATCGTCGTCGACCCCGGCGATCTTCCCGTCGCGCGCGGGGGGCACTGGCTGCGGGTGGGTGAACCCGGGGGCAACTGGGGGCCCGGCGATCAGCGGCAGCTTGCCGCCCGTGCCGATGTCGTGCGGCACGAGATTGTCGCGGCAGGTGCGCAGACCCTCATCGCCGGTCCGGTCCGCGCCCGGCTGCGCGTCGATCACGATCGACCCGGTTCGCACATGTGGGTGGTGCTGATGTGCATTCAGCAGTCCGACGGCGCGCTCGACGTTCTCAGCGAGGGGGTTGCCCGCACCGTCGACCGAGGCGAGTTGCTCGTCGAGCTCCCCGACGTCTACGTCGAGATCGCCCCTGAGCAGTCCGTCGTCGTGCTCCTGTCGGGCGGACTCTGGCCTCGGTGGGAGCCCACGACCGTCGGAGGCGCTCAGCGTCTCCTCTCGGGTTCGACCCTCGAGTTCGGCATCGTGTCCCCGGTGCCCCCCGACGTCCCGGCATCCCATCCCGAAAGGAATCACAATGCGTAGTCCTTCAACGATTCGCGGGCTTCGGCTCGCCCTGGCAGGCACGGCGACCGTCGCCCTGCTCGGAGTGTCGGCGTGCAGCAACACGGCGATCGAAACCGGCGCACCCGACTCGACCGGCAGCGACGACACGGCCCTGGAAGCGTTCGTCTGGGATCAGGACGGTGGTGAGGTCCCGGAGCTCCCCGCCCGGATCTCGTGGGCCAACACGTCGAACGCCGAGTTCTTCCTGGCCTTCACTCGGGGCATGGAAGAGGCAGCCGACGAGCGCGGCGTCGAGTTCCTCACCGCGATCGCCGATGACAACCCGGAGAAGAACATCGCGCAGATGGAATCGTTCATCTCGCGGGGCATCGGCGCACTCATGTATCAGCCGCTCGACATGGCTGCACAGACACCGGTGCTGCAGCGAGCGCTCGATGACGGGATCTTCGTGCCGGGCCTGATCAGCTCGCCCTCGCACCTCCAGATCGCCGCAAGCCAGTACGACATCGGATTCACGCAGGGGAAGGCGGCGGCCGACTGGGCCGTCGAGAACCTCGGCGGCGAGGCACAGGTGCACTACTTCAACCTGGACACCGTCGGCGAGCAGCTCCAGCTTCGCCACCAGGGGGTCCTCGACGGCCTGGCCACCGGCGGAGACGGCATTGAGGTCGTGAGCGATATCGGGTCGGGGATCTCGACCGACGACGGGTTCGAGATCATGACGACCGTGCTGCAGGCGCACCCCGACATCGACATCGTTCTCGGCGGCGACACACTGGTGGTCGGCGCGCTTCGCGCGATCGAGCAGTCCGGAATCGACCAGACGAACCTCTACCTCTCCGGGGTCGACGGTGACGCCCAGGCGCTCGCGGCGATCAGGGAAGGCGGGGCCTACAAGGCCAGCATCGCGTTCCCCTGGCAGCTGATGGGCTACGCCGTCGGCCAGTTCAGCGCCGACTGGTTGGACGGAAAGGAAGTTCCTCGCGTGATGGTGGCTGCGCCCACGCTGGTCGACAGCCCCGAAGACGTCGACGAGTTCATGTTCGCCAACGAGAACGCCGCCGAGGTATTCGTCGATCGGGAAGCCTTCGAGGCCTATCTTCCGGTTCTCGGCCAGGTCAGCTACGCCAGCCGCGACCTCGTCTGGGCAACTCAGTACGTGCCCGAATCCTGAACACCGTCCCCCGATCGAGAAGGACCCCACCCATGACCAACATCACTGCGACCACCGCGCGCATCCCCGCGAGCTTGGCACCCGGCGAATCGAGTCGGAGGCTCGGACTGGCGGTGCTGTGCGTGGCCCTGTTCGTCGGATTCAGTCTGGGCTTCGACAACTTCTTCACAGCCGGCAACATCGTCACGACCGCGCAGAACGTGTCCTCTCTGGCGATCGCGTCGGTGGGCGCGATGGCGCTGCTCGTGAGCGGCAATGTCGACCTCTCGATCGGGGGGCAGTTCGCCCTCATCTCCGTTACCGTGGCGACCGTCGTCCGAGACACCCAGAATGCTGTCCTCGGAGTGATCGCCGCACTCGTGTTCGGCGCACTTCTCGGGCTGGTCAACGGGGTGCTGGTTCGAGTGCTCAAGATCTCGCCCCTCATCGTGACGCTGGGCATGCTGGCGATCTACCGGGGATTCGCCTACGTCGTCTCCTCCGGAGTGTCCGTCTACGGATTCCCCTTCTCCTTCACCTCGATCGGTGGGTTGAGGATCGCGGAGGTCCCGCTCACCGTGATCGTCGCGGCGGCCGTCTTCGCCATCGGGGGTTTCTTCCTGGTTCGCACCGTGGCCGGGATGCGGCTGTTCGCGATCGGCGGCAACGCCGAGTCGGCCCGAATGGTCGGGATCCCCGTGGGGCGGATGGTCGTCGCGACGTTCGCCTTCAATGGCCTGCTGATGGGCGTGGTCGCTCTCTTGACCACATCACGCTTGACCAGCGGCAGTCCGAACGTCGGGTTGAGCTTCGAGCTGGACGTCCTCACGGCGGTCATCCTCGGAGGTGTGGTGTTCACCGGCGGGGCCGGGCACCCGATCGGCGTGCTCGTGGGCGTGCTCACCATCGGGGTCTTGAACGCCGGTCTGGTCTTCGCCGGACTCCAGGACTGGTGGCAGCAGATCGCCAAGGGCGGCCTGCTGATCATCGCTCTGTGCTTGGACCAGTTCATTCCGTGGTGGCGAGCGCGACGGGAACGCCGGCGGAGTACGGCCCGGGTCGACTCTGAGTCCGCGGTGCTCGTCGACCGCCACGAGCTACGCGGCACCAGGCCTCCCGGGGAGACGGTTCTCGACGTTCGAGGGATCAGCGTCTCGTACGGTGCGGTCAGGGCTCTCGCGGACGCGTCATTGACGGTGCGGGAGGGCGAGATCGTCTGTTTGGTCGGCGACAACGGTGCGGGAAAGTCGACCTTGGTCAAGGCCATCTCGGGGGTGGCTCCCTTCGACGAAGGGACGATGAGTCTCGCGGGTCAGGATGTTCGGTTCACCGATCCGTCGGAGGCGCGAGCGGCGGGGATCGAAACCGTCTATCAGGACCTTGCGCTCTGCCAGAACCTGGGCGTCGCGCACAATCTCATGCTCGGCGAGGAGCCGCGCCGGAGGCTGCTCGGAGTCCTGCCGCTCCGGGACGACCGTGCCGCGATCCGCGACGCCATGGCGCGCCTCGCTTCCCTGGGAGTGACCATCACCGACTTCCGCAGACCGGTGCGCATGCTCTCCGGCGGCCAGCGCCAGGCGGTCGCGATCTCCAGGGTGCTGAGAGACGAGGTGAAGTTGGTCATCCTCGACGAGCCCACGGCGGCGCTCGGTGTCGCCCAGACGGCGCAGGTGTTGCAGCTCGTCCGCAATGTCGCCGACGCGGGACGCGGTGTCATCCTGATCAGCCACGACATCGAAGACATCTTCGCCGTCGCGGATCGGGTGGTCGTGCTTCAGCTCGGTCGAGTGGTGTTCGACGGCCCGATCGACGGACTCAGCCGGCTGGATCTCGTCGAGCTGATGGCCGGAATCACACCCGTCGGCACCGGCAGCGTCCGCGCATGAAGGCGGCGAGCAGGGTGGCGCCGTTCGCGGTCGTTCTGACTGGGGCGGCCTGACCGACTCCGGACGGTCGGGCCGACCTCGCCGGGACCGCGCCCGACCGTCCGGACACATGACAAGCGGTGGGCACGACCGAGCTGCCCTCCCTGCGTGTCGCGAGGTTGCTTCCGCTACGTGGCGGCGGAGGCGTCCCAGTCGACGACGACGTCGTTCGGCCCGTTGCCGATCCGCGCCTTGAGCTTCGAGCCGGGGAACAGCAGCGGCAGCGCCGAGTTCGGCACCGCGTTCCCGACCTGCACCTGGTAGCTCTCGGCGCCCTTGTCGATGGTGAGGGTGAGCGCCTGCACCGGGTCGCCGGTCGAGCTCTTCACCCCGAGCGGCTGGTTGGCGACGAGCACGACGTTCGCCTCGGTGCCGTTGGCGAGGATCCACGCGGCGCTGTTGGTGCCCTCCCCGGCGGGCAGCGACACCTCGGGCACGGGGGTGGAGAAGTCGAGCGCGATCTTGGAGTGATCGTTCGGGTCGACCCGCACGGTGACCACCGCCTGACCGGAGGTGAGCTGCGGCAGGTAGACCTCCTGCACGCGCTGGGTGCACGTCGCCTGATACGGCTGCTCCCCGTCGAGGTACACGGTGACGGTGAAGGTGCACTTTCTCTCGACCAGGCCGTTCATGACCTGCATCGTCATCCCGGACGCGTCGACGCCGACGATCTCGCCCCGGCCGATGAGGCCGTTCTGCAGCAGACCGTCGTCGGCGGACCCGAGGAGGTTGCCGAGCCATCCCATGCCGGAATCGTAGGGTGGGAGGGATGTCGTCCACCAGGGGTTCGTCGAGGTCCGCTCAGCGCGGCGGAGAGCCGGAGCTGCGCCGCTACGCGCTCGCACCGGGCCTGCTCGCCGCGATCGTGCTGCTCGCCGGATCGGCCCTGATCGAGTCGGAGTGGTTCACCGCCATCCGCTACACCGTCGCGATCCTCGCCCTCATCTGCCTGGTGTTCGCGGTGCGGGCGAAGCACTGGTGGTGGGCCCCGGTCTACGCCGCGATCGCCGTGCTGTGGAACCCGGTCGTCGTCATCGACGTGCCGCAGCCGTGGTGGTCGGGGGCGCAGTTCCTCGCCGCCGCGGCGTTCGTCGTCGCCGGGGTGCTCATCCGGGAGCGGGTCGAGCCGCAGCGCTGACCGGATGCCGCCAGGCGCGGCGGGTGACGCGAGGGTGAGCGATGATCATCCGCCGTCGGTTCGCGGTGCTATTCTGGGAGAGTCCTCATCGCACCGGCCAAGCCGGGATCTGCGAAGCCTGACGTCGAAACCGGGCGTCGAGCGAGGATTCCGCACTCGCAGTCACCGAGATCCGCGTTTTCCGCGGGTCCACCAGGAGCAGCATGAGCCCCTCTGGGCAGAAGTCCACCTCCGGGCAGAAGTCGTCCGGCAGCCGATCGCGCTCGGGCGGCGCCAAGCGGCCGCAGCAGCGCGCCCGCCGCCACCAGGACGAGACCGGGGTCATCCCGATCCTCGCCCGCACGGTGCGCGCCATCGAGAGCTCCGCCGACCGCGGCCGGGTCAGCGCGACCAACCGCACCAAGTTCCGCGTCGTGGCGGTGCTGGTGCGCGAGGAGCGCGCCCGCATCAAGGGCGACACGACGCTCACCGACTCGGAGCGCACCAAGGAGCTGACCCGTCTCGACGGCATCGCCACGATCATGGCGAAGACGGCCGCGCGCGACACGTCGCTCATCCAGCTGCTGCAGGACACCTCGCCGCTCTCCGCCGCCGCCCAGGAGGTGCGCCGCGGGATGCTGCTCGAGGCCGGCGCCGAGCTGGCGCCCGACGAGCTGATCGTCACCGTCGACGAGCCCGCCACTCCGGCGGACGAGAAGCCGCAGGTCGTGCCCCAGTCGGTGCGGCAGTACCAGATGTCGAACCCGTTCCTGGCGCCCGACTTCAGCGCCTACCAGGCCGCCCCGTCGACGAGCGGACGGCTCGCCAACTGGGAGCTGATGGAGCCGCTGTTCCGCTCGTTCGAGCAGGGCGCCGGCGGCACCGCCGCCACGATGGACCTTCCCGACGACGGCTCGCCGCGATGGGCGGCCCGACCGACCCCGCCGAGGGCTACGTGAAGCTCGTGTTCAGCCGCGGGGTCGAGGGGCTCGAC
>JBHIXX010000036.1:0-24792 GCA_041984585.1 Pseudolysinimonas sp. | reverse complement strand
CTGCATCATCTCGCACGCGGTGGACAACGCCGGCAACGGGAACGGGCAGTCGACCCGGCTGAAGGGCATCGAGTTCGACAACACCGCGCCCGTCGTGACGTTCACGTCGCCGGAGTCCGACACCGTGCACTCGCGCACGCTCACCGTCACCGGTGAGGTCGTCGACGCCGGCGCCGGCCTCGCGACCCTCGACATCCGGGTGCGCGCCTTCGAGGAGTCGACCGGCCTGTGCAGCGGTCCGACGGTGAAGTACGACGTCGTGCCCGAGGCCGACGGGTCGTGGTCGATCGACATCGACACCGCGTCGTTCGCCGAGGGGCAGTACTGCATCATCGCCCACGCGGAGGACGTGCTCGGCAACGGCAACGGGCAGTCGACCCGGCTGAAGGGCATCGTCTTCGACCAGACGAAGCCCACGGTCTCGATCGACCTCCCGGATGACGGGGCGGCGTTCCGCTCCTCGGCGCCGTTCGACGTGACGGTCACCGGATCCGACAACACCGGCATCGTGCGGGTCACGGCGTCGCTGTACGACGAGACCAACACCACGTTCCTGCAGGTGATCGGAGTCGCCGACCCGCTGCCCGGTGACCCGACGAGCACGCAGACGTGGTCGTTCGACCCGTCGGCGCTGGCGGACGGCACCTACACGATCCGCGGCGTGACCCGCGACCTCGCGGGGCGCTGGGGGAACGACAGCATCACCTTCACCCTCGACACCACGGTCGACACCGGCTCGACGCCGAGCACCGCCACCGGGCCGCTGACGACGTTCGCCCTGCCGGGTGACGGCGGCGACGGAACGGTCGACGAGCTGTCGACGTTCGCGCTGGGTGACGACGAGGCCGACGACGAGTCGACCCCCGGCGGATCCTCCTCCGGTTCGGAGATCGAGGCGTCGTCGGCGGTGACCCCGGAGGGCTTCCCGCTCTGGGCGATCGCCGTGATCCTCGGCTCGCTCCTGCTGCTCCTGCTCCTTCTGCTCTTCCTCCTGCGGCGGCGTCCCCGCGAGTCCTGACTCGCGGTAACCCGCTCGACCGTCGCGACGGCGGGAGGGGCCACGGCCCCTCCCGCCGGGCGGTGTTAGTGTGCGACGGTGAGCGCCCCGTCCGACGATCAGGGTCCGGGCCGTCGGATCACCCCGGCCCGCGTGACCATGTGGATCGTGGTCGGCGGCATCGGCGTCTACCTGCTGGTGTCGGGCATCCTCGGCATCCTGGCGAAGGGCTGACGTGGACCGGCGCACATCCCGGCTCGTGATGTACGGCGGGCTGGCCCTCATCGTCGCGATCGCGGTGGTCGTCGCGGTGGTCGCCTCGATCTGATCCGCCGGCGGGCCACCCGCCTCGGCGGACCCGCTCCGCCGGGGCCGATCCGTCCGGCGGCTCCCAGGTGGCCGGGGTAGCCTGAGCCCATGCCGCAGGACTTCTGGGGGAACGCGATCTTCTCGCTGATCCCCACCGTGCTCTTCGGGGTGCTGTTCTGGGTGGTCTTCCGCGCGATCATCCGGTCCGACCGCAGCGAGCGCGCCTCGTTCGCGAAGATCGAGGCCGAGGAGCGCGCGAAGCGTGCCGCCGCCGCGTCGGACGCGACTGCCGAGTAGCCGCCCCCGCGGTCAGCCGCGCGGCCGCAGCCGCGCGTTCGGCAGTTCCGGCGCCGGGAGCGCCGCGCCGGGGTAGCCGTCCACCCGTCCGAACGGACCGGATGCGGTGCCGCCGCCGATGACGTCCGCCTGCCACCGCGCCCGGAACTCCGCGATCTCGTCGTGGGAGCGGCCGACGAAGTTCCACCACATGACGATCGACTCGCCCAGCGGCGCACCGCCGAGCAGCACGGCGCGCACCGGCTCGTCGCCCGCCGCGACCTCGAGCGTCGACGGCCCGACGGGCACCACGGCGAGGTGATCGCGGGGCACCGGTGTTCCGGCGAACTCGGGGCTCCCCGCGTCGACGAGCAGCCCGTGCTCGTGCGCGGGGTCGACGGGCAGCTCGACCCGCCCGTGGGCGGGCAGGTCGATCTGCGCGCCGACCAGCTCGGTGAACACCGTGACCGCCGACCGGTGGCCGAGCAGCTCGCCGACGAAGACGCGGATCTCGGCGTCTCCGTGGCGGAACGGCTCGGGAACGTGGTGCTCGAAGAGCGGCGCCGTGTGGCGGGCGGTGTCGGGGAGGGCGATCCAGAGCTGCACGCCGTGCAGGGTGGAGGCGGCACCGGTCGACACCTCCGAGTGCTGGATGCCCGAGCCCGCGGTCATCAGGTTCACCTGCCCGGGGGCGATCATCTCGACCGATCCCACCGAGTCGCGGTGCTCGATCTCGCCGGCGTACAGCCAGCTCACGGTCTGCAGGCCGGTGTGCGGGTGCGGCGGGACGTCCATCGTGCCGGGGCTGCCGGCCTCCACCGGCCCGTAGGAGTCGGCGAAGCACCACGCGCCGACGAGGCTGCGCGACCGCTGCGGCAGGGTGCGCCGCACGGGCAGCGCGCGGGGTCCGCCGAGCGGCACCTCGCGCGGCTCGAGCACCTCGACCCCGTCGGCGGGCTCGACCACGCACACCGTCTCGGCGGGGTCGCGCTCGAGGTTCGACATGTCCGCAGCCTAGGCGGGCGAGGCGTCGCGCGGCCGGACGACGAGCAGCTCCCCCACCTCGCACTCGAGGGCGTCGCAGATCGCGGTGAGCGTGGAGTAGCGGATGGCGCGGGCCCGGTCGTTCTTGAGCACCGAGAGGTTGACGAGGCTCACTCCAACGATCTCGGCCAGGCGGGTGAGCGTCATCCCCCGGTCGGCGAGCAGCTCGTCGAGGCGGCAGTGGATGCGTCCCGCGTCGTCCTCGGCGGCGGGGGGCATCAGACGAGCCCTTCCGTGTCGCGGCGCATCCGGTGTCCGATCTGGAACGCCGCCGTCACGGCGGCGAGAGCCAGCACGCCGAACACCCAGGCGAAGTCGATCTCGAAGCGCGCCCCCTCGTAGCCGTAGTCGCTGATCGCCGAGTACGCCCCGTTGACCGACATGGTGCGGAACAGCCAGATCAGGATGCCGCCGACGGCCAGGGCGGTCGTCGCGCCGCCCATCGCGAGCAGGCTGAGCCGGCCGAAGGCCGCGCCGCGCGCGACGCTCAGACAGAACAGGCAGAGCGCGACGATGAGCGCGATGACGGTCGCCGCGGTAACGATCGGATCGGCCACGAGCGCGAACCCGGTGGCGGCGGCCGGCTCCGGCACGACGATCGTGGCGGTGTCGATCGTTGCCGGAATGTCGACTCCGTCCGGTCCGACCGGGAGTTCGGCTGTCTCGCCGGTGACGGGGACCGTGACGGGCACGTCTCGTCCTGGGAGCACCTCGGCGAGGCGCTGGATCAGAGCGAAGAGGGTCACCCCCACACCGACGGCTCCCATTCCGATCGTGGCGTAGAGGCTGTACGCGTCCCACTTCCCGGGTCGCGTCGTGTCATCGGTCATGTGCGTCGGCTCCGTTTCCAAGGTGTATCGACTGTCGATAATGTATCGATGGTCGATAACATAACGAACATCGATAACAACCGCAAACCCCGGATGTCGGCCGATGCCAAGTCCCGCCGTGAGCGAACACGGGCGACGGGCGGGGGGCGCGTGGCTACTCTCGGAGTATCGGCGGCGAGCCCTGTCAGGGAATCCGAGACCCCGCCGGATGGAGTTGACGATGTTCGAGCGCTTCACGGATCGCGCCCGTCGTGTGGTCGTCCTCGCCCAGGAAGAGGCGAAGATGCTCAACCACAACTACATCGGGACGGAGCACATCCTGCTCGGCCTGATCCACGAGGGCGAGGGCGTCGCCGCCAAGGCGCTGGAGTCGCTCGGCATCTCGCTCGACGCCGTGCGCGAGCAGGTGCAGGACATCATCGGCCAGGGGCAGCAGCAGCCGACGGGCCACATCCCGTTCACGCCGCGCGCGAAGAAGGTGCTCGAGCTGTCGCTGCGCGAGGCGCTGCAGCTCGGCCACTCCTACATCGGCACCGAGCACATCCTGCTCGGCCTCATCCGCGAGGGCGAGGGCGTCGCCGCCCAGGTGCTCGTGAAGCTGGGCGCCGACCTCAACCGGGTGCGCCAGCAGGTCATCCAGCTGCTCTCCGGCTACCAGGGCAAGGAGCAGGTCGCTGTCGGCGGCAACGACCAGGCGCCCGACAAGGGCTCCCAGATCCTCGACCAGTTCGGCCGCAACTACACGCAGCTGGCGCGCGAGGGGAAGCTCGACCCGGTCATCGGCCGCGAGAAGGAGATGGAGCGGGTCATGCAGATCCTCTCCCGCCGCTCCAAGAACAACCCCGTGCTGATCGGCGAGCCCGGCGTCGGCAAGACCGCCGTCGTCGAGGGCCTCGCCCAGGCGATCGTGCGCGGCGACGTGCCCGAGACGCTGAAGGACAAGCAGCTCTACACGCTCGACCTCGGCTCGCTCATCGCCGGGTCCCGCTACCGCGGCGACTTCGAGGAGCGCCTCAAGAAGGTCACCAAGGAGATCCGCACCCGCGGCGACATCATCACCTTCATCGACGAGATCCACACCCTCGTCGGCGCGGGCGCCGCGGAGGGCGCGATCGACGCGGCCAGCATCCTCAAGCCGATGCTCGCCCGCGGCGAGCTGCAGACCATCGGCGCGACCACGCTCGACGAGTACCGCAAGCACTTCGAGAAGGACGCCGCGCTCGAGCGCCGCTTCCAGCCGGTGCACGTGCACGAGCCGTCGATCCCGCACACCATCAACATCCTCAAGGGCCTGCGCGACAAGTACGAGGCGTTCCACAAGGTGTCCATCACGGATGGCGCCATCGTCTCGGCCGCGAACCTCGCCGACCGCTACGTGCAGGACCGCTTCCTGCCTGACAAGGCGATCGACCTGATCGACGAGGCGGGCGCGCGCCTGCGGCTGTCGATCCTGTCGGCGCCGCCGGAGCTGCGCGAGTTCGACGAGAAGATCGCCGAAGTGCGCACCGCCAAGGAGTCGGCCATCGAGGAGCAGGACTTCGAGAAGGCCGCGAGCCTGCGCGACGAGGAGAAGAAGCTGCTCGGCGAGCGGCTGCGCCTCGAGAAGCAGTGGAAGGCGGGCGACGTCGCCGCGAGCGGCACGGTCGACGAGGGCGTGATCGCCGAGGTGCTCGCGAACGCGACCGGCATCCCGGTGTTCAAGCTCACCGAGGAGGAGTCGAGCCGGCTCATCTTCATGGAGAAGGCGCTGCACGAGCGGGTCATCGGTCAGGAGGAGGCCATCTCGGTTCTCGCCAAGACCATCCGCCGCACCCGCGCCGGCCTCAAGGACCCGAAGCGCCCCTCGGGATCGTTCATCTTCGCCGGCCCCACCGGCGTGGGGAAGACCGAGCTCGCCAAGGCGCTCGCCGAGTTCCTGTTCGACGACGAGAACGCGCTCATCTCGCTCGACATGAGCGAGTACGGCGAGAAGCACACCGTCTCGCGGCTGTTCGGCGCCCCTCCCGGGTTCGTCGGCTTCGAGGAGGGCGGCCAGCTCACCGAGAAGGTGCGCCGCAAGCCGTTCAGCGTCGTGCTCTTCGACGAGATCGAGAAGGCGCACCCCGACATCTTCAACTCGCTGCTCCAGATCCTGGAGGAGGGGCGACTGACGGATGGTCAGGGTCGCGTCGTCGACTTCAAGAACACGGTGATCATCATGACCACCAACCTCGGCACGAAGGACATCACCGGCGGCCCGGTCGGCTTCACCGTCGAGGGGAACGCCGAGACCAGCTACCAGGCGATGCGCGCCAAGGTGGTCGAGGAGCTGAAGAAGAACTTCAAGCCGGAGTTCCTCAACCGCGTCGACGAGACCATCGTCTTCCCGCAGCTCTCGCAGGACGAGCTCAAGCAGATCGTCGACCTGTTCATCAAGCGGCTGTCCGAGCGACTGCTCGACCGCGACATGACGATCGAGGTCGACGACCCGGCCAAGGTGAAGCTGATCGAGATCGGCTGGGAGCCGACCCTCGGCGCCCGCCCGCTGCGCCGCGCCGTGCAGCACGAGATCGAGGACAAGCTCTCGGAGGAGATCCTGCACGGCCGCCTCGAGGCCGGCGACCACGTCAAGGTCGGCTACGACACCGACAAGGCCGAGTTCACCTTCGAGACCGGGCGGCAGCCGGGTCGCGAGAAGGAGCCGGTCGAGGCGACCGCCGGCTGATCCCGAGTCGCATCCGAGGAGGGCGTCCCCGTCAGGGGGCGCCCTCCTCGCGTGCGTGCGGCCCGTCGTGGTGGCGCCCGATCCGGCGCCGCGGGTGCCGGTCAGCCTCCGCCCACCCGCCTCCGGGTAGTGTCGGGCGACGTGACCGACATCCGGGTGCGCCCCGCTCGCACCGCCGACATCCCCGCCATCGAGCGGCTGGTGGCGCCGCTCGTCGAGTCACGCGTGCTGCTCGGCAAGGACCGGGTCGTCTTCTACGAGTCGGTGCAGGAGTTCCGGGTCGCCGAGGCCGACGGTGACCTGGTCGGATGCGGCGCCCTGCACGTCATGTGGGAGGACCTCGGCGAGATCCGCACCCTCGCGGTCGCCCCGGAGCACCGCAAGTCGGGGGTCGGGCGTGCGCTGCTCGGGCAGCTCGAGGCCGACGCTCGCGAGCTCGGTCTGAGCCGCCTGTTCTGCCTCACCTTCGAGACGCGGTTCTTCGGCGAGAACGGGTTCACCGAGATCGGCGAGGGCATCGTCTCGCCCGACGTGTACACCGAGCTGCTGCGCTCGACCGACGAGGGCGTGGCCGAGTTCCTCGACCTGGCGCGGGTCAAGCCGAACACGCTCGGCAACACCCGGATGCTGAAGCAGCTCGGCTGAGTCGCCGTCGGCGTCGCCCCCCTCGGACGGTGCGTCGACCGGGCGGCGCCGAACCTCGGAGCCGCCCGGGAGCGCGGCGCGGCAGACCGCCCGGCGACCGGGCCGGCCGTACCCTGGGCGCCATGTCGAGCATCCGGAACCCGGTGGGCCCGCAGCCGCCGTCGGTGTACTGGCGCCGGCGCCTGCTCGTGCTGCTGGGCGTGCTCGCCGTGGTGCTGGTGATCGTGCTCATCGTCGTGCGCCCGGGAACCGGCGAGGAGGGCGCGCCGACGCCGCAGCCGACGGGAAGCTCCGAGCCGACGACCGCCCCGAGCGTCGCCGCCGGCGACGAGGAGGCGTGCTCGCCCGACGTGGTGGCGCTCACCGCGGTCACCGACGCGACCAGCTACTCGTCCGGTCAGCAGCCGATGATCTCGATGACGATCGTCAACGCGGGCTCGGTGCCGTGCACGTTCGACGTGGGCACCGCGGCGCAGGAGTACGTCATCACAAGTGGGTCGGACCGCATCTGGAGTTCCGCCGACTGTCAGACCGGCGGCACGTCGACCGAGATCGTGCTTCAGCCGGGCGTCGAGCAGGCGACGACCCCCATCCCGTGGGACCGCACCCGGTCGTCGACCGACACCTGCGACTCCGATCGTCCGCAGGTGACCGCCGGCGGCGCCAGCTACCACCTGCAGGTGCGGGTCGGCGAGGCCGAGTCGGCGTCGACCAAGCAGTTCCTGCTCAACTGAGCGACGGAGCGGCCCCCGTGGGCGCCCGCGGGAGGGTCGCGGCGCTGCGATAGGGTGCGGGGGACGACCCCGCCCCCGAGGGAGACTCACCTTGCCCGCGCCCGATCCGCCGTCGCCCGAAGGCCGCGCCTCGCGTCGCGCGCGCCTCGCGGCGACGATCACCGTTCCCGCGGTCGTCGTCGCCGGAGCGGCCGGGTTCGCCTCTGTCGACCTGCTCGCGCCGCTCCCGGCCGGGGGCGCCGCGCTCGCCTACCTCCCCGCCGACGGCGCGGTCGCGTTGGTGGTGGGCGACGACGAGACCGTCATCGAGGAGACCACTCGCGGCGGGGCGCTGCTCGACGGACTTCCCCCGCTCGCCTCGGACGCGCACTACGTGCGGCTCGGCGATCGGCTCGCCGAGACCGCTCTGTGGCGGGTCACGTCGACGCCGCTCGACTCCGACGCCCCGCAGCGGGTCAGTGTGTACGCGACGACGGATGCCGGGGTCGAGCTGCTGGCGACCGCCGGCGGCGCGAGCGGGTTCTCCTACGACCCCGGGTTGCTGGTGCTGCCCGCCGACCCCACGCCCGGCGTCGAGTGGCGCCAGGAGGGCGCCGCGCTGCCGAACGGCGTCGCCGACTACGTCGCGAGCGGTCGGGTCGTCGCGGCCGACGACGGATGCGTCGGCACGGTGCTCGAGCTGGCGTACTCGTCCGACGGGGTCGAGCTGCTGACCGGAACCGTGGAGTCCACGTGGTGCCCGGGCCGCGGGATCGTGGAGTCGCACACCGCGGGCGTCGGGCCGGAGGGCGAGCTCTCGGCGTCGTCGCACGCGGTCGAGGGCGAGGGGGTCGCCGCCCGGCTCGAGGCCCCGCCGACCACGCTCTCGAGCCCGAGCGGCTGGGCGGGGGCGTCGGACTGGGGGGTCTCCGCGCTCGCGTTCCGGCTGAGCGACCCGTTCTGCGGCGACAGCGACCTGCTCGGGGCCACGGACGCGCGCGGTGCCGCCACGGCATCCGGGGTCCTCGCCGTGAGCTTCGCCGGCGACCTCACCGGCTATCGCACCGAGCAGGGCGTCGCCACCCGGCTGTGGACCGCGCATCCCGGCGGCCGCGTGCTCTGGGTGCACGCCGTCGGCGACGTGCTGCTCGTCGGCACCGCCGACCGGCGCGTCGCCGCGTACACGGATGGCGGGGTGCGGCTCTGGGACCGGACGTTCCCCGACCTGGTGCTCGGCGATCCGGCGGCTGACGGCACGGGCGGGGCGGTGATCGCGGCGCTCGACGGCAGCGTGGTGCGGGTCGACCTGCTCACCGGCGAGGCGGACTGGACCGCGTCGGCGGGCGGCGAGGTCGAGGCCGCGCCGGTCGTCGTCGACGAGGTCGTCGCGGTCGCCACCCGCGGCGGCGAGGTACGGGCGTTGCGGCTCGGCGACGGCTCGGCGGCGTGGGCGGGCCCCACCGGCGACCCGGCGCTGCTCGCCGCGTCGGACGGTGCCGTCGTCGCCTTCACCGAGGCCGCGCAGGTCATCGCGTTCGATGCCGGATCGGGTGACCGGGTCTGGAGCGACGGTCTGATCGGGGTTCCGGTCGCCGTCGACGCGTCCGACGGGATCGTCGTCACGATGGCCGACGAGGTGACGGCGGCCTGGGATCTCGGCTCCGGCGACCTGCTGTGGGTCGACCCCCGGGGGGTCGGGATGACGCTGGTCGACGGGCACCTGCTCGCGGTGAGCGCGGACGATGTCGCCGTGCTCGAGCTGCGCACCGGCCGGGTGATCTCGGCGTGGCGCCTGCCCGACCTGCCCGACGGCGACGTCGTGGGCGTGGTGCCGGGCGCCGACCGGTTCTGGGTGGTCAGCGCGTTCCTCGAGGGATGGGAGCTCGCGCCGTGAGCGCCGAAGCGCCGTGGCTGCGCCGGATGCCCTCCCCGCTCCGCGCGGCCGGATCCGCCGTCGTCGCCTACCTGACCCGGATCTTCGTCGACCCGGTGCGCGGCGGACGGCTGCGCGACGTCGACTGGCCGGTCGGCCTGCGCCCCATCGTGGTGGTCGCGATCGTCGGCTACGGGGCCGCGGCGGCGCTCATCCTGCTCGGACCGCAGCTGCGCGCGCTGCTCGACCTCACCGCGCAGGGGACGATCCCCGCGCTGGTCGCGGTGCCGGACGCGCTCGACTGGCTGATCTTCGCGCTCACGGCGCTGTCGCTGAGCCTCGCGGTCTCGGGGGCGCTGCACGCCCGGGCCTGGCTGCGCTGGCTGATCGTCGGCGTCGTGGCCCTGGCCCTCGCGTTCGTCGGCATCGGGTTCGGCGGCGACCCGGTGGCGGCGGCCGTCACCGGGGTGTGCGTCGTCGGGCTGGTCGTGCTCACCGCGGTGCGCGGTCACCGCGCCTTCGCGTGGGGGGAGTTCGTGGTGATCGCCGTGCTGGTGCACGCGCCGCTCGTCGTCGCGCTCGCCGTGCTGGCCCGCGACGCCCGCCCCTACGGAGTCGACTACGCGCTCATCCTGCTCAGCATCGTGCTCGGCGCAGTGGGCCAGCTCGCGGTCCCCGCGGCGTTCGCGGCGGGCGCGTCGCTCGCCAAGTTCGCCGTGTCGTCCGCGATCTGGGCGGCGCAGACCATCCGCGACAAGCTCGGGCCGACGGCGGTGCTGGTCGTGCTCGGCGCGGTCGCCCTGTGGCGCCTGGTCGACCTCGTGCTGGCCGGTGTGACGGCATCCGCCGCCGGGTGGACCGAGCCGGCCGTCGACGGCCCCGCGCCGGTCTGGGCCCTCGGCGGAGCGGTCGCTCTGCTCGCCGCGACGGCGCTCGTCTGGGGCCTGCTGCGCCTGCTCCGCCGCCGGCCGGGTGCTCCGTCGGCGACGGGGATGCTCGACCGGGTCGACCTGGTCGTGCTCGTCGTCGCGGCCGCGACCACGACGACGATCGTGTCGGTGACGGCGCAGCTGCTCGGCCAGGTGCTGCTCGTGCTCGGGCTGCCCGCGGCATCCGACGCCTTGTTCGGCGTGCGCGCGGTGACCAACGACACCGGCGTGATCGCCGAGGTGCGGCTCGTCGGGGGCGTGGTGCTTCTGCTGCTCGCCGGCGTGCAGGCCGCGCGCGGGCGGCGCACCCTGCCCGAGCTGCTCGCGGTGCTCGGCATCGCCACGGTGCTGCTGTCGGCGACCCGCCTCGCGGCGTTCCCCCTGATCTGGACCGGTGACGCGCTGGCGGCGGTGGGCGCCGTGCTCGCCCTCGCGGTGCTGGCCGTGCTGCTGCTGCGCCGCCGACTCACCGTCGAGTCGGCCATGCCGGTGCTCGTGGCGCTGCTCATCTCGGCGCTGTTCGCCTACCGCGACGCGGTCTCGAATCCGATCTCGCTGCTGCTCGGCTTCTCGGCGCTCGTTCTGACCGCGTTCGGCTTCGTCTGGTCGTTCCTCACCGGCTACGGCCGGGCCAACGGCGACTCGCCCCGCTACCCGCGGCCGGCCCGCGTGCAGCTGGTGCTGGCGAACGCGCTGTTCGCGATCACCGTGCTCGCCTTCGCGGTGCTCGCCCGGGACCCCGACGCGGGAACCGACTTCGGGGGGTACGCCGGCTACGGCACGCAGGCCTACGGCGACCCGCTGCTGGCGGCCGGTCTGCTCATCGCGCTGGTCGCGGCGGCGACCGGTGGCAGCGTCGACCCGCCCGGCAGTGAGGAAGGGCCCGACGAGCCGACCCGCGCCGAGAGCGGAGCCGCCGGGCCGGCGGGCGGGGAGACCCCGTCGGAGACCGACACGTCGGCTCAGAACGCGGGGACCTCGACCCGCTCGTCCGGCGACGAGGCCAGTGCGCGCGCGATCGCTGCGGCCACCGACCCGGAGCCGCCGTCGACGAGGGTCGAGTAGCCCAGGCGCGCCGCCTCGGTCGCGCGCCGCTCCGCCGACGGGACCGGCCGGATCTCTCCCGCCAGCGAGATCTCGCCGACCGCCGCGAGGGTGCGGGGCAGCGCCACGTCGCGGGCCGCACTCGCCACGGCGAGGGCGATCGCGAGGTCGGCGCCCGGTTCGGTGAGACGGATGCCGCCGACCGTCGACACGTAGACGTCGGCGCTCGACAGCTTGATGCGGCAGCGCCGTTCGAGCACCGCGAGGATCATCGCCACCCGCGCCGAGTCGACGCCGCTCACGACGCGACGCGGCTGCGGCGCGGACGTTCCGACGAGCAGCGCCTGCACCTCGACGGGGAGCGCGCGGCGTCCCTCCATCGCGACGGTCACGCACGTGCCGCTCACCGCGGGACCGCCGC
The DNA here is from genome assembly GCA_041984585.1 of Pseudolysinimonas sp. Classification (GTDB taxonomy): domain Bacteria; phylum Actinomycetota; class Actinomycetes; order Actinomycetales; family Microbacteriaceae; genus Pseudolysinimonas_A. The sequence goes on along the minus strand of JBHIXX010000036.1, from coordinate 13,007 downwards.
GGGAGAGGAACAGCCCGCTCGGGTCGGGCACCTCGGCGATCCCGTCGCCGGCCATCTCGAAGCAGCCCACCTCATCCGTCGGACCGAAGCGGTTCTTGAGGGCGCGCACGAAGCGCAGCGCGGTCTGCCGATCGCCGTCGAAGCCGCAGACGACGTCGACCAGGTGCTCGAGCAGGCGCGGGCCGGCGATCGTGCCGTCCTTCGTGACGTGTCCCACGAGCAGCAGCGGCAGCGACCGCTCCTTCGCGACGCGGATGAGGGTGCCGGCCACCTCGCGCACCTGCGCCGGCTGCCCGGGGGCGCCGTCGGTGAGCGCCGACGACACCGTCTGCACCGAGTCGACGATCAGCAGGCCCGGCCGCACGTCGTCGACGTGGCCGAGGATGGTCGCCAGGTCGGTCTCGGCGGCGAGGAACAGCTCGTCGCTCAGCGCGCTCGTGCGCTCGGCGCGCAGTCGCACCTGACTCGCCGACTCCTCGGCGCTGACGTAGAGCACCCGGATGCCGGAGGCCGCCGCCCGAGCCGCGACCTCGAGCAGCAGGGTCGACTTGCCGACCCCCGGTTCGCCGGAGAGCAGGATCGCCGCACCCGGCACCAGGCCGCCCCCGAGCACGCGGTCGAACTCCGCGATGCCGGTGGGGCGGTGCCCGCCCGTTCCCGCGGCGACCGCGGTGATCGGCACGGCTGCGCGGCCCGCGGGGACGGGAGCCGCGGCGACGGCGGTGCGCGGCGCGCCCTTCTCGACGAGGGTGTCCCAGGTCTGGCACTCGCCGCAGCGGCCGACCCACTTGACGGTCGACCAGCCGCACTCGGTGCAGACGAAGCCGGGGGCGGCGGAGCGGGCCATGTGCCGAGGCTAGGCGGCGCCGCCGACGGCGCCCGACGACGCGCGGCGCCGTGGGACGACGCGCGCGGCACCGCCCGGGGGAGGGGCGGTGCCGAAGGGATGACGGGGTCCGGCGGGGAGGACGCCGCGGGACCCCGTCATCCGGGCATCAGCTCGAGGATCCGTCCTGAGATCCGTTCGAGCCGCCGTCGGACTCCGATTCACCCGAATCGTCGGAGTCCGAGTCATCCGCCCCCGGGCCGGGCTGTCCCGCACCGGGGCGATCCGCGCCGGGCCGCCCGTCACCGGGAGCCTGTCCGCCCATCGGGGCCACCTGCCCGGGGCGGCCGTCGTCGTCGACCGCGGCGGCGATGGCGAATCCGCCGACGCCGCCGAGGACGAGCGATCCGGCCGCGACGGCGGCGACGCCGACGGGCAGGAGCCATCCGCGCGGCCGGCGCGTGGGGGCCTCCGCGGTGGAGGCGGCTGCCGTCTCCGGCGTCACGGCCGTGTCGGCCGCGCGGCCCTGGTCCGCGGCGGCGTCGCCGGCGACCGGGGCAGCGTGCTGGTCGTTCTCGCCGGAGGCCGCGTCGGCGGCGTCTCCGGGCTTCTGGGTCTCTTCCATGGCTCCACCGTCGTCAGGCGCACTTGGCCGGATGCTGGCGGCCGCTATGAGCATCCTGTGAGCGCATTCCCGGCGGTCGACCCGGATCGGCTGTACTACACTCGCTCCCGGTACCGTGTCCGAGCGGCCGAAGGTGCGACTCTCGAAAAGTCGTGTGGAGTAACCCTCCACCGTGGGTTCAAATCCCACCGGTACCGCCACGTGAAGCCCCTGGTTCGCCAGGGGCTTCTGGCGTTTCCGGGGTCGACGCCCGTTCGCGGCCGTCCGCTGGCGCGGATGACCCCGGGGACGCCGGTTACCGCGGGGTAAGCAGGCGCTCTTGCGGGTAACCACCGGGTCGGGGCGATGCTCGCTGCATGAGCGAGAGCACCGACATCCGGGCCGTGGGGTACGAGGCGAACCTCCCGGTCGACGACCCCGCCGCCTTGATCGATTCGCGCGTGCCGACGCCGCGGGTCGGTCCCCACGACCTGCTCGTGCGGGTGCACGCCGTGAGCGTGAACCCCGTCGACGTGAAGCGCCGCGCCGGCGCGAAGACCTCGGGTCTGCGCGTGCTCGGCTACGACGCCGCGGGCGTCGTCGAGCGGGTCGGGTCGGCGGTCACCCTGTTCGAGCCGGGTGACAACGTCTACTACGCCGGAGCGCTCGATCGCCCCGGCTCCAACGCGGAGCTGCAGGCGGTCGACGAGCGCATCGTCGGCCGCAAGCCGGCCTCGCTCGACTTCGCGGACGCCGCCGCCCTTCCGCTGACCACGCTCACCGCGTGGGAGTCGCTGTTCGACAAGCTGCACCTCACCGCGACCAGTTCGGGGACGCTGCTCATCGTCGGTGCCGCGGGCGGCGTGGGGTCGATCATGATCCAGCTGGTGAAGACGCTGCTGCCGGGCGTGAAGGTCGTCGCCACCGCGTCGCGGGAGGAGTCGCGCCGCTGGGTGACCGATCTGGGTGCGGACGCGGTGGTCGACCACTCCGGCGACCTGGCCGCGAACGTGCTGGCCGCCGAGCCCGCCGGCGTCGACTGGATCTTCACGGCGGCGTCGGCCCGGCCCGGCGCGGTCGCCGCCTACGTGCGCATCGCGAAGCCGTTCGGGCAGATCGTGGCGATCGACGACCCGCACCACCTCGACGTGGTGAGCCTGAAGGGCAAGGCGCTCTCCTGGCACTGGGAGTTCATGTTCGCGCGGTCGCTGCACGGGACGGCCGACCTGATCGAGCAGCACCGCATCCTCAGCGCGGTCGCCGAGCTGGTCGACGAGGGCCGCATCCGCACGACCGCCACCACCCGGCTCGCGCCGATCGACGCGGAGCGGCTGCGCGAGGCGCACCGCATCGTCAAGTCCGGCCGGGCGATCGGCAAGGTCGTCGTCGCCGAGTCCTGACCGCGCGCGACGCCCCGGCCCGGCCGCCTGCGCGCACCCCGCCCGTCATCTCCACCCCATCCCATCCACATCCACATCACGAGGAGTTCCCATGTCCACCCCCTACGACCACCTGCCCTCCGTCCCGGCCCTGACCGTAACGAGCACCGACCTCGCCGACGGCGGGCCGTTCGCGCAGCCGCAGTACTCGGCCGCGTTCGGCGTGCCCGGCGGCGAGGACCGCTCGCCGCAGCTCGCCTGGTCGGGCGCGCCCGAGACCGCGAAGAGCTTCGTCGTCTCGATCTACGACCCCGAGGCGCCGACCCCGTCCGGCTTCTGGCACTGGATGGTCGTCGACATCCCGGCCGATGTCACCGAGCTCGAGGCGGGAATCGCCGAGCTCCCGGGCGCCGCCTGGGCGGTGAAGAACGACGCCCGGATGCCGGGCTACGTCGGGTCCGCTCCGCCCGAGGGGGCGGTCGACCACTACGCGATCGCCGTGCAGGCGCTCGACATCGCGTCGGTCACCGAGCTCGGCCTCGACGCCGAGGCGACGCCCGCGTTCGTCTCGTTCAACGTGCTGCCGCACGTGGTCGCCCGCGGGGTGATCACCGCGATCGGCAGCCGGTGAGTCCCCTCGATGGGCGTCGGGTCGCGATCGTCGGCGGTGCCTCCGGCATCGGTGCGGCGATCGCGGCCCGCGCCGCCGAGGCGGGCGCCGAGGTCATCGTCGCGGGGCGCCGCGTCGACAGGCTGACCCCGCCGCCCGGCGGTCGCGTTGCCGCCGTCGACCTCGCCATGGAGAGCTCCGTGGCGGAGTTCGCCGCCGAGGTCGGTCCGGTCGACGTCGTGGTCTCGCTGGCGGCGGACCACGCCAACGGCCCGGTGGTTGGGCTCGACCCGGCCGCCGTGCACCGCGCGCTCGACGCGAAGGTGGTGGGCCCGCTCCTGCTGGTGAAGCACCTCGCCCCGCGGATGCCGGAGGACGGCGTCGTGGTGCTGTTCTCGGGGGTCGCGTCGCGACGCCCGTCGCCGGGTCTCGTCGTGATGGCGACCGGCAACCGCGCGGTCGAGGGGCTGGTCGACGCGCTCGCCGTCGAGCTGGCCCCGATCCGGGTGGTCGGCGTCTCCCCCGGGATCGTCGATTCCGGCGCCTGGGACGGACTCGGCGCCGAGCGCGACGGGTTCTTCGCCGGCGTCGCCGCGGCCAACCCGGCCCGCCGCGTCGGCGCGACCGCCGATCTCGCGTCGGCGGCGATGTTCGCGATCGAGAACCCGTTCCTGACGGGCACGACGCTGCACGTCGACGGCGGCGGCCGCCTGGCCTGAGCGGCGGCGGGTCGCTCCGGGGTGGCGCCGCCCGCGGGTCGAACCCGAGGCGGCGCCCCGCACCCGCGCCGGATCAGGGCGCGGGGTCGGCGGGCCGATCCGCGTCGTGCCGGGGCACGTTGTCGTGCACCCAGTCGCGCAGCATGCGCAACGGCTCGGCCGACGAGAACCCCAGCTCGGTGAGCGAGTACTCGACGTGCAGCGGCACCTCGGCGAACACCTCGCGCTCGACCAGCCCGGCGTCTTCGAGCCGCTTCAGCGTGGCGGAGAGCACCTTCGGTGAGACGCCCTGCAGCGCCCGCTTGAGGTCGCCGAACCGGGTGGGGCCGTTCTCGAGCACGCCGATTGCGAGAGCGGACCACTTGTTCGCGAGCAGGTCGAGCATCGAGCGGCACGGGCACAGTTCGGCGTAGACGTCGTTGCGCTCGCACGCCTCGCCGATGTGGATCGGCGATTCACGGCGCTGAGCATCGAGGGTGCTGGTCATCGTGGTGGCCTCCTGGGTCCACGCTAGGCGGTGCGACCCCGTCTGCGCACGGAGACGGCGGGGTCCGACGGGGGATCGTCGGGCCCCGCCGCGCGGGTTCCGGGGGGTGCGGTCGCGGTTCAGGCCTGCACGAAGGGGAGCAGGACCGCGTTCACCTCGTCGGCGTGGGTCCATAGCATCCCGTGCGGGGCGCCTTCGATCTCCACGTACTGGGCCTCGGGGAAGGCGTCGTGGAACGGCCGGCCGGTCGCGTCGATGGGCAGGATGTTGTCGGCGGTGCCGTGGGCGATCAGCGCGGGCTTGCCGCTGCTGCGCACCGCGGCCACGTCGGCGGTGAAGTCCTCGATCCACGTCGGGACGACGGCCCACGACGCCGCGGGGGCGCTGCCGCTGGCGGTGTTCCAGCTCGCGGTGACGGCCTCCTGGCTGATGCGGGTGCCGAGGTTCTCGTCGAGGTTGTAGAAGTCCTCGTAGAACTTGGTGAACCAGGCGAACCGGTCGGCCTTGGCTGCGGCCTCGATCCCGTCGAACTGTTCGCGCGGCACCCCCTGCCCGAGCATGCCGGGCTCGAGCGAGGCGAGGAACGCGAACTTGGCGACGCGGTCGGTGCCGAACAGGTTGCCGTCGAGCGGGTAGCCGTGGATGAGCACGACGGGCTGACCCGTCCCGTGGTCCTCGTAGTAGAGCTCGATGGGGGTCGAGTTCTCCTGACCGACGGTGATGTAACCCATGATTCCTTCTCCTTTGTGGCCCGGGCTGTGGGTGAGAACGCTCGTTCTCACCCGGCGTCGACTATAGTAGAGAACGCACGTTCTCACGCGCAACCCCCGAAGGAGAGAACTTCGTGACCGAATCCCCGGGTCCCTCCGGCACCCCGTCGACCGACCATGACCGCGTGCTCGAGGCGGCCGACCGGCTCTTCTACAGCCGCGGCATCCAGGCGGTGGGGATGGATGCCGTGCGCACCGAGGCGGGGGTTCCGCTGAAGCGGCTCTACGCCGAGTTCCCCTCGAAGGAGCACCTGCTCGGCGAGGTGCTGCACCGGCGCAGCGAGATCTGGAACGCCGGCATCGCGCGCGCCGCCGAGGGCGCGGAGACCCCGCGCGACCGGCTGCTCGCCGTCTACGATTTCCTCGACTCGTGGTTCCGCGAGGAGGACTTCCGCGGCTGCGGGTTCATCAACGCCTACGGCGAACTCGGCGCGGTCTCTCCCGCGGTCGCCGAGATCGCGCGCGAGCAGAAGCGCGCATTCCAGCGCTACGTCGCCGACCTCGTCGTCGGGCTCGGGGCGCCCCCCTCGCTCGCGGCGCAGCTCGCGATCCTCGCCGAGGGCGCGCAGACGACGGCCGCGATCGACGGCAGCCCCGAGGCGGCCCGCCAGGCGCGGGCCGCCGCCGAGGTGCTCATCGACGCCGCCACCGGCTAGGCGCGCGAGTGCCCGCCGCCCCGGGTGACCGGTGCGGCGGGCGCTCGAGGGCCGCGCTCAGACGCCGGCGGGCTGGCGCTCGCGGTCGTCGTCCTCGTCCGCGGCGGCGACCGGGTCGTCGTGGTGCACGCCGAGCGTCGGGTGCGAGCGCTCGAGTGCGGCGCCCTCCACGTCGACGCGGGGCAGGATGCGGTCGAGCCACTTCGGCAGCCACCACGCGGCATTGCCGAGCAGGTGCATGAGCGCCGGGGTGAGCAGCATCCGCACCACGAAGGCGTCGAACAGCACGCCGGTGGCGAGGCCGAAGCCGAGCGGGCGGATGTAACCCAGGTGGCTGAACACGAAGCCGCCGAACACCGAGGCCATGATGATCGCGGCCGCGGTGACCACGGCCCGGCCGTTGCGCAGCCCGGCCGACACGGCGATCCGCGCGGGCGCGCCGTGGACGTAGGCCTCCCGCATCCCGGAGACCAGGAAGAGCTGGTAGTCCATGGCGAGGCCGAACAGCACCCCGACGATGATGATCGGCGCGAAGTTGAGCACCGGGCCGGTGTCGTGCACGCCGAACAGCGGTCCGAGCCAGCCCCACTGGTAGACGGCGACCACCGCGCCGAGTGCGGCGAGGAACGACAGCACGAAGCCGGCGGTGGCGATGATCGGCACGAGCAGCGAGCGGAACACGACCACCAGGATCAGCAGCGAGAGACCGACGACGACGGCGAGGTAGAGCGGCAGCACCGACTGCAGCTTCTCGGAGATGTCGATGTTGCCCGACGTCTGCCCGGCGACGCCGAGTTCGGTGCCGTCGAGCGCTCCACCCTCGAGCGGCGACAGCTCGCGCAGCTCGTGCACGAGCGCCTCGGTCTCGAGGCTCGACGGGCCCTCGGCGGGGACGACCTGGAAGGCGAGGGTCGACCCGTCGTCGGAGACCCCGACCGGCGCGACCGCGACGACGCCGTCGGCGTCCATCAGCAGGTCGGCGATGTCGGCCTGGGTGGCGAGGGTGTCGTCGTCGGCGATCGGCTCGTCGAACTGGGCGACGATGACGAGCGTGCCGTTCTGACCTTCGCCGAACTCCTCGGCGATGGTGTGGTACGCCCGGTACTCCGACGAGTCGGGCTCGGCGGTCGCGCCGCCGGGCAGGCCCAGGTGCAGCGACAGCGCCGGGATGGCGATGACGAGCAGTCCGACGACGGAGACGAGTACCGCGACGACGGCGCGTCCGGTGCCCATCGGGCGCACCGGCGCGGGCGCGTGCTCGGCGGACCCGATGCGGTCGCGGTCGCGCCGCCGGAGCACGCGCGTGCCGAGCAGCCCCAGCATCGCCGGCGTGAGGGTCACGGCGACCAGCGCCGCGATCGCGACGCACGCGGCGCCGACGACGCCCATGACGCCGAGGAACGGGATGCCGGTGACCAGCAGCGCCACCAGGGCCACGACGACCGTCGCGCCGGCGAACACCACGGCGGTGCCGGAGGTGCCGTTGGCGAGGGCGATCGAGTCGTGCAGCTCGACCCCGTCGCGCAGCTGGCGGCGGTGCCGGTTGACGATGAACAGCGAGTAGTCGATGCCGACGGCGAGCCCGAGCATGAGGCCGAGCACCGGGGTGGCGGAGGTCATGTCGACGACGCCCGAGAAGGCGAGCGACCCGGCGACCCCGACGCCGACCCCGACCAGCGACGAGATGAGCGGGAGCGCCGCCGGGAGCAGGGCCCGCATCATGATCACCAGCACGATCGCCGCGATCAGCACCCCGATGATCTCCCCCGGCCCGACGAGTCCGTCGATCGAGGCCGACAGGGTCTCGGAGTAGTCGATCTGGATGCCGGCGATGCCGGCCTCGTCGAGCACGTCGCCGACCGCGGTGCGCACCTCGGGCGTGAGGTCGAACAGGCTCTCGTCGAAGATGACCGCGCCGACCGCGGTGCTGCCGTTCTCCGACACCGAGCGGATCTCGGCCGAGGCGTCGAGCAGGCGCTCGGCGAGCTCGAGCTGCTCGGCCTGGTCGGCGAGCTCGGCGCGGCCGTCGTCGAGCTGCACCTGCTGCGCGTCGATCTGGTCCTGCTGGGCGTCGAACTGGGCGGCCGCCTGGTCGTAGACGCCGGCCGCCTTCGCCTGCGCGATGGCGGCATCCAGCTGCGCCTGTCCGGCGTCGAGCTGGTCCTGTCCCGCGTCGAGCTGTGCCTCGGCGGCCTCGATCTGCTCCTGGCCGTCGGCGATCTGGGCGGCGCGATCGGCGCGCTCCGCCGCGGTCGCGAACGGGTCGACGGCCTCGGCCACGTCGTCCATGCCGGAGATCTCGTCGAGCAGGTCGGCGATCTCGGCCTGCTGCTCGGCGTCGATCTCGGAGCCGTCGGTGGTGCTGAACACGACCGTTCCGACCGCGCCCCCGACGCCGGGGATCTCGTCCTCGAGCACCGCGGTGACCCGGTCGGTCTCGGTGCCGGGGATGCTGAGCGTGGAGGCGAGGGAGCCGCCGAAGGCGAGGAAGCCGCCCACGGCGAGCGCGAGGGCCACCACCCAGGCCCCGATGACCGGCAGTGCGCGGCGGGAGGCGAAGCGGGCGAGGCGGTAGAGGAGTTCGGCCACGGGGTCCGTCCTGTGTGCTGTGCGAATGAATGATCGGCGCGCCCTCGAGCCATCGGCAGGCTAACCGACACATGTTGGAAAACCGACGGATGTCGGAGAATTCCCAGCGACTGTTCACCCGGGGGGCCACAATCGACACATGGACCCGCGCATCGCCCGCACCCGCGCGAGCCTGCAGGACGCCCTGTTCGCGCTCGCACGGGAGCGGCCGCTCGACGACATCACCGTCGCCGACATCGCGGACCGCGCCGAGGTCAACCGCAGCACCTTCTACCAGCACTACTCCGACAAGGAGACGCTGCTCGCCGACGCGCTCGACGCGGTGGCCGAGGCGGCGGGGGCCGCGCTGCCCGACCGCATCCAGATCGGTCACGAACCGCCGCACGTGCTGACGATGTTCCTCGAGCACTTCGACGAGAACGCCGAGCTCTACCGCCAGGTGCTGGGGCGCGCCGGCGGGGTCGTGGTCGCGCGACTCTCGGCGCGGATCGAGGCGATCGTGCTCGACGCCCTCCCGCGCGCCGACCGCGCCGACCGCTACGACGACGGGCTGCCGCCCGACGTCATCGCGGCCGGGGTCGCCGGCTCCGCGCTCGGCGTGCTGCGGGCGTGGCTCGCGCGCGACCCGCGCCCGCCGGTTCCCGTGGCGGTGGAGTGGCTCTGGCGGATCCTCCTCGGCCCGCAGCTGGATGATCGCCGCGGGTGACGCACCGGGCGCGGTCGGCTGAGCCGGGACCGGTCCGCGCTGAGCGACGACACGCGGACGCCCCGCCGACCGCGCGGGTCGACGGGGCATCCGGGGTGAGGGCTCAGGCGGCGACGAGCTCGCGCTCCTCCTCGCGGGTGACCGCGCTCGACCGGCGACCGGCGAGGAGCAGCCAGATCGTGAACGCGAACTCGGCGACGATCGACGGCACCGCGACGATCGCGAGCATCACGTCGGCGATGGCGGCGTAGTCGACGAGCAGCACGTGCAGCACGGTGTCGAAGGCGTACGCGGCGCCGGCGACGGCGAGGATGACGCCGATCGCGCGGGGCGCGATGCGCGAGCGCAGGATCAGCGCGCCGAGCGTGATCAGGTGCACGCCGAAGGCGAGCAGTCCGACGAACCAGGCGAAGTCGAACGCCTCGAACATGAGCAGCGCCACCTCGGCGTCGAGCGAGCCGACGGCGCCGGTCGCGATCTGCAGGCCGAGGAACATGAACACCGCGGCGACGCCGAGGAACACCGTGTAGGCGATGCGGAACCAGGCGACGAGCAGCGACCGGGTGCGGCCGGCCGGGGCGAACAGCACGTAGAGGCCCCAGGCGACGGGGATGTCGAGCAGGAAGATCACGACGAACGCGGTGAGCCCGAGGCGGAACATGCCCTCCTGCTCGGTGATGGCGGCGGCCGTGGCCTGCGCGTCGGCGGGGTCGATCATCCCCTGCTTGACGACGAAGTTGGCGAAGATCGCGAGCACGAACAGCGCGACGTAGCCGACTCCGGCGATGCGGGCCGCGGTGCGGCGGCTGGTGTCGATGACGGTGGACATGGGTTCTCCTTCGGATGGGGTGGTGCGGTGGGTGAGGGGGTGGGGCGGTCGGATGGGGTGGTGGGGTCGGCTGGGGCGGGTCAGGCGGCGACGCGGATGACGGCCTTGCCGCGGACGAGTCCCGCCTGCATGTCGTCGATCGCGCGGCCGACCTCCTCGAGCGGGTAGGTCGAGCCGACGCTGGAGCGCACCGCGCCGGAGGCCATCAGGTCGGCCAGCTCGGTCAGCCCGGCGCGGTCCTCCGAAGAGATGAAGAAGCCGAGCCGCCGACGGGTGAACGCCGAGCGCAGGCGGGCGCCGAACTGGCGCTCGATGCCGCCGGTGAGCCGGCCGCCGCCCTCGCCGCCGACGATGACGAGGGCGCCCTCGGGGGTGAGGATGCGCACGAGGCGGCCGAGCGGCAGTCGTCCGTTGATGTCGATGATCAGGTCGTAGCGGTCGGGCAGCGCGGTGACGTCGGTCGTGGCGTAGTCGATCACCCGGGTCGCGCCGAGGGACCGGACCAGGTCGGCCTTGCCCGCGCTCGCGACGCCGGTGACCTCGGCGCCGGCGTCCGCGGCGATCTGCACGGCGAAGCCGCCGACCCCGCCGGAGGCGCCGATCACGAGCACGCGCTGGCCCGCCTCGACGTGCCCGTGGTCGCGCACGGCCTCGAGCGCGGTGAGCCCCGAGACGGCGGCGGCGGCCGCCTCGTCGAAGCCGATCCCCTCGGGGATGCGGGTGACCGTGGCCGCGTCGGCGAGGGCGTACTCGGCGAAGCTGCCGTCGGCGATCCCGAACACGGCGTCGCCCACGGCGTGCCGGACCGGGTCGGACCCGGGCGCGTCGGGGCCGACGGCGACGATCTCGCCGGCGACATCGGCGCCGGGGATCGGCTGGCGGGGGGTCGACATGCCGAACATGGGGCGCACGAGGTAGGGCAGCCCGGCCATCAGGTGCCACACGCCGCGGTCGAGGCCGGCGGCGCGCACCCGCACCAGCACCTGGCCGGGGCCGGGCTGGGGCACGGGGATCTGCTCGAGGTGCAGCACGTCGGTCTCGCCGTAGCCGCGCTGCACGACGGCGCGCATGGTGGCGGGGACGGCCGACTGCTCGGCGGGGCGGGGGTTCTCGGTGGTGGTCATGGGGTCCTCCTCGGACGACGGTGCGGATGGATGGGGCGGTGCGGATGCGTGTGGTTCGTACTAAGTACGACAACTCGCAGAACGGTAGCCGTACTTAGTACGATGGGTCAAGCCCCCGACGGGGAATCCACGAAAGAGGGGGACCGAATGGCGACCACCGCGTCATCCGGCGCATCGCGATCGCGGGGCGGGCTCACCCGTTCCGCGATCATCGAAGGCGCCATCGAGCTCGCCGACGAGATCGGCCTCGAGCCGATGACCATCCGCAAACTGGCGGACCACCTCGGGGTCAAGCCGATGACCCTGTACCACTACGTCGACGGCAAGGACGACATCGTCGACGGGATGGTCGGCCGCGTGTTCGACGAGGTCGGCGTGCCGGAGCCCGGGGCCTCCTGGAAGGACGCCATCCGCGAGCGCGCCCACGCGCTGCGGGCCGCCCTCATCCGGCACCCGTGGGCGATCCCGATCATGGAGTCGCGGCGCACCCCGGCGCTCGACATCCTGGCCCACCACGAGGCGCTCATCGGGGCGTGGCTGGCGGCCGGCTTCCCGCTGCCGCTCGTCGCGCACGGGCTCGCGGTCGTCGACGCGTTCACCTACGGCTTCGCGCTGCAGGAGACGGCGCTGCCGCTCGGCGACACCGGCGGCGACCTCGACGAGGCGGCCGAGCAGATCGTCATGCCGCTGTCGCCCGACGAGTTCCCCAACCTGGTGCGCTTCACGATGGAGCACGTGATGCAGCCCGGGTACCACTTCGGCGACTCGTTCGACCCGGGGCTCGACTTCATCCTCGACGGGCTGGAGCGCGCCGCCCAGGGGTGAGCGCCCCGCGCGGGGGCGGGGGTCCGGCAGCCCCGGACGGATGCGGGTCAGGCGCGCGTCGCCGCCGCGATCACGTGGTCGACCCCCGGCAGCCCGCGCACGGGGGCGAACCGCATCCGTCGGTGGGTGACGCGGTAGCCCGCCCGCTCGAACGCGGCCACGGGGTCCCGGTCGAGGTGGCATCCGCCGGCGATCCGGCTCCACAGCGGGGTGGCCGCGCGTTCGAGGCCGCCGCGGGCGCCCGCCGCGCGCACGTGCTCGTAGAACAGCACGCGGCCGTGCGGCACGAGCACCCGCGTGATCTCGCGCACCACGGCGTCGAGGTCGTCGACGCTGCACAGCACCAGGCTCGCCACCACCGTGTCGGCGGTGTGGTCGGCCACGGGGATCGCCTCCGCCCGGCCGGGGACGACCTCGATCGGCACCTTCGCCCCGGCCGCGACCTCGGCAGCGCGCTCGCGCAGCGGCTCGGCCGGTTCCACGGCGACGACCCGCGAGACGGCCGCCGGGTAGTGGGCGAAGGTGGCGCCGGCCCCGGCGCCCAGTTCGACGACGACGCCGGTGGCCGAGGCGAGCATGTCGCGCCGGTGGGCGGCCTCGCCGCGGTCCTCGGGGCGTCGCGAGGCGCGCAGCAGCGCGCGGTCGATGAGTCTCATCCGCGGCCGTACTCCTCGAGCCAGCGCAGCCACACCTCGCTGAGGGTCGGGTAGGCGGGCACGGCGTGCCACAGCCGATCGATGGGCACCTCGCCGACGACGGCGATGGTCGCGGCGTGCAGCATCTCCCCGACGTGGGGGCCGACGAAGGTCGCGCCGACGATGACGCGGCGCTCGGTGTCGACCACCAGCTGGGAGGTCCCCTCGATGCCCTGCCCGGTCGCGGC
>JBHIXX010000035.1:0-25209 GCA_041984585.1 Pseudolysinimonas sp. | reverse complement strand
TGATGGCGGTGTACAGGAACCAGGACGACCTCTACTGTGGCGTTCAATGGGGGTGCACGCGCTCTCCGACTTGCCCATGCTACCATGCTGCATGCGGAGGAAAGGATTCTGAAACTGACGAAGTTGCCGACCCCGACGGCCTTGCGCGGATCCGCCGGGTTCTCGAGCGCGATGCGCATCGCGACGCCGCGGGTGCGCAGGTCGCCGCTTCCGTCGACCACGTGTTCGGCCACCCCGTGCTCGGCCAGCACGTCGCCGACCAGGTCGACGAGGTAGCCCTTGCCGGCCGCCCCGACATCCACGACCAGCGGCGCGACGGCGGAGACCTCGCCGCCCTCCCATCCGCCGTCCCACGCGGGGGCCGGCTCGGGGTCGCCGAGCGGGGCGAGCCGGTACGCCGCGTCGTAGCCGAGGGTCTCGAGCGACCGTCCGACGAGCGGCGAGACCCGGCCGTCGGTCGCCGCGTACAGGTCGCGGTAGAGCGCCAGCAGCGGACCGGCGTCGTCGGCGAGGCGCACCGTGGCCCCGCCGCGCGCCAGCGGCGCGAGCCGCGAGTCGGCTCGGAAGCGCGACCAGTCGCGGTCGAACCGCTCCACCCGCTCGCCGACGGCGTCGCGCACGGATGCCGCCAGTGGCTCGGCCGTGTCGATGCGCCAGGCCGTGCCGATCGCCTCGAACGTCCAGGCGTGCGGCAGCGGGTCGCTGATCACGACCGTCTCCGGACGGGCCGGCTCAGCCGACGAGCGCCTCGGCCTTGATCTGGGCGACCGCGTCGGTGAACCCGCCGCTGGTGAGCGACGACCCGGCGACGCGCGACACGTTCAGGGTGTCGATGTCCTTGCCGACGACCTCCGCGGCGATCCCGCCGGCGAACTGCGCCTGGAACTGCGCCGCGTTGCCGGGCGAGCCGTGCGGCGTCACCTCGACCGCGGTGACCGTGTCGCCCTCGAGCGTCAGCTCGACGTCGATCGTCTCCGTGCCGCTCGGCGCGACGTACGAACCGGTGGCGGTGTACGTGCCGTCGGCGTACTCGGCCGACGTGTCCGCGGCGGCGCCGTCCCCTCCTCCGGCATCCGTCGAGCATCCGGCGAGGGCGCCGGCGACGCCGAGACCGAGCGCGCCGACGGCGAGCATCCGGCGGCGGGGCGTGGTGGTGGGCTGGGTCGTCATTGCTGCTCCTCGGTGCGTGTGCCGCCACAGGGCGGCGTCGGGGGAGTCGGCGGCGGCCGTACCCGCCCAGCATGACAGGCAACTCATCAGGAATGTGTGTCGATTTCCTGAGAGATCCGCGCGCGGGGCGCTCCCGGGGACGCCGTCACACACCGGCGGTGCGCCGCGGCGCGACCGTAGACTGACCGCGAGCGTCGGCGTCCCGCCCGCTCCCGCGGCCGCGAGCGCGCCCTTCTCGCCTCTTCCGCCTCATGACCACCGCATCCGCCGGCCGCCCGGCCGCGCCGTTCCCCCTGTTCCGCCTGCTCGTGCTCGCGGGGGCGATCTTCGTCTCCGTGTCGAGCGAGTTCCTGCCGACCGGGCTGCTGCCCGACATCGCCGCCGACCTCGACGTGAGCGAGTCGCGCGTCGGGCTGCTCGTGTCGGTCTTCGCGGGCACCGTGGCGCTCACCTCCATCCCGGTGACGCTGCTCACCCGGCACGTCTCGCGCAAGGGGCTGCTGGTGATCACCCTCGGGGTGTTCGCGGTGACCAACCTCGCTGCGGCGGTCGCCCCGTCGTATGAGGCGCTGACGGCGGCGCGCATCGTCGGCGGGCTCGCGCACGGGCTGTTCTGGGCGGTCGCGGGGCCCTACACGGCGCTCCTCGTCGCCCCCGGGCAGCTGGCGCGTGCGGTGTCGGTGACCACGGGCGGCGGCTCGCTCGCGTTCATCCTGGGAGTGCCGTTCACCGCCGCCATCGGGCACGCGCTCGGCTGGCGGCTCGCGTTCGCCGTGATGGCGGTGATCATCGTGGTGTTCACGGTGCTCGTGGTGCTGGCGCTGCCGAACCTCGACCACCGGGTCACCCTCGCCACCGGCGAGATCGAGCTGCCCTACCACCGTGACCGGTCGCTGCTCGCGGTGGGCATCATCGCCATCAGCGTCTACTTCGTGGTGAGCGGCCACAACACGCTCTACACCTACATCGCGCCGTGGAGCATCACGGTGGCCGAGGTGCCGCCCGACCTGGTGAGCGCCGTGCTGCTGGCCTTCGGCATCGCCGGACTGGGCGGGGTGCTGATCGCCGGCGCGCTCGGCGACCGCTATCCGCGCTTGACGGTGAACGGCACGACGGCCGCGGTCGTCGCGCTGCTGCTGCTCATCACCCTGCTCGGCAGCACCTTCGCCGCCGTCCCGCTGCTGGTGCTGTGGAGCCTCGCGTTCGGCGGGCTGCCCGCGCTGTTCCACGCCCGGGCCCTGCACGGCTCGTCGCGGCGGGTGCGCACCATCTCCGGATCGATCGTCACCACCGCGTTCAACTTCGCCATCGCGACCGGCGCCCTGGTCGGCGGCGGGGTGCTCGACGGCGCGGGCGTGGCCACCATCCCGTGGGTGGCGGCGGCGATCGTCGCGGCCGGGCTGGTCGTCATGCTCGCCACCGACCGGGCCCGCATCGCGGCCCACCCGGCGGAGGCTCATCGCGGTTGAGGCGCACCCCGGCTGAGCCCCGCAGCCCGTCTCGCACCCGGTCCGACCCGGTCGGCGCGGACCCGGCGGAGCGCACGACGGGGCGCGGTAGACTCCCGGTGTCGCGACTGGCGTTCGGATGGGTCACCATCGGGGAGCGACGCAGGACGAAGAGAACGGCCGCGCGCCTGGGCTGTGTACGACATCGTTCCGCGCGCACCCGGAGGACAGCATGACCGCCCCCTCGACCTTCACGGCCCCGCTGGCCGACGTCGACCCCGAGGTCGCCGCCGCTCTGGCGAGCGAGCTCGACCGCCAGCGCTCGACGCTCGAGATGATCGCGAGCGAGAACTTCGTGCCGCGCGCGGTGCTCGAGGCGCAGGGCTCGGTGCTCACCAACAAGTACGCCGAGGGCTACCCCGGGCGCCGGTACTACGGCGGATGCGAGTTCGTCGACGTGGTCGAGAACCTCGCCATCGAGCGGGCCAAGAGCCTGTTCGGCGCCGGCTACGCCAACGTGCAGCCGCACTCCGGGGCGAGCGCCAACGCCGCCGTGCTGGCTGCGATCGCGAAGCCCGGCGACCGCATCCTGGGGCTGGAGCTGGCGCACGGCGGCCACCTCACCCACGGGATGAAGCTGAACTTCTCGGGCAAGCTCTACGACGCCCACGCGTACCGCCTCGACCCGGCGACCGCCCGGATCGACATGGACGCGGTGCGGGATGCCGCCCGTGCGGCGCAGCCGCAGGTGATCATCGCGGGCTGGTCGGCCTACCCGCGACAGCTCGACTTCGCCGCGTTCCGCGAGATCGCCGACGAGGTGGGCGCGAAGCTGTGGGTCGACATGGCGCACTTCGCGGGCCTGGTGGCGTCGGGGCTGCATCCGTCGCCGTTCCCGCACGCCCACGTCGTGTCGTCGACCGTGCACAAGACCATCGGCGGACCGCGCTCGGGCTTCATCCTGACCGACGACGCCGACCTGGCGAAGAAGGTCGACTCCAACGTGTTCCCCGGTCAGCAGGGCGGCCCGCTGATGCACGTCATCGCCGCCAAGGCGACCGCGTTCAAGCTCGCCGCCGATCCGGAGTTCCGCAACCGGCAGGAGCGCACCCTGCGCGGCGCCGCGCTGATCGCCGAGCGGCTCACCGCCCCCGACAGTCGCGACGCGGGGATCGACGTGCTCACCGGCGGCACCGACGTGCACCTGGTGCTGGCCGACCTGCGCGAGTCGGAGATGACCGGCCAGGCCGCCGAGGACCGGCTGCACGACGTCGGCATCACCGTCAACAAGAACTCGGTGCCCGACGACCCGCGCCCGCCGATGGTGACCTCCGGCATCCGGATCGGCACCCCGGCCCTCGCCACGCGCGGCTTCGGCGACGAGGAGTTCGCCGAGGTGGCCGACATCATCGCCGGGGCGCTGCTGCCCGACCCGCACCTCGACGTGCTGCGCGGGCGGGTCGGCGCGCTCGCCTCCGAGTTCCCGCTCTACCCGGGGCTCGACAGCCCCACGACCTGGGCCTGAGCCCGAAGGCGGGCCGCGACGAACCCGCGACCCACCCAGTGGAACCCGGCACCCCATCCGGATCCGACGAAGGAGAGGATCGAAGTATGACCGCCATCACCCTCGACGGCGTCGCGACGGCCGCGGCGATCAAGGATGAGCTGCGCGAGCGCATCGCCGCTCTTCGCGCCAAGGGCGTCGTGCCCGGACTCGGCACGCTGCTGGTCGGTGAGGACCCCGGCTCGGTGAGCTACGTCGGCAGCAAGCACCGCGACTGCGCCGAGGTGGGCATCGAGTCGATCCGCGTCGACCTCCCCGAGACGGCGAGCGAGGCGGAGGTGCGCGCGGCGGTGGCCGGGCTCAACTCCGACCCGAGCGTCAGCGGCTACATCGTGCAGCTGCCGCTGCCGAAGGGCATCGACGAGAACCCGATCCTCGAGCTGATCGACCCCGACAAGGACGCCGACGGCCTGCACCCGACCAACCTGGGTCGGCTCGTGCTCGGCGTCGACCGCGAGCTCACCTCGCCGCTGCCGTGCACCCCGGCGGGCGTCGTGGAGCTGCTGAAGCGCCACGACGTGCCGATCTCGGGCAAGCACGTGACCATCGTCGGGCGCGGGCTGACCGTGGGCCGTCCGCTCGGCCTCGTCTTCACCCGCAAGGGCGTCGACGCCACCGTCACGCTCACCCACTCGCGCACGCAGGACGTCGCCGAGGAGGTGCGTCGCGCCGACATCGTCGTGGCCGCCATCGGGCAGCCGCACTTCATCAAGCCGGAGTGGATCAAGCCCGGCGCCGCGGTGCTCGACGTCGGCGTCACCCGGGTGGGCACCACCGAGTCGGGCAAGGCGAAGCTCTCGGGCGACGTCGACCCGGCCGTGGCCGAGATCGCCGGATGGATGTCGCCCAACCCGGGCGGCGTGGGCCCCATGACGCGGGCGCTGCTGCTGCAGAACGTCGTGCAGCTCGCGGAGCGCGCCACCGCCTGACGCTCCGTCCGCGGGGCGCCGCCTCGGGGCGCTCGGTCGTCGGGTGAGCCGGTCGCCGAGACGCGAACGGCGGCCCCGGCCGGAGCCGGGACCGCCGTCGGTGCGCGAGGGCTAGGCCTGCTGCGCGATGGCGAAGCGGACGCTGCCGTCGTCGCCGACGGAGGCGTCGAGCACCTTGTCGTCGAGCGTGGTCGCGACCTCGTCGGGCATATAGACCTTGGCGCCCTGGTGCTCGACGGCGATGTCGGCCGCCTCGGGGGCGTCGACGACGGCGACGTCGTAGCGGTCCTCGCCGCCCTGCTGGATGCGCAGGCCGGCGGTGTCGGTGGTGGTGGCGCGGGCGACGATCGTCGAGACGACGGTGCCGGCGGAGTCGGTGAGCGTGAGCATGTTCTTTCCTCCCTGGATGGGGTGGTCGGACGAACCGGCCACGATGCCGAGAATGCGCGGGGGTCGCAACCCGCACCCCGCGGAACGCCGCCGATGTGGAGGGGATTGCCAGGTTGCGTCCGCCGTAGGCTGGCCGGGTGACGGCGCCGACGGGAGAGCAGATCGTCCTCGAGCGTGAGGGGGCCCGCGCCACCGTCGGCACGGTCGCCGCGGTGCTGCGCGAGCTGGTCGTCGACGGCGTCGCCCTCACCGAGACCTTCCCGGTCGACGCCGTGCCGCCCTTCGCGGCGGGCATCGTGCTCGCGCCGTGGCCGAACCGGGTGGCGGATGCCGTCTGGCGCCTCGACGGGGTCGAGCAGGCGCTCGACGTGACCGAACCGGCCCGCGGCAACGCCATCCACGGGCTGCTGCGGAACACCGACTACGCGGTCGTGGAGCAGGACGCCGCGAGCGTCACCCTGCGCGCCCTCGTCCCGCCGCAGCACGGCTGGCCGTTCCTGCTCGTCACCACGGTGCGCTACGCCCTGCGCGCCGACGGCCTCGACGTCACCCACACGGCCACCAACCACGCGACGACGCCCGCCCCCTGGGCGGTGGGAACGCATCCGTTCCTGCGGGTCGGCGAGGTCCCGGTGGCCGACCTGACGCTCACCGTGCACGCGGGGACCCGGTTCGAGGCCGACGAGCGACTCATCCCCCTAGCGGAGCACCCGGTCGACGGCACGTCGTTCGACCTGCGCGCGGGACGCCGCGTCGGCGACCTCGACCTCGACACGACGTTCGGCGCGGTCGCCCCCGTCGGCGGCGTGAGCGCCCGGCTCGAGGCCCCGGACGGGTCGGCGGTGGAACTGCGGCAGGAGGCGTCCTGGGGCTACGTGCAGGTGTTCACGCCCCGCGTGTTCCCCCGCGACGACGGCCCGGGCCTCGCCGTCGCGGTCGAGCCGATGACCGCCCCGCCCAACGCCCTCAACTCCGGCGAGGGTCTCGCCTGGATCGAGCCCGGGGCCACCTGGGAGGGCTCGTGGGGCCTGCGCTATCGTGGGGGCATCGAAGGGGAGTAGTTCCCGACGCGTCCGGTCCCGATCGTGACGCGCAGCGCGGGCATCGACATGCTGGCGGTCGCGACGACCGCCCGGTGCCCCACCCGGACCCGGGCGAACGAGACCTTCGGCCGATGATCCGTCGGCCGGAGACCCCCGCGTTCCCGGTCGGCGCCGACCGGGAGGACCCCATGGCCGACGCCCCCGCCGTCTCCGGCGCCCAGATCCGACGCTGGCGCCGCTACCTCGCCGACGAGCGCGCCGAGGGCGCCCTCTACCGCGAGCTCGCTCAGCGCCGCACCGGTGAGGAGCGCGAGATCCTGCTCGGCATCGCCGAGGCGGAGCGGCGCCACGAGAGCCACTGGGTGGCCCTGCTCGGCGAGCACGCGAACCCCGCTCCGCGCGCCAGTCTGCGCAGCCGCGCGTTGATCGTGCTCGCCCGGCGGTTCGGCAGCCTGTTCGTGCTCGCCCTCGCGCAACGCGCCGAGGCGCGCTCGCCCTACGAGGCCGACGTCGACGCGACGAAGGCGATGGCGGCCGACGAGCGCATCCACGGCGAAGTACTGCGCGGCCTCGCCGCCCGCGGGCGCGCCCGCCTCGCCGGCGGCTTCCGGGCCGCGGTCTTCGGCGTCAACGACGGGCTGGTCAGCAACCTCGCCCTCGTGCTCGCCGTCGCCGCCGCCGGACTCGGCCGCGAGGCGGTGCTCATCACCGGCGTCGCCGGTCTGCTCGCCGGCGCGCTGTCGATGGGGGCGGGCGAGTACGTGTCGGTGCGCTCGCAGCGCGAGCTGCTCGACGCCTCGCACCCCGATCCGGAGAGCCACCGCGTCGTGCCGGCGCTCGACGTCGACGCCAACGAGCTGTCGCTGGTGTACCGGGCGCGGGGGATGAGCCCCGCGGATGCCGAGGCGCACGCCCGCGAGGTGCTCGCCCAGGTCGAACCGCGCACCGGCGCGATCACCCTGCCCGCCGTCGACACCCACGAGGCCGTCGGCTCGGCCTGGGCCGCCGCGGTGTCGAGCTTCGCGTTCTTCGCCGTCGGGGCCGTCATCCCCGTCATCCCGTACCTCGCCGGGGCCGACGGATTCCTCGCCGTCGCCGTCGCCGCCGGAGCGGTGGGCGTTGCCCTGCTCGCAACCGGCACCGTCGTCGGGCTGCTCTCGGGCGGCGCGCTGTGGAAGCGCGCGCTGCGCCAGCTGCTCATCGGGCTCGGCGCCGCCGCGGTCACCTACCTGCTCGGGCTGCTGTTCGGCACGACCACCGGCTGAGTCGGGCGCCCGGCGACGGGTGGATGGGTGGGCCCGGTGGGGCTCGAACCCACGACCCGCGGATTAAAAGTCCGATGCTCTACCGACTGAGCTACAGGCCCGTCGCACCAGCGTACTCAGCCGCGGCGGTCGCGCCGGCAGCGGGATCGGGGCCGCGCGCGTAGCGTGGTCGGGTGAGCAGCCCCGATCGCGACCACCATCGTCCGGCGCTGTTCGGGGGGCGCCAGTTCGAGGCGATCGCGGGCGCCGACGACCCGGCGGCGGTGATGCGCGCGGCGCACGAGAGCGCCCGCACGCTGCTCGCCCGCACCCGCGGCGCCGAGGATCCCGCGGTGCTCGAGCGGCTCGTGCGCTACACCGACGAGCACGGCATCGACGTGCTCGCCGAGCTGTGGGCGCGCGCCGCCCCGGCGAGCCTCCCCGGGGCGCTGTGGCGCATCCACCTGCTGCAGGCGGCGATCCGGCAGGACCCGGATGGCGTCAGCCTGCTCTTTCAGCGCGGCACCGAGGTGCTGGCCACCGCCGACGCCGCCGTGGCGGGAGCGCCGAGCCCGGCCGGACCGGACGAGGTGGTGGCGCTCGCCGACGCGCTGCTGCGGGGCGCCTTCTCGGGCGACCTGGGACTCGCGCTCGACCGGGCGGCCGCGTTCTCGCGACTCGTCGCCTCGGGGGCTGCGGATGTGGCGGACGACCAGGAGGCCGCCTCACCGGAGCGCGCGACGCTGCTCACGACGCGGGCGCTGCGGTTCTCGGCCATCGCCGACGAGCTCGCCCGCTGTGCGCGGTTGGCGCGCGACGAAGCGCTCGACTGACGTCGCTGCCCGGGAGGTCGCCGACGGGCCGGCGTCGCCGCGACTGACGCGCCCGGGATGTTCCCGTGCGCTCCCCGCGAACATCCGCAGGAACCCCTTCATGCGGGCGGCGCGCCGCCCGTGTTGCTGCCTAAGCTGGGACAGCCGGGCCGCGGCAACCCCGGGCTCCAACATTCGCCGCTTCGAGCGGCCTCGCGCCGAGAGGCGTTCGCCGCGGTCCGGCACTTCTCCCTCCGGCACTTCTTCCCCCGGCATCCGTGCGACGGGCACCACACCGCCGCCCGCACGACACCGCCGCCGGAACGGGAACGGGCCCGGCGCATCAGCACCGAGCCCGTCCGCCGTTCAGCGTCGGATCATCCGAACTTGCCGGAGACGTAGTCCTCGGTCGCCTGCACGGAGGGCTTCGAGAAGATCGTCGTGGTGTCGTCGTACTCGATGAGCTTTCCGGGCTTGCCGGTGCCGGCGATGTTGAAGAACGCCGTCTTGTCGCTGACCCGCGACGCCTGCTGCATGTTGTGGGTCACGATCACGATCGTGTACTCGTTCTTGAGCTCCTCGATGAGGTCCTCGATGGCGAGCGTCGAGATCGGGTCGAGGGCCGAGCACGGCTCGTCCATCAGGATGACGTCCGGCTTCACCGCGATGGCGCGGGCGATGCACAGACGCTGCTGCTGCCCGCCGGAGAGGCCCGAGCCGGGGCGGTCGAGGCGGTCCTTGACCTCGTTCCACAGGTTCGCGCCCATCAGCGACGACTCGACCAGGTCGTCGGCGTCGGACTTCGAGATGCGGCGGTTGTTGAGCTTCACGCCGGCGAGCACGTTGTCGCGGATCGACATGGTGGGGAACGGGTTCGGCCGCTGGAACACCATGCCGATCTGGCGGCGCACCGTCACCGGATCCACCGACGGGTCGTACAGGTTGTTGCCGTCGATGCGCACCTCGCCATCCACGTAGGCGCCGGGGATGACCTCATGCATCCGGTTGAGGGTGCGGATGAAGGTCGACTTGCCGCATCCGGACGGGCCGATGAACGCGGTGACCGTGCGCGGCTCGATGGTGAGCGAGACGCCCTCCACCGCGAGGAACTTGGAGTAGTAGACGTTGAGGTCGGTGACCTCGATGCGCTTGGACACGGGTGTGCTCTCTCGTTCTTTCCTGGTCGGGTCAGCGGCCGAGCTTGGGGGCGAATGCCCGCGCGATGAGGCGCGCGGCGAGGTTGAGGACCATCACGATGAGGATGAGCGTGAGGGCGCCCGTCCAGGCGCGCTCGATGTAGGGCAGCGGGTCGGTCCCCTGGCTCACGTAGGAGTAGTAGACGAACACCGGCAGGCTCTGCATCCGGCCCTCGGTGAGGCTGAAATTGAAGTTGTTCGAGAAGCCGGCCGCGATCAGCAGCGGGGCGGTCTCGCCGATCACCCGGGCGATCGCGAGCATCACGCCGGTCGAAATGCCGGCGATCGACGTCGGGATGACGACCTTGAGGATGGTCAGCCACTTGGGCACGCCGAGGGCGTACGACGCCTCGCGCAGCTCGTTCGGCACGAGCCGCAGGATCTCCTCGCTGGAGCGCACGACCACGGGGAGCATGAGCACGGTGAGGGCGATCGCGCCGGAGAGTCCGACGCGGGTGCCGGGCCCGAGGATGAGCTCGAACAGCGCGAACGCGAACAGGCCGGCGACGATCGACGGGATGCCGGTCATCACGTCGACGAAGAACGTGATCGCCTGGGCGAGCCGGCCGCGCCCGTACTCGACCAGGTAGATCGAGGTGAGCAGGCCGATCGGCACCGAGATCAGCGTCGCGACGCCGGTCATCAGCAGGGTGCCGATGAGCGCGTGCGCCGCGCCGCCGCCCTCGCCGAGCACGTTGCGCATCGAGAGCGTGAAGAAGTCGAGGTCGAAGCGGCCGACGCCGGTCACGACCACCGTGTAGATCAGCGAGACGAGCGGGATCAAGGCCACCACGAAGGCGCCGACCACCAGGGTGGTGATGAGCCGGTCGAACGCCTTGCGCGGGCCCTCGACCATGCGGGCGAGCAGCCAGTTGGCGACGGCGAACAGGATGGCGCCGACCAGGATCGCGCCGATCGCGTTGAACTCCCCGGACTCGGTGCCGAGCGCGGTGAGGCCGAAGACGCCGAACGAGACGACCAGCGCGGCCAGCAGGACGATGATCGTCGAGTAGCGCGGCAGGCGCCCGGCCGCGAACGTGTTCGCGGTGGGACGGGCGGGGGCGGTGACGGACATCAGTTGGCTCCCGAGAAGTCCTTGCGGCGGTTGACGATGTAGCGCGCGATCGAGTTCACCAGCAGGGTGATCGCGAACAGGATGAGGCCGGTGGCGATGAGCACGTTGACGTTGACGCCGTACGCCTCCGGGAAGCGGAGCGCGACGTTGGCGGCGATCGTCGACGGGTTGACCGAGCTGATCAGGTTGATCGAGATGACGCCGGTGGCGGAGAGCACCATCGCGACGGCCATCGTCTCGCCCAGCGCGCGGCCGAGGCCGAGCATCGCGCCGGAGATGACGCCCGGGCGGCCGAACGGCAGCACGACGGTGCGGATGACCTCCCAGCGGGTCGCGCCGAGGGCGAGCGCCGCCTCCTCGTAGAGGCGCGGCGTCTGCAGGAAGACCTCGCGCGAGATGGCGGTGATGATCGGCAGCACCATCACCGCGAGCACGATGGCGGCGGTGAAGATGGTGCGGCCGGTGCCCGACGCGGGGCCGGCGAACAGCGGGATCCAGCCGAGGTTCTCGGCGAGCCAGGCGTACAGCGGCTGGGTGGCGGGGGCGAGCACGTTGGCGCCCCACAGGCCGAAGACGACCGACGGCACCGCGGCCAGCAGGTCGATGACGTAGCCGATCGGCGCCGCCAGGCGGCGCGGCGCGTAGTGCGAGATGAAGAGCGCGATGCCGATCGCCAGCGGCAGGGCCATCACGAGCGCGAGGGCGGCGGCCCACAGGGTGCCGAAGATGAGCGGCACGGTGAAGGTGACGAAGTTGTCGCCCTCGGAGTAGATCGAGACGTCCTCCGGATCGGCGACGACCCCGGGGACGCCCTCGAGGAGCAGGAAGCCGGCCACGGCGGCGAGGATCGCGAGGATCAGGCTGCCGGCGGTGAGCGCGCTCGCGGAGAAGATCCGATCACCGGGGCGCTGGGTGGTGCGTCGACGCGGAGTGAGGGCCGAGGTGCTCATGTCGGGATGCGTTCCAGTCCGTGGTCCGGTCGGGCGGGGTGGGCGGAAACCGACCCGGCCCCGCCGTTCAGATTACGAGCGGCGGGGCCGGGCGGCTAGAGAGGTGTTACTGGATGCCGTCGATCGCGGCCTGAGCGGCCTCGAACAGCGTCGCCGAGATCGGCGCCGAACCGGCGGCCTCGGCCGCGGCGGCCTGGCCCTCGTCGCTGATGATGTACGACAGGTACGCCTTGATGAGGTCGACGTCCGCCTCACCGGTGGTCGCGTACTCGTTGCAGGCGATCAGGTACGACACCAGGACGATCGGGTAGACACCCGACTCGACCGAGGCGCGGTCGATGGCGATCGCGAGGTCGGTCTCGCCGCGCTCGCCCTCGGAGTCCGCGGGCGAGGCGTCGACGATGGCCGCAGCGGCCTCCGGCGAGTACGGCACGTACTCGTCGCCGATCTTCACCGCGACGGTGCCGAGGTCACCGGCGCGCGACGCGTCGGCGTAGCCGATCGTGCCGACACCGTTGGTGACGGCGTCCACGACACCGGAGGTGCCCTGAGCGCCCTCGCCGCCGTACTCGGTCGGCCAGGTCTCGATGACGCCCACGGTCCACACGTCGGGCTGGTTCACCGAGAGGTAGTCGGTGAAGTTCGCCGTGGTGCCCGAGTCATCGCTGCGGTGCACCGCGGTGATGGCCAGGTCGGGCAGCTCGACGTCGGCGTTCTGCGAGGCGATGGCCTCGTCCGACCAGTTGGTGATCTCGCCGGCGAAGATGCCCGCGATGGTCGCGCTGTCCATGTTCAGCGACTCGATGCCCTCGAGGTTGAAGATGACCGCGATCGGCGAGATGTAGGCCGGGATCTCGAGGATGCCGGTGCCGGGCACGCAGGACGCGAAGTTGTCCTCGGCGATCTCCTCGACCTTGAACGCGCGGTCCGAGCCGGCGAACTGGCTGCCGCCGCCGATGAACGTCTCGCGGCCGCCGCCCGAGCCGATCGGGTCGTACTCGACCGTGGTGTCGGGGTAGGTGGTCTGGAAGTTGACGACCCACGCCTCCTGGGCCGACTGCTGCGACGAGGCGCCGGCACCGACCAGCGTGCCGGACAGGCTCATGTCGCCGTCGTCGCCACCGTCGGTGGCCGTGCACGACGCGAGGACGAGGGCCCCCGCCGCGGCGATGGCGGCGATGCTGCCATAACGCGTGATGTTCACTGTGTTCCCTTCGGGAATGTGGATTTCGGGACGGGCCCGAACGGGCCCGATCCTGAACGGTAGGCACGGCTCGTGACCACGCTCCGGTCGGGAGGTGAACGGAAGGTTAACGAGCACCGACGCGCGGCGTCCCGCGCGGGCCGCGCGGGGGCGCCGTCAGGCGGTCGGGCCGTGCACTTCGACGGCCACGATCCCGGAGTCCGGGGCATCGACCGGGACGTGCAGCACCGCGTACTCGCCGGTCGACAGCGCGGCGGCGCGGTGCAGGTTGGCGAGGTCCGACCCGCCCGTCGCCGCGGCGACCGCCTGGATGATCTGCGGCAGCACCGGCCCGTGGCTGCACAGCACCGCGGTGGTGCGCTTGGCGAGCCGCTTGGCGACCACCTTGGTGACCGCCTTCGCATCCGCCCGATAGTCGTCCTGGCTGATCTCGGGGCGCTCGGTCACCGCGAGGCCGGTGAGGCGCGCGGCGGGCGCGATCGTGGTGAGGCAGCGAACGGCCGGCGACGACACCAGTTTCGTCGGTCCGAACGCCGCGATGCCGTGCGCGACGCTCGCCGACTGGTCGAGCCCGCGCTGCAGCAGCGGCCGGGTCGCGTCGGGCCCGTCCCAGTTCTCGCGCGGCATCGCCTTGCCGTGCCGCAGCGCGATGATCGCGAACGTGCGGGCGCGTCCCTGTTCGAAGAGCTCGACGAACCGCTCGACGATGTCGGCGTCGTGGGCGTAGCTGAGCTTCTTGCGCGCCTTGCGCACGTCGATCCAGCTGAGGTCGGAGATCTCGTCGTTGGAGCTGAACGTCGAGTTCGCGATCGCGTGCGGATCGACCTCGGCCGCCCAGTAGTAGACGTGCTTGGGCTTGCCGCCGCCCAGCTCGTACTCGACGACGCCGAGCGGGGTGCCCAGGCGGATGAGCAGGCCGGTCTCCTCCGCGATCTCGCGCACCGCCGTCTCGGGCAGCGTCTCGCCCGGGTCGACCTTGCCCTTCGGCAGCGACACATCGCGGTGCACCGGCCGATGCACCGCGAGGAACTCGAGCCGGCCGGCGTCGGAGACCCGCCAGCACACCGCCCCGGCGGCCAGCACGGGGGAGGGGCTCACCGGGTGGCCCCGCGCTTGCGCTCCCCGCTGCTGCGCATCAGCTCGTTCTGCAGGTCGACCAGCGGGGCGCCCTCGTCGTCGCGCGAGCGGCGGATCCACACGCCGTCCGAGCCGAGCCGCCATGACGACGTGCCGTCGTCCATCGCGAGGTCGAACAGCTCCTCCAGTTCGGCGATGTGCGCCGGATCGGTGAGCCGCACCAGCGACTCGACCCGGCGGTCGAGGTTGCGGTGCATCATGTCGGCGCTGCCGATGAACACCTGCGGGTCGCCGCCGTTGTGGAAGCGGAAGATGCGCGAGTGCTCGAGGTACCGGCCGAGGATGCTGCGCACGCGGATGTTGTCGCTCAGGCCCGCGACCCCCGGCTTCAGCGAGCAGATGCCGCGCACCCAGACGTCGATCGGCACCCCGGCCTGGCTCGCCCGGTACAGGGCGTCGATGACCACCTCGTCGACCATCGAGTTGACCTTGATGCGGATGCCGGCCGGCTTGCCGGCGGCCGCGGCCGCGGCTTCGGCGTCGATCCGCTTGATCAGCCCGGCGCGCAGGTGCAGCGGGGCGACCAGCAGCCGCTTGAACTTCTTCTCGATCGCGTAGCCGGAGAGCTGGTTGAACAGCCGGGTGATGTCCTTGCCGACCTGGTCGTCGGCGGTCAGCAGTCCGAGGTCCTCGTAGATGCGGCTGGTTTTCGGGTTGTAGTTGCCGGTGCCGATGTGGCTGTAGTTGCGCAGCACACCGCCCTCCTGCCGCACCACCAGCGCGAGCTTGCAGTGCGTCTTCAGTCCGACCAGCCCGTAGACGACGTGCACGCCCGCCCGCTCGAGCTTCCGCGCCCAGGAGATGTTGTTCTCCTCGTCGAACCGCGCCTTGATCTCGACCAGGGCGAGCACCGCCTTGCCCGCCTCCGCCGCGTCGATCAGCGCCTCGACGATGGGGCTGTCGCCGCTGGTGCGGTAGAGCGTCTGCTTGATGGCGAGCACGTTCGGATCGGCGGCCGCCTGCTCGAGGAACGCCTGCACGCTCGTCGCGAACGACTCGTACGGGTGGTGCAGCAGGATGTCGCCGCGCGCGATCGAGGCGAACACGTCGGCCCGCTCGGTCGGCTCCGACGGCTGCAGCCGCGGGTTGGTCGCGGGGACGTGCTTGGGGTACTTGAGGTCGGGGCGGTCGAGCCGGGTCACCTCGAACAGCCCGCGCAGGTCGAGCGGGGCGGGGAGCCGGAACACCTCCTGCTCGGTGATGCCGAGTTCGCTCATCAGCAGCCCGAGCGTCACGTCGTCCATGTCGTCGGTGATCTCGAGCCGGATCGGCGGCCCGAACCGGCGGCGCAGCAGTTCGCGCTCGAGGGCCTGGATGAGGTTCTCGGCCTCGTCCTCCTCGACCTCGACGTCTTCGTTGCGGGTCACCCGGAACTCGTGGTGCGCGATCACCTCCATGCCGGGGAACAGCTCCCCGAGGTGGTGCGAGATGAGGTCTTCGAGCGGGATGTAGCGCAGCAGGCCGGAGTCGTCATCCGGGAGCTTCACGAACCGCGGGAGGTTGGTCGGCACCTTGACGCGCGCGAACTCTTCCTTGCGGGTCTTCGGGTTGCGCACCCGCACCGACAGGTTGAGCGACAGTCCCGAGATGTAGGGGAACGGATGCGCCGGGTCGACCGCGAGCGGCATCAGCACCGGGAAGATCTGGCTCGCGAACACGTCGTCGAGGCTGGCCCGGTCGGCGTCGCTGAGGTCGTTCCACGACTCGACGTGGATGCCGGCCTCGTCGAGCGCGGGCTTCACCGAGTCGTGGTACGCCCGGGCGTGCCGCTCCTGCAGCTCGTGCGCGCGCTCGCCGATGTTGGCGAGCACCTCGAGCGGCGGGGTGCCGATGTTGGTCGGCACGGCGATGCCGGTGGCGATGCGGCGCTTGAGGCCGGCGACCCGCACCATGAAGAACTCGTCGAGGTTGCTGGCGAAGATGGCGAGGAAGTTGGCGCGCTCGAGCAGCGGCAGCGAGTCGTCCTCGGCCAGTTCGAGAACCCGCTGGTTGAACGCCAGCCACGACAGCTCGCGGTCGAGGAACCGGTCGCCGGGCAGCGTCGGATCCACCGCGATGACGGGCTCGGCCTCGTCGTCGTCGAGCAGGTCGGCGGCGATCGTCGCATCGCCCAGCGGGCTGTCGCTCTCCACCCGCACATCATGCCAGGGGCCGTGTGAACGGCAGGTGACGAGGCGGCCGGGCGGAAGGCTCGCGGCCCGGCCGAGAAGGGAGCGCGGCCGTCAGGACGAGACGGCGGTCGGCATCCGCTCGGGGGCCTCGTCCTCGTAGACGTTGAACCGGTAGCCGACGTTGCGCACCGTGCCGATGAGCGACTCGAGGTCGCCGAGCTTCGCGCGCAGGCGACGCACGTGCACGTCGACCGTGCGGGTGCCGCCGAAGTAGTCGTAGCCCCACACCTCGCTGAGCAGCTGCTCGCGGGTGAACACGCGGCTCGGGTGGGTGGCGAAGAAGCGCAGCAGCTCGAACTCCTTGAAGGTGAGGTCGAGCGGGCGGCCGTGCACCTTCGCCGAATACGACGCCTCGTCGATGACGACGCCGGATGCCTGGATCTTCGACCCCGACTTCTCCTGCGACAGGCGTCCGATGACGAGCCGGAGGCGGGCGTCGATCTCGGCCGGGCCGGCCGACTCGAGCACGACGTCGTCGACCCCCCAGTCGGCCGAGACGGCGGTGAGGCCGCCCTCGGTGAGCACGAGCACGAGCGGCACGGACGCGCCGGTGGTGTTCAGGATCTTGCACAGCGACTTCGCGCTGGCCAGGTCCTGACGGGCGTCGACGATGATCAGGTCGGCCGTCGGGGCGTTCACGAGCGACGCGGGCTCGGCGGGGAGCGTGCGCACCCGATGGCTCAGCAGTCCGAGCGCGGGGAGCGCGTCGCCGTCGACCGTCGAGGTCAAGACGAGGAGCTGTGCCACGGGTACCTCCGGAACTGTCCTGGATCAGTGTACGGACTCGTACGATGGCTCCCATGTCCTGGCGGTCTCTCAGCGTCCCCCCGATCTGGGTTCTGGCGCTCGGCGGCGCCATCGCCATCGCCATCGTGGCCCAGTCGGCGTTCCTCACCTGGATCCCCGTGCTGCTCGCCGGGTGCGTGCTCCTCACCTTCGTGGTGCAGATCGCCCTGCAGAGCAAGGACGGCCTCGTCGACCGGATGATCGCCTCGATCGGCGGATCGCTCGTCATCCTCGCGGTGGCGACCGTGGCGCTCGCGGTGGCGTATCCGACGGCGTGGCCCTGGGCGGCGGTAGGCTGATCGCATGATGCTCGCCCTGGAACTGTTCTTCATCGGACTGCTCGGCCTGGCGACGCTCTCCATCGGCTTCGTCTCGGTCGTCGTCGTCTACAACCTCTTCCGCGGCCAGCGCTGACGGCCGCGTCCGCGCGGATGTTCCAGCTGGACCCGTCGCTCCCCGCGGCGGTCGGACCGATCTCCTGGCTCGTCGGAGTTTGGGAGGGGTCGGGCGTCGTCGCGTACCGGACCCCCGACGGGCTGGTCGAGCACGAGTTCGGGCAGAGGGTCGCGTTCAGCAACGACGGGTCGCCGCATCTGCAGTACGCGTCGTCGGCGTGGCTGCTCGGCGGCGAGGGCGACGACGCCGCGGACGGACTGAGCGGGGGAGCGCCCCTGTTCTCCGAGATCGGCTACTGGCGGCTCTCCCGCCAGTTCGGCGACGCCGACCCGGGCCCTGGAATGCTACCCGGCGTGGGAGAGCCCGTCTACACGACCGCCGAGGCGGTCGAGACGCTGCGCACCCCGGAGGGCGGCTTCGAGGTCGAGGCGGCGATCCTGCACCCGGGCGGAGTGAGCGAGGTCTACGTCGGGCAGGCGAACGGTCCGCGCATCGACCTGGCGACGGATGCCGTGATGCGTACGGCGGGGGCGAAGGAGTACTCCGCGGCGACGCGGCTCTACGGCCTGGTCGAGGAGCACCTGCTGTGGGCGTGGGACATCGCCGCGCTCGGCCAGCCGCTGGCCACCCACGCGTCGGGGAGGCTCGCGCGTGTCGACTGAATTCCGCACCTCGAGCCCGTTCGCGTCGCGCCCGGGCGCGGTCGGCGATCCCCCAGAGCACTACGGCGACCCGATCGGCGAGCAGCGTCGGCTCGCCGCCGGCGACGCCCTCGTCGACCTCTCCGACCGCGACGTCGTCGCCGTCACCGGCCCCGCCCGGCTGAGCTGGCTCGACTCGCTCACCAGCCAGCGGCTCACCGACCTCGCCCCCGGCGAGTCCGCCGAGACCCTCCTGCTCGACCCGAGCGGCCGGGTCGAGCACGCGATGCGCGTCGTCGACGACGGAGAGACCCTCTGGCTGCTCGTCGACCCCGGCGTCGGCGCCCCGCTCGCCGCCTTCCTCGACCGGATGCGATTCATGCTGCCCGTCGAGGTCGCCGACCGCTCGGCCGAGTTCGCGACCGTCGGCACCCTCGGCGAACCGCCCGTCGGCGCGACCGTCTCGTGGCGCGACCCGTGGTCGGCGGTCGTGCCGGGCGGCCACCAGTACTCCCGGCCCGCGCAGCATCCGTCGGCGGAGTGGACCTACTCCGAGTCGCTCGTCCCGCGCGAGCGCCTCGCCGAGTCGGCCGACCGCGCGGTCGCGGGAACCCTGGCCCTGGAGGCGCTGCGGATCGCGGCCTGGCGTCCGCGCGAGGCCACCGAGCTCGACGGCGCGACGCTGCCCCACGAGCTGGACTGGCTGCGCTCCGCCGTGCATCTGGCGAAGGGCTGCTACCGCGGGCAGGAGACCGTCGCGAAGGTGCACAACCTCGGGCACCCGCCGCGCCGGCTCGTGCTGCTGCATCTCGACGGCTCGGAGAACGTCCCGGTGCGGCCGGGCGACGAGGTGCTGCTCGGCGACGCGGTCGTCGGCCGTGTCACGTCGGTGGGACTGCACCACGAGCTCGGCCCCATCGCGCTCGCCGTGGTGAAGCGCTCCACCGATCCGGACTCCGCCCTCGAGGTGTCGGGCGAGGACGGCGCGCGCGTCGCCGTCGGCCAGGAGGTCGTCGTGCCGCCCGACGCGGGGCGCTCCGCCGACGTGCCGCGTCTGCCGCGCCTCGGCGCGGTCCGCCGGGCGTGACCGGGCGGGGCCGCGGATGACGGCCGACGAGGGCGCGCTGCGGCGGCTCGAGCGCCGCATCCGGTTCCGCATCGACGCGCGCGCCGCGCTGCGCCGCGTCTGGACGTCGCTGCCGGCGATCCTGCAGATCCTCGCCGCGGTGGCCCTCGCCTACTCGATCGCGCGTTGGGGACTCGGGCACACCACCCCGGTGCTCGCGGTGACCGTGACGATCAACTCGCTCGGGTTCACCCGCGACGCGCGCCCGCGGCGGGTGCTCGAGACGGTGTTCGGCATCGTGCTCGGCGTCGCCCTCAGCGACGGGCTGACCCTGGTCTTCGGCACCGGACTGTGGCAGCTCGTGGTCGTGCTGTTCGTCGCCTTCGTGGTCGCCCGCGCGTTCTCGGCCAACCCCGGGTTCGCCGTCGCCACCGCGCTGCCGTCGGCGCTGGTCGTGCTGCTGCCGGTGCCCGAGGGGGGACCGTTCACGCGCACGCTTGACGCCGCCATCGCCGGCGCGGTGGCGCTGCTGGTCACTGCGCTCATCCCGCGCAACCCCGGCCGCACGGCGGCCGCCGACCGGCGTGCGGTGTTCGGCACGGTCGACGTCGCGCTGGCCGGCACCGCCGAGGGGCTGCGCGACGCGGACAGCGCCGCCGCCGAACTCGCGCTCGACCGGCTGCGCCGCGCCGACCCGCTGCTCACCGCCTGGGCGGCCTCACTCGACACCGCGATCGCCGTGTCACGGGTGTCGCCGTTCCTGCGCTCGCGCCTTCCGCTGCTGCGGCGCGAGGCGGCCGCCCGCGAGGCGCTCGAACTCGCGGTGCGCCACGTGCGCCCGCTGGCCCGACGGGTGGAGTTCCTCGTGCGCGAGGGCGGCCCGCGAGCGGGGCTCGCCGGGCTGGTGGCGCAGGTGGGGCAGGGCATCCGACTGCTCGGCGACGAGCTCGACGATCCGCTGGTCGCCGGCGCCGCGCGCTCGGTGCTCGCCGACGTGGCGCGCCGCCTCGACCCGGCGGTGGCGGTGCCGGATGCGGGGATCTCCGACGCCGCGATCGTACTCATGCTGCGGCCGCTCGTGGTCGACCTGCTCGCCGGCACCGGAATGCCGATCGACGAGGCGCGCGCCCTGCTGCCGCACCTGTAGACGCCGCGCGGGGAGGCGCCGCGTCGGCTCGGGCTCAGCCCGCCGGGGCCACCGCCGCCCAGTCGAGCGTCAGCTCGCCGAGCCGCCAGCGCGACCGCGCGCCGCGCACCGGCCAGCCGTCGCGGCGCAGGGTCTCGGCCACGGCGATCCAGCGCTGACGGGGCCCGTACACCGACAGCGGGGCATGGGTCGCCCACGCGGCGTCGAGGGCGCGCAGCAGGTCGTGCACCGGCTCGCCGGCCACGTTGCGGTGGATGAGCGCCTTCGGCAGCCGCTCGGCCACGATCGACGGCGCGTCGAGCTCGGCGAGCCGCAGCGACATCGTGAAGGTGCGCGGTCCCTGCGGGTCGAGTCCGACCCACGACGTCACCCGACCGAGCTCGTCGCAGGTGCCCTCGACGAGCAGCCCGCCTGGCGCGAGCCGGCCGCGCAGGGTGGCCCAGGCATCCGCCACCTCTCCCTCCTCGTACTGCCGCAGCACGTTGAAGGCCCGGATGACGGCCGGCCGCGCCCCACCGGGCAGCGGCACCTCGAACCCGCCGACCCTGAACTCCACGCCGTCGCGCGCGCTCGCGGCCGCCACCCGCACCCGCTCGGGGTCGATCTCGATGCCCACCGTGCGCACGTCGGGGCGCACGGCACGCAGCCGGTCGTGCAGCTCGAGGGTGGTCGCGGCGGCCGCGCCGAAGCCGAGGTCGACGACCAGCGGGTCGCCCGCGCGGCGCAGCGCGGGGTGCGCGGCGATCCAACGATCGACCCGGCGCAGACGGTTCACGCCGGTGGTGCCGCGCGTGACGCGGCCGACCGGGGAGTTCGCGCGGGCCATGCCCCCATCCTGGCCGTCGGCGGGGGATCGGCGTCCGCGCGGCGTGGTTAGGCTGGCGGTATGAGCACGCTGATCCTGCTGCGCCACGGCCAGTCCGAGTGGAACGAGAAGAACCTGTTCACCGGGTGGGTGGACGTGCGGCTCACCGAGCTGGGGCGCCAGGAGGCGCAGCGCGGCGGCGAGCTGCTCGCCGCGGAGGGGCTCACGCCCGACATCCTCTACACGAGCGTGCTCACCCGCGCGATCCAGACCGCGAACCTCGCGCTCGAAGCGGCCGACCGGCTGTGGATCCCGGTGAAGCGGTCGTGGCGCCTCAACGAGCGCCACTACGGATCGCTGCAGGGACTCGACAAGGCCGAGACGCTCGAGAAGTACGGCGAGGAGCAGTTCATGGAGTGGCGTCGCTCGTTCGACGTGCCGCCGCCGCCGCTCGACGACGACGCCGAGTGGAGCCAGGTGGGCGACGAGCGCTACGCCGACGTTCCGGATGCCGACATGCCCCGCACCGAGAGCCTGAAGCTGGTCATCGACCGGATGCTGCCCTACTGGGAGTCCGACATCACCGTCGACCTCGCGGCGGGCAAGACGGTGCTGGTCACCGCGCACGGCAACTCGCTGCGCGCGCTGGTGAAGCACCTCGACGGCATCTCGGACGACGAGATCGCCGGGCTCAACATCCCGACCGGCATCCCGCTCGTCTACGAGCTGGACGACGCGTTCCGGCCGACCGGGCCCTCCCGCTACCTCGACCCGGAGGCCGCCGCTGCGGGCGCCGCGGCGGTCGCCGCGCAGGGCAGCAAGTAACCCAGAGACAGCGAGAAACCCAGGGCGGCGCGCGCCCCGACGGCGGCGCGGCCCGACTCAGTCGTCGGTCGGGATCCAGTCGCCGGTCGCGAGGTACTGCACCTTCTTCGCGATCGACACCGCGTGGTCGGCGAAGCGCTCGTGGTAGCGCGACGCGAGCGTCGAGTCCACCGTGGCCTCGGAGTCGCCCTTCCACGACTCGCCGAGCATCTTGTCGAACACCGAGAGGTGCAGCTCGTCGACCTTGTCGTCCTCGTTGCGGATCTTCTCCGCCAGGTCGAGGCTCTCGGTGCGCAGCAGCTCGGTGAGCATCTGGGCGATGGTGACGTCGAGCTCGCCCATCTCGACGAAGGTCTTGCGCAGCGACTTCGGCACGACCTTGTCGGGGAAGCGGTAGCGCGCGAGCTGCGCGATGTGGCTCGACATGTCGCCCATCCGCTCGAGCGACGCGCTGACGCGCAGCGCGCTGACGACGATGCGCAGGTCGCGGGCGACCGGCTGCTGGCGGGCCAGGATCTGGATGGCGAGCTCGTCGAGCTCCGCGGCGGCCGCGTCGATCTTGTCGTCGTCGGCGATCACCGTCTCGGCGAGGGCGACGTCCGACTCGTTGAACGCCTTCGTCGCGCTCTCGATCGACGTCGCGACGAGCGTCGCGATCTCCACCAGGCGGTCCTGCACCTCACGCAGTTCCTGCTGGAACACCTCGCGCATGGTCGTCCTCTCGTCCGCGGGCAGCACGGAACGCTCGCCCGCGAGGCCACGCTGCCGGTCCGAGGTTAACGGCGGGTGTCGCCACCCTGAACTTCGACCCGAGGCGCCGTCTGCGGTCGGCATCCGCCCGGTCGGGCTCGCTGCCGCGCCTAATCTATCGCTATGGACCCGGCGTGGCTCGTGCCTGCTGCCCTCGGGGCCGGGTTCCTCCTCGGAGGCGGGACGGCGGTCGCCTTCCTGGCGGCGCACCGTCGCGGCACCCGCGCCGCCGCGGTCGTGACGCCGACCGTTCCGGAGGGCGCGGAGCAGGTGATCGACGCGCTCGACTCCGCCGGCATCGTGCTCGACGCCTCGAACAACGTGCTCAAGGCCTCCACCGGCGCGCTCACCTTCGGCCTGGTCTGGAACCAGGGGCTCGTGCATCCGGAGGTCGTCGCCATCGTCGACCGGGTGCGCCGCTCGGGCGAGACCGAGAGCCACGAGCTGCACCTCTCCCGCGGCCCGTTCGGCCAGGCGAGCATGCACCTCGTGGTGCGCGTCGCGACGCTCGGCACCCGGTTCGTGCTGGTGCTGGCCCAGGACCGCACCGAGGCGATGCGCCTCGACGAGACCCGCCGCGACTTCGTCGCCAACATCAGTCACGAGCTGAAGACGCCGATCGGCGCCGTCTCGCTGCTGGCGGAGGCGCTGGAGTCGGCCGCCGACGAGCCCGACGAGGTGCGTCGGTTCGCCCACCGGCTGTCGGCCGAGTCCGACCGGCTGGGCCGCCTCACCCAGGAGATCATCGAGCTCAGCCGGCTGCAGTCCGGCGACGCCCTGCGCTCGCCCGAGCGGGTCGACCTCGACACCGTCGTGGCGCAGGCGCTCGACCGCAACCGGGTCGCCGCCGAGGCGCACCGCATCGCGCTGGTCGCCGGCGGCGATCGCGGCGTCGGCGTGTACGGCGACGAGGCGATGCTGGTGACGGCCGTGCACAACCTGGTCGCCAACGCCATCCAGTACTCGCCCGACGGATCGCGGGTCGGCATCGGCGTGCGCCACGGCGACGGCGTCGCCGAGATCGCCGTCACCGACCAGGGGGTCGGCATCCCGGAGTCGGAGCGGGAGCGCGTGTTCGAGCGGTTCTTCCGCGTCGACGGCGCCCGCAGCCGCTCCACCGGGGGGACGGGCCTCGGCCTCAGTATCGTCAAGCACGTCGTGCAGAACCACGGCGGCGACGTGCGCGTCTGGTCGCATCCGGGATCCGGGTCGACCTTCACCATCCGACTGCCGGAGGCCACCGCGGCGCCGGCGCCTACCCGGGGGACCACCTCATGACCCGCATCCTGATCGTCGAGGACGAGCCGGCGCTGAGCGACCCGCTCGACTTCCTGCTGCGCCGCGAGGGCTACGAGACCGAGGTCGCGGCCGATGGCCGCGAGGCGCTCGTCGCGTTCGATCGCGCGGGCGCCGACCTGGTGCTGCTCGACCTCATGCTGCCCGGGCTTCCCGGCACCGAGGTGTGCCGGGAGCTGCGCAACCGGTCGTCGGTGCCGATCATCATGCTCACGGCGAAGGACTCCGAGGTCGACATCGTCGTCGGGCTCGAGCTCGGCGCCGACGACTACGTGACCAAGCCGTACTCCAGCCGCGAGCTGCTCGCCCGCATCCGCGCGGTGCTGCGCCGCCGGGTCGAACTGCTCGACGACGACGAGGCGGTGCTCGAGGCGGGCCCCGTGCGGATGGACGTGGAGCGCCACTCGGTGTCGGTGCGCGGCGACGAGGTGCCGATGCCGCTCAAGGAGTTCGAGCTGCTCGAGCTGCTGATGCGCAACGCGGGCCGCGTGCTCACCCGCGGGCAGCTCATCGACCGGGTGTGGGGGTCGGACTACTTCGGCGACACCAAGACCCTCGACGTGCACATCAAACGCATCCGCTCGAAGATCGAGCAGAACCCGTCGCAGCCCGAGATGCTCGTCACCGTGCGCGGGCTCGGCTACCGGTTCGAGGCCTGAGCGCCGACCACGGTCCGCGCGGCGCAGCCTCGCGCGGCAGCGGCGCGCGGGTGCGTCGGCGCCGCTCTGGGCGATCGGCCTCGCGCGACTACGGCGCGGGCGTCTCGGTGGGCTCGGGGGTGGCCGTCTCGGTGGGCGTCGGCATCGGCGTCGGGTAGTAGCCCTCGAGGTAGGCGAGCGAGGCGTCGAGCACCGGCACCGAGACCTCGCCGCCGGGCACATCCCCGTACTGCACGTAGAACGGGATCAGCGAGCCGACCAGCACGTCGAGGCCTTCGAGCAGCAGCTGCCCGTCGTCGCCGAACCCGAGCTGCACGACGGAGTTCGCGGGCACCTCGACGACGAGGTCGGTGCGCGCGCCCCCGACGAGGTCGCGCGGCTGACCCGGCGGCGCATCGACGAGGTGGCTCTGCTGCTGGAGCTCGTGGACGGCTTGGCGTATCGGGGCCATGACCTCGTCAATCTTGCCGAAGCTGCCGAACATGCTGCTGTGGGTTCCGGCCGG
>JBHIXX010000034.1:0-27663 GCA_041984585.1 Pseudolysinimonas sp. | reverse complement strand
ATCCGCGCCGTCGGCGTCCTCGAGCTCTAGCCCTTCCCCCGAAGGCTCACGCGTCGCGCTCGACGCCCGTCACCTACGGTCGGGGCGGTTCTCCGTCTCGGCACGCGGGCTCGGGACTGGCGGGTGTCGCGGCGTCGCCGCGACACGGGTACGCGAGCCGAGGCGGAGGACCGTCCCGACCGCCCCCGCTTAGCTCAGAGCGCGAACTTGTGGACCGTGATCCCCTGGGGCCGCCCCTGGTAGCTCGACGCGACGTCGCACACGTAGAGGTTGCCGGCGGAGTCGGCGTCGATCCCGTGCGGGGCGAGCAGCAGGCCGAGTTCGATGTCGTGCTCCTCGCGGATGCGGGCGTTGCCGTAGGAGCCGAGGCGGGCGCCGTCGGCCGAGAGCAGCGAGACGCGCGCCGGCGTCCCCTCGGTCTCGGCGCCGCGGCGCGGGGTGGGCTCCCACTGCTTCCACGGCATCTCGGTCACGGCGAGACGCCCGTCGGCCAGCTCCACCATCGCTGTCGGCCGGCGCACGTCCTCGAACGAGGCGAGCCAGGTGCCGTCGGGCTCGAACAGCTGCAGCCGGTCGGCCTCGCGGTCGGCGACGAGCACCCTGCCGTCGCGGCGCACGATCACGTAGTGCGGCAGCTTGAACTCCCCCGGGCCGACGCCCGGTTCGCCCCACGAGCGGATCAGCTTGCCGTCGGGGTCGAAGTGGTGGATGCGGGCGTTGCCGTAGCCGTCGGAGACGTACATCGAGCCGTCGGGGGCGAACGCCGCCTTCGTGGGCCGGTTGAACGGGCGCCCGGCGCGCTGCACGGTCGCGGTCCAGCCGGGCACCGGGTTCTCGGTCGTCATGCCCGTGTCGGCGGGCTTGTCCTTCTTGCCGAGGGTGATGGTCTTCTCGCCGTCGGCGGTGAACAGCCGCACGATGTGCCAGTCGCCGTCGACGATCGCGACGCGGCCGTCGGGCGCGACGGTGATGCCGTGCGGGCGGCCGGAGAGCGGCTGCCCCTCGGGCTTGTTCGCCTTCGCCTTGCGCTTCTCGCGCTTGGCCCGATCCTTCTCGCGGGTCTCGCGGTCCAGCTCGCGCACCTTGCGGTCGCGCTCGAGCCGGCGCGCCTCGCGCTCGGGCGTCGGTACGAGCCGGGCGATGCTCAGCGGGTCGTCCTCGTCCCGCCCCCAGGCCCACCACGACTCGAGGTCGCCGGCCGGGTCGACGACGGCGACGGTCGACGGCTCGCCGCGGCCGAGCAGGTGGATGCGGTCGCCGGGGCCCACCGAGACGTCGGGCCACTCCCACGGGCGCGGCGCGGTGCCGAGCATCTTGGGACCCCAGGCCGGCACGGGGCGCCAGGGGAACTCCCCGGTGACCTCGGGGACCGACTTGGTCCAGGTGCGTTCGATGACCACGCCG
Organism: Pseudolysinimonas sp.; assembly: GCA_041984585.1. Classification (GTDB taxonomy): domain Bacteria; phylum Actinomycetota; class Actinomycetes; order Actinomycetales; family Microbacteriaceae; genus Pseudolysinimonas_A. Next base: position 26,259 of record JBHIXX010000034.1, on the reverse strand, counting down.
GTCAGCTTCCCATCGTGATGGCGAGCTTCACCTTGCCGGTGCTGTAGTCGCGGGCGATGCGCATCGCCTCCGGCACCTGCTCGAGCGGGTACTCCGCGCCGAGGCAGTAGTCGACCTCGATCGACCCCTCGTGGATGTGCCGCACGGCGTCGCGGAACGCGATCAGCCCCGGCTCGGCCTGCGTGCCGCCCGCCCACTGGATGCGCGCGATCTTGCGGAACGCCTCGAACTGCGGGAACGGCACCTCGCCGAGCTTCTCGGGGAAGCCGAAGTAGCCGACGGTGCCGAGGATGCGCACCGCGCGGATCGCGTCGGCGCGGCACTGGTCGTAGCCGGCGGCCTCGATGACGAGGTCGGCGCCCTTTCCGCCGGTGACCTCCATGACGGCGTCGACGACCGACTCCTCGGGCGCCCGCACGACGCGGCTGGCGCCGAGTCGGGTCGCCACCTCGAGCCGCTCGGGCACGAGGTCGGAGACGATGACCTGGTCGAAGCCCAGCTGCAGCGCCTGCTGCAGGAAGAACAGGCCGGCGGAGCCCGCGCCGATGACGGCGGCGACCTTGTTGGTCATCCCCGTGTTGCCCTGCTCGGGCCAGAACAGCCGCATCGAGTAGAGGGTGGTGCCGTACTGCTGCGCCATGAGCAACCGGTCGACGTCGCCGCCGGCGGGCAGCGGGATGACCTGGGTGTCGGCGATCAGCTGGTACTCGGCGAAGCATCCGCCGATGTTGCCGACCGGCACGGTGAGCACGAGGTCGCCCACGGCGAACTCGTCGGAGCGGCTCTCGACGACCTCACCCACGCCCTCGTGCCCGGGGTAGCCGGGATTGCCGACGCCCGCCGGGTTATGGAACCCGTGGAACGCCGAGTGCACGTCGGACCCGCAGATGGATGCGCGCAGCATCTTCACGACGAGCTGCCCGGGCTCGGTGGCGACGGGCATCGGATAGTCGCGCACCTCGACGAGGTCGGGTGCGGCGATGGTGGCGGCTCTCATGTCGGGCTCCCCTGAAGCGCGGCCTCCTCGGCCGCGGCGATGTGGTCGTCGAGCATCCGGTCGTAGGCGTCCGCGTCGACCGGCAGGGAGACCGGACGGTCGACGTGCGACGACAGGATGATCGCGGTGGTGAGTTCGAGGGCCGGCAGCGCGTCGGCGGCGCTCGCCCGGGGCGCGCGGCCCGAGGCGATCGCGGCGACGAGGTCGGCGTAGATCTGGGCGTGGGTGCCGCCGCCACCCGTCTCGACGACCGGGTCGCCGAGCGGGTACGGGTCGAAGGCGCCCCCCTCGGCGCGGGCGAAGTCGCGGAAGTCCTCCGGATGCCGCGTCACCTCGAGAGCGCCGGGCGTGAGCCGCAGGGCGCCCTGCGAGCCGATCAACTCGATGCGCGACGGCGGGTCGCTCTCGGCGCTGGACACGTGCACCGATCCGACGGCGCCCGACTCCCACTCGAGCATCGCCTCGACGGTGTCCTCCGCCTCGATCGGCAGCACGCGGGTGCGCGCCCAGCCCATCGCCCGGGATGGTGCACCGGCGATGTGCACGAGGGTGTCGAGGTCGTGCTGGCCCTGGTTGAGCAGCACCCCGCCGCCCTCGCCCTTCCAGGTGCCGCGCCACGGTGCGGTCGCGTAGTAGGTGGCCCGCTTCGGGTAGGTCGAGACGACGACGGCGCGCTGCAGCTCGCCGATGCCGCCCTCGGCGACGATCGCGCGGGCGCGCTCCACCTCGGTGCGGAAGCGGTGCTGCAGGGCGACGGCGGCGGTGCGCCCGGCCGCCTCGGCGGCGGCGACGATGCGCCGCGCCTCGCTCGGCCGCGCGGCGAGGGGCTTCTCGACGAGCACGTGCAGCCCGGCGGCGAGCGCGCGCTCGGCCAGGTCGGCGTGCAGCGGATGGGGCGCCGCGATCACGGCGAGGTCGGCGTCGATCGCGAGCAGCTCGTCGAGGTCGGCGGCGACGCGCCAGCCGTGCGGCTCGGCCACCGCGGCGGCCCGGTCGGTCGCGACGTCGAAGACGCCGACGACCTCGGCGCCCGCCTCGAGCAGCGCCGGCACGTGCGCGGCGCCGAAGATGTGTGACCCGGCCGCGATCGCGACCACGCGCAGGCTCACGCCGCGCTCCGCAGCGCGTCGCGGGCGGCATCCGTGATGGCGGCGAAGTGGCCGGGGCCCACCTCGATCAGGTCGTGGTCGACGGTGTCCCAGTCGGTGTCGACGACGGCCGGCTCGACCCGCAGGTCGTCGGGTCGCTCGTCCTCGTCGACGACGGGGACCGCGTCGAGCAGCCGGCGGGTGTACGGGTGCGCCGGGTGGGCGTAGACGTCCTCCGCGGGGCCGATCTCGACGATCTTGCCGCGGTACATGACGGCGATGCGGTCGCTCACGATCCGCACCACCGACAGGTCGTGCGAGATGAAGATGAGCGACAGGTCGTTGCGCTCGCGGATGTCCTGCAGCACGTTGAGCACGCGCGCCTGCACCGACACGTCGAGCGACGCGACCGGCTCGTCGCAGACGATGAGCTTGGGGCCGAGGGCGAGTGCCCGCGCGATGGACAGGCGCTGGCACTGACCGCCGGAGAACTCGTGCGGACGGCGGGTGCCAATCACCTCGGGGCTCATGCCGACCTGGCCGATCACCTCGTGCACGCGCTCGGCGCGCTCGGCCCGCGGCACGCCCTGGATCTGCAGGCCCTCGCCGACGATGTCGATCACCTTGCGGCGCGGGTTGAACGACGACAGGGCGTCCTGGAAGATCATCTGGATCTTGCGCCGGGCGTCGCGCAGCCTGCCGCCGCGCAGGCGGCCGAGGTCTTCGCCGTCGAACTCGACGGTGCCGCTCTGCCCCGGCGGCAGCTGCAGGATGGCGCGACCGGTGGTCGTCTTGCCGCAGCCGGACTCGCCGACGATGCCGAGCGTCTCGCCCGGCAGCACGTCGAAGCTCACGCCGCGCACGGCGTGCACCGGCCCGGAGGGCGACTTGAAGGTGCACACCAGGTCGGTGACGCTCAGCAGCGCGTCGTCGCGCATCCAGCCCGGCCGCTCGGCGGGGGCGATCGTCGCAGCGGTCATCGGGTCGCCTCCGCAGCGCTCAGCCATCTCTCGCGGTCTTCGCGCTCCGCCGCCACCGGATCGGGCCGCGGGTCGAAGACGCTCGGCGGCACGCCGGTCATGGTGGCCAGCCGCGAGTGCGCGGCCATGTCGAGGCGCGGGATGGCGCGGCTGAGCGCGTCGACGTAGGGGTGGGTGTCGCCGGTGAACAGCTGCGCGGTGGGCTTGCGCTCCACGATGCGTCCGGCGTACATGACGATCACCTCGTCGGTGCGGCCGGCCACGACGGAGAGGTCGTGGCTGACCAGGATCATCGACATCTTGCGGCGCTGCTGCAGCTCCTGCAGCAGGTCGAGGATCTGCTTCTGAATGGTCACGTCGAGCGCCGTCGTCGCCTCGTCGGCGACCAGCAGCTCCGGCTCGCAGGTGAGCGCCATCGCGATCATCACCCGCTGCCGCATGCCGCCGGAGAACTGGTGCGGGTAGTCGTCGAGCCGCTTCGCCGCGTTGGGCACGCCGACCTGGTCGAGCAGGTCGGCCGCGAGGTCGCGCGCCTCCTTCTTCGACAGACCGAGGTGGAAGCGGCTCGCCTCCGACATCTGCACGCCGATGCGCACCACAGGGTTGAGCGAGGTCATCGGGTTCTGGAACACGACCCCGACGCGGCGCCCGAGGAACCGGGCGCGCTCGACCGGTGGCATCGCGAGCACGTCGGCGCCGTCGAAGGTGACGCTGCCGGTCACCTCGGCCCGCGAGGGCAGCAGGCCGAGCGCGCTCTTCAGCAGCATCGACTTGCCCGAGCCGGACTCGCCGACGATGCCGAGCGTCTTGCCGCGGGGCACGTCGAGGTCGACGCCGCGCAGCACGTAGGCGGTTCCGCCGGGGGTGGGGATCTCGCAGCGCAGATCCTGCACCTCGAGCAGGGTGGGGTTCTCGGCGGCGGCCATCAGATCTGCGCCTCCCGTCGGTCGGTGCGGCTGCCGAGGTAGTCGCCCACGGCGTTGAACGAGAACACGGTCAGGAACAGGGTCGCGACCGGGGCGATGATCACCTGCGGGAACCGGCGGATGACGTCGGCGCCGGCGGCGATCATCCCGCCCCAGCTGGGGTCGGGCGCCGGGATGCCGTAGCCGAGGAAGCTCAGCGAGCCCTCGACGACGACCAGCACGGCCATCGAGATCGGCACCACGGCGGCGAGCGTCGGGATGAGGTTGGGCAGGATCTCGCGCAGCAGGATGCGCAGATCGGTCGCGCCGAGCGATTTCGCCGCGAGCACGTACTCGCGTTGCGCGTTGGAGAGCACGGCCCCCTTGGTCACGCGGATGTAGAGGTCGGCGATCACCACGCCGAGCGCGAGCGTGATGCCCGACAGCGAGGCGCCGATCGCGGCGACGAGGGCGAGCAGCAGGATCAGCGGCGGCAGCGCGGCGAGCGAGTTCGCGATGACCGTGCCGACGCCCTCCCAGACGCCCCGGTAGTAGCCGGCGAGCATGCCGACCACGAGGCCGATGAGCAGCCCGATCGCGGTCGACGCGACGGCGATGGTGAGCGAGATGCGCGCGCCGTAGATGATGCGCGACAGGTTGCTGCGGCCGACCGAGTCGGTGCCCAGGATGCCGCCCAGCCCGTTCTCGAGGCTCGGCGGCTGGGCGAAGTCGCCGATCTTCTCGGAGAAGTGCGGCAGGCCCGGGATGACGTCGGCGAACACGGCCGACAGCACGAGCAGCGACAGCCAGCTGACGCCGATGACGAACAGCACGCGGCCGGGGCGCCCGACCTTGCGCTTGCGGCGCAGCAGCCAGCCGAACGGGCCGCCGGGGCCGTCGCCGCCGGTGACGGTCTGCAGCAGCGCGGTCCCGGGGGCGCGCGTGCGGGTGGCCCCGGTGATCGGGGTCTCGCGGCGCGTCGGCTGGCTCACTTGACGCTCACTCTCGGGTCGATCCAGGCGTAGGCGAGGTCCACCAGGATGAAGAGGACCACGTAGATCACCACGCCGAGCGCGACGATCGCCTGGAGCATGTTCATGTCCTTGATCGACACCGCCGCGATGGACTCGCCCCCGATGCCGGGCAGCGAGAAGAACGCCTCGACGATGACGGCGCCGCCGAGCAGTCGCCCGACGGCGAGACCCATCAGCGTGACGAGCGAGGTGAGCGACGGGCGCAGCACGTGGCGCGGGGCGACGGTGCGCCACTTGGGCAGGCCCTTCGCGCGGGCGACGAGCACGAAGTCCTCGCGCAGCGTGGTCGCCAGGTCGCTGCGCATCACGCGGTAGAAGAAGGCCGCCTCGTACAGGGCGAGCGAGAGCGCGGGCAGGAAGGCGAAGCGCAGGTTCTGCAGCAGTCCGCCGTCTTCGATGGGCACCCATCCGGTCGCCGGGAACGCCCCGAGCCAGACGGTGAAGATGAGCGAGACCAGCACCACCGAGACGAACGACGGGATGCTGAGCATCGCCGAGCTGACGACGTTGAGGATGCGGTCGAGCCAGCCGCCCTGCTTGAGCGAGGTGACCAGCGCGAGCGGGATCGCGATGATGAGCGCGATCAGCAGCGCGAGGCCGGCGAGCTCGAGGGTGACCACGAGTCGGCGTCCGAGGACGGCCGTGACCGCCTCGCGGGTGAACAGGGTCTGGCCGAGGTCGAACTGGGTGAACAGCCCGAAAAGCCAGTTGCCGTACCGCTCGAGCGGCGGCAGGTTGTAGCCGAAACGCTCGTTGAGCGCGGCGATCGCCTCGGGGGTGGCCTGCTCGCCGAGGATGGCGGCGGCCGGCGACCCGGGCATGAGTTCGGCGAGCATCGCGACCCCGAAGGTGACGATGAAGAACACCGGGATGCCGTAGGCGAGTCGGGTGCCGACGGCTTTGAGCACGGTGACCATGGGAAGAGCTTTCGAGGCGCGGGTGGAACGGGTGGCGGGCCGGGGATGAGGGGGCGCGTCTCGCGACGCGCCCCCTCACCGGTCACTCGGACAGGTCGGTGCGGTACAGCTCCTGGTTGAGGAGCATGCCGCGCCCGATCGGGGTGAAGCCCTCGACGGCGGCGTCGTGGAAGAACAGCCGCTCGTCGATGCCGAACACCACGAACGGGATGTCCTGCTGGTAGATCTCCTGGACGACCGCGAAGGTCGACACCAGGTCCTCGGCCGAGGTGGCCTCGCGCGCTGCGACCAGCGCGTCGGCCATCTCCTGCGACGAGTACTGCGCGATGTTCTCCGACCCCTCGAAGAGGTTGGTCATCGAGATCGGCGCGTTGTTCAGGTCGTAGATGCCGGGGTAGAACGTGATGTCGAAGTCGTGGTTCACCCGAGCCGCGTTGGCCCAGTCGGCCAGCGCGATCTGCTCGAGCTGCACGTCGAATCCGACCTCGTTCAGCTGGATCTGAAGCAGCTCGCTCGCGCGGACCAGCTCCGGAACCGAGGCGACGAGCACCTTGATGGTGACGTCGACGCCATCCGCCTTCAGCTCGTCCACCAGGGCGGTCGCGCCCTCCACGTCACCGGACGGGAGGTCGTACGACGGGTCGTTCAGCTGCGACGACTCCGGGAACAGACCCGACCAGCCGAAGGCCTCGGGGTCCTGGGTGAGCGTCTGGGTGAGCTCCTCCGGGTTGATCGCCAGAGCCGCGGCCTCGCGGGCACGGATGTCGTCGAACGGCGCCACCTCGTTGTTGAAGATGAACATCCGCAGACCACCCGAGCTCACGCCCGTGGTCGAGCAGCAGGGGTTGTCGAGCACGTCGAGGATCGCGAACCGGTAGTTGTTCATGATCGACGCGCCGCCCTGCACGACCGTCTGGACGCGCTGAGCCGGGTCGGAGATCACGACGAACTTGAGCTCGTCGAGGTACGGCCGGCCCTCCATGAAGTAGTCCGGGTTGCGGACGAGGGTCTCACCCACGGCCGGGTCCCACTCCTCCACGGTGAACGGACCGGCACCGACGGCCTCGGTGTAGTCCGCGCCCTGCTCCTCGAGAGCGGTGGGCGACGCGATGTACGCGAGCTGCTCGGCGACCTGACGGTCGAACACCGGGTTCGCCGCGTCGAGCGTCACCTGCAGGGTCAGGTCACCGGTCACCTCGATGGTCATCGTCGAGGCGAGGCCGGACAGCGCCGACTCCGGGTTCTTCGCCCGCTCCCAGTTGTAGGCGACGGCCTCCGCGTCGTACGGCGTCCCGTCGGTGAACTCGATGCCGTCGCGGATGGTCACCTCCCAGGTGGTGAAGTCATCCGTGGTGATGCTCTCCGCCATGAGCGGGACGACAGCGCTCTGGCTGTCGACGTAGAACAGCGCCCCGTAGACGGCGATCATGCGGTCCGGACCGAGGCCCGGGATGGTCGGCTGCACGAGAACGGTCGGGTCCCATGAGGTCATGGGGGCCGCGGCCACGATGGTGACGGAGCCGCCCTGCTGGGCCTCCCCGCCGCCGTTGTCGCCGCCGCCGTCGCTCGGCGTACACGCCGCGAGCGCGACTGCGGTCGCGAGGGCCGCGGTGCCCGCGAGGACTCCGCGGATCCGCGACTTCATCGTTGAAGTCATGTCGTTTCCTCTCCTATGTGGTGCATTCGGGTGGTGCCGTGGTGGTGAGTCTGGGTGGTCGGTGCCCGGTCGCCCGGGTCAGACGCCTCGGGTCGGGACCGGGTCGCCGTGGACGTTGCGCCAGAGGTGGCCGTCGCGGCCCTCGCCCTCCAGCTGGGTGGCGAAGCCGATGCCCTCGAACGTCTCGTCGGGGTCGACGACGCCGTGCTCCTCGCCCATGCCGGCGGCGAGGATCATGCCCGGGCGGAACGGGACGTCCTCGCCCTGGTACTTGAGCGTGAAGTGGCCGCGGAAGACGAACCAGTACTCGTCGCCGTCGTGGTAGTGGTAGTCGCACGGACGGCCGGGGCCGAACGTGAAGATCGCGGTGCGCAGCACCTCGGACCAGTGGCCGGAGATCCGGGCGATCTCGGTCTGGCCGCGGTGACCCTCCGGGCCGGGGTTGAGGTTGTTGCGGATGATGCCGCCGGACTCGGGCACGTCGATCCACTGCATCTTGTTGAGCGTCACGCGCGACGACTCGGACTCGAACACGGCCTGACCGCTGACGACGATGAGTCGCTCGCGGGGCGTGGTCGGCACGACGCGGCGGGCGACCGCGATGTCGTGGCTGGTGTGGAGGCTGCCCTCCGGGTCGGTCACCGGGTCGGGATAGTCGGTCGCGCGGGGCTCCTCGCCCTCGGCGACGCGGTCGGAGTTCCCGAGCGTGAAGAACTCGACGTCGTCGATGTCGACCCACGACTCGGAGGACGGACGGTTCTTGAGCGCCTGGCGATCGGCGTAGACGGGCACTGGCAGCAGCCTCCTCGATGCGTTCGTGCCGACGGCAACTCCGCCGCACGGGTCCCGGCGCACCCGCGAGGGGCGCCGTTCCCGGCAGCATAGGCACGCGTGTTCGGGATGGTCAAGGAGATTGTTGACAATCGTCGGATGCGTCCCGGCACGCCGGACGAGCACTTCCGTGACGTGCAACGGGAGTGCTGTGTAGCCTGGCCGGTCATGGACACCTCCGTCGTCGACGCGATCCGCGCCGACGTGCTCGCCGCGGTGCATCCGCCGAACACCCGGCTGGTCGAACTCGACCTGGCCGAGCGCTACGGGGTGCCCCGGGCCGCGGTCCGCAGCGCGCTCATCGTCCTCACCGCCGAGGGGCTGGTCGAGCGGCAGCCGAACCGCGGCGCCACCGTGCGCGCGCTCAGCATCGACGAGGGCATCGAGATCGCCGAACTGCGGCGCGAGCTCGAGGCCCTCTGCGCCTTGCACGCCGCCCAGTCCTCGAGCCCCGCGGAACGCGGGGAACTCCTGGGATTGGTGGAGGCGATGCGCATCGCGACCGACGAGGGCCACCTCGGCGACTACCGGGAGCTGAGCGGCCGGTTCCACGAGCGGGTCGCCCAGCTGTCGGGTCAGGAGACGGCCCGCCGGCTGCTCACCGAGGTGCGCAACCATCGCCTCGACGTGCACTTCCCGGAGGCCTACGCGAGCCCCACGACAGGCGACTCGCTCGCCCAGCACGCCGAGATCGCGCGCGCCATCGCGGCGGCGGATCCGGAGGCGGCGCACGCCGCGATGCGGGCGCACATCACCCGCGTGGTCGACCTGCTCTCGGAGTACGCGGCGACGGTCGACGAGCCCGCGCGCTCCGCCTGACGTCCCGCAGGACCGCACGCGGGCTTCCTCGCGGCGCGGTTGTCACCCAAGATGTTGACAATCTGCGACAGACGGTCGTACCGTGCTGACCAGCGGCTCCACGGGGCCGCCACGGGATCCGCGGTCACCGTCGACCGATACGACGGACGCGCCCCGTCCAGTCTCACGAGGAGCCGGATGTCCCCCCACGCGTTGCGTGCCGATCGGCGGATCGCGGTGCTCGCGACCCTCGACACCAAGGGCGCCGAGGCCGAACTCGTCGCCGACGCGATCCGCGAGCGCGGACACGAGGCGCTGCTGATCGACGTGCGCACCGACCGCTCGCTCCAGCGCCAGGAGGGGATGGCGGCCTCCGCCGCGGCCGCCGCCGCCCGACTCGCCGACGAGCTCGCCGCCGGTGCCCTGCACGGCGTCGTCGCGCTCGGCGGCGGCACCGGATCGTGGATCGGCGCGGAGGCCATGAAGGCCCTCCCGATCGGCTTCCCCAAGCTCATCGTCACCACGTTCGTGCACGGCGACGGGGCCAGCGACATCGCGATCCTGCCGACCGTCGCCGACATCGCCGGCGTCAACCGGCTGCTCGGGCCCATCCTGCTCAACGCCGCCGGCGCCATCTGCGGCATGGCCGAGCAGGCGCCGCGCACCTTCGGCGGCGGGCGGGCGACCATCGGCATGACCATGTTCGGCGTCACCACCGCGGGCGGCGACATAGTGCGCCAGACCCTCGAGGAGGCCGGCTGCGAGGTCGTCGTGTTCCACGCCACCGGCGCGGGCGGCGACGCCATGGAGCGCCTCGCCCGGCAGGGGATGTTCGACGCCGTCATCGACTGGACGACGAGCGAGATCACCGACCACCTCGTCGGCGGCATCTGCGCCGCCTCGCCCGAGCGGATGGAGGCGGCCGTCGAACTCGGCCTGCCCTACGTCGTGGTCCCCGGCGCGGTCGACGTCATCAACGTGCACCTGCCGGTGCCCGAGAAGTTCGCCGACCGGGTGCGCCACATGCACCTGCCGACGGTGCCGCTCATCCGCGCCTCCGCCGAGGAGAGCGCGGATGTCGCCCGCTTCATCGCGCGCAAGGTCGCCCCGGCGACCGCCCCGGTGAGCGTGCTCATCCCCCGCGGGGGCTTCTCGTCGCTCGACATCGCGGGCGACGAGTTCCACGACGCCGCGGCCGACACCGCGTTCGAGGAGGCGCTGCGGGCCGAGATCCGCGACGACATCCCCGTGCGCACCGTCGACGCGCACATCAACGACCCCGAGTTCGCACGGGAGGTCGCTCAGGCGACGCTCGCGCTGCTCCCCGACCGGCCGAAGGAGGCCTCGTGACCAGCACCACGCGTCCGTTCACCCGGACCCAGATCCTCGAGCGACTGCGCGCGCAGCTCGCGCAGAAGAAGCCCATCGTCGGCGCCGGGTCGAGCTCCGGCCTGATCGCCAAGTCGGCCGCCGCCGGCGGGGCCGACATCATCATCGTCTACAACACGGGCCGCACCCGCCTGATGGGCCTCGCGACGAGCCACCTGCTCAACCACGCGAACCCGACCACCCTGGCGATGTATCCGGAGATCTCCAACGTCGTCACCGACACCCCGATCGTCGGCGGCGCCGAGGCGCAGGACCCGACGTACTGGAACGACCTGCCGCGCCTGGTCGACGACTACCGCACCACCGGCTACGACGGGCTCATCAACTTCCCCACGTCGTTCCGGTCGCCCGACCGCAACGACGTCGGGCTCGGCCTGCAGCTCGACTTCGACATGGTGAAGATCGCCCGCGAGAAGGACTACTTCACCATCTGCTACGGCTACACGGCCGAGCAGACCCAGGGCCTCGCCGCCGCGGGGGCCGACGTGGTCGTGCCGCACGCGGGCTGGACCACCGGCGGGCTCGCCGGCGCCGGCAAGAGCGCGATGAGCCTGCAGGAGAGCGCCGACCACGTGCAGAACCTGATCGACCTGGCCCGCAAGGAGAACCCGGAGATCATCTGCCTCGCCCACGGCGGCCCGCTGTCGAGCCCCGAGGACCTGCAGTTCCTCTACGACAACACCGACGCGCAGGGCTTCCTCGGCGCGTCGAGCGCCGAGCGCATCCCCGTCGAGCGCGCCGTCGTCGACACCGTCCAGGGCTTCAAGGCCCGCACCCCGCGCGCGGTCGCCTGAGACCCCGAGACCAGGAGAGAACGAACATGCCCGCATCCGTGGCCGAGCGCACCTTCACCCGCGCCGAGATCCTCGCCCGCCTGTCCGCCACCCTCGGCGAGAAGCAGCCCATCGTCGCCGTCGGCGCCGGGGTCGGCATCATCGCCAAGTGCGCCGAGATCGGCGGGGCCGACCTGATCTTCGTGCACGCCAACGCCAAGTCGCACAACCTCGGCGTGCCCACCACCATCTACATCGGCAACCCGATCGACATGACCGTGGCGATGTACCCCGAGATCGACAACGTGGTCGACGCGACCCCGATCATCGCGGGCATCGACGCCACCGACGGCCAGCGCCGCCGGCTGGAGCGGGTCGTCGCGCAGTACAAGGAGATGGGCGTCAACGGGATCGACAACTTCCCCACGTCGTTCACCCTGAGCGACTACTGGGCCCGCGCGCGCAACGACGTCGGCATGGGCTCGGACCGCGAGCTGGAGCTGATGGGCCTCGCCCGCGAGTACGACATGCTCGCCGTCGGCCAGTCGTTCAGCCCGGAGTTCGCCGAGGAGCTCGCCGGGGCGGGGGCCGACGTGATCGTCGCCCGCTGCGGTAACACCCAGGGCGGCATGGTCGGCCCGTCGCCGGATGCCGGCAGCAGCATGAGCATCGAGCAGGCCACCGAGCACGTGCAGGCGGTGCTCGAGGCGGCTCGCAAGGGCAACCCCGACGTGCTCGTGCTCGCCCAGGGCGGCCCGTTCGCCCGCCCCACCGACACCGACTTCCTGTACGCGAACTCGGACGTGCAGGGCATCCTCGGCGAGTCCGCCATCGCGCGGATCCCGGTCGAGGAGTACGTCGCCGCCGAGATCGCCTCGTTCAAGAGCCCGACGCTGCGCGCCTGACGCCGCCGTCGCCCCACCGGAAGGAACCCCATGCCCCTCTACACCCGCGAGACCCTGCAGACCGATCGCCTGCCCTGGGTCGAGATCACCGACTTCGAGTTCTTCCACCTCGGCCGGCCGATGCCGGCCAAGGCGGGCACCGTGAACGACCACGCGATCACCGACGACGGCACCGGCCACGTGCCCTACTGGGGCTACTACCAGGACCGTCCGCTCGAGAACTCGCGCCGCATCGAGCCGACCACGAAGAAGGACCGCATCGTCGTCATCTCCGGCGTCGTGCAGATCGAGACCGAGTTCGGTCGCGTCGAGCTGAACAAGCGCGACTACTTCGACATCCCCGCCTCGGGCGCCACGATCAGCAACGTCGGCACCTCGATGGCCGAGATCGGTCGCGTGATGGGGCACTGGGACCACTCGATCCGCAGCGAGATCTGCATGTTCGATCCCGAGCACCCGTGCGACACCCACTACCACGACGGTGACGAGTACTGGGTGATCTTCCGCGGGCACTTCACGCTCGACTACAACGGCCGCAAGGTGAAGGTCGGCCCCGGCACCCTGATGGCGGCCGGCAAGGGCTACGAGCACGGCGCCGAGAACGTCGAGGAGGTCATGAACGGCCTCGTCATCGCCATGCCGCTCGAGGACGCGAAGCGCGACGGACACCTCAACCGCGCCAACCAGGGCGCCCCGACGCCGGGCCGCGAGGTGCCGGACTCGGTGTGGGCCGAGATCGACGCGCACGTCGCCGCCGGAACGGAGTTCGGCAAGTGAGCACCGTCCCGCACGTCACCCTCGGGTCGACCGGCATCGAGGTCTCGAAGCTCGCGCTCGGCACCTGGGGCATCGGCAAGGCCGCCCCCGACGCGAGCATGGGCGACGACGACAAGCTGGTCATCGAGGTGCTCGAGGCGACCTTCGCCTCCGGCATCAACTACCTCGACTCGGCCGAGATGTACCAGAACGAGGAGCGCCTCGGCCGCCTGCTGAAGCAGGTCTCGAACGTGCCCGACGACCTGGTGATCGCGTCGAAGTTCGGACGCGACGACTTCACCGGCGACTCGTTCCGCAAGAGCGTCGAGCGCTCGCTCGACGAGCTCGGCCTCGACAAGCTGCCGCTCATGCTCATCCACGACCCCCGGGGCGAGGAGGACATGGCGGTCGTGTTCGGCAAGGGCGGCGCGCTCGAGGCGCTGCGGAAGATGCAGGACGAGGGCATGGTCGACGCGATCGGCGTCGCCACCGGAACCCTGCCGCCGCTGCACCAGGCCGTCGACTCGGGCGAGTTCGACGTCATCCAGTTCCCGCGCCTCTACACGCTCGCCCTCCCGGCCGCGAAGACCTCGGGCCTGCTCGAGGCCGCGAAGGCGAAGGGGATGGGCACGATGCTCGCCGCGCCGTTCACCGGCAACATCCTCGCCACCGGCGTGCGCGGCGTCGAGAACCCGCTCTACGCCTACTGGCCGGCCCAGCCCGAGCTGATCGAGGGCGTCGCGAAGATGCAGGACCGCTGCGACGAGCTGGGCATCAGCATCGCCCAGGCCGCGGTCGCCTACGTCGCGACCGAGCCGCTGCTCGACCTGGCCGTCGTGGGCGTGCGCTCGCCGAAGGAGCTCGAGATGAACGTCGAGTCGATCCACCTCGACGTCAGCCGCGCCGACCTCGAGTCGGTCGCGGAGGCGGGCGCCGTCGACCAGTACCTGCTCGGCGGGCCGGACTTCGTGTGGCCGTTCCCCAAGGAGCGCGCCCCCGAGCAGCTCAAGGACGTGGTCAAGTGAGCGTCCCCCGCGCGACCCTCGGCCGCTCCGGCATCGAGACCGGCGCGATCGCGCTCGGCGCCTGGGGCTTCCTGACCTCGACGCCGCCGCCGCGGTTCCGCATCGAGGACGAGGCCGTGATGCGCGAGGTGTTCACCACGGCGTTCGGCGCGGGCATGACCCTGCTCGACTCCGCCGAGGTGTACGGCAACGAGCAGGCCCTCGGGAAGCTGCTCGGCGAGATCGGGAGGCCCGACGACTTCGTGCTGTCGACCAAGTTCGGCCACGGCAAGGGCTTCACGCCGGAGCAGATCCGCGACGCGGTCGAGCGCAGTCTCGCCGCCTTCGGGCTCGACACCATCCCGCTGTTCATGCTGCACGACCCGCGCACCGCCGAGGACATGGCGGCGATCGAGGGGCCGGGCGGCGCGCTCGAGGAGCTGCGTCGACTGCAGGACGAGGGCAAGGTCGGCTCGATCGGCATCGCCACCGGCACCCTGCTGCCGCTGCAGCTCGCGGTCGAGAGCGGCCACTGGGACGTCATCCAGTTCCCGCGTCTCTACACGCTGCTCAACCAGGGCGCCGAGGCCTCGGGTCTGCTCGCCGCCGCGAAGGCGAAGAACATCGGCACCATCATGACCTCGCCGTTCGCGGGCGACATCCTGGGCACCGGGGTCAAGGCCGGCGGCGAGCTGCTGCACGGCATGTGGCCGGCCGAGCCCGAGGTGGCCGACGCGGTGCGCAAGATGGAGGAGGAGGCCGACGCGCGCGGCATCTCGCTCCCCCAGGCCGCGGTCGCGTTCAGCGCCTCCCACCCCGACGTCGACGTCGTCGTGCTCGGGGTGCGCACGGTGGAGCAGCTGCGCGAGGACATCGCCGCGTTCGACGCCGGCATCTCGGCGGAGGATCTCGCCGCGATCGCAGCGGCGGGCGCCATCGACCCCTACTGGGTGGGCGGCCCGGAGTTCGTCTGGTCGTTCCCGACCGAGCGGATGCCCGAGGTCATCAAGCAGGCCCTCGCGAAGCAGGGGAAGTGACGACCCGGCTCAGCGCCGAGTTCGTCGTCGTCGGGGGCGGCTCCAGTGGAGCCGCCCTCGCCGGGCGACTGGTGGAGCGCGGACACGACGTGCTCGTCGTGGAGGCCGGCCCCGACTGGCGCTCCGAGGCGGCGCCCGAGTCGATCCGCATCCCCCCGCCCGACGTCTTCGCCTGGAAGGTCGACGGCAAGACCCCCGACGACTTCCTCTTCCCCGGCGTGACGGTGCGCCGCTGGGACGACGCCGAGCCCGAGCCCTACGTGCGCGGGCGCGGCCTGGGCGGCACCTCCGCCATCAACGGCCTCGTCACCATCCGCCCGCCCGCCGACGAGTTCGACGGCTGGGCGGCCGCCGGATGCGACGGCTGGGCGAGCGCCGACGTGCTGCCCGCGTTCCGCCGCCTCGAGGACGACCTCGAGTTCGGCGACGACCCCGCGCACGGTCGCGGCGGTCCCGTGCCGATCGTGCGGCGCGACGAGTCCGAGTGGGGCGTGGGCGACCGCATCCTCGCCGACGCCGCGTTCGCCGCGGGCCACGCCTGGTCCCCCGACCACAACGCGCCCGGCGCGTTCGGCGTCTCGAAGACGGCCGTGAACATCCGGATGGGGGTGCGTGTCACCAGCAACGACGGTTACCTCGAGCCGTGGCGTTCGTCCCCCCGGCTGCGCATCCTGGGCGAGGCGCTGGTCGACGCGGTGCGCGTCGAGGCCGGCCGCGCCGTCGGGGTGCGCGCGCTCGTGCACGGCGAGCCGGTCGACATCGACGCCGGCACCGTCGTGCTCGCGGCCGGCACCGCGGCGACTCCCGGCATCCTGCAGCGCTCCGGCGTCGGACCGGCCGACCTGCTGACCGGGCTCGACATCCCCGTCGTCGCCGACCTGCCCGTCGGCGCGGGGATGCAGGACCACCTCGGCCTCTGGGTGTCGCTCGCGCTCCGCGAGCCCGGCGAGCCCGCCCGCAACGGCGCGCGCGGCAATGTCACCCTGCGCTACTCGTCGGGACTCCCCGAGTTCGGCTCGGGCGACCTGCTGATGGTGGTCGCCAACCCGCTGCCCGACGAGCTCGACCACGTCGCCGTCGGCGTGAAGCTCGGGCAGGTGCACTCCACCGGCTCGTCCCGCATCGTCTCCCGTGACCCGCGCGTGGGCGCCGACATCGGCATCCGTCTGCTGAGCGACGACCGCGACCGGGCGCTCGCCCGTCGGGCGGTGCGCGACGCCGTCGACCTGTTCTCCCGTGACGCCGTCGCCGGGCGGGTGGCCGCGATCCGCGATCGCGACGGCGAGGATCTCCACCCCCGGATGTCGGACGCCGAGGTCGACGCGCTGCTGCGCCGCGTCGCGCGCGACACCTCGCACCTCTCCGGCGGCGCGCGGATGGGGTCGCCGACCGCGGCCACGACGGTCGTCGACCCGCGGGGACGGGTACTCGGCGTCGACGGCCTGGTGGTCGCCGACCTCTCGATCGCGCCCACCGTGCCGCGCGCGAACACCTACCTGCCCGCGGTGATGATCGGCGAGCGGATGGCCGATCTGCTCGCCCCGGTCGACTGACCTCGGGCGGAGGTCAGGGGCCGACGATCGCGCCGGCGACCGGCTGACCGTCGCGGATGGCACGCAGCGCCGCGAGCACCTTGTGCATGTGGTCGATCGTCGCGGCGTAGGCCTCGTCGGCGTCACCGTCGGCGACGGCGTGCACGATGCGCGACCACTCCCGCAGCGACTCCTCCCGGCGCTCGGGCAGCATCGGCAGCAGGTAGGTGACGTTCTGGTTCCACAGCTGCTCGATGAGCCGATCGGCGGCACTGTGCCGCCCCATCGCGCGGATGTCGGCGGCGAGCCGGGCGTTGGCGGGCCCGAGGGCGGCGATCTCGCCGCGCTGCACGACCCCCTCCAGCTCGGCGAGGTGCGCGAGCAGTTCGGCCCGCTCCTCGTCCGTGCCCCGCACGGCCGCCTTCGACGCGCTCATCGCCATCAGCACGAGACGCACCTCGAAGATCTCGGCCGCCTCCTCGAGCGACACGCTGCGCACACGGGCCCCGCGATTCGGCTGACGCTCGACCAGCCCCTCGGTCGAGAGCAGCAGGATGGCGGCGCGCACGGCCGATCGGCTCACGCCGTAGTAGGTGGCGAGGTCGGCCTCGACGAGGTGCTCGCGCGGGTGGAAGCGGCCGTGCTGGATGTCCTCGCGGAGGCGGTCGACGACGGCGGTCCGCGAGGGCGTCACGGCGGCCTCGGCGTTCACGGTGTCCGAAATTCTAGCCAGCCGCGCGACGGCGGTCCGCCCGCGACCGACGCTCAGGGACGCTCAGGGAGCGAGCCCGATGTATTTCTCTTCGAGGTATTCGTGGATGCCTTCGTGGGATCCTTCGCGGCCGAGGCCGGACTGTTTGGTGCCGCCGAACGGGGCGGCGGGGTCGGAGAGCACGCCGCGGTTGACGCCGACCATGCCGGCGTCGAGTTTCAGGGCGGTGCGCAGGGCGAGGGCTTCCTCACCGAAGACGTAGGCGATGAGGCCGTAGATGGTGTCATTCGCCATCCGGACCATCTCGTCGACGTCGTCGACCTTCACCACCGCGGTGACCGGGCCGAAGATCTCGGTCTGGTTGATGGTGGTGCCGTGCTCGACGCCGAGCACCATCGTCGGCGGGTAGAACGCGCCCACCTCGCTCGGGGTGCCGCCGAGCTCGACCCGCGCCCCCTCCGCGACCGCGGTGTCGACCAGGGCGGCGACCTTGTCGCGCTCGTCGACCGACACCAGAGCGCCGAGGGTGTTCTCCCGATCCATGCCAGGACCGTTCTTCACGTCGCGCAACTTCTCGGCCAGCTTCGCCACGAACTCGTCATGCACCGACGCGTGCACGTAGAACCGGTTCGCGGCGGTGCACGCCGACCCGCCGTTGCGCATCTTCGCGACCATCGCCCCCTCGACCGCGTCGTCGATGTCGGCCCCGGGCAGCACCAAGAACGGCGCGTTCCCGCCCAACTCCATCGACGTGCTGACCACGTTGTCCGCCGCCTCGTGCAGCAGGATCCGACCCACCTCGGTCGACCCGGTGAACGACATCTTCCGCACCGCCGGATGGTGCATCATCTTCGCGATCGCCGGACCCGTCGGCACCGGCGTCACCAGGTTCACCACCCCCTGCGGCACACCCGCACGCCGCAGAGCATCCACCACATACGCCGCCGTCAGCGGCGTCTCCCGAGCCGGCTTCAGGATGGTGGTGCACCCGGCCGCGAGCGCGGGCGCCAACTTGCGGGTCGCCATCGCCGCGGGGAAATTCCACGGCGTGATCAGCAGCGACACCCCGATCGGCTGATGCGTCACCACGATCCGCTTGTCGCCATTCGGCGACAACCGGAAATCACCGCCGATGCGCACGGCCTCCTCGCTGAACCAGCGGAAGAACTCCGTCGCATACGACGCCTCGGCCATCGCGTCGCCCCACGACTTGCCGTTCTCCCGCACCATCAACTCGGCGAAGTACTCCTTCTCCGCCGTGAGGATCTCGAACGCCCGCCGCAGGATCTCCGCCCGCTCCCGCGGCGCCGTCGCCGCCCAGGCAGGAAACGCCCGCTCCGCCGCCTCCACCGCAGCCGTGCAGTCATCCTCCGTCGCGATCGCGAACTCCGCGATCGTCGAGCCGTCCGCCGGGTTCACCACCGGGAACGTGCCGCCACCGGACCCGGACCGCCACTCCCCATCGATGAACAGATCGGCGATCGGAGCCGCCGTAACGAGCGAGTCGGTGGGGGTCATGCGAGGGCCTCTCTGCGTCCGGCGAATGCCGCATCCAGTATCGCGGTCAGGAGCGTCACGTCGCCGGGCACGGCGGCGTTCCCGGCCAGTCGGCTCACCCCGGCGGCCAGCTCCGCGATGCGCGGGATCTGGTCGCGCTCGATGCCGATGTCGGCGACCGAGACGGGGATGCCGATGCCGGCGACGATGGCCGCGATCCGGTCGACGGCCGCCTGCGCTCGCGCCTCGTCCGACCCGGTGGCGGGCAGCTCGAGGGCGTCGCCGATCTCGACCAGCTGCGGCACGGTGGCGGGCAGGCAGGCCTGCAGCACGTAGGGCAGCATGAGCCCGGTTCCCAGCCCGTGCGGGGTCTTGGTGAGAGCGCCGATCGGGTATTGCAGCGCGTGCGAGAGATGGGTTCCGGCGGTGCCGAACGCCATCCCGGCCAGCATGCTGCCGTAGGCCATCCGCTCGCGCGCGGCGAGGTCGCCGCCGTCGGCCACGGCGCGCGGCAGCGAGCCGCCGATCGCGGCCACCGCCTCGAGCGCGATGGTCGAGGTGAGCGCCCCCCGGCCGACGAAGATCGGCAGCGGCGCCGACCAGTCGGGCTCCCGCACGCCGGCGGTGTGCGCCTCGGTGGCGTGCACGAGGGCGTCGATGCCCGAGTACGCGGTGACGCTCGGCGGCGCCCCGACGGTGAGCTCGGGGTCGACGACCGCCACACGCGGGACGATCGCGGCATCGGAGACGCCGACCTTCAGCTCGCGATCCGGGTCGGAGACGACGGCGACGGGGGTCACCTCGGAGCCCGTCCCCGCGGTGGTCGGCACAGCGACGATCGGCACCACGGGTCCGGGCACCGCGTTCTCGCCGTAGTACCGCGACAGCGGTCCCGGATGGCGCAGCAGCAGAGCGACCAGCTTCGCCAGGTCGAGGGCGGAGCCACCCCCGAAGCCGACGACGACATCCGGGTCGTGGTCGCGCACCGCGTCGGCCGCGGCGACGACGCCGTCGACCGGGAGCTCGGGCACCACCTCGGAGTACACGCGGGTGGCCACGCCCCGCTCGTCGAGCTCGGCGAGCAGTTCGGTCAGCGGCGCGGAGCCCACCAGGAACGGATCGGCGACGATGACCGCGCGGCTGCCGAGGCGCGCGACCGACGGCGCGATCGACGCGCGGGCGCCCCGGCCGACGTGCACGTGGTCGGGGACGCGGAGGACGGCGTGGAAGGTCACGAGGCCGCCCCCAGCTCGCCGATCCGGGCCCACAGCGCCGCGTCGAGCGGGATGCCGTCGCGCAGCCGCTCGGCGCGCAGCCGGCGGGCGCGGTCGCCCGGCACGTCGACGGCGCCGCCGTCGCGTCCGCTGGCGCGCACCTCGTCGAGGTAGGCGGTCAGCGGACCGGCCGCGGCATCCGCTCCGAGCGCGTCGAGCGAGATCGCCAGGAACAGGTCGCCCTTGGTGGCGGGCTTGTCGACGTCGAGGGTGCCGTGCACGTCGGTGCCGAAGGCGGTGCCGGCGAGGACGCCGACGAGCGCCTCGAGCGCGATGCCGAGCGCGTAGCCCTTGGGGCCGCCGAACGGCGAGATCGCGCCCTCCGCCGCCGCGTGGGCGTCGGTGGTCGGGGCGCCGTGGGCGTCGACCGCCCAGCCCTCCGGGATCGGCTGGTCGCGCGCCGCGTAGTCGAGGATCTTGCCCGCCGAGATGGCCGCGGTCGACATGTCGAGCACGATTGGCTCGCCGCCGGTGGGGACGCCGATGCCGATCGGGTTGGTGCCGACGAGCGCGCGGGTCCCACCCCACGGGTGCACGAGCGCCTCGCTGACGGTGAACGCCATGCCGACGCAGTTCGCGGCCGCGAGCCGCTCCACGTAGGGGGCCGTCATGCCGAGGTGGCCGCAGTTGCGCACGGCGGCGAGCGCGACGCCGGTCTCGCGGGCGCGCTCGGCGATCGCGTCGACGGCGCCGTAGCCGACGACCGGGCCGAAGCCGCGGCGGCCGTCCACGTGCAGCGCGGCGGCGGCGCGCCAGTCGTGCTCGGCGTCGACGCCGGAGACGATCAGGCCGGCCTTCAGCCGCTCGAGCAGAACGGGGAGGCGGCGGGCGCCGTGGGAGTGGTGGCCGCGCAGGTCGCCCTCGACGAGCATGCCCGCCTGGGTCTCGGCATCGCCGCTCGTCGCCCCGAAGGCGACGAGCGGCGATGCGATGGATGCGCGCAACTCCTCGGCTCTCACCACCACAGATTCAGTCGCGGTCGTTGCGCCCATCACACCCTTTCCGCCTGGTGGCGTCGAGGTCTCGATGGTGACACCCGGGTATCATCGGGCGACATGCAACGTCCCGCCTCGCAGGACGCCGCGGAGACCGCCCCGGAGGAGGCTCCCGGCGCCCCCTCATCCCTGGCCAAGGCCTTCGCCGTGCTCGACGCGTTCGGGCCCGGGCGCACGACACTCAGCATCCGCGAGATCTCCCGCCGCTCGGGCGTCGCGCGCTCCACCGTGCACCGCATCGTCGGCGAACTGGTCGAGTGGGGCGCTCTCGAGCGCAGCACCGCCGGGCTGCAGCTCGGCGTGAAGCTGTTCGAGCTCGGCACGCTCGCGCCCAGCCCGGCCACCCTCCGCGAGGCAGGCCTGCCGTTCGCGCACCACCTGCACGAGGTGACGGGGCTCACGGTGAACATGGCGGTGCGCGAGGGTCTCGACATCGTCTACATCGAGAAGATCACGTCGCGCTCGCTGCGCGTGCCGCACTCGCGGCTGGGTGGCCGACTCGACATCCACGCCACCGGCCTGGGCAAGGCGATCCTCGCGTTCAGCGACATCACGGTGCTCGAGGAGGTGCTCGCCCGGCCGCGCAAGGCACTCACCCCGAAGACGATCGTCGACGGCGACGCGCTGCGGGCGGAACTGCACCGGGTGCGCGTCGACAAGATCGCGTACGACGTGGAGGAGTCGCAGCTGGGGCTGTTCTGCGTCGCGGCGCCCATCCTCGGGTCGCGCGGCGAGCCGCTCGCGGCGATCTCGGTGACCGGGGCGACCGAGCTCTCGCAGGCTCAGGCGTTCGCCCCGGTGGTGCGGACGGCCGCGCTCGCGATCGAGCGCTCGCTGCGACCCGCGCGCAGCCGTCCGCGCACGGCTTAGGTGAGGTCTTCGACCTTCGCGCCGCCGGCGTTCTTCATGACCGACTCGACGGCGCTGACCGCGGAGGCCTTCGCGACGTAGTTCTCGCTCACGGCGAGGGTCTGGCCGTTGGCGGCGACGATGCGCCAGAAGTACGGCTGCTTGACGCTCTTGCCCTTGACGATCTGGAACTTCATGGGTGTCCTCCTCGGTTCGGTGACCCGGACTCAGGATAGGCCGCGGGCGTCGGCGGCGACCAGGGCGCGGCGCAGCCGCTCCGGATCGGCGCGCCAGATCGTGTGCACGCGACCGTCGATCAGCACCACCGGGATCTCCTCGGCGTAGCGGTCGAGCAGTTCCGCGTCGTCGACGATCGAGCGCTCCTCGAAGGTGACGTCGGGGTGCTCGCGCAGCACCTCGGCGACCACCTCGCGGGCGGTGTCGCACAGATGGCACCCGGGGCGGCTCAGCAGGGTGACGTGCGGCGCGGTCATGCAGCCAGAGTAGGCGCGGCTAGCATGGTCCCGTCATGCCCGAGGAGACCCCCGCGCCGTCGGCCGGGCGACCGATCATCGCCTTCTTCGACGTCGACAACACGCTCATGCGGGGCACGAGCCTCTTCCAGCTCGGCAAAGAGGCCAGCAAGCGCGGCCTCATCCGGTTCCGCGACATCGCGAAGTTCGCCTGGCACCAATTCAGCTTCGTGCGCCGCGGGGAGAACGACGAGCATCTGGCGACCGCCCGCGAGGCGGCGCTGGGTCTGATCGGCGGACACCGGGTCGAGGAGCTGCAGGAGATCGCCGACAGCATCTGGGAGAACCGGATCCGCCCCCGGCTGTACCCGGAGACGGTGGAGCTGGCGCGGGAGCACCTGCGCAAGGGGCACGAGGTGTGGATCGTCTCGGCGACGCCGCTCGAGATCGGCGAGGTGATGGCCGAGAAGCTCGGACTGACCGGGGCCCTCGGCACCGAGATCGAGAGCGTCGACGGCGTCTACACCGGCCGCCTCGTCGGCACCGTGCTGCACGCCGAGCAGAAGCTCGTCGCCGCGCGACGGCTCGCGGCCGACAAGGGCGCCGACCTCGCCGACTGCTGGGCGTACTCCGACAGCCGCAACGACATCCCGCTGCTCGAGGCGGTGGGCAATCGCGTCGTCGTCAACCCGGATGCCATCCTCGCCCTGCACGCGCAGCGGCACGACTGGCCGATCCTGCGACTCACCCCGAAGAGCATCAAGGCGCAGCAGCGGCGGGTGCGTCGCGAGGCGCGGGCCGGCACCCGCCAGGACGGGTCGTCGGGTGCGGCCGGGTCGGCGGAGCCGGGCGCGGGCGACGACGCGCCCCGGAACGACGGGAGCGCCCCGGCCGGGTGAGTCCCGGCGCCGAGGCGCTCCGATCCGTGGCTCCCCGCTCGAGGCGGGGGCACGGTCACTTCTTGTTGCGACGCTGGTGACGCGTCTTGCGCAGAAGCTTGCGGTGCTTCTTCTTCGCCATGCGCTTGCGGCGCTTCTTGATGACGGAACCCATGGGATCACCTCATTCGCGGGATTCGATGCGGGCCCGGGCCCGAATCGACCCCGGAAGTCCAACCGGAGGAGTCTAGCTCAGCCCGCCTGCGCACCGCGATCGGCCGCCGACGGGGCGATCGCCTGAGCGAGCGCCGACTCGGGGATGCGGTACGACCGGCCGAACCGCACGGCGGGCAGTTCGCCCGACTGCACGAGGCGGTAGACGGTCATCGTGGAGACGCGCATCATGTCGGCGACCTCCGCGACCGTCAGGAAGCGCACGTCGGCGAGATCGCCCATCGCTGCTCCCCTCGGTGCGTCCGGCGCGCGGCCGGTGTGGCGGATGTGACGGATGTGGAATCCGACGCCTCAGGCTAGGGGGGCGCGGGGGGCGCTGTCCAGAGAGCGTTCAGCCGACGTCAGGACGTGGAGCGGCGCGGGAGCTTCTCGACGACCCGCTTCTGCGCGCCCTGCAGCTTCTCCTGCGCCGCCTCGAGCGCCACCCGGGCGCTGTGCGCGGTGTCGGCCGCGACCCGTCCCACCCGGTCGCCCACGTCGGCGCCGGCCCAGGCGGAGAGGATGGTGCCGCCGGCCGAGGAGGAGGCGCTCGGGCCCGCCCCGTCGAGCACGCCCGCGAGCCATCCGTCGACCTCGGCGAGCGGATCGGCACGCACCGCGTAGAAGCGGCTGCGGCCCTCTTCGCGCACCGTCACCAGCTCGGCCTCGCGCAGGGTGGCGAGGTGCTTCGACACGGTCGGCTGGCTGACGCCGAGCACCTCGACCAGCCCGCGCACCGAGGCCTCTCCCGCGCCGGCGAGGTGGGTCAGGATGCGGCGCCGCGTCGGATCGGCGAGCACGTCGAAGATGTCGGACACCGTTCCAGGCTAGCGCCGGGCGCCGCGGTCGCCCCGAGCGGGGGCACGAGCGACCCGGTGACCGGGATGCCGGCGATCAGGCGCCGGCCGCCATCTCCTTGGCCCGCGCCACGGCGGCGGCCGTCGCCCGGTCGAACAGCCCGGTCAGGTCGGCGTGCTCCAGCACCGCGATCGCCTGCATCGTGGTGCCGCCGGGGCTCGTCACCCGCCGCCGGAGCTCGGCGGGCGGGTCGTCGCCGGCGGCGAGCAGCTCGGCCGCGCCGAGGAAGGTCTGCTCCACCATGAGACGCGCGTCGGCCTCGTCGAAGCCGAGGTTGCGCGCCGTCTCGGTGAGCCGCTCCATCAGCAGGAACACGTAGGCGGGACCGGAGCCGGAGATCGCCGACAGCTCGTCGATCTGCTCCTCGGGGACGTCGACGACCGCCCCCACCGTCTCGAACAACCGCCGCACCAGGGCGAGGTCGTCATCCGAGATGCGCGAACCGCCGGCCAGCCCGGTCACCCCGCGACGCACCAGCGACGGGGTGTTCGGCATCGCGCGCGCCACCGGGTTGGGCACGGCCGCCTCCATCGTCGCGATCGTGACGCCGGCCGCGACGCTCACCACCACGGCGTCCGGCTCGAGGTCGTCGCGCACGGCGACCAGCAGGTCGGGCACCATGGCCGGCTTGACGGCGACCAGCACGATCCGGGCACCCGCGAGCGCCCGGGCGTTCGCCGCGGGGTCGGACTCGAGCGCGAACGACTCGACCCCCTCGCCGCGGAGCGCCGCCGCCTTCTGCTCCGTGCGGTTGGTGACGGCGATCCCGCCCGCCACCTCGACGCCCGGAGCGCGCAGTCCGGCGAGGATCGCGCCCCCCATCGATCCGGCTCCCAGGATGGCGATCCGCGGCAGTTCGACGCTCATCCCGCGAGTGTAGGTTGTTCGGGTGAGTACCGAGGGTGGCACCAAGGCCGTCATCGCGGCCCTCCTCGCGAACACCGGCATCGCGATCACCAAGTTCATCGCGTTCGTGTTCTCCGGGTCGAGCGCGATGCTCGCGGAGGCCGTGCACTCGGTCGCGGACGCGGGCAACCAGGGCCTGCTGCTCTTCGGCGGCCGCCAGGCCCGCCGCGCCGCCGACGCCGAGCACCCGTTCGGCTACGGCCGCGAGCGCTACGTCTACGCCTTCGTCGTGGCGATCATCCTGTTCTCCGTCGGCGGGGTGTTCTCGCTGTACGAGGGCATCGAGAAGATCACGCACCCGCACCCGCTCGAGAACGCGTGGCTGCCGATCGTCGTGCTGCTCATCGCGATCGTGCTCGAGGGCTTCTCGCTGCGCACCGCCGTGCGCGAGGCGAACCGTTCCCGGGGGCGGCAGGGCTGGATCGCCTTCGTGCGCCGGGCCAAGCAGCCGGAGCTGCCGGTCGTGCTGCTCGAGGACGTCGCCGCGCTCACCGGACTGCTGTTCGCCCTCGCGGGCGTCGGGCTCACCATCCTCACCGGCGAGCCGATGTGGGATGGGATCGGCACCATCGCGATCGGCGTCCTGCTGGTGACCGTCGCCGTGATCCTGGGCATCGAGACCAAGAGCCTGCTGGTCGGCGAGGGCGCGACCGCGGCCGACGTGCGCCGCATCCGCGCCGCCATCACCGAGCACGAGATGGTCGACGCGATCATCCACATGAAGACCCTCTACCTCGGCCCCGACGAGCTGATGGTCGCCGCGAAGATCGCCGTGCCGAAGGCGACCACGGCCGACGACCTCGCGGCCGCGATCGACCGGATCGAGGAGCACGTGCGCGAGGCCGTCCCGTACGCGCGGGTGATCTACATCGAGCCCGACATCTACCGCAAGCCGACCGACGCGCATCCGCCGACCGACGCGTTCGTGATCAAGTCCGCGGACTGACCGTCCCGCATCGCCGTCGTAGCTCCGCGGAACGGCCGGCCGGGACCTCGGTCCC
>JBHIXX010000033.1:0-30565 GCA_041984585.1 Pseudolysinimonas sp. | reverse complement strand
GATGCTCGACGACCGCAACCGGGAGCTGGCCGAGGTCACGCGCGCCGACGACTTCATCGTCAGCGACCGGATCATCAGCCTGATGCTGTCGCAGTCGAGCGAGGCGCCGCAGCTCATCCAGGTCTTTGAGGAGCTGTTCACCAGCAGCGGCATCGAGATCTACCTGCGTCCGGCGGGCGACTACGTCGAGCCGGGGGCCGAGAGCGATTTCGCCACCGTGGTCGCGACGGCGAGCGCCCGCGGCGAGACCGCCCTCGGCTACCGTCGCGCGGCCGACGCGCGCGACGCGGCGAAGCTCTACGGGGTCACCGTGAACCCGGCGAAGGCGGCGCCGCTCGTCTTCGACGCCGACGACCGGGTGATCGTGCTCGCCGAGTCCTGAGCCCGGCGGGTTCGGGTCCCGGCGGGCGCGCGGAAGGGCGGAGAACGACGGAGCGCCGCCGACCCGGGGTCGACGGCGCTCCGGTGGTCGGGCGGGTCAGCCGCCGAGCAGGCCGCTGACGTCGGTGCCGCCGAGCACGCCGCCGAGGCCGGCGATGCCCTGGCCGGCGGCGAGGAGCGCGCCGAGGATCGACAGGTGCACGGCGAGCACGCCGAGCGACAGAATCACGCCGAACACGCCGAGCACGATGCCGCTGCGGCGGACGAACCCGATGATGGCGAGCAGGATCGACAGCAGCGCGAACAGCAGGCCGCCGATGAACACGATCCCGGCGAAGACGAGGCCGGCGCCGAGGAGGGCGACCATCTCGCCGATCCCGTCGAAGCTGCCGGTGGAGCTGACCGAGTTGATGCCGCCGACGACGGCGACCACGATCATGACGGTCACGATGAGGTCGCCGATCACGGCGAGCAGCGCGAGCACGAACGACCAGGCGCCGAGCGCGCGGCGCTTCTTGGCCGGGGGAGCGGTCTCGGCGGGGACGGCGGCCGGCGTGGCGGGCTGCGCGGGCGGGACGGCGGGGGTGTTCTCGGCGTCGGTCATGGCATGACTGTATCGGGATGCCGTCGCCCGCCGATACGGGTCAGGCGGGGTCGCCCTGCTCGGCCTGGGCCGCCGCGACCTTCGCGCGCACGTCGTCCATGTCGAGCGCGCGCACCTGGCCGATCAGGTCGTCGAGGGCGGGGCGCGGCAGCGCACCGGCCTGCGCGAAGACGCCGATGCCGTCGCGGAACACCATCAGGGTGGGGATCGAGCGGATGTTGAGGGCCGCCGACAGCTCCCGGTTCGCCTCGGTGTCGACCTTCGCGAAGGTGATGTCGGTGTTGTCCTCGGCAGCCGCGCCGTAGATCGGCGCGAACGCCTTGCACGGGCCGCACCAGTCGGCCCAGAAGTCGACGAGCACGATCCCGTCGCCCAGCACGGTCTTCTCGAAGTCCTCGGTGGTCAGATCGACGGTCGCCATCCCTCCACCCTAGGAGAGCGGGACGCCCGCGCGCTGGCCGCCGGGGGAGATCCCGGGCGACGACGCGTCCTGATCCTTCCGCGTCGTCGACCGGGTCGGGCCGGCGGGGCGGCCGCGCGGGCGGCCGCCGAGGGGCGGGTCAGTCGTCGAGCACGAAGGTGACCTCGATGGTCACCTGCCAGGCGGCGATCTTGCCGCCGGCGACGTCGACCTTCTGCTCCTTGACCCAGGCGCCGGTGACGTTGCGCAGGGTCTTGTTGGCGCGCTCCACACCCTCGCGGGTGGCGTCCTCGAAACTCGTCTCGCTGCGCGAGGTGATGGTGGTGACACGGGCGACGGTGGCCATGACTCTCTCCTTCGAGTAGCCCGACCGGTCGGTGCCCGATCGGGCGCTTCCAGTCCACCGCACGACGCGCGTCCTGTCCAGAGGCCGGAATCCGGCCCCGACTGGTATCCTGAGCGCTGGTCGTCACCCGACGACCGCATCCAACGGAGCAGGCCGGCACGAAGCTGGTCACCGGTGGTGGTCTTCCGAAGCGGCGTCGCGTCGGAGCACTTCTACTGTTGGCCAGGGCTCTGCCGACCGACACTCAGGTCGACACTCGAGTCACCCGACGTCCGGGGCGCGCCGCGCGCCGACGTCCTTCCTGCCCGCTCCTGCTCCTGAGAGAACAGGAGACGTGACCCATGGAGGGTCCCGAGATCAAGGCCGCTGAGGCCGTCCTCGACAACGGCAAGTACGGCAAGCGGACGATCCGCTTCGAGACCGGACGGCTCGCGCAGCAGGCGCAGGGCGCGGTCGCCGCGTACCTCGACGAGGACACCATGCTGCTGAGCGCCACGAGCGTCAGCAAGAACCCGCGCGAAGGGTTCGACTTCTTCCCGCTCACCGTCGACGTCGAGGAGCGCTCGTACGCCGCCGGCAAGATCCCCGGCTCGTTCTTCCGCCGTGAGGGCCGCCCGTCGACCGAGGCCATCCTGGTGTGCCGCCTCATCGACCGCCCGCTGCGCCCGTCGTTCGCCGACGGCATCCGCAACGAGGTGCAGGTCGTCATCACGGTGCTGAGCATCGCGCCGGACGAGTTCTACGACGCGCTCGCGATCAACGCCGCGTCGGCGTCGACCCAGATCAGCGGTCTGCCGTTCGACGGCCCGATCGCCGGTGTGCGCCTCGCGCTCATGTCGGACGGCCAGTGGGTCGCCTTCCCGAAGCACTCGCAGCTCGAGGACGCCGTCTTCGACCTGATGGTCGCCGGCCGGGTCGTCACCGCGGCCGACGGCACCGAGGACGTCGCCATCATGATGGTCGAGGCGGAGGCCACCGAGGGCTCCTGGAACCTCATCCAGGGCGGCGCCGTCAAGCCCGACGAGACCGTCGTCGCGCAGGGCCTCGAGGCGGCCAAGCCGTTCATCGCCCAGCTGGTGAAGGCGCAGTCGGAGATGGCCGCGCAGAGCGCCAAGGAGATCGCGGACTACCCGCGCTTCCTCGACTACACCGACGAGCTGTTCGCCGTGGTCGACGGTTTCGCGCACGACGAGCTCGCGAAGGTCTACCAGATCGCCGACAAGATCGAGCGCCAGACCGCCGACGACGCGCTCAAGGCGCGCGTCAAGGAGCACGTGGCCGCCAAGGTCGAGGCCGGGGAGCTCCCCGCCGAGGCCAACGGTCAGGTCTCCGCGGCCTACAAGTCGGCCTCGAAGAAGGTCATGCGCGCCCGCGTGCTGGCCGAGGGCATCCGCATCGACGGCCGCGGCCTGACCGACATCCGGGCGCTCGACGCCGAGGTGGAGGTCATCCCGCGCGTGCACGGGTCGGCGATCTTCCAGCGCGGCGAGACCCAGATCCTGGGCGTCACCACGCTGAACATGCTCAAGATGGAGCAGCAGATCGACTCGCTGAGCCCGGTCACCAAGAAGCGCTACCTGCACCACTACAACTTCCCGCCCTACTCGACCGGTGAGACCGGTCGCGTCGGCAGCCCGAAGCGGCGCGAGATCGGCCACGGCTTCCTGGCCGAGCGCGCGCTCGTGCCGGTGCTCCCGAGCCGCGAGGAGTTCCCCTACGCGATCCGTCAGGTGTCCGAGGCCCTCGGCTCCAACGGCTCGACGTCGATGGGCTCGGTCTGCGCCTCGACGCTGTCGCTGCTCAACGCCGGTGTGCCGCTCAAGGCGCCGGTCGCGGGCATCGCGATGGGTCTCATCTCGGACGAGGTGGACGGCGAGATGAAGTACGCCGCGCTCACCGACATCCTGGGTGCGGAGGACGCGCTCGGCGACATGGACTTCAAGGTCGCCGGCACCTCCGAGTTCGTCACCGCCCTGCAGCTCGACACCAAGCTCTCGGGGCTCCCCGCCTCGGTGCTGGCCGGCGCGCTGACCCAGGCCAAGGAGGCGCGCACCGCCATCCTCGGCGTGATCAACCAGGCGATCGACGGCCCCGACGAGATGGCTCCGACCGCTCCGCGCGTCATCAGCGTGCAGATCCCGGTCGACAAGATCGGCGAGCTCATCGGCCCCAAGGGCAAGACGATCAACGGCATCCAGGACGACACCGGCGCCGAGATCTCGATCGAGGACGACGGCACCGTCTACATCGGCGCGACCGACGGCCCGACCGCCGAGGCGGCCCGCGCGGCCGTGCTCGCGATCGGCAACCCGATCGCCCCGGAGGTCGGCGAGCGCTACCTCGGCACGGTCGTGAAGATCGCCGCCTTCGGCGCGTTCGTCTCGTTGCTGCCCGGCAAGGACGGCCTGCTGCACATCTCCGAGGTGCGCAAGCTCGCCGGCGGCAAGCGCGTCGAGAACGTCGAGGACGTGCTCTGCGTCGGCCAGAAGATCCAGGTGGAGATCACCAAGATCGACGACCGCGGCAAGCTCTCGCTCGCCCCGGTGGTCGAGGAGTCCGACGAGGCTCCCGCGGAGGAGGCGGCCGTCGAGGCCTGATCCACCGCATCACGACCGGATGCCGTCCTCCCTCGGGAGGGCGGCATCCGTCGTCTCCGGCCCGGACCGGGTCAGTAGTAGGGGATCGGGCCGGATCCGAGACCGGCGAGGGATGCAAGCATCGCGACGACAGCGATGAGGCCGAGCAGGCACGTGCCGAGAATGAGCAGGATCAGCCGCGCGGGGCCGCGGCCGATCACCGCGACGACGACGAGCGCGGCGTAGACGAGCACGAGCAGCGCGCCGCCCACGATGGCGGGACCGTCGACCGTGCCGCCGGCGCAGCCGCCGTCGAATTGGCCGTCCCAGCAGTAGCCCCACGTGGGACGGATCGCCCACAGGATGCCGAGGGCGAGCAGCACCCCGCCGCCGGCGGGGAGCAGCCAGGGGAGTGCACGGGGCGCGGGAGCGCCGGGCGATGCGGTCATGGAATACCTCCTACCATTCGAGACGCCCACCGGGGCGAAAAGGATGGGGCCGGGGGGAAGTCGGGCGGGGAATTGGTCGGGGGGCCGGCCGCGAGCGCCTCTGCTCGCGGGGCGGCCCCCCTGGAGTGTGGTGTCCGCCCCGCAGCACTGTGGGCGGGACGGCGCCGGGCGCCCGAGCGCCCGCACGTCGCCACCTTACGACGTCCCGGCGACCCGGGGAGGGGTTCGTGACCCCGGATGTGGACTTCTAACGATTCGGCCACGCCACCCGGGCCCGGCATCCGGCCGGGGATACGCTGCCAGCACGGATTCGCCGGCCCCCGACGGCGGGAGACGCCCCGAGGGCGGTCATGGGAGGCGAGCGCGATGACGGAGTACGACGAGGGCGGCGGTGGCGCCGCCACCGCGCTCAGCACCGGCCCGACGCCCACCCTGACGACGGGTTCGCAGGCGGCCGCGGGCACCGCGGCGGCTGCGCCCGTAGACCTCGGTTCGGCTCCGGACTCCGGCGCGATCCCGATCGCGGGCCGGCGCCGGGTCGGGCTCTCCGACCTCGAGATTTTCCCGCTGGCCCTCAACGGCAACGTGTTCGGCTGGACGGCCGATGCGCCCGCCAGCGACGCCGTGCTCGACCGGTTCGTCGAGGCCGGCGGCCAGCTGGTCGACACCGCCGACGCCTACGCGGGCGGGCGCAGCGAGATCATCATCGGCAACTGGATGCGCTCGCGCGGGGCGCGGGACAGGGTCGTCGTGGCGACGAAGGTCGGCAAGGGACCGGACCACCCGGGAGTGTCGGCCTCGGCGATCGCGGCGGCCGTGCACGACTCGCTGCGCCGTCTGCGCACCGATCGCATCGACTTGCTCTCGCTGCACATCGACGATCCCGAGGTCGACTTCGGCGAGACGCTGCTGGCGGTCGACCGTCTCATCCGGGAGGGGGATGTGCGCTGGTTCGGCGCGTCCCACCACTCCGGCGACCGCCTGATCGAGGCGCGGATCGCGAGCGCCCAACTCGGCGTCGCGCCGATGGTGGCGCTGCAGAACCAGTACAACCTCGTGTTCCGCGCCGAGTACGAGGAGGGCCTGCAGCGGGTGGTCCGCGACCTGCGTCTCGGATTCCTGCCGCGGTTCGGGCTCGCCGGCGGGTTCCTCAGCGGCAAGTACCGCTCGCGCGCCGACCTGGTCGGCGGGCGCCGCCGCGGCGAGCTGGGGCGCTTCGGCACGCGCACCGGATGGCGGGTGCTGGCGACGCTGGACGAGATCGCCGAGGAGCACGGGGTGTCGACCGCGGCGATCGCTCTGGCCTGGCTGCTGGTGAAGCCCGGGGTGGTGGCGCCCGTGGTGTCGGCGACGGGTCCGGAGCAGGTGGACGACCTGGTGGCGGCGACCGGTGTGGCGCTGACGCGCGCCCAGGTCGCGGCGCTCGACCGCGCGAGCGCCTGAGGCGCGGGCGCCGAGACGCTGAGACGCGGCCGACCCGACGTGCGTCGGGCCGACCGCGTCCGAAGGGTCAGCCGTTGATGCCGGCGATGGTGATGCCGCCCGAGAGCAGCAGCCAGACGACCAGCAGGATGATCGCGACGAGGGTGATGGTCGAGCCGCCGCGGGAGTAGGTCTTGCCGTTGAACGCGAGGGCGAGCACCAGCAGGATGATCGACGCCACCGCGAGCAGCGGGGAGCCGAACGGGATGCCGGACACGAACAGCGACACGACGAACAGCGCCGCCGCGATGATGATCAGGATCCCCATCAGGGTCAGTCCGCGACGCGTGCGGTAGATGCCGTCGAAGATCGCCAGCACGCCGCCGACGACGCCGATGATGAGGGGGAGGGTGATGACCACGCTGAATTCCACGTTCCGTCCTTCCGGGGGGATGTGGCGCGACGGTCGCCGCGCGGCCCTCACTGTAGCGATGCGCGGCGAACCCTCGGCGCTCGTTCCGGTTTCATCCAGACTGTGCTAAGGAACCGGTCAGGCTGCCTCGCGGGTCGGGAGCGGCGCGCCGCCGCGATCGCAGCGGCTGCCGGCGCCGGGTCTCGACGCGCGGCGGAGCGTGATCAGCCTGCGGCGGCGAGGACGCGGTCGAAGGCGCGGGTGAGCGCGCCGATCGCGGCGATCGGGTCGCCGGCGTAGCCGCCCGACATCGCCCCGTCCCGGGCGAGCACGAGATCGTCGGCCGCCTCGCCGGGCAGCGGGTGGCCGATATCGCGCAGCAGCTGCTCGAGCGTGGCGGAGTACCACTCGCGGTGCTCGGCCACGGCGGCGCGCACCGGGTGGGCGCGGTCGGAGAACTCGGCGGCCGCGTTGATGAACGGGCAGCCGCGGAACCCAGGCTCCTGGATGGCCGCGACGAGGGTCGCCTGCTCGGCGCGGAGCGCCCCGACGGCATCCGGCTCGGCTTCGACCGCGACGGCGATGGTCTCGGCAACGCGTCGGTGCCGGTAGCCGATGTAGGCGGCGATGAGTCGGTCTTTCGACCCGAAGTGCTTGTAGAAGGTCGCCTTGGTCACCGAGGCTTCGGCGATCAGCCGGTCGACGCCGACCGGACGGATGCCCTCGTCGTAGAACAGGCGGTCGGCGGTGGTCAGGATGCGCAGCTTCGCGGGCGCCGACGGCAGGTCCGTCAGGGGCGGGGTGATGGCGGTCAGCACGGGACTCCTCGGCAAAGAGAAGGTCGGGGCCGTCACGGAAGGTGCGGCCCCGACCCGGGAGACGCGGATGCTCGGGTCATCCGCGTCTCCGACCGGTGGGGGGACCGGTCGGAGGGGGATCGGGGGAATCCCTGTGCGCGATGCTAGCACATGCGGACAGACAAGTCATTCTGTCCGCACAAACCGAGATCCGCTCGTCCCCCGACACAAGCGCGACTTGCACCCCGCCGCAGAGTCGGTGTCGAACATCCGCACCGAGTCGGCCCGTCCGCGTACTCTGGCAAGAGTGAACGGCGCCGTGCCCCTCCCTCTCGACCTCCCCGACCTCGACGTCGAGGCGTCCGGCGGCACCCGGGTGCGGCGCACCATCCTGCCGAGCGGGGTGCGCATCCTCAGCGAGCAGGTGCCCGGCTCGCAGAGCGCCACCATCGGCTACTGGGTGGCCGTCGGATCGCGCGACGAGCATCCGATCACCTACGGCTCCACGCACTTCCTCGAGCACCTGTTGTTCAAGGGCACCACCACGCGTACCGCCCTCGACATCGCTGTCGCCTTCGACTCGGTCGGGGGCGAGCACAACGCGCTCACCGCGAAGGAGCACACCTGCTACTACGCGAAGGTGCGCGACATCGACCTGCCGATGGCGATCGACGTGCTCGCCGACATGGTCACCTCGTCGGTGCTCGATCCGGGGGAGTTCGAGAGCGAGCGGGGCGTCATCCTCGAAGAGCTCGCGATGGCCGACGACGACCCGTCGGATGCGGTCAGCGAGCGGTTCTTCGAGGCGGTGTTCGGCGAGCACGAGCTCGGGCGCCCGATCGGCGGCAGCCCGGCCTCGATCGGCGCGGTCGGCCGCGACGCCGTGTGGGAGCACTACCGCGCCAACTACGCGCCCCGTGACCTCGTCATCACCGTCGCCGGCGCCGTCGACCACGACGCCCTCGTGGCGCGCGTCACCGCCGCGCTCGGCGGCGCCGGCTGGGATCTCGCCGCGCCGGGGTCGCCCGTCGCCCGCCGCGACCCCGCGCCCGACGCGATCGGCCGGGGAGCCCCGCTCGTCGTCGTCGACCGCCCCACCGAGCAGGCGAACCTGCTGCTCGGGGTCGCCGGTCTGCCGGCCACCGACGCCCGTCGACCGGTGATGACCGTGCTCAACTCGGTGCTCGGCGGCGGCATGTCGTCGCGGCTGTTCCAGGAGGTGCGCGAGAAGCGCGGGCTCGCCTACTCGGTGTACTCGTTCGCCGCGGGCTACTCCGACGCGGGGATCGTCGGGCTGTACGCCGGCTGCGGGCCGAAGCGCGCGCCGCAGGTCGCAGAGCTGATGCTCAGCGAGTTCCGCCGCATCGCCGTTGACGGCATCACCGACGACGAGCTCGCCCGCGCCCGGGGGCAGCTCGGGGGCGCGTCGGCTCTCGCGCTCGAGGACTCCGACACCCGGATGTCGCGGCTCGGCCGCAGTGAGCTGACCTTCGGCGAGTTCTCCGACCTCGACGAGACGCTCCGACGGCTGGCCGGTGTCACCACGTCGGCGGTGCGTGACCTCGCCGCGGAGCTGGTCGAGCGCCCGCTCTCCATCGCCGCGGTCGGGCCGGTCGACCCGGCCGCGCTCGGCGGCCTCGACCTGGAGTCCGCCGCCTGATCCGACGGGGTCCGCCCCGCATCCATCCGCCATCAATCTGGAGGGAGCAGCGCAGTGTCGCGCTACCTGTACCTCGTCCGCCACGGTGAGCAGATCGACGCCGAGCACGGCCTGCCGGACGGTCCGCTGAGCCCCCGCGGCGTGCGCCAGGCGCACGCCATCGCGGCGCGGCTGAGCGGCGTGCCGTTCGACGCCGCGTTCACCTCGCCGCTGCAGCGCGCGCAGGAGACGGCGCGGATCATGACCGAGCGGCTCCCCGCGATCGAGCCGGAGCCGTCGGCGCTGCTCATGGACTGCGTGCCGTCGGGGCCGCATCCCGACATGCACCACGCCTTCGAGCCGTTCTTCGGCGGCATCAGCGACGAGGAGATCGAGGCGGGCGAGGCGCAGATGGCGGATGCCGTCGCCGAGTGGCTGTCGCCCTCGCGCGAGGACCGCCACGAGCTGCTGATCACCCACAACTTCGTGATCGGCTGGTTCGTGCGCGAGACGTTCGGCGCGCCCGCGTGGCGCTGGCTGGGACTCAACCAGGCCAACTGCGGGCTCACCATCATCCGGGTGCGCTCCGCCAAGCCGCCGGTGCTGGTCGCGCACAACGACCTCGGGCACCTCCCGCCCGAGCTGCGCACCGGTCTGCCCGTCGAACAGCCCTACTGAGCCGCGACCGGGCACGCACCCGCCTGCGGGTCACGACCGTGCGGCGGCCGCCGCGCGCTCAGAGGTCCTTCGCGAACCAGTGGGTGGCGTTGGGGTTGTCGTTGTAGGGCGGGATGTCGGCGTAGCCGCCCGTGCGGTACATCCGCTGCGCCGCCTCGAGGCTCTCGTTGGTGTCGAGCACGACCCGTCGCGCGCCGAACGCGCGGGCGCGGGCCTCGAGCTCGGTGAGCAGCGCGCGGCCGAGCCCCGTGCCGCGGGTCTCGGGGCGCACCCACAGGTGCTTCACCTCGGCGCGGTCGGCGTCGAGCATCCGGATGCCGCCGCAGCCGACCGGCGCGTCGTCGTCCGCGCGCGCGATGAGGAACACGCCCGCGGGTGGGGTGAACAGCGCCGGGTCGGGGTGCACGATCCGGTAGCCGCCCGGGTGGGTGGTGAAGCCGAGCTCGCGGCTCGTGAAGTACTCGTCGAGCAGCGTCGCCGCGGTCGGGTCGTCGACCGGGGTGGGCTCGATGCGCGCCATGCGGCCCACTCTAAGCTGGCGGCATGTCCACACGGGTCGCGGTCGTCGGAGCCTCCGGGCGGATGGGTCGGCTCGCGGTCGGGCTGATCGAGCGCGCCCCCGACCTGCAGGTCGCCGCCGAGATCGGCTCGTCCGACCCGATCGACGCGATCGACGGCGCCGACGTGGTGCTCGACCTGACGGTGCCCGCCGTGTCGCCGGGGGTCGTGGACGCCGCGATCGAGCGCGGCATCCCCGCGCTCGTCGGAACCTCGGGGTGGACGTCGGAGCGCATCACCGCGCTCGAGCGGAAGCTGGCCGCGCTGCCCGACCAGGGCGTCATCATCGTGCCCAACTTCTCGCTCGGCTCCGTGCTCGCCACCCGCTTCGCGGCGCTCGCCGCGCCGTTCTTCGACTCGATCGAGATCGTCGAGAGCCACCACGCCGGCAAGGTCGACTCCCCGTCGGGCACCGCCATCCGCACCGCCGAGCTGATGGCGGCGGCGCGCACCGAGGCGGGACCGGTCTCGGCCCCGCACGCCGACCAGCGCGCGCGCGGCCAGGTGGTGGCGAGCATCCCGGTGCACAGCCTGCGCCTCTCCGGCGTGCTCGCCCAGCAGGAGGTCGTGTTCGGCGGCGTCGGCGAGGTGCTGCGGGTGAGCCACGAGACGCTCTCCGACGCGTCGTACGAGGCCGGGATCCTGCTGGGCCTCCGGGCCGCGCCGGACGCGCGGGGAGTGGTGGTCGGTCTCGACGCGCTGCTCGACCTCGGCGCCTCCGGATCGTGAACCGCAGCGTGGTGACCGCGTGACCACCCGCATCGGGGTCGTCGCGATGGCGGCCCTGCTCGCCCTCTACCTCGTCTTCGCGGTGCGCTACGGCGTCCTGCTCATCCAGATCGGACAGCCGCTGCCGGTCGCGCTCGGGGTCGCGCTGCTCGTGCTGCCGGTGCTCGGGGCGTGGGCGCTGGTGGCCGAGATCGCGTTCGCGCTGCGCGCCGACCGGCTCGGCCGCCGCCTCGACGCCGAGGGCGGGATGCCGGACGAGCAGCTGCCGATCACGCCCAGCGGGCGCATCGACCGTCAGGCCGCCGCGCAGGTGTTCCCGCGCTACCAGGAGGCCGTCGAGGCGCAGCCGGAGGACTGGCGCGCCTGGTACCGGCTCGGGCTCGCCTACGACGGGGCGGGCGACCGGCGCCGCGCGCGGTGGGCGATCCGGCAGTCGATCCGGCTCAGTCGCGCCGCCTGACGGCGACGTCCGGCTCAGGCGCCGGCGAGCGGGTCGTCGGAGAGGGCCGCGGCGACGGCGTCGCGCACCGTGCGGTGCCGCCAGACGAACCCGTCGCCCGCGAGCCGCCGCGGCACGACGCGCATGTCGTCGAATAGCAGGCGCTGGCCGGCCTCGCCGAGCAGCCCGGTCACCAGTCCCTTCGGGATCGGCCACGGCCGCCACCGGCGCATCTCGTCGGCGAACGCGCGGGTCACCTCGTCCGCGGTCGCCGGCTCGGGCCCGGCCAGCACCACCGGTCCGGCGAGGGTCGAGTCGAGCAGGTGCAGGATGCCGCGCGCCTCGTCGGCGAGCGAGATCCACGGCCAGTGCTGGCGTCCCGACCCGAACCGCGACCCGAGCCCGACGGCGGTCAGCAGCCGCACGGGCGCGAGACCGCCGTCCTTCGCGACGACGACGGCGGTGCGCGGGTTCACCACGCGCACCGCGTCGGGGGCGAGCCGCGACGCCTGCTCCCACGCGGTGACCAGGTCGGGGAAGAACCCCTCGCCGGCGGGGGAGTCGTCGTCGAGCTCCTCGCCCGGGCGGTCGCCGTACACGCCCACCGCCGAGCCGGAGACGAAGACGCGGGGCGGCAGCGCTATCCGTCCCATCGTCTCGGCGAGCAGCCGGGTGGGGCCCACGCGGGAGTCGACGAGGGTGCGCCGGTAGCCCCGGGTCCACGGGATGCGGCCGACCGACGCGCCGGAGAGACCGATCACGGCGTCGGCGCCGTCGAGGGCAGCGGGGTCGAGGTCACCGGCATCCGGATCCCAGGCGAACTCGCCGGGGCTGCGCGGCACCCGGCGCACGAGCGTCACGACGTCGTCGCCGCGGGCGCGCAGCAGCCGGGTGACG
This sequence comes from Pseudolysinimonas sp., assembly GCA_041984585.1. GTDB lineage: Bacteria > Actinomycetota > Actinomycetes > Actinomycetales > Microbacteriaceae > Pseudolysinimonas_A. The sequence goes on along the minus strand of JBHIXX010000033.1, from coordinate 18,217 downwards.
GCGCGGCCGATCAGGCCGGACGCCCCGGCGAGGACGACGCGGCGCGGGGGAGTGGCGGCCTGCACGTCAGGCCAGGCTCGCCTCGAGCGTGATCGGGATGCCGGTCAGCGCCTGCGAGACCGGGCAGTTCGCCTTGGCGTCCTCCGCGATCCGCTGGAACTCGTCGTCGGCGATCCCGGGCACCTTCGCGCTGACCAGCAGGTGGCTGCCGGTGATGCCCTCGCCCGGCTGGAAGGTGACGGCGGCGGTCACCTGCAGGCTCTCCGGGGCGTGGCCGGCCGCGGCGAGCTTCGCCGAGAACGCCATCGAGTAGCAGGCGGAGTGGGCCGCGCCGAGCAGCTCCTCCGGGTTGGTCCGTCCGGCCTCGCCCTCGGATCGGGCCTGCCAGGTGACCGGGAACTCGGCCGCGTCGGAGGAGTCGAGGGAGGTGGTTCCCGACCCGGACTGCAGGTCGCCGAACCAGAGCGTCGTCGCTTCACTGGTGATCGCCATGCCGCGAGCCTAGGCGGGGGCCGCGAGCGCCGCCACGGTTCGGGCGATGGCGGCCGGGCGACCGCCGAGGCGGGGCGCGCCGCCCGGTGTCCGACGCGGGGCGGCGTTACCATCGCCTCGTGACCGCGCTGATCGAGACGCCGTACGAGGACCTGCTCCGCGACACCCTGCTCACCGGGACGCCGAAGGGCGACCGCACGGGCACCGGCACCCGCAGCGTCTTCGGCCGCCAGATCCGCTTCGACCTGAGCGAGGGCTTCCCGCTCATCACCACCAAGCGGGTGCACTTCAAGTCGATCGCCGTCGAGCTCCTCTGGTTCCTGCGCGGCGAGAGCAACATCTCCTGGCTGCACGAGCAGGGCGTCACCATCTGGGACGAGTGGGCCGACGGCGCCGGCGAGCTCGGTCCCGTGTACGGCGTGCAGTGGCGGTCGTGGCCGACCCCGTCGGGCGAGCAGATCGACCAGATCGCGGATGTCGTCGAGCAGATCCGCGAGAACCCCGACTCGCGGCGCCTCATCGTCTCGGCCTGGAACCCGGCCGACATCCCGCGGATGGCGCTCGCGCCGTGCCACGCGTTCTTCCAGTTCTACGTCGCCGACGGGAAGCTGTCGTGCCAGCTGTACCAGCGCAGCGCCGACCTGTTCCTCGGGGTGCCGTTCAACATCGCCAGCTACGCGCTGCTGACCCACATGATCGCCCAGCAGACCGACCTCGAGGTGGGCGACTTCGTCTGGACCGGCGGCGACTGCCACATCTACGACAACCACGTCGAGCAGGTCACCGAGCAGCTCACCCGCGAGCCCTACCCGCTGCCGACGCTGAAGATCACGCGTCGGCCCGACAGCATCTTCGACTACCGCTTCGAGGACTTCGAGGTGGTCGACTACCGGCACCACCCGACGATCCGCGGCGCGGTCGCCGTCTGACCGGCCGTCGGTCTGATCCGATGCTCGGACTCATCTGGGCGCAGGCCCGCGACGGCGCGATCGGGCGCGACGGGCAGATGCCGTGGCACCTCCCCGAGGACCTCGCCCACTTCCGCGCCGTCACCGGCGGGTCGACCGTGCTCATGGGGCGGCGCACCTGGGATTCGCTGCCCGAACAGTTCCGGCCGCTCCCCGGGCGGCGCAACCTCGTCGTCACCCGCGACCCGGCGTGGGGGGCCGAGGGCGCCGAGCCGTTCCCGTCGGTCGAGTCGGCGCTCGCGGCCGCGCGCACGCCCGACGACGCGCCGGTCTGGGTGATCGGCGGCGGCATGATCTACCGGCTGACGATCGGTCTGGCCGACGTGCTCGAGGTCACCGAGGTCGACGTCGAGGTGCCGGGTGCCGACACCTGGGCGCCCGCGATCGACGCCGACGGCTGGGAGCAGGAGGCGCGCGACCCCGCGGACGGGTCGTGGGCGCGGGCCGCGTCGGGTCTCGGCTACCGATTCGTGCGCTACGCGCGCCGCTGAGTCGCGGCGGGTGCGACGCCCGGCGCTGCGGGCCGGGACTAGCCTGGAGGACGTGTCGACGATCGAGAACCCCTTCGGGCAGGTGCTCGTCGCGCTGGTGACCCCGTTCACCGCCGACGGCGAGGTGCACTGGGACGACGTCGAGAAGCACATCGACGACGTGATCACCGCGGGCGCCGACGGCATCGTCGTGACCGGCACCACCGGCGAGACCAGCACGCTCACCGACCCCGAGAAGGTGCGCCTCGTCGAGGTGGCGAAGTCGGTGTCGGCCGGCCGGGCGAAGATCATCACCGGCGGCGGGTCGAACGAGACCGCGCACGCGATCGAGCTCTACCGCAAGAGCGAGCAGGTCGGCGCCGACGGCATCATGGTCGTCACGCCGTACTACAACAAGCCGACGCAGGCGGGCATCCTGACCCACTTCCGGATGGTTGCGGACGCGACCGACCTGCCGGTCATCCTCTACGACATCCCGGGCCGCGCCGGCGTCGAGATCAAGTACGAGACGATCCTGCGCGCCGCGAAGCACCCGAACATCCTCGCCGTGAAGGACGCCAAGGGCGACTTGAGCGAGGTGAGCCGCGTGCTCAACCAGACCGACCTGATGTACTTCGCCGGCGACGACGCCAACGCCCTCCCGACGCTCGCGATCGGCGGCACCGGCCTCATCGGCGTGACCGCGAACATCGCCGCCGGGCCGTACCGCGCGATGGTGGATGCCGTGAACGGCAACGACCTGGCGACGGCGACCGCGCAGCACCAGGCGCTCGAGCCGCTCGTGCGGGCGACCATGACGCACGTTCCCGGCACCGTCGCGACCAAGTACATCCTGCACGGGCTGGGCCGCATCTCGAGCCCGCGCGTGCGCCTGCCCCTGGTCGGCCCCGAAGACTCCGAGGCCGCCATCATCGAGGACGAGATCGCCCTCGTGCACGACATCCCCGGTGTCGACGCCAAGCACTTCCGCCCCGACCGCAACGCCGCCGCGGGCGGCGCCCTGCCGAAGGTCGCGGGCACCACCCGCTGAGACGTACCCGGGCGAGACCCGGCCAGCAGTTAGGAACCCATGCCGATCGACGTCTTCGATCCGCCCACACTCTCCGCCGGAACCCTCCGGGTGACGCCGCTCGGCGGCCTCGCCGAGGTCGGCCGCAACATGACCGTCTACGAGATCGACGGCAAGCTGCTCGTCGTCGACGTGGGCGTGCTGTTCCCCGAGGAGCACCAGCCGGGCGTCGACCTGATCCTGCCCGACTTCACCCCCATCCGGGACCGCCTCGACGACATCGTCGGCGTCGTGCTCACCCACGGTCACGAAGACCACATCGGCGCCGTGCCCTACCTGCTGAAGCTGCGGGGCGACATCCCGCTGCTCGGCTCGAAGCTGACCATCGCGCTGATCGAGGCGAAGCTCAAGGAGCACCGCATCTCGCCCGTCACCCAGGTGGTGAAGGAGGGCGGCACCGAGAAGCTCGGCCCGTTCGGCCTCGAGTTCGTCGCCGTGAACCACTCCATCCCCGACGCGCTGGCCGTCGCCATCCGCACCGAGGCCGGCACGGCCCTGCACACCGGCGACTTCAAGATGGACCAGCTGCCGCTCGACGGCCGCATCACCGACCTGCGCGCGTTCGCGCGACTGGGTGAGGAGGGCGTCGACCTGTTCCTCACCGACTCGACCAACGCCGACGTGCCCGGCTTCACGCCGCTCGAGCGCGAGATCGGCCCGGTCATCGAGAGCGTGATGGCGCGCGCTCGCGGACGCGTCGTCGTCGCCTCGTTCTCGAGCCACGTGCACCGCGTGCAGCAGGTGATGGACGCCGCCGCGGCGAACGGCCGCCAGGTGGCGCTCGTCGGCCGGTCGATGGTGCGCAACATGGGCATCGCCGCCGACCTCGGCTACCTCAACGTTCCCGAGGGCGTGCTGGTCGACCTGAAGGTCGCGCTCGACCTGCCCGACGACCGGATCGTGTTCATGAGCACGGGCTCGCAGGGCGAGCCGATGGCGGTGCTCGCGCGGATGGCCAACCAGGACCACCAGATCGAGGTCGGTCAGGGCGACACGGTCATCCTCGCGTCGAGCCTCATCCCCGGCAACGAGAACGCCGTCTACCGGGTGATCAACGGACTCACCCAGCTCGGGGCGAACGTGGTGCACCGCAGCAACGCGCGCGTGCACGTCTCGGGGCACGCCGCCGCCGGCGAGCTGCTCTACTGCTACAACATCGTCAAGCCGAAGAACGTGCTGCCCGTGCACGGCGAGTACCGCCACCTGCGCGCCAACGCGTCGCTGGCGATCGACACCGGCGTGCCGGCCGAGCAGGTGCTCGTCGGCGAGAACGGCGTCGTCGTCGACCTCGTCGACGGGGTCGCCTCGATCGTGGGGCAGCTCGACGTGGGCTTCGTCTACGTCGACGGCTCGAGCGTCGGCTCGATCACGGATGCCGACCTCAAGGACCGCCGCATCCTCGCCGAGGAGGGCTTCATCTCGATCTTCGTCGCGATCGACGCCCAGACCGGCAAGTGCATCGTCGGCCCGGAGATCCAGTCGCGCGGCTTCGCCGAGGACGAGAAGGTCTTCGACGCGGTCAAGCCGAAGATCGTCGCGGCCCTCACCGAGGCGGCGCAGGGCGGCACGCGCGACCAGTACGGGTTCCAGCAGGTGGTCCGCCGCACCGTCGGCCGCTGGGTCAACACCCAGCACCGCCGCCGCCCGATGATCGTGCCGGTGGTCATCGAGGCCTGAGCCTCGATGACGGGAGACGGGTGAGGATCGAGGCGTAGACCTCGAGACTCCGCCCACTCCGTCGCGCCTCCCCGGCCGCGGCGGGGGTCGCGGGTACCGTGACCGCATGGCCACGAGCACCCGGTCGTCCTCCTCGCGCGCCCGCGGGGGTTCGTCGTCGCGCTCGCGCAACTCGACCCGCAAGCAGCCGACGAAGCGCTACCCGAAGGGGCGCCCGCCGCAGAAGGGCGACGAGCCCGGCCTGCTGACCCAGGCGTGGATGGGCCTCGCGCACGCGACGGGCGGACTGGCCCGGGTGTTCGGCAAGGAGAATCTGGCGCCCGACGAGCGCCGCGACGGGTTCCCGTTCCTGCTGGTCGTGCTGGCCGTCGTCGGGGCGGTGGTGGAGTGGTTCGCGCCCACCCACGAGGTGGCGATCGCCCTCGACGCGTACACGTTCGGTGGACTGCTCGGCCGGGTCGCGTTCGCCCTCCCGGTGATCATGCTGATCTTCGCGGTGTGGCTGTTCCGGCATCCGTCGTCGGTGCACGACAACGGACGGCTCGGCATCGGCGCCGCGCTGCTGATCACCAGCGTCAGCGCGATCTGCCACGTGTTCGGCGGGCAGCCGCAGCCGGCGGACGGCGCGGTGGCCCTGGCGCGCGGCGGCGGCATCCTGGGCTGGATCGTCGCGCAGCCGGCTGTCGGAATCGGCGCCGCGTGGCTGGCCGTGATCCTCGCCGCGGGCATCGCCACGCTGTCGCTGTTCATCCTCACCAAGACCCCGCCGAACCGGATCGGCCGCCGGCTGGGCGAGGCGTACTCGTACCTGTTCGGCGCGGAGCTGCCGGAGCGCACGCCGAAGCAGAAGGCGCTCGAGGGGGAGTCGCAGGAGTTCGGCTCGATCACCGACCTCGGCTTCGAGCCGGAGGATCCGGAGTCGATGCCCTGGTGGCGGCGGAGGAAGAACGCCACCGGCGCGTTCGACACCCCGGTGGTGTCGGGCGAGAAGCCGACCGACGTGATCGCGGATGCCGACAGCACCCCGACCGGTCCGATCGACCTGGTCGCCGAGCTGACGAAGGCCGAGGATGCGGTCCGCAGGTTCACCGGCGAGGTCCCGCCGGTGGCGGCGGAGATGCGCGCCGACGAGGAGCCGCTGATCGCGGAGCTGTTCGACGAGCCGACCGAGCCCGCCGAGCCGGAGCCCGCGGCGCCGCCGGTCGTCGCGCCGTCGTCGCGGCGACCGTACAAGCTCCCGTCGCACGGCATCCTCGAGGCGGGCACGCCCGCCAAGAGCCGCACCGCCGCCAACGACGACATCATCGAGGCGATCACCCGCGTGCTCGACCAGTTCGGCGTCGACGCGAAGGTCACCGGGTTCAGTCGCGGCCCGAGCGTCACCCGGTACGAGATCGAGCTGGGCCCGGGCGTGAAGGTCGAGCGCGTGACGGCGCTGGCGAAGAACCTCGCCTACGCGGTCGCCTCCAACGAGGTGCAGATCCTGTCGCCCATCCCGGGCAAGAGCGCGATCGGCGTCGAGATCCCCAACACCGACCGCGAGACGGTGACCCTCGGCGACGTGCTGCGCTCCGGCGCGGCGGGCAAGAGCACCCACCCGATGACCATCGGACTCGGCAAGGACGTCGAGGGCGGCTTCGTCGTGGCGAACCTCGCCAAGATGCCGCACCTGCTCGTCGCCGGCGCCACCGGGTCGGGCAAGTCGTCGTTCGTCAACTCGATGATCACCAGCGTGCTCATGCGGGCCAAGCCCGCCGAGGTGCGGATGGTGCTCGTCGACCCGAAGCGCGTCGAGCTGGCCGCCTACCAGGGCGTGCCGCACCTGATCACCCCCATCATCACGAACCCGAAGAAGGCGGCGGAGGCGCTGCAGTGGGTCGTGAAGGAGATGGACATGCGGTACGACGACCTCGCGTCGTTCGGCTTCCGCCACATCGACGACTTCAACCGGGCCGTGCTCGCCGACGAGATCAAGCTGCCCGAAGGCTCGGAGCGGAAGCTGCAGCCGTATCCGTACCTGCTGGTGGTGGTCGACGAGCTCGCCGACCTGATGATGGTGGCGCCGCGCGACGTCGAGGACTCGATCGTGCGCATCACGCAGCTGGCGCGCGCCTCCGGCATCCACCTCGTGCTCGCCACCCAGCGGCCCAGCGTCGACGTGGTGACCGGTCTGATCAAGGCCAACGTGCCGTCGCGGCTCGCGTTCGCGGTGTCGAGCATGACCGACTCGCGGGTCATCCTCGACGGGCCGGGCGCCGAGAAGCTGATCGGCCAGGGCGACGGGCTGTTCCTGCCGATGGGCGCCTCGAAGGCGATCCGCGTGCAGGGCGCGTGGGTCACCGAGGAGGAGATCCGCGAGGTGGTCGCGCACGTCACCGCCCAGGCGCGGCCCGAGTACCGCGACGACGTCGCCGCCGGCCCGGCGAAGCGTGAGATCGACGCCGACATCGGCGACGACCTCGAACTGCTGCTGCAGGCCGCCGAGCTCGTGGTCAGCACCCAGTTCGGCTCGACGTCGATGCTGCAGCGCAAGCTGCGCGTCGGTTTCGCGAAGGCGGGGCGGCTCATGGACCTGCTCGAGTCGCGGGAGATCGTCGGACCGTCGGAGGGCTCGAAGGCGCGCGACGTGCTCGTCACCGCCGAGCAGCTGCCGGGCGTGCTGGCGAAGCTGCGGGGCGAGCCCGCGCCGGGGGAGGCGCCCGCGCGCGCGACCGGCGACCCCGTCGACGACCAGTTCGCCGGGTACCCTCAGGAGGACGGCGGCTCGGACGAGGACGCCTGGGGACTCACCGGCAGGGAGTGACGCATGACCGCACCGGACTCCGGCGGCCAGGCGCGACCCGACCCGTGGCGCGGGCGCATCATCCGCAAGGGCGACGGCCCGGCGAGCCGCGCCAACGTGCCCAACCTGATCACGGCCGCGCGCATCCTGATGGCGCCCGCCTTCATCGCGATGCTGCTGGTCGAGGGCACGATCGACGACGGCACCGTCACGCCGCTGCGCTACGTCGCCGGGTTCCTGTTCGTGTTCGCGATCTCGACCGACTTCGTCGACGGGATCATCGCCCGCCGCAACGACCTGGTCACCGACGTGGGGAAGATCCTCGACCCGATCGCCGACAAGCTGCTCACCAGCGGCGCGGCGATCACCCTCAGCGTCCTCGGCGAGCTGCCCTGGTGGGTCACGGCGATCATCGTCGTGCGCGAGGTGGGCATCACCGTCTGGCGGCTGGTGGCGCTGCGTCACGTCGTGCTGCCGGCCGAGATCCTCGGCAAGGTGAAGACCTGGGCGCAGGCGTTCGCGCTCGCGTTCGCCCTCATCCCGCTCTGGGGCTGGGTGGGCGCCGACTTCCGCCCGGTCAACGACGTGATCAACACGGTGCTGATGACGATCGCCGTCGTGCTCACCGTCGTGAGCGGGCTCGAGTACCTGTGGAACGCCTGGCGGGCCCGACGGCGCGCGGCCGACGCGGCGTGACCGGATGCCGCCGGTGACCGTCTCATCCGACGAGGACGAGGTGGCGGGCCTCGCCGCCGACCTCGTGGCCGAGTACGCGCGCCGCGGCTGGACCCTCGCGACGGCCGAGTCGCTGACCGCCGGGCTCGTCGCCGCCCGCGTCGCCGACGTGCCCGGGGCCTCGGCCGTGCTGCGCGGCGGGATCGTGGCCTACGCCACCGGACTGAAGGGCGCGCTGCTCGGCGTCGACGACGACCTGCTGGCCCGGGTGGGCGCCGTCGACCCGGATGTGGCGCGCGCGATGGCGCAGGGCGCCCGCGAGCGGCTCGACGCCACCGTCGGCGTCGCGACGACGGGGGTCGCCGGGCCCGACCCGCAGGACGGGCACCCGCCGGGCGTGGTGTGGGTCGCCGTCGCGACGCCCGAGGGCGTCTCCGCGCGCCGCGTGCCGATCGACCCGGATGCCGGGGGCGCCGATCCGGGGGAGCGACGGGCCGCCATCCGCCGGGCGACGGTCGCCGAAGCGCTCTCCGACGCCCTCGCGGTGGTCGACGGGAGCCCCGGGGAATAGCGGGCGTTTCGATCCTGTTACATGTCGTGACGTCCGAGCATCCGCACAGGCGATCGTGATTACAGTTTCTGGACAAGCCGGGGTAACGTGGCCAGCCCACTGACCCGGATGATCCGAGTGAAGGAGGACACCATGGTTCTGGTTCGACAGGAGATCGGCGATGTCCTCCGCGATGTGCGTCTGCAGAAGGCGCTCACCCTCCGGCAGGTGGCAGGCCGCGCGAGCGTGGCCCTCGGCTACCTGAGCGAGGTGGAGCGCGGCCAGAAGGAGGCCTCGTCCGAGGTGCTCGCCTCGGTCGCCGAGGCGCTCGACACCCCGATCTCGGTGATCATGCGCGAGGTGGGCGACCGGCTCGCGGTCATCGAGGGCGTCGACTTCGACGAGCGCCTCGAGACGACGGTGCCCGACACCCTGCCCGACGACCTGGTCGCCGAGTACGAGGACGGCCTCGCGGTCCGCTGACGCACGGCGCGACACAGACTCCGGAGCCGGTACGGCTCCCGCGCGAAACCCCCGGCCGATGGGCCGGGGGTTTCGTCGTGGCGGGGCCCCGCGAGCAATCCGGCGGGTCCGCGAGGAGGTCAGCCCACCCGCGAGGAGGTCACGGCACGATGACGGCGCGCCCGTTCACCTCGCCGTGGTGCAGGCGCTGGTACGCCGTGACCGCGTCGTCGATGCCGTAGCGCTCGGTGTGCACCGTGACGGCTCCCGAGCGCGCCAGCTCGAGCACCTCGAGCAGTTCGCTGCGCGATCCCCAGTAGGGCGCGCGCACGCTCGCCCCGAACGGCGTCGAGAAGAACCCGGTCGGCAGCAGCCCGCCGCCGATGCCGACGATCCCGATGTAGCCGTCGAGCGCCACCACCGCGCGGGCGATGTCGAGCGTCGGCTGGACTCCCGCGAAGTCGAACACCGCGTCGGCGCCGAGGCCGCCGGTGAGCTCGCGGATGGCATCGGCCGCCGACGCGTCGGAGACGACCGTGTGGTGCGCGCCGACCTCCTTCGCCAGCTCCAGCTTCTCGGGGCTGACGTCGACCGCGATCACCGTCATCGACGTGGTCGCGCGCAGGATCTGCACGCCCACGTGTCCGAGACCGCCGACGCCGATCACCACGGCGGTGCCGCCGGGGCGCAGGTGCCGCTCCGCATCGCGGATGGCGTGGTACGGGGTGAGCCCCGCATCCGTCAGCGACACCGTCTCGACCGGATCGAGGTCGCCGAGCGGCATCAGGTGGCGCGCGTCGTCGACGATCACGTACTCGGCGAGGGCGCCCGGCGCGCCGAGTCCGGGAGGGGCGATGCCGCGCTCGGCGGCGTGCGGGCAGTAGTTCTCCTTACCCTGGGCGCAGGCGTGGCACTGGCCGCATCCCCAGGGCCCGTAGATCGCGTAGGCGCCGCCGATCTCGATGCCCTCGACGCCGTCGCCGAGCTTGTCGACGACGCCGGCGCCCTCGTGCCCGAGGGTGAGCGGCAGCCCGTAGACGTACTGCTCCTCGGGGAGGTCCATGATGAACCAGTCGGAGTGGCAGAGGCCGGCCGCGGTCACCTTGAGGCGGATCTGACCCGGTCCCGGCTCGGGGGTGTCGATCTCGACGACCTCCGGTCCCGCTCCGATGGTCCGGTACTGCACGGCCTTCATGGTGATCCCTTCGTCGTCGGATGCGCGATGGCGCGCTCGTCCAGCCTCGCACCCGTCGCCGCTCCGCGCTGGGGACCTCGGTCCCGCGGCGGGGACGCGACGCGCGTGCTTCACTGGACGGGATGAAGCTCTCCGAGTTCGACCGCGCCCTCGTGGACGAGTTCGGCGCGCTCGCGCCCGTACTGCGACGCGAGACCGTGGTGGTCGAGCTGGGCAACCGCACGCCGGAGGCGGCCCTCGCCGCGGGCGTTCCGGCGCGCGACGTGTGGCTGGCCGTGTGCCGGATGCAGGACGTTCCCCCGGAGCGCCGCCACGGCGCCGGCCTGCCCGAGCCGCCGCGCTGAGCCCGGGGCGGGCGCGCTCGCCACCCTGTGCGTGCTTCCGTGCAGCGGGCACGACACGCCGCATCCGATCACTCGAACATGCGTTCGATGGCGCGCTAGTCTCCTCCACAGAGTCGTTCGAAGACGCGTCGTCGACGACACGAACCGGATCACCGTCGCGATGTCGGACCCGGAGCGTAGCGTCGCACGCGTCGGACCACGACGGCCCTCCCCGGAGGGCAGCCCTGTCACGAGGGTCCCGGCCTTGCAGCACCGGCCGGAATCGGGATGGCAGCCGATGGGCGCACCGCACTCGACCAGAAGGAGACCGCAATGCCCACACCCGCTGACCGCGAGAAGGCCCTCGAGACCGCTCTCGCACAGATCGACCGCCAGTTCGGCAAGGGCGCGGTCATGCGCCTCGGCTCCGACGAGCGCGCGCCGGTCGCCGTCATCCCCACCGGGTCCATCGCCCTCGACGTCGCGCTCGGCGTCGGCGGCATCCCGCGGGGCCGCATCGTGGAGATCTACGGACCGGAGTCGTCCGGAAAGACCACGCTCACGCTGCACGCCATCGCCAACGCCCAGCGCAACGGCGGCATCGCGGCGTTCATCGACGCGGAGCACGCGCTCGACCCCGAGTACGCCAAGAAGCTCGGCGTCGACATCGACGCCCTGCTCGTGTCGCAGCCCGACACGGGGGAGCAGGCGCTCGAGATCGCCGACATGCTCGTGCGGTCCGGCTCGATCGACCTCATCGTCATCGACTCCGTCGCGGCGCTCGTGCCCCGTGCCGAGATCGAGGGCGAGATGGGCGACGCCCACGTCGGCCTGCAGGCGCGCCTCATGTCGCAGGCGCTGCGCAAGCTCACGGGCGCGCTCAACTCGAGCGGCACGACGATGATCTTCATCAACCAGCTGCGCGAGAAGGTGGGCGTGTTCTTCGGCAGCCCCGAGACCACCTCCGGCGGCAAGGCGCTCAAGTTCTACGCCTCGGTGCGGCTCGACATCCGCCGCATCGAGACCCTCAAGGACGGGCAGGACGCGGTCGGCAACCGCACCCGCGTCAAGGTCGTCAAGAACAAGATGGCGCCGCCCTTCAAGCAGGCCGAGTTCGACATCCTCTACGGGGTCGGCATCTCGCGCGAGGGCAGCCTCATCGACTACGGCGTGGAGCACGAGATCGTGCGCAAGTCCGGGGCCTGGTACACCTACGACGGCGACCAGCTCGGGCAGGGCAAGGAGAACGCCCGCAACTTCCTCATCGAGAATCCGAAGATCGCCGACGAGATCGAGTCGAAGATCCTGGTGAAGCTCGGCGTCGGCGCAGGGAAGGCGGAGGCCCCGTCCAACGTCGCCTCGATCGACGACGCCCCGCGCAAGGCCGTCGGGGAGTAACCCGTGTCGGAGGACCGCGGGCGGCTCGCGCCCGTCAGCTACCTGCCGGGGGCGCGTCCGCCCGCGGACTCCGCGACCTCGTCCGCATCCCCGCACGTCGCCGCGTGGGCGCCGCCGCTCGTCGGTCCCGCCGTCGACTCGCGCGCCGTCGACGCGCACTCCCCCGACACGCAGTCCGTCGACGCGGTGCCCGGGGTCGACGACGTGCTCGACGAGGCGCACCGCGAGTCCGCCTACGTCGCGGGCGTGCGCGCCCTCGGGCGTCGCCCGCAGTCGAGGCGAGAGCTCGAGCGCGCGCTGCGCGGCCGCGAGTTCGACGAGGCCGCGGTCACCGCGGCGGCGGACCGGCTGGAGCGGGAGGGCGCGCTCGACGACACCGCGCTCGCCCAGCACCTCGTCGGGCGTCTGCAGGAGCGCAAAGGGCTCGGGCGCACCGCGATCGCCGCGGAGCTCGCCCGCCGCATGGTCGCGCCGGCTGCGATCGAATACGCCCTCGAACTGGTCGACACCGGCGACGAACTCGCGAGAGCGCGGGCGCTCGCCGAGAAGCGCGCCGCCCAGCTGCGCGGACTCGACCACGACACCGCCGTGCGCCGACTGAGCGGCTATCTGCAGCGGCGCGGCTACTCGGGCAGCACCGTCCGCGCGGCCGTCGAGCAGTCGCTGCCCCGGTCGGGCGTGCGGTTCTCCTGAGCCGGCGACCCGCCCCTCGCTAGGGTGGCGGCATGGTCGGTCGGAGCGTCGCCGGAGTCGCGGGGGCGCTCGCCCTCGTCGCAGCGCTCACCGCGTGCGTCGGCGTCCCGACCCTGTCGACCACCGGGGGTGCGCAGGATCCCGATCCGGTCACCGTCGAGACGCCCTCGCCGATCACCGGCACCACCTGGGGCGGCACCGACTCCGAAGGCGACCGCTGGCGGTTCACCTTCCAGGACGACGGCACGGTCGGCCTCGTGCTCAACGGCGGGGAGTTCGACGACCCGACCGACGTCTGGAGCGTGAACGGCGGCGTGCTGTCGATCAGCATCCGGCTCGACAGCGGCGACGCGGTGTTCACCGGCGCGTACGACCCCGAGCGCGACGCGATCGACCTCGACGCCGTGCTCGACGAGCGCACCTTCACCCTCACCGTCACGCCCGACTGAGCGCCCCGCCGCGGCCCGACGGCCCACAACCGGGCGCGGCCGTAAACTGGGTGACCGTCATGACCCTGCTCAGCCCCGCGCCCCTGCGCACCTACGAGGTGCGCACCTTCGGCTGCCAGATGAACGTGCACGACTCCGAGCGGCTCAGCGGTTCGCTCGAAGCCGCCGGCTACGTGCGCGCCGACGCGGGCGGCCCCGCCGACGTGGTGGTCATCAACACCTGCGCCGTGCGCGAGAACGCCGACAACAAGCTCTACGGCACGCTCGGCCACCTCGCCGCTGCCAAGCGCGAGCGCGAGGGGATGCAGATCGCGGTCGGCGGCTGTCTGGCGCAGAAGGACAAGTCGACCATCCTCGACAAGGCGCCGTGGGTGGATGTCGTGTTCGGCACCCACAACATGGGCGCGCTGCCGACCCTGCTCGAGCGGGCGCGGCACAACGACGAGGCGCAGATCGAGATCCTCGAATCCCTCGAGACGTTCCCGTCGACCCTGCCCACACGGCGTGACTCGCACGCCAGCGGCTGGGTGTCGATCTCGGTCGGCTGCAACAACACCTGCACGTTCTGCATCGTCCCGTCGCTGCGCGGCAAGGAGAAGGACCGCCGACCCGGCGACATCCTCTCCGAGATCCAGCTGCTGGTCGACGACGGCGCCATCGAGGTGACGCTGCTCGGCCAGAACGTGAACTCCTACGGGGTCGAGTTCGGCGACCGTCTCGCCTTCGGCAAGCTGTTGCACGCCGCCGGCGAGATCGACGGACTCGAGCGCATCCGGTTCACCAGCCCGCACCCGGCGGCGTTCACCGACGACGTCATCGACGCGATGGCCGAGACGCCGAACGTGATGCCGCAGCTGCACATGCCCCTGCAGTCGGGGTCGGATGCGGTGCTGCGCGCCATGCGTCGCTCCTACCGCTCGGAGCGCTTCCTCGGCATCCTCGACCGCGTGCGCGACCGCATCCCGCACGCCGCGATATCGACCGACATCATCGTCGGATTCCCGGGCGAGACGGATGCCGACTTCGAGGACACGCTGCGCGTGGTCGAGCGCGCCCGGTTCGCCTCCGCGTTCACCTTCCAGTACTCGATCCGGCCCGGGACGCCCGCCGCCGAGATGGACGGCCAGCTGCCGAAGCACGTCGTGCAGGAGCGCTTCGAGCGGCTCGTCGAGCTGCAGGAGCGCATCTCGGGCGAGGAGAACCAGGCGCTCGTCGGCCGGGGCGTCGAGGTGCTCGTGGCTCCCGGCGAGGGCCGCCGCGACGACGAGACGGCGCGGCTGTCGGGGCGCGCCGAGGACAACCGCCTGGTCCACGTCGACGTCCCGGAGGGGTCCGACATCCCGCGGCCGGGCGACGTGGTGAGTGCCGTCGTGACCCGCGCCACCCCGCACTACCTGATCGCCGGCCCGGCGGGCGACCGCCTGCCCGTGCGCCGCACCCGGGCGGGCGACGCCTGGGACCGGGCGCAGGCCGAGTCGTGCGCCGTGCCCGACACCCACGGCGGGGTCGCCTCGGGCGAGCGCAGCGTGAGCCTCGGGCTGCCGACCCTGCGTCCGGCCGGAGCGTGACGGTGGCGACCGAGATCGTCGCGATCGTCGGTCCGACCGGCACCGGCAAGTCCGAACTCTCGCTCGACCTCGCCGAGGAGCTGGCCGCGCGCGGAACGGCCGCCGAGATCGTCAACGCCGACGCGATGCAGCTCTACCGCGGCATGGACATCGGCACCGCGAAGCTGCCCCCGGAGCGCCGGCGCGGCATCCCGCACCACCTGCTCGACGTGCTCGACCCGAGCGAGGAGGCGAGCGTCGCCCGCTACCAGGTGGAGGCGCGCGCCGTCATCGACGGCATCCTCGAGCGGGGCGCGGTGCCCATCCTGGTCGGCGGGTCGGGCCTCTATGTGTCGAGCGTGCTGTACGACTTCGACTTCCCGGGCACCGACCCCGAGATCCGCGACCGGCTCGAGGGGGAGCTGGCCACGGTGGGACCGGGCACCCTGCACCGGCGGCTGCGCGACGTCGACCCGGCGGCGGCCGCCGCGATCGGTCCGGCGAACGGACGGCGCCTGGTGCGCGCGCTCGAGGTGGTGGAGCTCACCGGGTCGCCGTTCGGCGCCGGGCTCCCGGCCGAGTCCGCGTTCTGGCGTCCCGCCGTCACCCTCGGACTGCAGCTCGATCGGCACGCGCTCGTCGAGCGTCTCGACGCCCGCGTGCGCGGGATGTGGCGCGACGGGCTCGTCGCCGAGGTCGAGGGGCTCCTCACCGGCGGACTGGGGACGACGGCGAGCCGGGCCATCGGCTACGCGCAGGCCGCCGCGCAGCTGCGCGGCGAACTCGACGCCGAGCGGGCCATGGAGCAGACCGCCGCGCTCACCCGTCGCTACGCCCGCCGGCAGGTGTCGTGGTTCCGGCGCTACCGGGGCACCGAGTGGATCGACGCCGCCGACCCCGCGCGGGTGCACGCGGCCCTCGCCGCGATCGCCGACTAGCATCGCCGGGTGGGCATCCAGCTGCGATTCACCAAGGGACACGGGACCGGCAACGACTTCGTGCTGTTCACCGACCCCGAGGGCGAGATCGAGTTGGAGGCGGCGCAGCTCGCCGCCCTCGCCGATCGTCGCTTCGGCATCGGGGGCGACGGCGTCATCCGGGCGGTGCGGTCGTCGCGGCTGCCCGAGGGGGAGGCGGCGCTCGCCGAGGATCCCTCCGCCGAGTGGTTCATGGACTACCACAACGCCGACGGCAGCCCGGCCGAGATGTGCGGCAACGGCATCCGGGTCTACGGCGACTACCTCGTCGCCGAGGGGCTGCTCGACCTCGCGGTCGGCGCCACCGTCCCGATCGGCACGCGCGGCGGGGTGCGGATGCTGACCCGCACGCCCGACGGCTGGGAGGTCGACCTCGGCCCCTTCGTCGTCGCCGGGGACGCGATGGTCGCCGCCCGCGGCCTGCGCGTCGACCGTCCCGGGCTCGCGGTCGGCGTCGGCAACCCGCACGTCGTCGTGGCCCTCGCGGAGGAGGGCGAGCTCGAGGCGCTCGACCTCGGCGACGCCCCCGAGATCAGCCCGCCGCCGCCGGACGGGGCGAACGTGGAGTTCGTGGTGCCCGCCGACCCGCTCGTCGACGCGGGTGTCGGACGCATCCGGATGCGCGTGCACGAGCGCGGCTCCGGCGAGACCCTCTCCTGCGGCACCGGGGCGGCGGCCGCCGCGCTGGCGACCCGGGAGTGGGCGGGCGCCGGAGCGCCGAGCGCCTGGCGGGTGGACGTTCCCGGCGGCACCGTCGGGGTGCGCGTCGTCGACGCCGACGAGGGGCCGCGGGTGGCGCTCTCCGGTCCGGCGGAGCTGGTCTTCACCGGCACCGTCGAGATCTGACGCGGGCCGTCGGGTGGCCGCCGCGGTCGACATCCGGCGCCGCGCTGCGCGACCCGGTAGAGTCGCGGGCATGAAGAACTAGAGGGATGACGCCGCGTCCGACCGGACGACGTCGATCGGGGCCGTCGCGCCCGACCGTCGCCGACAGCGCAGCACCCGGTATCCCTTGTTCGTCGCAGCACGCAGGAACGTGTAGTCCTTCGGGAACTCCGCCTGCAGCCAGCGGTGCAGCGAGTCGGAGCCGAGGTTGCGCTGGACGACCAGCCAGCCATCCGACCCCGGCTCGAGCCGGGGGAGCCAGCGCAGCAGCATGTCGTGCAGCTCGTTCTTGCCGACGCGGATCGGCGGGTTGGACCAGATGGTCGTGAACCACAGCTCCGCCGGCACCTCGTCGGGACGGCACGCGGTCACGTTGCTCAGGCCCAGCGACTCCGCGTTGCGGCGGGTCAGGTCGAGCGCCCTCTCGTTGACGTCCACCGCCCACACCGTGGCGCGGGGGGACTCCATCGCCAGGGTGAGCGCGATCGGACCCCAGCCGCAGCCGAGGTCGAGGAGGTTGCCGCCCGGCGGCGGTGCCGGGACGTGGGAGAGCAGCACGGAGGTGCCGGAGTCGATCCGTTGCGGACTGAACACCCCGCTGGAGGTCGTGACCTCGACGTCACGACCGGCGAGCCGGACGGGGAACGTGCGGTACGACGGGTCGCTTCCGGGGTTCGCCGAGAAGTAGTGGTCGGACCCCGCCATGCGAGAAACCTACCGAATGACGAGACGAGCGAGAACCCGGGGTCACGATGCCCCCGGGTCGGACGAGTGGCGCGGGTCGAGCGGACCCGGCGCCGAGGAGAACTATGTTTGATCGGACCATGAGCGACGACGACCGCACCCTCGACCGGGTGCTCGCGACCGAGCGCAGCCGCGCCGAGCTGCGCACCTTCGGCGCGCCCGCGGTGCTCGACGCGCGCGCGGCGGCGCTGCAGGACGGGGTCGACGGCCCCGGCGGCGAGCCCTACGACGGTGAGCAGTTCGACCGCGAGGAGCGCGCCGCGCTGCGCCGGGTGGGCGGGCTCAGCACCGAGCTGAGCGACGTCACCGAGGTCGAGTACCGGCAGCTGCGGCTGGAGAACGTGGTGCTCGTCGGGGTGTACTCCGGCGACGTCGCCGACGCCGAGAATTCGCTGCGCGAGCTCGCGGCGCTCGCCGAGACGGCGGGGGCGATCGTGCTCGACGGCGTGCTGCAGCGGCGTCCGCACCCCGACCCGTCCACGTACCTGGGTCGCGGCAAGACGGAGGAGCTGGCCGAGATCGTCGCCGCCCTCGGTGCGGACACGGTCGTGGCCGACACCGAGCTGGCGCCGAGTCAGCGCCGCGCGCTCGAGGACCGGGTGAAGGTGAAGGTGATCGACCGCACGGCCGTCATCCTCGACATCTTCAGCCAGCACGCGAAGAGCCGCGAGGGCAAGGCGCAGGTGGAGCTGGCACAGCTCGAATACCTGCTCCCGCGCCTGCGCGGATGGGGTGAGTCGATGTCCCGCCAGGCCGGTGGGCAGGTGGGCTCCGGCGGCGCGGGGATGGGCTCGCGCGGTCCCGGTGAGACCAAGATCGAGCTCGACCGCCGTCGCATCC
>JBHIXX010000032.1:0-31371 GCA_041984585.1 Pseudolysinimonas sp. | reverse complement strand
TCGAGGTTGGCGATGGTGCCCGCGGCGCTCTCGCCCTCGAGGTGCACCCAGACGTTGACCGTGACCTTCTCGCCGCGGCGCACGACGATGAGGTCGATGTGCTCGATGACCTGGTGCACCGGGTCCTTCTGCACGTCCTTCACCAGGGCGAGCTGCGAGCCCGACTCCATCTGCAGGTCGACGAGCGCGTTGGCCTTGCGGATGAGCAGCATCGTCTCGTGACCGGGCAGGGTCACGTGCACCGGGTCGGTGCCGTGGCCGTAGAGCACGGCGGGGATCTTGTTCGCGGCGCGGATGCGGCGGGCGGCGCCCTTGCCGAACTCGGTCCGCGCCTCGGCGGCCAGCTTGTTGTCGTCAGCCATGGCTGATCTCTCCTTCAGGGGCGGCAGCCCCGGTCGTGTGGTTCAACTCGAGCGCAGGACAGCGCGAGGAAGACCCGGGGTCCACTCACCGCGTCGATCACGGCATCCGCGGAGGATGCCCTCGCCGAAGTTCGTCCGGGAGTCTACACCGCCCCGGGAGCCGTGTCGCCGGGAGCGGACGCCGGCACCACAGCGGTGGTCGCCGGAGCGACGCGGCGGGAGCGACGGATGCCGACCCCGATCGCGGCGGCGACGATCACGACGCCGATCAGCAGCACCAGGCCGGAGGCCGCGCTCGTGGCGAAGCCCACCGAGGTGGGGATCAGCAGAGCCGCATCGACCAGTCCGACCACGCCGACGACGCTCAGCACCCCTCCGGCGGCTGCCGCACCGACACTCGACCACGCGGTGCCGAGCAGCCCGAGCACCAGGAGGAACCCGCCGATCAGGGCGAGCGCGGCCGCGTCGGGCGCGGGGGTGAGCCGGGCGAACCCGAGCTGGAACGCCGCGGCCGCGGGTCCGAGGATCATCCAGACGCCGGCCAGAACGAGCAGTCCCCCGGGCACGGCGCCGAGCACGCGCAGACCGAGCGAGACCGGGTGGGCGAGCAGCGCCGCGGCGCCGGCGCCGAGCAGCACGGCGCCCACCGCGAACGGCGCGAGGCTCACGTGCAGGCTGAGCACGCTCACGTCGAAGCCGGGGCCGGATCCGCCGCTGAGGATGAGGGGGCCGAGCACCATGAGCGGCACAGCCAGCAGCCCGGGCAGCAGCCCCACGACGAGCGCCCCGCTGGAGGTCCAGCCGACCCCCAGCGCGATGAGCGCGAGCAGCAGCGTCGCGACCAGCAGCAGGCCGATGGCCATCGGCTCGGGCGGCATCCGCAGGGCCGAGGAGCGGGCCAGCCCGATGGCGGCCGTCGCGAGCGCGAGGAACGCGGCGACGGCGACGGCGAGCGATCCGACGAAGATGAGGGCCCGGGCGATCACGCCCCGACCCTACCGACGGGACGTACTCACGAGAAGTCGCCGCCGGCCGCCTCGGGGGCCGGGCCACCGGATCCAGCGCTCGCCTGCCCGCCGGTGTCGAGTGCCGGCTCGCGCGCGACACGGCGCCGAATCGCGGTCCCGACGCCCCCACCGACCAACACGAGACCGACGACGAGCAGAGTGCCCGCTGTCGTGCTGACCGCCAGAGGAAGCGGCACGAGAACTCGTGGCGCAGAGAGCACCGCAACCGGTGCCACCACCCCCATCAAGCCGACCAGCGTGAGCAAGGCGCCCGCCGCGATGACACCGATCGCCGAGAGGACGGCCGAGAGTAGCCCGACAACGAGCAACACGACACCGGCAAGCACGAGGAACCCACCGATACCGAGCCCGGCTGGACTCCCTTCGGACCCCAGCATCGTGGAGAGCGACGAGCGGAAGCCGAGCGTCGCCGTGTTCGCGGCAGGTCCGAGGAGCAGGACGACCGCTGCCACGATGACCACACCTCCGACCGTCCCCGCCACGGCGCGGACCGGGCCGCTCGCCGCACGCCGAACGGCTGCGGCGATGCCTGCCCCGAGGTGGACGGCGCCCACCGTTGCGGCGACCGAACCCGAGACGAGGGTCACGACGGCCGAGAAGGCGGCGGCATTCAGAGGGAGGACCGCGGAGAGGATCGCCGGGCCGAGGATAGTGGCACCGAACGCGACCGACACCGAGCCGACACCGAGCACGATCGCCCCGATTGAGGTGCGAGCAACGCTCAACGCAGCGGCAGAGAGCAGGAGCGCACCGAGCACCAGAAGCACCACCTCCTCGTACACCGGGCGCTCGGCGAGCACCACGACGGCACGAGTCAGCTCCGTGCCGACGACGATGAGGGCGCCGTAGCCGAGCACCCCGGCGACCACGGCGCCGATCGAGGTGAGGATCTTTCCGGTCACGTCTCTCAAGCGTACGGAACCTGTCAAAGGCCCGGAACCCCGCGCCGTGTCAGTAGAACTCGACGGTGTCGACGACGTTGCGCAGCGGCTCGCCGTCGAGCAGGCGACGGGCGTTCTCGGCGAACAGCTCGACGATGAGGCGGGGTTCGCTGCTGGTCCGCGCGACGGTGTGCGGAGACAGGATGAGGCCCGGCTCGTCCCAGAGCGGGCTGTCGTCGGGCAGCGGCTCCTTCGCGGTGACGTCGAGCACGGCGGTGCCCACGCGCCCGTCGCGCATCGCGGCGAGCAGCGCCTCCTCGTCGACCGTCGTGCCGCGGCCGACGTTGACGAACGTGGTGCCCGGCCGGAACCGATCGAAGACCGCGGCGTCGATCATGCCCTTCGTCAGGTCGGTGCCGGGCAGCGCGACGATGACCGCATCCGCCTCGGCGACGGCGTCGCCCACGGCGTCGAGCAGCACGACCCGGTCGACGCCGTCGACCTCGACCGGGCGACGGTGCACCCCGACGACGCGGATGCCGAGGGCGGCGAGCTTGGCGCTGACCGCGCGGCCGATCGAGCCGAGGCCGATCACCACGGCCGTGCTGCCCGCGACCATCCGAACGAGGTGCGGACCGCCCCAGCGACGCGCCGCCTGCTCGTCGCGCATCCAGGTCAGGTCCTTCGCGCCGGCGAGCACCCCGAGGGCCGCGAACTCGGCGAGCGGCTCGGCGTGCACACCGGCGGATGTCGTGAAGACGACGCGCGCCAGCTCGGCTTCGTCGAGTCGCGCCGCGCGCACCTGCTGTCCGCCGCCCGCGGGGATCGTGTGCACCCAGCGGAGCGAGGGATTGGCCCGCACCGCACGCGCCAGCGCACGGCCGGACTGGTCGGGGACCCCGAACAGGGCGTCCGCGGAGTCGAGGAGCTGCTCGTAGGCGGCCTGCTGCTCCGGTGTCCGGGTGATATGACCCGCGCCGACCCCGGCGGCGTCCACGCCCGGCTCGGCGAGGAGCGACGGATCGTGGAGCAGCTCGAGTCGCGGCTCCAGCGCCTGCAGGTGCTCGAGATCCTCGGGGTACTGCGGGGTCGCGATCGCGACGCGGAGGCGGTCGGGGGCGGAGGAGGCGGACATCGGCTCCACGCTAGCCTGAGGGGCGTGAGCGACAGCACCCCCACCACACCCGCCTCGGCCAACATCGGAGTCGTCGGACTGGCGGTGATGGGCTCGAACCTGGCGCGCAACCTCGCCTCCCGCGAGGGCAACACGGTCGCGATCTTCAACCGGTCGCCGGAGAAGACCCGCGACCTCGCCGCGACGCACCCCGAGGCCGGATTCGTCGCCACGGAGAGCTACGCCGAGTTCGCCGCCGCGCTCAGCACGCCGCGCACCGCGATCATCATGGTGAAGGCGGGCGCCGGCACCGACGCGGTCATCGACGAGCTCACGAAGGTGTTCGAGCCGGGCGACATCATCGTCGACGGCGGCAACGCCCTGTTCACCGACACCATCCGCCGCGAGAAGGCGGTCTCCGAGACCGGCATCCACTTCGTCGGCGCGGGCATCTCGGGCGGCGAGGAGGGCGCGCTCAACGGCCCGTCGATCATGCCCGGCGGCTCGGCCGAGTCGTGGCAGACCCTCGGCCCGATCCTGAAGAGCATCGCCGCGGTCGCCGAGGGCGAGCCGTGCGTCACCCACGTCGGCACCGACGGCGCGGGCCACTTCGTCAAGATGATCCACAACGGCATCGAGTACGCCGACATGCAGCTCATCGCCGAGGCCTATGACCTCATCCGCGCCGGCACGGGCAAGAGCCCCGCCGAGATCGCGGAGATCTTCGCCGAGTGGAACGGCGGCGAGCTCGAGTCGTACCTGATCGAGATCACCGCCGAGGTGCTGCGCCAGGTCGACGCCGAGACCGGGAAGCCGCTCGTCGACGTCATCCTCGACCAGGCGGGCGCCAAGGGCACCGGCGCTTGGACCGTGCAGACGGCGCTCGACCTGGGCGTGCCGGTCTCCGGCATCGCGGAGGCCGTGTTCGCCCGGTCGCTGTCGTCGAAGCCGATGCAGCGGGCCGCATCCGGCAACCTGCCCGGCCCCGTGCGTGAAGCCGGCTTCGACGCGGACACCTTCATCGAGGAGGTGCGGCAGGCGCTCTACGCGTCGAAGATCGTCGCCTATTCGCAGGGCTTCGACGCGATCGTCGCCGGCGCCGAGGAGTACGGCTGGGAGATCCAGAAGGGCGACATCGCCAAGATCTGGCGGGGCGGCTGCATCATCCGCGCCCAGTTCCTCAACCGCATCACCGAGGCCTACGCCGACGACCCCGGTCTCGTCGCGCTGCTCACCGCGCCCTACTTCCGCACCGCGCTCACCCGCACCCAGGACGCCTGGCGGCGCGTGGTGGCCGAGGCGGCGCTGGCCGGCATCCCGACGCCCGCGTTCTCGTCGTCGCTCGCCTACTACGACGGCCTGCGCGCCGGGCGGCTGCCCGCCGCCCTGGTGCAGGGGCAGCGCGACTTCTTCGGCGCGCACACCTACAAGCGGGTCGACAAGGAGGGCACCTTCCACACGCTGTGGTCGGGCGACCGCTCCGAGATCGAGGCCACCGACACGCACTGAGCCCGAGGCTCTCCCGGGCCGCTCGGCGCGAGGCTCAGCGGGCGCGGGCGACCTCGCGCTCGGCCGTCGTCACCAGACGGCCGGACCGCTCCCCAGTTCCGAGGGGCCGCGGTCGAATCCGAGCCGCACGCCGTCGAGACCGAAGGGCGGTGGCGGTACGCGGGCGGCCCCCCACGGCGTGGACAGCTCGGCGGCGCGCGCCTCGCCGTCGGCCGGCGCATCCGCGTCGCTCGGCACGGGCTCCGACTCCCCCGCCTGCCCGCGCGCCACCTCGAGCTCGAGGGCAGTGCGGGCCAGCGACACCCGCGACCGCGTGCCGCGACCGACGAGCACGCGCTGCGCGAGGCCCGCCAGCACGGCGCTCGCCGCCAGGTGTCCGGTCGCGTAGTCGAGCGCCTGCACCGGCAGCGGATCGGGGTCGGCGTCGTCGCCGGCCCACGCGATCCCGCTCGACATCTGCACCAGGCTGTCGAATCCCCGCCGGGTCGCCCACGGACCGGTGTGCCCGTATGCATCGATGGAGACGTCGACGAGCCCGGGCCGCGCCGCGCGCCGCACCGCGTCGCCGAGTCCGAGGCGCTCGAGCGCGTCGGCGCGGTAGCCGTGCACGATGACGTCGCTCCCCGCGAGCAGCTCCTCGAGGCGCCGGCGCCCGTCGGGGTCCTGCGCGTCGACGCTCGCCGTGCGCTTGCCGAGGGTCATGTCGGGCACGAGCGCCGGCTCGTCCCAGCCGGGGGGATCGATGCGCAGCACGTCGGCGCCGAGGGCGGCGAGCACCCGCGTCGCGGCCGGACCGGCGATCACCCGGGTCAGGTCGAGCACGCGCAGCCCGGCCAACGGGCGCTGCGGGTCGGGGCGCCAGGCGGTGCCGACGCTGTCGGCGTCGGTGGTCGCGCTGGCGACGAGCGGCTCCCGCGCGACGGCGGCTCCCTGCGGATGCGCGGCCCACTCGGCGGGCGGACGCAGCTCGGCGGCGCATCCGCCCTCCGCGACGACGGACTGCTCGACCTCGTGGGCGCGGCGCACGGCGACGGCCTGCTCCACCTCGTCGCGCAGCCCGGGGACTCCGAGCGCGCGGAGTGCCGCGAGCCGGTGGTGCGGGGCGTTGGTGTGCAGCCGCACCCACCCGTCGGCGGCGCGGTAGTCGCCCGCGAGCGCGTCCCACGGCGACGGCAGGGTCCACCCGTCGGGTTCGACGACCAGCGAGAACCACCGGTCGGCGAGGCCGCGGTCGACGACCGGCGTGGGTCGGGGGAAGCCGAGCGCGCTGCACAGCTCCGCCGCGGTGGTCGCCGCCGTGGCGGTGGCGGCGGTGGCGAGCGCGGAGACCGGGTAGCGGCTGCGCAGCACCGGGGCGCCGACCAGCCGGATGTCGCCGTCGACCGGCACGCCGAGGGCGGACGTCATCCTCTCCCGGATGCGGGACTCCGTCGTCCGATCCGCCACGGGGCCAAGCTAGCATCCCCCGTCCGGGGGCCATCGGCGACGCGCTCCGGCGAGCCGGGGTCGCCGCGGTCCGTGCGACCATGGGGCGGTGAGCGGATCGGACCACCCCGAACTCGCCGGTTACGACCCGGGCGACGACCGTCCGCTGCGCTCCCCGATGGTGACCCGCGTGCTGCGCGGGGTGATCGTGGTGGCGGTGGCGGCGCTGCTCATCCCGATCGTCGGGACGACCGTCTCGGTGCAGGCCCGCACCGCCGAGCGCACCTGTCAGGCGATGGTGGCCGCCGCCGGAGCGGGCGAGGCGGATGCCGACGCCGCGTTCGACCTGTTCGGCCCGGCCGGTCCCGGCTGGTACTGCACGGCGCGGTTCGACGACCGGCGGGCGATCGTCGTCGGCTCGCTCGGACTCATCCCCGGCTGACCGCGGCGGCGGACGGTCGGATCAGGCGGCGCCGTCGAACATCGAGGTCACCGATCCGTCGTCGAACACCTCGTGGATGGCGCGAGCGATGAGCGGCGCGATCGGCAGCACCTCGAGCCGATCCCAGCGCTTCTCGTCGGGGACCGGGAGGGTGTCGGTGACGACCACCTTGTCGATCGCCTCGCCCTGCAGGATCTCCACCGCCGGGTCGGAGAACACGGCGTGCGTCGCCGCGACGACGACTCCGGTGGCGCCGTGCGCCTTGAGCGCCTCGGCGGCCTTCGCGATGGTGCGCCCGGTGTCGATGAGGTCGTCGACCAGCAGGCACACGCGGCCTTCGACCTCGCCGACGATCTCGTGCACGGTCACCTGGTTGGGCACGAGCGGGTCGCGGCGCTTGTGGATGATCGCCAGCGGCGCGCCGAGCCGGTCGCTCCACACGTCGGCGACGCGCACGCGCCCCATGTCGGGCGAGACGACGGTGAGCGTCGACGGGTCGAGGATCTGCTTGAAGTGCTCGAGCAGCACCGGCATGGCGAACAGGTGGTCGACCGGGCCGTCGAAGAACCCCTGGATCTGCGCCGCGTGCAGGTCGACGCTCATGATGCGGTCCGCGCCGGCCGCCTTGTAGAGGTCGGCGACCAGCCGGGCCGAGATCGGCTCGCGGCCGCGCCCCTTCTTGTCCTGCCGGGCGTACGGGTAGAACGGCGCCACGACGGTGATGCGCTTGGCGCTCGCCCGCTTGAGGGCGTCGATCATGATGAGGTGCTCCATGAGCCACTCGTTGATCGGGGCGGTGTGCGACTGGATGACGAACGCGTCGCAGCCGCGCACGCTCTCGCCGTAGCGGGCGTAGATCTCCCCGTTGGCGAAGGTGCGGGCATCGGTGGGGACGAGTTCGGAGCCGAGCTCCGTCGCGATGTCTTCCGCGAGCTGCGGATGCGCCCGCCCGCTCACCAGGACGAGGCGCTTCTGCCCCGTGATCTTGATCGCCGCCACGGTTCCCGCGACCTCCTCGCCCTTGCCGGGCTCCAGCCTATCGGGCGGGGTGCGGGGATCCTGGACGACTCCCGGACGATGGAACGCCGCGCCGCAGGCGACGCGACCCGGCGCGACCGCTCAGTCGGTCGCCTCGGTGCCCGCCGGCTCGTCGCCGCGCGCGGCCGCCGCGACGCGCGCCGAGTCGGTGCCGGCACGGTTCTTCTCCACCCAGCCCTCGATGTTGCGCTGCGGCGCCACCGTCATGGCGAGCGCCCCCGCGGGGACGTCCTTGCGCACCACCGCGCCGGCGCCCGTCTTCGCACCGTCGCCGAGCGTGACCGGGGCGACGAACACGTTGTGCGATCCGGTGTGCACGTGCGAGCCGATCGTGGTGCGGTGCTTGGCGATGTCGTCGTAGTTGGCGGTGATCGCGCCGGCGCCGATGTTGGTGTGCTCGCCGATCTCGGTGTCGCCCACGTAGGAGAGGTGCGGCACCTTGCTGCCGACGCCGATCTTCGCGTTCTTCGTCTCGACGAAGGTGCCGATCTTGCCGCCCTCGGCGAGCTCGGTCCCCGGGCGCAGGTAGGCGAACGGCCCGACCGTGGCGCGCGGTCCGATCACGGCGAGGGTGGCATCCGTGCGCACCACGACGGCGCCCTCCCCCACCTCGCAGTCGAGCAGCGTCGTCTGCGGACCGATGCGGGCGCCCGACGCGACCGCGGTGGCCCCGGCGATATGCGTGCCGGGCAGGATCTCGACGTCTTCGGCGAGGGTCGCCCGGATGTCGATCCACGTGGTCTCGGGGTCGTGCACCGTGACGCCCGCCATCTGCCAGCCGCGGACGATCATCGCGTTCAGGCGCTGCGCGGCGGCCGAGAGCTGCACGCGGTCGTTGACCCCCTCGACCAGCCACGCGTCCGACACCGGCACCGCCGCAACGGCGGACCCGGCCGCGCGCAGGGCGGCGATCACGTCGGTCAGGTAGCGCTCGCCCTGGGCGTTGTCGACGCTCAAGCGCGGCAGCTCCGCGCGCAGCGCGGCGGCGCCGAACACGTAGGTGCCGGAGTTGATCTCGCGGATGCCCAGCTCGTCGTCGACCGCATCCTTCTGCTCCACGATGCGCAGCAGTTCGCCGTCGGCGTCGCGCACCACCCGGCCGTAGCCGGTCGCGTCGTCGACCACGGCCGACAGCAGGGTCGCAGCCGCCGACACCCCGCGGTGGGCGTCGATCAGCTCCCGCAGCGTCTGCGCGTCGAGCAGCGGCACGTCGCCCGACACCACGACCACCTCGCCGTCGAAGTCGGCAGGCAGGGCGGAGACGCCCACCTCGACCGCGCGGCCGGTCCCCGGGATCTCGTCCTGGTCGACGATGAGCGCGTCGGGCATCAGCTCCGCGATCGTCGCCGCCACCTCCTCGCGCTGGTGGCGCACCACCGCGACGACGTGCGCCGCGTCCAGCTCCCGCGCCGTGGCGAGCACGTGCCCGATCAGCGGCACGCCTGCCAGCGGATGCAGCACCTTCGCGCGGGAGGACCGCATCCGGGTGCCCTGTCCCGCGGCGAGGACGACGACGGCCAGGCGGGGATCGCTCATGCCGCCATTCTCGCGCACAGACACCGAGCAGGCCGGTGACGCAGCTCCGCCGCCAGGATTCGAACCTGGACCTCACGGCTCCAAAGGCCGTCGTGCTGCCGTTACACCACGGCGGAACGCCCCGGGCGGGGCGGGTCCAGTCTGCCAGCGGATGCCGCCCTCCCGGGTGAGCGGGTCGCGCCCGCGATAATGGGCGGATGCCCGCATCCGACGAGGTCGACCGCATCGTGGCGGCGTGGGCGCGCGAACGGCCGGATGTCGACTTCGAGCCGATGCAGGTGCTGTCGCGGGTGGGCCGGCTGGCGAAGCACCTCGACCGGGCGCGGCGCTCCGCGTTCGCGGCGTCGGAGCTGGAGCCGTGGGAGTTCGACGTGCTCGCCGCCCTCCGGCGCGCGGGGACGCCCTACGAGCTGTCGCCGAAGGCGCTGCTGCAGCAGACGCTCGTGTCGAGCGGAACGATGACGAACCGCATCGACCGGCTGGTGGCGCGCGGCCTGGTGGAGCGGCGCACCGATCCGGCCGACCGCCGCGGCGTGCTGGTGTCGATGACGGCCGAGGGCCGCGAGCGTGTCGACGGCGCCATCCGCGATCTGCTCGACGACGAGGCCCGTCTACTCTCGGGCCTCTCCCGCGCCGACCAGGAGCGGCTCAGTGCGCTGCTGCGCAAGCTGAGCCTCGACTTCGACTGACCGGGCGGGGCACGGCGAACCGCCGTCACGCACGGGCGTAGGGTGGCGGGCGTGAGTTCGCGTTCCCCGGCGCTCATCCGGTCGGGCGGCCTGGGTCGGCCGTCGGTGCGCGCGCACCCGGCGCAGGGCATCTTCGCCGGCGGACTCGCCGCGGCGGCCATCGGCACCGTGCTGCTCATGCTGCCGTTCGCGAAGGCCGGCCCAGGGTCGGCGCCCTGGAACGACGCCCTGTTCACCGCGGTCTCCGCACTCAGCATCACCGGACTGGTGACGGTCGACACCGGCACCTATTGGACCGGGTTCGGCCACGCCGTCATCCTCACGCTGATCCAGATCGGTGGGATCGGCATCATGACGTTCGCGTCGTTCGTCGGCCTGGTCGTCATCCGGCGGATGTCGTTCCAGTCCCGACTCAACGCGGCCGCGGAGACGAAGGCGGTCGGCCTGCACGACCTCAAGAGCCTCGTCGCCGGGGTCGTGCTCACCTCGCTGGTGATCGAGCTCGTCGTCGCGACGATCCTCACCATCCGGTTCCTCGTCGACGGGATGTCGCCCGGGGCCGCCGCGTGGTCGGGCATCTTCCACGGGGTCTCGTCGTTCAACTCGGCGGGCTTCGCGCTCGCCTCCGACAGCCTCGCCGCCTATGTGCACGATCCGGTCGTCTCGCTCACGGTGTGCGTCGCGGTGATCCTCGGCGGGCTGGGCTTCCCCGTGCTCGTGCAGCTGCGCAAGCATCTGCTCACGCCGCGGCTGTGGACGATGAACACGCGCCTGGTGCTGGCGATGACGGCGCTCATCCTGCCGCTCAGCGCGGTGTTCATCACCGTGCTCGAGTGGGACAACCCGCGCACCCTGGGCGCCTACGATCCGGGCACCCGCATCCTGGCCGGCTTCTTCCAGGCGGTGCAGACCCGCAGCTCGGGTTTCACGACGGTCGACGTCGGCGAGATGCACGGCGCCACCCTGCTGGGCATGGACGCGATGATGTTCATCGGCGCCGGGCCGGCGGGCACGGGCGGCGGCATCAAGGTGACGACGTTCGGCGTGCTGCTGTTCATCCTCATCGCCGAGATCCGCGGCGACGGCGCCGTCAACGTGTTCGGCAAGCGCCTGTCGCGCGCGGTGCACCGCCAGGCGATGGCGGTGGTGCTGGTGGGCGTGGCCACCGTCGTCGGCTCGACGATCCTCATCATGCTGATCACGCCGTTCGACGTCGAGCACGTGCTGTTCGAGGTGATCTCGGCGTTCGCCACGGTCGGCCTGTCGACGGGCATCACGTCGTCGCTGCCCGAGGGTGCGCAGGTGATCCTGTGCGTGCTGATGTTCCTCGGCCGACTCGGTCCGATCACGTTCGCCACCGCGCTGGCGCTCCGCCGCCGTACGATCCTGTACCAGCTCCCGAAGGAGAGGCCCATCATTGGTTAAAGTCCGCGCCGACCTCGGCCGCACCGCCAACGCCAACTCCGTCGCCATCATCGGCCTCGGCCGATTCGGCCGCGCCGTCGCCCTCGAGCTGATGGACAGCGGCACCGAGGTGCTCGGCATCGACTCCAACGAGGACATCGTGCAGGGCCTCAACGGCCAGCTCACGCACGTCGTGCAGGCCGACTCCACCAAGGAGGAGGCGCTCCGCCAGCTGTCGGTGCCCGACTTCGACCGCGTCGTCGTGGCGATCGGCTCCGACGTGCAGTCGAGCATCCTCACCACGTCGATCCTGCTGTCGTTCCCGCGCACCCACCTGTGGGCGAAGGCGGTGAGCGAGCCGCACGGCCGCATCCTCGAGCAGCTCGGCGTGCAGCACGTCATCTACCCGGAGTCCGACATGGGCCGCCGCGTCGCCCACCTGGTGCGCGGCTCGATGCAGGACTACCTCGAGATCGGCGAGGACTTCGCGCTGGTGAAGACCCGCCCCGCCGCGAAGTTCGTCGGCACCCCGCTCGGCGAGCTGGGCATCCGCACCGCATTCGGGGTGACGATCACGGCGGTGAAGAAGCCGGGCGTGCCGTGGACCTACGCGGATGCCGCCACGGTGCTCGGCATCGACGACGTCATCATCGTGACCGGTCCGACCCGCAACGCGGAGACGTTCAGCCAGCTGCGCTGAGCGCGCAGCCGACTCCTGCCCGGCGAGGGCCGGGGCCACCCCCTGTCGCCGGGCGACGGCCGCCCGCTACGCTGCCAGCGATGCGATCCCGCCGCGCCGCGCGCGCCCTCCTGACCCTCGCCGTCGGTGCGGCGCTGACGCTCGGCGCGCTGCCCGCGGCCGCGGCGCCCGCGCCCGACACCGTGCCCGGTTCGACGACGGTGCCCGGCGTGGCGGCGCTGCCGGGCGACGTCAACGACTTCGAGTTCGCCTCGTTCGACGCCGTCTACGAGCTCGGCCGCGACGACGGCGGCCGGTCGACCCTGACCACGACCGAGCACCTGGTCGCGGTCTTCCCCGACTTCGACCAGAACCGCGGCATCATCCGCGAGCTGGTCGCGGTCTACCAGGGGCACGAGACGCAGGTGCACGTCACCTCGGTCACCGACGAGACCGGCGCCGGTCGGTCGTGGGAGACCGAGCGCGTCGGCGACTTCGTGCGGGTGACGATCGCCGTGCCTCCGGGTCAGTACGTGCGGGGCGAGCAGCACTACGTGATCGAGTACACGCAGCGCGACGTGATCGGCGAGTTCGACGACACCGACGACCAGGAGTTCTACTGGGACACCAACGGCGACGGATGGCGCCAGCCGTTCGGCAGCGTCGACGCGACGGTCGTGGTCGCCCCCGATCTCGTTCCCGCTCTGACCGGGAACGCCGCCTGCTACGTCGGCTACTTCGGCGTCGACGAGCCGTGCGAGATCAGCCGCGACGGCGCCGAGTTCACCGCCGGGTCGGTCGACCTGTACCCCGGCGAGAACGTGACCGTGGCGATCGGGTTCGAGCCCGGCACCTTCGCCGCGGTGCCGTGGACGAGCCGCATCCCGCCGGCCGCCTACGCGGGCATCATCGTGCTCGGGCTCATCGTGCTCGGCATCGTCCTGGCGATCGTGGTGCGGCTCACGCTCGTGCGCGACGCCCCCGGACGCGGCATCGTCGTCGCCCAGTACGAGCCCTATCCCGGCGTCTCGCCGCTGGTCGCGGCGAACCTCATGTGGCGCAAGCGCACCGGCTTCGCGGCGACCATCGTCGACCTCGCCGTGCGCGGCAAGCTGCGCATCCTCGAGAACGACTCGGGCTGGGCGAAGACGTTCGGCGTGCAGAAGATCGACGGCACCGACCTGGGGCCCGACGACGAGCGCGTGATGGCGGCGCTGTTCGGTCTGGGCGGCTCCGTCTACACGGGCCTGCCGGGACTGCTGCTGGGGCGGAACGTCACGACCGACCCCGACGTCGGGCAGGTGCGCTGGCTCACCAAGAACGACCGGATGCTCGGCCAGCAGGTCGTGGCGATGACCAAGTCGATCACCCAGGAGGTGCGCACGAGCGGGCTGCGCCGCAAGCCGCCGCGCTGGCCGGTCCGGGTGCTCGTGCTGCTCTACGTCGCGGCGGGTCTCGTCGCGCTGTCGCAGATCTTCCTCGGCGGCGACGAGGAGCTCGCCGTCGCCACGACGGTCATCGGGCTGAACCTGATCCCCTGGGTCGCGATCGCCACCATCGGGCTCGTCGCCGGCCGCTGGCCGCTCTCCACGCGCGGCGCGGAGATCACCGAGCATCTCGAGGGGCTGCGCGAGTTCATCCGACTGGCGGAGGCCGACCGGCTGCGGATGCTGCAGAGCGTCTCGGGGGCCGAGCGCGTCTCGACCGAGTCGGGCGACGTCATCCGCATCTACGAGAAGCTGCTCCCCTATGCCGTGATCTTCGGGCTCGAGAAGGAGTGGCTGGCCGAGCTCTCGCGCTACTACGACGAGAGCACCTCGCCGGACTGGTACCACGGGGCCTCGATGACGACCTTCAACGCGGCGCTGTTCAGCAGCGCCATCTCGTCGTTCAGCTCCACCATGTCGAGCACCTACTCCGGATCGACCAGCTCGTCCTCGTCGTCGTCCGGCGGATCCTCCGGCGGCGGCTCCTCCGGCGGTGGCGGCGGAGGCGGCGGGGGCGGCGGCATCTGAGCGGGCGCACCCGAGCCGGCGGCATCCCTGCCGGCCGACGGTGCGATGATGGAGCGGTGACCACCCGCGCCGCCCGCACCCTCCGGGGTACCGCGGCGGCCGCGATCGCCACCTTCACGGCGCTGTTCTCGCACGTCGCCGCCGGGGCGCCCGTGCCGGGCTGGGTGGGCGTCGCCGTGCCGTTCGCGCTCGCGACCCTGGTGTCGATCGCCGTCGCCGGACGACGCCACTCGCTTCCCCGGC
This sequence comes from Pseudolysinimonas sp., assembly GCA_041984585.1. Taxonomy (GTDB): domain Bacteria; phylum Actinomycetota; class Actinomycetes; order Actinomycetales; family Microbacteriaceae; genus Pseudolysinimonas_A. Next base: position 17,006 of record JBHIXX010000032.1, on the reverse strand, counting down.
TGGCCGTCGCGATCACGCTGAGCCAGGCGCTGTTCCACACCCTGTTCGTGCTCGGCGCGGGCGGCAGTGTGACCGGGGCGTCCGCCCACCACGCCGCCGCGGGCTCGATCGCCTACGCGGCACCCGCTCTGCACGACCACCTCGGCCCGGGGATGTGGCTCGGCCACGCCCTCGCGGCCCTGGTCACCATCGCCGCCGTGCACCGCGCCGAGCGCACGCTGCGCGCACTCGGCGGCCTGCTGCGCCGGGTCACGCTCCCGGAGGCGCTGCCGACACCTCTTCCGCCCGAGCGCCCGCGCGCGCTCGGCGTGCTCTCCGCCCCGCGCGTGCGCCGCACGCGGGCGGTCGCCTCTCCCGCCGTCCTGCGCGGTCCCCCGCTCCCCGTCGTCTGAGCTCCCACCCGGCGGCGACCCCCGAGGTCGCCCGCCGTCTCGTCTGCGCGCATCGACGCACAGACGGGGGCGCGACGCGTCGCCACCCCGGCGGCCCGCGCCACGGTCGACGGCCCTCGACGGGCCCGACCGGCGACCCCGGCATCCGTCGCGGTCGCGACGACGAAAGGACACCTTGTGAACACCCGCACCACCTCGCCCCTGGCGAACCCGCGCCCGGCCACCCGACGCCTGGGCGCCCTGGCCGCCGCGGTGCTCATCCCCGCCGCCCTCGCCCTGACCGGCTGCACGGCCGCGACCGCCGATGTCGAGACGGCGACCATGGCCGACGGCGTCGAACTCCACGACGCCTGGGTCAAGTCGGCCGAGTCCGGGATGTCGGCCGCGTTCGGCACCGTGCACAACCACGGCGACGTCGACGCCGAGATCGTCGCGGTCTCGAGCGCCGCGTCGACCGCGATGCAGCTGCACGAGACGGTCACCGACTCCGCCGGCACGAGCATGATGCAGGAGGTGACCGGCTTCGCCCTGCCCGCGGGCGGCGAGCTGGTGCTCGAGCCGGGCGGCGACCACTTCATGCTGATGGATCTCGTCGAGCCTCTGCTCGCCGGCGACACCGCCACCTTCGTGATCACCTTCGCCGACGGGTCGGAGCTCGAGTTCACCGCCGAGGTGCGCGACTTCACCGGCGCCGAGGAGGAGTACTCGGGCGACATGGGTGACATGGAGATGGGCGACGACGCGTCGGACGCGGAGCACGACCACTGATGGCGGGCGACCGGAACCCCGGTCGCCCCGGCTCGAGCCGGCGGCAGTTCCTCTTCGGAGGGGCTGCCGCCGGCCTCGGCGCCGCGACGGCCCTCGGCGCCGAGTTCGCGCTGAGCCAGGCGACCGCCCCCGAAGTCGCCCCCGCGACCACCGGCGGCGACACCGTCCCGTTCTTCGGCGCGCACCAGGCGGGGATCGCCACCCCGGTGCAGGCGCACGCGGTCTTCCTCGCCCTCGACCTGCTGCCCGACGTGACCCTCCCCGACCTGGTGCGGATGATGCGAGTGCTGACGTCGACCGCGGCGCGGCTCGCCGACGGCTCCGGCCCGCTCACCGACATCGAGCCCGAGCTCGCGGCGACGCCGTCGCGGCTCACGGTGACCTTCGGGTTCGGGCCCGGCCTGCTCCAGCGCGCCGGAGTCGGCGCCCCGGCCTGGCTGCGCCCGCTCCCCGCGTTCGCGGTGGACCGGCTGGAGGAACGCTGGACCGGCGGCGACCTGCTGCTGCAGATCGGGTCCGACGATCCGCTCGCCCTCGCCCACGCGCGGCGGATGCTGCTGAAGGACACCCGCACCTTCGCCACCCTGCGCTGGGCGCAGGACGGGTTCGACTACGCGCGCGGCACGGTCGCCGAGGGCACGACGCCGCGCAACCTGTTCGGCCAGGTCGACGGGACGGCGAACCCCCGCGGCGACGAGCTCGCCGACGTCGTGTGGATCTCCGACGGGCCGCTCGCCGGGGGCACCGGGATGGTGCTGCGCCGCATCCGGATGGACCTGGAGGGCTGGGACCTGCTCGGGCGCCGCGACCGCGAGCTCGCGGTGGGGCGCACGCTCGACACGGGGGCGCCGCTCACCGGCTCGGCCGAGCACGACGAGCCGGATCTCGACGCGCGCGACGCCATCGGGCTGCCCGTGATCCCGGCGTTCGCGCACCTGCGCCGGGCGCGGTCGGACGACCCGCGGCAGCGCATCCTGCGCCGCCCGTACAACTACGACGACGCGCCCGACGGCGACGGCATCTCGGAGTCGGGTCAGATCTTCGTCGCCTACCAGGCCGACGTCGACGCGCAGTTCGTGCCGATCCAGCAGCGGCTCGCCGCGCTCGACCTGATGAACGAGTGGACCACCCCGATCGGCTCGGCGGTGTTCCTCGTTCCGCCCGGGTGCGATCCCGACGGCTACGTGGGCGAGACCGTGCTCGGGTAGCCCGGGGTCAGTCGGGAACGTCCTGTCCGGAGTTGCGGCGCAGCGTCTCGATCTCGAGCTCGTCGGCGTCGAGGGTCTCGCGCAGGCGGGCGATCGCCTCCGACGAGAACGCCCCCCGCGACAGTTCGCGCAGCAGCTCCGCGCGCTGCGCCTCGAGCTCGCGCTCCCGGATGACGAGGAACTGCTCCACCTGGTTGTCGGGATCGTCGGGGTCGGCGTCGGCCCACACCTCCAGGCGGGCGAGGCGGCGGCGGGATGCGTCGCGCACCTCGTCGGCGACCCCCGCGGCGAGACGATCGCCCAGCTCCTCCATCGCGCGGTCCACCGCTGCGTCGCCGGCCGCGCCGACCCGGCGGCGCAGCTCGAGCAGCTCGCCGCGCCCGTCGCCGGACGCGTCGTCGGCCGGTCGCAGGCGCCGCACGACGACGGGCAGCAGGACGCCCTGCACCAGCAGGGTGACGATCGCGACCGCGAACGCGATCAGCACCAGCCCGTCGCGCCCGGGCTGGTCGTGCGGGATCGTCTGCACGGCGACCACGGTCACCACACCGCGCATCCCCGCCAGACCCAGGATGACCCCGTCGCGCCAGCCGAGCGCCTGGTCCCGTTCGGCGGTGAGGTCGTTGTTCTGCTGCTCGAGCCGGCGGCGGAACCCGTCGAGCCGCCGGGCCGTCCGCGCGACCAGCCGCTCGCGCTCGTCGCCGGTCGCCCGGCGGTCGCCGCGTTCGGCGGCGCGGTCGACGAGCCCGTCCGCGGTGAGCCCCGCGAACCGGCGGGCCGTGGAGTCGAGGCGCCGCTCCGTGCGGCGCACGCTGTGCCGGATCCACCAGAGCAGCAGCGGCATCACGGCGAACCGCACCGCGACCAGCACCGCGATCACCAGGCAGGCGAGGCCGAGCACCGGCAGCAGCTCGCCGTCGCCGCGCACCGCCGAGACGACCGGAGCGAGCTCGACGCCCATGAGCAGGAACACGGCGTTCTCGACGAGCATCGTGAACGTGCGCCAGGTCGCCGTCTCGTTGCGACGCCAGGCGGCCCGGATGCGGAACGCACCCCGGTTGCCGACCACGATCCCCGCCACGACGACGGCGACCACGCCCGACGACCCGACCACCTCGCTCCCGAGGAACGCGGCGAACGGCACCACCAGGGCGATCGCCATATCGAGCACGCCGTCGCCGATACGGCGGCGCACCTCGACCGCGAGCATCCCGAGGGCGCCGCCGACGAGCACGGCGCCCACCACGGCCCACACGAAGGAGAGCGCGATGGGTCCGGCCGCGATGTCCTCCACCCCGGTCGCCGCGATGCCGAGCGCCGTGCTCAGCAGCACCAGCGCGGTGGCGTCGTTGACCAGTCCCTCCCCCTCGAGGATGGTGACGATCCGCGGCGGCAGCCCGAGCCGCTTGCCCAGCGAGGTCGCCGCCACCGCGTCGGGCGGGGCGACGACCGCCCCGAGGGCGAGGGCGAGCGCGAGCGGCACCGCCGCCCACAGCACGTGCACGAGCACGCCGACGAGCACCGCCGAGAGCGCGACCAGGCCGATGGCGAGCAGCGCGATGACCCGCAGGTTGCGGCGGAAGTCGACGAACGGCACCTGACGCGCGGCGGTGTAGAGCAGCGGGGGCAGCACGATGGTGAGGAAGATGTCGGGCTCGATCTCGATCGCCGGCACCACCGGCACGGCGCCCACGCCGATCCCCACCACGGTCAGCACGAGCGGCGCGGCGACGCCGATCCGCCGGGCGAGTGCCGCCACGACGCCGATCACGAGCACGACGGAGACGACGATGAGCGTGATCACCTCGGTCGCGGACACGCGCCCAGGCTAGCCAGGTCGCGCGTCGGGGGAGGTCAGCCCTCGAGCTGCGCCCCCACCTCGAGCCAGCGCTCCTCGAGGTCGGCCGTCTCCACCCGCACCTCGTCGATCCGCCGCTGCACCTCGGCGAGCGCGACGTAGTCACTCGGGTCGATGGCCGCCAGCTCGGCCTCCATCTCGGCGACGCGGGCGGATGCCGTGGCCATCCGCCGCTCGAGCGACGACTGCTCCTTCTCCGCCGCCCGACGCTCCGCCCCGCTGAGACCGGACGGGGTGCCGCCGGCCGGGTCCGACTCCGCCCGATCGGCGCCCGACACGGCGGGGGCGGCCGGCGTCGACCCCGCCGGGGCGCCCGCGGCGCGCAGCGCGAGGTACTGGTCCACCCCGCCGGGGAGGTGGCGCAGCCCGCCATCGAGCACGGCGTACTGCTGGTCGGTGACCCGCTCGAGCAGGTAGCGGTCGTGGCTGACCACGAGCAGGGTGCCCGGCCAGGTGTCGAGCAGATCCTCCATCGCGGCGAGCATGTCGGTGTCGAGGTCGTTGGTGGGCTCGTCGAGGATGAGCACGTTCGGCTCGTCGAGCAGGATCAGCAGCAGTTGCAGCCGCCGCTTCTGGCCGCCGCTCAGGTCGCGCACCGGGGTCGAGAGCTGCGCGCTCGAGAAGCCGAGCCGCTCCAGCAGCTGGCCGGGGCTCAGCTCCACACCGCCGGCGACGTACGACGACTTCTGCCGTCCGATCACGTCGCGCACCCGGTCGTCGCGCACCGCGTCGAGCTCCGCCAGCCGCTGGTCGAGCACGGCGATGCGCACCGTCTTGCCCTGCTTCACCCGACCGGATGTCGGGGTCACGGTTCCGGCGATCAGCCCGAGCAGCGTCGACTTGCCGGCGCCGTTCACGCCGATGATCCCGGTGCGCTCGCCGGGGGCGATCCGCCAGGTGACGTCGCGCAGCACGACGCGGTCGCCGCCATCCGGGGCGGGGTAGCTGACGCCGACGTCGACGAGGTCGACGACGTCCTTGCCGAGCCGGCTGGTGGCGAGCTGGGTCAGCTGCACGGTGTCGCGCGGCGGCGGTTCGCCGGCGATCAGCTCGGCCGCCGCGTCGAGCCGGAACTTGGGCTTGCTGGTGCGGGCCGGCGCGCCGCGGCGCAGCCAGGCGAGCTCCTTGCGCGCCAGGTTGCGCCGGCGCTGCTCGGTGGCGGCCGCCATCCGGTCGCGCTCCACCCGCTGCAGGATGTAGGCCGCGTAGCCGCCCTCGAACGGCTCGAGGATGCGGTCGTGCACCTCCCACGTGGTCTGGCAGACGGTGTCGAGGAACCAGCGGTCGTGGGTGACGACGACGAGCGCGCCCTTGCCCGCGGCCCAGCGCCGGGTCAGGTGCTCCGCGAGCCAGGCCACCCCCTCGACGTCGAGGTGGTTGGTCGGCTCGTCGAGGAACACCACGTCCCAGTCGCGGCTCAGCACGGCGGCGAGCGCGACGCGACGCTGCTGCCCGCCGGAGAGGGTGCCGATCGGCGCGTGCCAGTCGAGGTCGCCGGCGAGGCCGCGCACCACATCCCGGATGCGCGCGTCGCCCGCCCACTCGTGCTCGGCGCGGTCTCCGGCGATCGCGGCGCCCACCGTCAGGTCGGGGTCGAGGGTGTCGGCCTGGTCGAGCATCCCGACGGTCACGCCGGAGCGGCGGGTGACCTGCCCGGAGTCCGGCTGCTGCCGCCCCGCGAGCAGCCGCAGCAGGGTCGACTTGCCGTCGCCGTTGCGACCGACCACGCCGATGCGGTCGCCCTCCTCGAGCCCGACGGTGAGCTTGTCGAAGATCACCCGGGTCGGATACTCGAGCCCGATCGCCTCGGCCCCGAGCAGATGCGCCATGCCTCCAGGCTAGGCGGCTGGCACCGCCGGTCCGCACACGGCCCCCTCCGTCGCGTGGCGGCGCAGGGGCGACGCACCCGTCTGCCGGTGCGGCGTGCTCGCGCGTAGCGTGGGCGCGTGACCCTCCCCCACGCGCGGGCGATCGAGATCGTCGAGCTGCTCGCCTCGCCGCGCCATCGCTACGAGGGGCGACCGGCCGACGGCCCCGACGAGGTGCCCGCCGACGAGCGGCACGACGCGCTCGAGCTGCGCGCCGGGCTGGGCGTCGTCGGCGACCGCTACTTCGGGCAGCGCGCGCACCGCGAGTCGTCGGTCACCCTCCAGTCGGCCGAGGCGCTCGCCGCGGTCGCCGCCCGCCTCGGCGTCGCGCCGCCCGGACTCGCGCAGACCCGCCGGACGATCCTGGTGCGCGGCTCCGCGATCGACGACCTCGTCGGTATCGAGTTCGCGATCGAGCAGGACGGCGCGGTCATCCGGTTCGCCGCTCCCCGCGCCGCCAACCCGTGCGCCTGGATGGATGCCGCCATCGGCCCCGGCGCCCACCGCGCGCTGCGCGGGCACGGCGGGCTGCGCACCGGACCGCTCGACGACGGGGTGCTGCGGCTGGGTCCCGCCGTGCTGCACGCGGCGACCCCCATCTCCCCCGCGACTGAGTAGCCGCGGCGCGACGGTGAGTAGTGGCCGCCGCCATGGCCGCTGTTAGCGTCAGCGGATGACCGACGCGATCCCGACCATCCGCCGGACCGCCCTCGCCGCCGCCGCGGTGCTGGCCCTGCTCTCCGGGTGCGCCGTCGCCGACGACGGCGCGGACGCCCCGACCGACCCGACCGGCGACGACACCACCGGCACCGAGCAGACCGAGGGCGACGCCACCGGCGGCAACGCGGTGCTGACCCTCGATGACGGCACCGAGTACCGCGACACCGTCGAGTGCACCCTCGAGCCGCACACCACCTTCGCCGGCACCGAGAACGAGCGGAACCTCGAGTGGTCGGCGCTCAGCACCTACGACGGCGAGTTCGCCATCGAGGTGCGCCGGTTCGCCCCGGACAGCAACGACGGCACCGGCGAGGTGGTGGTGACGGATGTCGAGGAGCGCTCCATCGTGCAGCTCGCGACCACCGCGGGCTCCCTGGCCTCGCTCGAGCTCGACGGGACGACCATCACCGGGTCGGGGGACTTCGGCCCGATCGGCGGCGCGAAGGTCGCCGGCACGCTCGAGGTCGCCTGCTGAGAGCGGCTCGGGCTCGGCCGCTGACGGCGTCACCGCCGCCGGAGCGCCTCGGGCCGCTCAGCCGTTGACGATACGGGCGCCGTGCACCGGCCCCGTCGCCCGCACGGCGCGGAGCTTCGCCGCCGACAGCGCCACCTGCAGGTCGAGGGCGGCATCCGCGTCGGCCACGAGGAAGGCCACCGTCGGGCCCGACCCCGACACCACCCCGGCGAGGGCGCCGCTGCGCTCCCCCAGCTCGAGCGTCTCGGCGAGGCCCGGCTTGAGGTGCAGCGCCGCCGCCTGCAGGTCGTTGTGGATCACCGCGGCGAGGGCGCGCGCGTCGCCGGCACGCAGCGCCTGCAGCACCTCGGCGGGAACGTCGGGGCGGGCGTGCGCGGGCGTGATCTCGGCCGCGTGGCGGGCCCGGTGCTCGTCGAGCTCGCGGTAGACCTCGGGCGTCGACAGTCCGTCGTCGGCGAGCACCAGCACCCAGTGGAAGGTGCCGGTCGCCAGCGCGGGCGAGAGCTCGTCGCCGCGGCCGGTGCCGATCGCGGTGCCGCCCGTCAGGGCGAACGGCACGTCGGCGCCCAGCCGCCGCGCGAGGGAGAACAGGTCGTCGCGCGAGACGTCGGTGCCCCAGACGGCGTCGCAGGCGACCAGGGTCGCGGCCGCGTCGGCCGAGCCGCCGCCCATCCCGCCGGTCACCGGCACGTGCTTGCCGATGCGGATGTGGGCGCCGCCGGAGTGCCCGGTGTGCTCGGCCAGCATCCGCGCGGCGCGCACCGCGATGTTGCTGTCGTCGGTGGGCACGCGGCTCAGGTCGACCGAGCCGTCGACCTCGACGCTGAACCCGTCGGCGGCGGTCACCCACACGTCCTCGACGAGCGAGACGGCCTGGTAGGCGATGGCCACGTCGTGGTACCCGTCGTCGAGCACCGCGCCGACCTCGAGGTAGACGTTGATCTTGCCCGGCGCCCGCACATGCACCGTCCGGTGCGCCGACGCCGGGGAGATCACGGCACCAGCCTAACCAGCGTCGGATGACGCTTCCTGCGCGCCGGCCGCACGGGCGATGCGCAGGAACCCGGCCACGTCGACCTGCTCGCCGCGCGCGGTGGGGTCGACGTCCGCCGCCTCGAGCACGGTGCTCGCCGCCGCGCCGAGCAGGCCCGAGAGCGACTGCCGCAGCATCTTGCGCCGCTGACCGAATGCGGCGTCGACCAGCCGGAACACCGCCGCCCGCTCATCCTCGGAGCCCGGCGGCTCGCGCCGCTCGAACGCCACCAGGATCGAGTCGACGTTGGGCACCGGCCAGAACACCTGACGGCTCACCGCCCCCGCGGTCGCCCACGCCCCGTACCAGGCGGCCTTGACGCTCGGCGCCCCGTAGACCCGCGACCCCGGCGCCGCCGCGATGCGCTGCCCCACCTCGGCCTGCACCATCACCAGCGCGGTCTGCAGGCCGGGCAGCAGCGCGAGCAGGTGCAGCAGCACCGGCACCGACACGTTGTAGGGCAGGTTGGCGACCAGCCGGATGGGCTCGCCGGGCACCTCGGTCACCCGCAGCGCGTCGGCGGGCACGACGGTGAGGTCGGCGTCGGGAGCCAGCTCGGCGACGGTGCGCGGCAGCAGCTCGGCGAGCCGCGGATCGATCTCGATGGCGGTCACCCGGGCGCCCGCCTCGAGCAGTCCGAGGGTGAGCGAGCCGAGCCCCGGGCCCACCTCGACGACCGGGTCGCCGGCCTCGACCCGGGCCAGGCGCACGATGCGGCGCACCGAGTTCGCGTCGACCACGAAGTTCTGGCCGAGCTTCTTCGTCGGCTGCAGGTCGAGCGCCGCGGCGAGGTCGCGGATCTCGGCCGGGCCGAGCAGCGTCATCCGGTCGCCTGCGGAGGGAGGTCGAACGGGCCGGTCGGCGGCGCGATCGGCTCGTCGTCCCAGCCGCCGTAGACCTCCTCGGTGTTCGACGAGATCTGCGCCGCCAGCATGGACGGGTCGGTGCCGAGGTGGTCGGCCATGAAGCGCAGCGTGTGCGGCAGCAGGTACGACGCGTTCGGGCGCCCGCGCCACGGGGTCGGGGTGAGGTACGGCGCGTCGGTCTCGATCAGGATGTGCGAGCGCGGGATCGCGGAGAGCGCGTCGCGCAGCGTGCCGGCGTTCTTGAACGTGACCGTGCCCGCGAACGACAGGTACCAGCCCTCGGCCGCGACCTCCTCGGCGAACTCCCGGTCGCCCGAGAAGCAGTGGAAGACGGTGCGCTCCGGGGCGCCGACCTTGCGCAGGGTCTCGAGCACCTCGCGGTGGGCGTCGCGGTCGTGGATCTGCAGCGCCAGGCCGCGGTCCTTCGCCATCCGGATGTGCGCCTCGAACGCGCTCACCTGCGCCTCGCGCCCCTCGTCGCCGGTGCGGTAGAAGTCGAGACCGGTCTCGCCGAACGCGCGCACGCGCGGACGGCCCGACAGCTCCCAGATGCCGTGCAGGTGTTCGTCGAGCACCCCGCGCTCGTGCAGCTCGGGGGCGTCGTTCGGATGCAGCGCCACGGCGGCCAGCACCCGCGGCTCGACGGCGGCGACCTCGGCGCTCCATCGCGAGGTCTCCAGGTCGGTGCCCACCTGCACCACCCCGCGCACCCCGACGCTCGACGCGCGGTCGAGCTGCTCGCGGTAGTCGATGGGGGCGTCGCCGTCGGCGAACTCCATGTGGGTGTGGTTGTCGTAGATCGGCACCACGAGCGACTCGGGCAGCGGCGGGTACTCGCTCGGCGGATCCTCCGTCGTGCGTTCGCGGGCGCGCAGGTGGGGTTCGATCACGACGTTCCGGCCCCGGAGGGCGCGACCTCCTCGACGCGGGGGAAGAGCGGACTGAGTTCGCCGACGACCGTGCCGGCGGGCAGGACGCCCCAGGCGCCCGCCTCGCGCAGCGGCTGGTCGGCGAGGGCCCCGAGCGCGGCCTCGGCCCCGAGGGCCGACCACAGCTTGCCGGTCGCGATCGGCATCACCGGGCTGAGCAGCACGGCCAGCGCGCGCAGGCCCTCGGCGGCGGTCGCGAGCACGGTGCCGAGCCGCTCGCGCTGCGCCGGGTCCTTGGCGAGCACCCACGGCTCCTGCTCGGTGATGTAGCCGTTCAGCTCGGTGACCACCGTCCAGATCGCGGCGATCGCGTCGTGCGGCGCGGTGCGCTCGATCGCGGCGTCGGCATCCGCGGCGGCCTTCTCCACGGCACGGCGGATGACGAGGTCGGCCTCGTGCGGATCCCCCGCGGCCGGGACGGCGCGGTCGAAGTAGCGGGTGATCATCGCGATGACCCGGGACGCGAGGTTTCCGAAACCGTTCGCCAGTTCCGCCTCGTAGCGCGCGCCGATGTCCTCCCACGAGAACGAGCCGTCCTGCCCGAACGTGATCGCGCGCAGGAAGTAGTAGCGGAACGCGTCGGAGCCGAACACGTCGGTGATCTGCTGGGGCGCGATGCCGGTCAGCTTCGACTTCGACATCTTCTCGCCGCCGACCAGCAGCCAGCCGTGCGCGAACACCCGGGTCGGCACCGGAAGCCCGGCGGCCATCAGCATGGCGGGCCAGATCACGGTGTGGAACCGGGCGATGTCCTTGCCGACCAGGTGCATCGCCGGCCAGCGGCGCGCGAACTGCTCGTCGTCGCGGCCGTACCCGACGGCGGTGATGTAGTTGAGCAGGGCGTCGAACCAGACGTAGACGACGTGGGTGGGATCCCACGGCACCTTGACGCCCCAGTCGAAGCTCGAGCGCGAGATCGACAGGTCGGAGAGCCCCTGCCGCACGAACGACACGATCTCGTTGCGCACCGCCTCCGGCTGCACGAACTCGGGCCGCTCCTCGTAGAGCCGCAGCAGATCGTCGGCAAACGCGCTCATCCGGAAGAAGTAGTTCTTCTCCTCGAGCACCTCGACCGGGCGCGAGTGGATCTTGCAGACCTGCTGCCCGGCGAACTCGCCCGACTCGGCCAGCTCGAGGTCGTCGGCCTGCTTGTACTCCTCGCAGCCGACGCAGTAGTAGCCCTCGTAGACGCCGTCGTAGATGTGGCCGTCGTCGTAGAGCTTCTGCAGGAAGTCGGCGACCGCCGACTCGTGCCGCTCCTCGGTGGTGCGGATGAAATCGTCGTTGGCGATGTCGAGGGTGGCGAGCACCGGCTGCCAGGCCTCGGCCACCAGCTTGTCGGCCCACTCCTTCGGGCTCACCCCGTTGGCCGCCGCGGTGCGCTGGATCTTCTGACCGTGCTCGTCGGTGCCGGTGAGCAGCCAGGTGTCGTCGCCGGCCTGCCGGTGCCAGCGGGCGAGCACATCGGCCGCCACCTCCGTGTAGGCGTGCCCGATGTGCGGCACGTCGTTCACGTAGAAGATCGGTGTCGTCAGATAGAAGGAGCCGGCCTCGGGCACCCGACGAGCTTAGCTGCGGCGCGCTCGCGTTACGGGCGGGCGCCGCGAGCCCGCGGTCCGCGCGGGTCAGGAACGGGCGCGCAGGGCCGCCTCGTAGAGGTCGCGCTTCGACAACCCCGTCGCGGCGGCGACATCGGATGCGGCGTCCTTCATCCGCGCGCCGTCGGCGACCAGGCCGAGCACCCGCTCCACCGCGGACGGGAGGTCGGCGGTCTGCGGTTCGGCGCCGGCGACCACGAGCACGATCTCGCCGCGCGCGCCCTCGGCGAACCGCGACGCGAGCTCGCCGAGGGGACCCCGCGCGACCTCCTCGTGCAGCTTCGTGAGCTCGCGGCACACCGCCGCCTGCCGGTCGTCGCCGAAGGCCGCCGCGAGGTCGGCGAGCGCCCCCGCCACCCGGTGCGGCGACTCGAAGAACACGAGCGTGCGCGACTCCCCCGCCAGCGCGGCGAGCGCCGCCGCCCTGCCGGTGCGCGGGAGGAATCCTTCGAACGCGAAACGGTCGGTCGGCAGCCCGGAGAGCGCGAGCGCGGTGAGCACGGCGCTCGGCCCGGGGAGGGCGGTCACGTCGACCCCCGCCGCGATCGCCGCGCGCACCAGCTGGAAGCCGGGGTCGCTCACGGTCGGCGTCCCGGCGTCGCTCAGCACGAGAACGTCGTCGCCGCGCGCGGCCTCGACCAGTTCGGCGGCGCGGGTTCCCTCGTTGTGCTCGTGCAGGGCGACCAGACGCGGGCGGTTCTCGACCCCGAGCCCGGCGAGCAGCCGCTGGGTGACCCGGGTGTCCTCGGCGGCGACGATCGCCACCCGCTCGAGCGTCTCGACGAGCCGGCGGGTGGTGTCGCCGAGGTTGCCGATCGGCGTCGCCCCGAGGATGATCACCCGGCCATCCTCCCCCACCGCCGCCGGCGGCCGCCCCAGTGATGCGGGCCGCGTCGGCGCCCGACCCTGCGCCGAGCGCGCGCGAGGCCGCCCTAGCATGGCGGCATGACGCTGCCGGAGTTGACGGGCTCCGCGCTCGACGACCGCTGGCAGCGGTTCATGACGCAGCCGTGGGCCGCCCGGCTCTGGCACTGGGGCGGTCCGGCGATCGTGCTCGTGGTCGCCGCGCTCACCCGACTGATCGGGCTCGGGCATCCGGACGTGCTCGTCTTCGACGAGACCTACTACGTCAAAGACGCCTGGACGCTGATGAACCTCGGCTACGAGGCGCAGTGGCCCGCGGAGGCGAACGCGAGCTTCGAGGCGGGCGCCGTCGACGTGTTCCACAAGTCGCCGTCGTTCATCGCGCATCCACCGATCGGCAAATGGATCATCGCCGCCGGACTCGCCCTGTTCGGCGCGGAGAGCAGCTTCGGCTGGCGCATCGCGGTGGCGGTCTGCGGCATCCTGATCGTCGCCCTGGCGATGCTGCTCGCCCACCTGCTCTGGCGGCGCACCGTCGTGACCGTGCTGGCCGGCGGCCTGCTGGCGATCGACGGCAACGCGATCGTCATGAGCCGGGTCGCGCTGCTCGACACCCCGCTCACGCTGCTCACCCTGCTGGCCGTCGTGCTCGTCGTGCTCGACCGCCGGTGGACCGAGAACCGGCTCGCGGCGCGGGTGGCCGCGCGCGGCACGGCCGGCTGGGGCCCGGTGCTGGCCTGGCGGCCGTGGCTGCTCGCCGCCGCGGTGACCCTCGGGCTGGCCGGCGGCGTCAAGTGGAGCGCCGTCTACTTCCTGGCCGCGCTCGGGGTCTACGTCGTCGTCTCCGAGGCGCTGTTGCGCCGGGCCGCGGGCATCGAGCTGTGGGCCGCCGGCGCGCTCCGCCAGGCTCCCGTCACCTTCGTGCTGCTCGTCCCCCTCGCCGCACTCGTCTACGTCGCGGGCTGGGTCGGCTGGTTCACCACCGACGGCGGCTACCACCGGCACTGGGTCGAGGACGGCGGCGAGGCCTGGACCGGATTGCTCGCCGGAGTGCCGGTCGACATCCAGAACTGGTGGCACTACCAGTCGGCCATCTACGCGTACCACGTTGGCGAGACGACGCCGCACGGCTACCAGGCGAACCCGCTCACCTGGCTGTTCCTGGTGCGCCCGACGAGCATGTACTACGTCACCCCCGAACCGGGATGGTCGTCGACGATCCTCGACATCGCCAACCCGCTCATCTGGTGGGGCGGCACGGCGGCGGCGTTCTTCCTCGTGGTGCGCGTCGTGCTGCGCCTGCGGCGCGGCGAGCGGGTGTGGCCCGAGGCGACCGTGCTGGTGGGCCTCGCGGCGGGCTACCTGCCCTGGCTGCTCTACCTGCACCGCACGGTGTTCCAGTTCTACACGATCGTGTTCGAGCCCTACCTCGTGCTCGCGCTCGCCGCGGCGCTGGGCGTGCTGCTCGGCTCGCCCACCGACCCGGAGCGCCGGCGGGTGGCCGGCATCCGCACCGTCGGCGCGTTCCTCGTCGCGGTGGTCGCGGTGAGCGTGTTCTTCTGGCCGGTCTGGGTCGCCATGGACATCCCGTACTGGTTCTTCCGCGCGCACCTCTGGCTGCCGTCCTGGCTCTGACCGCCGCCGCGAGCCGGGAGCGGTCGCCGGGCTCGGCGCAGGACGCCGACGCGTAGCACGGCGCAACACGGGGACCGCCGCCGCGGGGCCGCGGGTACTCTGGCCGGATGCCGGAGAGCACACCCGACCGCGCGGTCGACCGGGAGTGGGGGTTCCGCACCCGCTCCATCCACGCGGGCAACATCCCCGACGCCGTCTCGGGCGCGCGCGCCCTGCCGATCTACCAGTCGAGCGCGTTCGTCTTCGACGACACCGCGGATGCCGCCGCCCGCTTCGCGCTGCAGAAGTACGGCAACATCTACAGCCGCGTCGCCAACCCCACGGTCGCGTCGTTCGAGGAGCGCATCGCCTCCCTCGAGGGCGGCCTCGGCGCGGTGGCCACCGCATCCGGGCTGGGCGCGGAGTTCATCACCTTCGCGGCGCTCGCCTGCGCGGGCGACCACATCGTCGCCGCGTCGAGCCTGTACGGCGGGTCGGTCACCCAGCTCGACGTGACCCTGCGCCGGTTCGGCGTCGACACCACCTTCGTCGCCGGCACCGACCCGGCCGACTACGCGGCCGCCATCCGCCCCGAGACGAAGCTGATCTTCACCGAGAGCGTCACCAACCCGTCGGGCGACATCGCCGACCTCGAGGGGCTCGCCGACGTGGCGCACGCCCACGAGCTGCCGCTCATCGTCGACTCCACGGTCGCCACGCCCTACCTCAACCGCCCGATCGAGTGGGGCGCGGACGTGGTCGTGCACTCGGCCACCAAGTTCCTCGGCGGCCACGGCACGACCCTCGGCGGCGTCGTCGTCGAGTCGGGCCGGTTCCACTGGGCGAGTGACCGCTTCCCGCTGTTCGACCAGGAGGTGCCCCACTACGGCGGCCTCAACTGGCACGGCAACTTCGGCGAGTACGCCTTCCTGACCCGGCTGCGCGCCGAGCAGCTGCGCGACATCGGCCCGGTGCTCGCCCCGCACTCCGCGTGGCTGCTCGCCCAGGGCGTCGAGACGCTGCCCTACCGGATGCAGGCCCACGTCGACAACGCGCGGGCCGTCGCCGAGTGGCTCGAGGCCGACCCGCGCATCGAGTTCGTCAACTGGGCGGGCCTGCCCTCGCATCCGCACCACGAGCGCGCCGCGAGGTACCTGCCGAAGGGCCCCGGCTCGGTGTTCTCGTTCGGTGTGGTCGGCGGGCGCGCCGCGGGCCAGGCGTTCATCGAGAGCGTCGAACTCGCCTCGCACCTCGCCAACATCGGCGACGCCAAGACCCTCGTCATCCACCCCGGCTCGACGACGCACGCGCAGCTCACCGAGCAGCAGCTCGTCGACGCGGGCGTGCTGCCCGGGCTGGTGCGCATCAGCGTGGGCATCGAGGACCCGGAGGACATCATCGCCGACCTCGACCAGGCGCTGGCCGCCGCGGTGAAGGGATAATCGGGCCATGAGCACCGCGACCGCCGAGTCCGCCGACCTCGAGACCGTCACCCTCACCAACGGGCTGACCTGCTCGATCCCGTCGTCGTCGCCGCTGGCGAAGATGATGCGCTCGCAGCGCACCTGGGTCGGCCCCAGCGCGAAGGAGCGGCTCAAGATCCTGCGCGCCGCGAAGAGCGTCGCCATCGTCGGCGCCTCGGCCAACCCGGCCCGCTCCAGCTACTTCGTCGCCACCTACCTGCAGCAGTCGAGCGACTACGACCTGTACTTCGTCAACCCCAACGCCGACGAGATCCTCGGCCAGAAGGTCTACAAGAGCCTCGCCGACCTGCCGGTGGTCCCCGACATCGTCGACGTGTTCCGCAAGGCGAGCGACATCCCGTCGGTCATCGACGACGTCGTCGCGGTCGGCGCCCCGACCGTGTGGGTGCAGCTCGGCATCTGGAACGAGGAGGCCGCCCGCTACGGCGAGGAGAAGGGCCTCACCGTCGTGATGGACCGCTGCATCAAGGTCGAGCACGCCCGCTTCCACGGCGGCCTGCACCTGCTCGGCTTCGACACCGGGCAGATCTCGTCGCGCAAGCAGATGCGCTGACCCCGACCACGGGTCACGCCGCGGGCGGCACCCCGATGTAATTGTCGGCGCCGGCGTCGTCGACCACGTCGAACCCGAGCGGCGACGTGATGAAGTTGTCGTTGCCCTGCACGTCGACCCGCACCACGCGTCCCTGCGTCGACACCGCGTTGCCGTCGCCGCGCAGCACCAGCACGCCCAGCTCGCCGGTCTCGATCTCGTTCTGCTGGCCCGACACCTCGGCGCGCGCGACGAGCGTCGCCGACACCTCCGCCCGGTCGCCGTTGATGACCAGCACGCCGATGCTCGCCGCCGTCACCCGGATGGCGGGGCCGTTGATCGTGAGTCGCGTGCAGTCCCCGATCGCGTAGGCGCCCGGCCGGTCGAGCACCACCTCGGCGCAGCCGTCGGCCTCGAACGTCGGCTCGGGGTCGGGCGTCGCCGTCGGGGTCGCGGATGCGGTCGGCGTCGGGTCCGAGGGCTCCGCGGTGGGCGTCGGGTCGGCCGTCGCCGACGGCGTCGGCGCGTCGGCGATGAGGAAGTCGGAGGTGCAGCCCGCGAGCGCCAGGGCGAGCACCGGGACGACCAGGGCGGCCCGGCGGGAGCGCGTCATGGGGCGAGCCTACCCGGGCCCGCCGCCCGGCCGGGAGGAGTCCCGTTCGGCGAGCAGCGCCGCGATATCCTGGTGCGCGATCTGCTGCGCGGCGCGGCCGATGCGCTGCCCTTCACGCACCGCGCCATAAATGGGATAGCGGGTGCCGAACCCCTTGCGGATTTCGCGCGCGCCGGCCCAGGCG
>JBHIXX010000031.1:0-31599 GCA_041984585.1 Pseudolysinimonas sp. | reverse complement strand
CGGTAGTCGACGCCCTTCTCGTCCCAGGCGACGCCGACCTGGCCGTCGTAGGCGAGCGCGGACCCCCAGACCAGCGGGATGCCGCGGATGGCGGCGGCGTCGTTGGCGAGGTAGCGGGTGCCGGGGTCGTCGCTCGCGTCGACGAGCAGGTCGACGTCGAGCAGCAGGTCGAACGTGCCGCCGGCCGCGAACCGCTCGGTGCGCGGCGTCACCTCGGTGTCGGGGGAGAGCCGGCGCAGCGCGTCCGCCGCCGCCTCGGCCTTCGGGCGACCCGCGTCGCCGGAGGAGTAGAGCGTCTGGCGGTGCAGATTGGTCTCGTCGACCTCGTCGTCGTCGACGACGGTGATGCGGCCGATCCCGGCGCCGGCGAGGGCGGGGAGCACGGTGCAGCCGAGCCCGCCCGCGCCGATGACCAGCACGTGCGCGTCGGCGAGCCGCCCCTGCGCGTCTGCGCCGAATCCGGGCAGCACCCGCTGCCGCGCGTACCGGGGGGACTGCGGGTCGACGCTCACCCCTCGATTGTCGCAGCCCCGCCCGGTCGGCGCCCGGGACGGGGGTCCCGAGTGGGCAGGTCGGCTCACGACCCCCGTGGAGACGCGAATGCGGGTATGCCAGACTCAGGGAACCGCAGAATCGGAGGAACGGATGCGAGAGTTCCGCATCTCGGAGGCCGCCGCCCTTCTCGGGGTGAGCGACGACACCGTGCGCCGCTGGGGCGAGACCGGCCGGCTGACCATCCGCACCGGCGCCAACGGCCGCAAGGTGGTCGACGGCGGCGACCTGGTGCCACTGCTCGCCGAGCCGGAGAGCGCGTCGGCGCTCGCCGCCGCATTCCCGCCCGCGCGCGGCTCGGCCCGCAACCGGTTCACCGGGCTGGTGACCGCGGTGACGGTGGACGGCGTGATGGCGCAGGTCGACATCCAGGCCGGTCCGTTCCGGGTGGTGTCGCTGATGAGCCGCGAGGCCGTCGAAGAGCTCGGGCTGGAGCCCGGGATGCTCGCGGTCGCCACCGCGAAGGCGACGACGGTGGCGGTCGAGCTGCCGCGCGAGGCGTGAGCGTGCCCGCCAGGCAGTCGGAGGCGGGCCGGGCCGCGGGGCGCGTCGTCGCGGCGGCGGCCGCCGTCGGGGTGGCGGTCGTGGCGCTCGCCGGGTGCGCCGCTCCCGACGACGGGATGTCGGGGCCGCCCGCGGAGGGCACCGTGACCGTGCTCGCCGCCGCCTCGCTGACCGACGTCGTCTACGAGCTCGCGGCCGCCTTCGAGGCGGAGCACCCGGGAATCGACGTGGTGGTGTCGGTCGGCGGCAGCTCCGCGCTCGCCGAGCAGATCGTGGCGGGCATCGACGCCGACCTGTTCGTCAGCGCCGACGAGGCCACGATGCAGCGCGTCGTCGCGGCGGGGCTGGCGACCGACCCGGTCGTCGTCGCCACCAACACGCTCGAGATCGCGGTGCCCACGGGCAACCCGGCCGGGATCACCGGCGCCGCCGACCTGGCCGACCCCGAGCGGGTCATCGCGCTGTGCGACCCCGCGGTTCCCTGCGGCGCCGCCGCGGAGCGACTGCTCGGGCTGCTCGGCGTCGCCGCCGCGCCCGACACGCTCGAGCCCGACGTGCGCTCCGCACTCACCAAGGTGGTGCTCGGCGAGGTCGACGCCGCGCTGGTCTACCGCACCGACGTGGTCGCCGCGGGCGACGCGGTGCAGGGGATCGCCATCGAGCGCGCCGACGAGGTGGTGAACCGGTACCCGGCGGTCGTGCTCGACGCGGCGCCGCATCCGGATGCCGCCCGCGACCTGCTCGCCCTGCTGCGGTCGCCGGTCGGCGCGGCGCTGCTCGCCGACGCCGGGTTCGGGGCGCCGTGAGCGGCCCGCGCGTGACGCGACCGACGGGGGCGGTCCGTTCAGCCGGCGTCCGCCGCCCGCTCGGGCCGGTGGTCGTCGCCCTCGCCGTGGTCGGACTGGCGCTGCTCGTGCTCCCGCTTGTCGCGCTCGTCGCCCGGGCGCCGTGGCCGCGGCTGCCCGAGCTTCTCGGCGACGGCGCCGTCGCGCAGGCCCTCGGCCTCTCGCTCGGCACGGCGCTCGCCGCGACGGCGCTGTGCCTCGTCGTCGGGGTCCCGCTGGCGGTGCTGCTCGCCCGCTCCGAAGGCTGGCCGGTCGTGCCGCGCCGGATGCTGCGCACGGCGATCACCGTGCCGCTCGTGCTGCCCCCGGTCGTCGGCGGCATCGCCCTGCTCACGCTGCTCGGACGCCAGGGACTGCTCGGCGCGCCGCTCGCCGTTCTCGGCATCGGCATCCCGTTCACCACCGCGGCGGTCGTCATCGCGCAGACCTTCGTCGCGCTGCCGTTCCTGGTGTTCTCCGTCGAGGGCGCCCTGCGGTCGGCCGACCGCCGCTCCGAGCTGGCGGCGGCTTCGCTCGGGGCGACGCCCGGGCAGACGTTCCGGCTCGTCACGCTGCCGCTGGTCGCGCCCGGCGTCGCGGCGGGCGCGGTGCTGTGCTTCGCCCGCGCGCTCGGCGAATTCGGCGCGACCATCACGTTCGCCGGGTCGCTGCCCGGCGTGACCCGCACGCTGCCGGTCGCGTCGTATCTGGCGATGAACTCCGACCCCGACGTCGGGGTGACGCTCGGACTGGTGCTGCTCGTCGTCGCTCTCGCCGTGCTGCTCGGGCTGCGTGACCGCTGGCTGCCGGGGGTGTCGTCGTGACCGGGGAACGCGGGTCGGCCGCCCGCCGCTCGTCGGTCGCGGGGCCGACGCGCCTCGTCGCCGAGCTCGCCGTCGCCCGGCCCGAGTTCGAGGTCGCGGTGCGCCTCGACCTGCCGCCCGGGCAGCCGGTCGCCCTGGTCGGTCCGAACGGCGCCGGAAAGTCGACGGTGCTCGCCGCGCTCGCCGGCCACGTGCCGCTCAGCCGCGGCGGCATCCGGCTGCTCGCCGAGGGAGGCGACGGGCGCGACCTGACCGTGCTCCCGCCCGAACGGCGGGGGGTGGGCGTCGTGTTCCAGCAGCACCTGCTGTTCCGCCACCTGACCGTGCGCGACAACGTGGCCTTCCCGTTCCGCGTGCGGGGCCGGGGTCGGGGCGCCGCGCGCGAGGCGGCCGCGCCGTGGCTGGAGCGGTTCGGTCTCGCCGACCTCGCCGACCGGCATCCGGATTCCCTCTCCGGCGGGCAGGCCCAGCGGGTCGCGCTGGCCCGCACCCTCGCCGCCGAGCCCGACGTGCTGCTGCTCGACGAGCCCTGGGCGGCGCTCGACGTCGAGGTGCGCGACGCCGTGCGCGACGACCTGATCCGGCACGCCCGCGAGTTCGGCGGCCCCGTGCTCGTGGTCAGCCACGATCCGGACGACCTGGTCGCGCTCGGCGGCCGCGTCGTCGTGCTCGAGCGGGGCGCGGTGACCCAGGCCGGGTCGTGGGCGGAGCTGGCCGCCGCGCCCGCCACCGGCTACGTGGCGCGTCTCACCCGAGGTGCGGGCAACGGCCGTCCCGTGAGCGGCGGGGAGCGCCCCGCCCCGTAGCCTGGGCGGGTGGAGATCCTGCAGCCCGGCGTCGGCCCGATCGACGCCGCCACCTACCTGCCGGCCGACCCCGCCGCGGTGTTCTGGGGGCGCTCGCCGTGCGCCGACGACGCCCCCGTGCTCGAGGTGGACGCCGGCGCCGAGGTGACGATCGACACGATCTCGCACGAGGGCGTGCTCGCCGACCAGGGCAGCGACCCGCTCGGCTTCTTCGCCGGGCACGGCGTGCCCGCCGACCAGGTGCTGACCGACGCGATCCGGCTCGCCGCCGAGCGCGCCCGCGACGCCGACGACGGGCCGCACGTGCTCACCGGACCGGTCGACGTACGCGGCGCGACGCCGGGCGACCTGCTCGCCGTCGACATCCTGCGCCTGCGCCCGCGCGCGCCCTACGGCGTCATCTCGAACCGGCACGGACGTGGCGCGCTGCCCGGCGAGTTCCCGCGCGGCGGCGTCGAGGTGGTGTCGATCTTCGCCCGCGTCGACGGCGACGATCACGCCTCGATCGCGCGTGCGGCCGAGTCCGACGCCCGCATCTCGTTCCCGCTGGCCCCGTTCCTCGGCACCATCGGCGTCGCCGTGCCGGGGTCCGAGCGCCCGCACTCGGTGCCGCCGGGCCACCACGGCGGCAACATCGACATCAAGCTGCTGGTCGAGGGCACCACCCTCTACCTGCCGGTGCTCGTCCCCGGGGCAGGCGTCTACGTCGGCGACCCGCACGTCGCGCAGGGCGACGGCGAGGTCGCCCTCACCGCGCTCGAGGCGCCGCTGCGCGCCACGCTGCGGCTCCGTGTCATCCGCGCCTCCGATCCGCTCGCGGTGTTCGTGCACGAGCACGGACCGGTGGTCGAGACGGCGGAGTACTGGGTGCCGACCGGGATGGATCCCGACCTCGGCGAGGCGATGCGTCGCGCGGTGCGGGCGTCGATCGCCCTGCTCGTCGACCGGCACGGGATGGACCCCGAGCACGCCTACGCCTACCTGTCGGCGGCGACCGACTTCGACATCTCCCAGGTGGTGGACCGCACCACCGGGGTGCACGCCCGCATCCGCAAGGCCGACCTGGACGGCACGACGGGGGGCGCCGCGTGAGCGCCGTCGACCCCGCCGTGTGGCGGGAGCTGGGGGACCCGCTGGTGGCGGGCTCCGGATCCGGCCCGCTCGCCGGCGAGACCGTGGCGGTGAAGGACCTCTACGCGGTCGCGGGGCATCCGATCGGCGTCGGCAACCCGGCCTTCCTCGCCGAGCGCGCCCCCGAGACCGAGCACGCGCCGGCGGTGCGGATGCTGCTGGATGTCGGCGCCGACCTGGCGGGCATCGCCCAGACCGACGAGTTCGCCTACTCGATCGCCGGGGCCAACCCGCATTACGGGACGCCGCCGAACCCGGCCGTGCCCGGGGCGCTGCCCGGCGGCTCGTCGAGCGGCCCGGCGTCGGCCGTCGCCCTCGGCGCGGCGAGCATCGGGCTCGGCACCGACACCGCCGGATCGGTGCGCGTCCCCGCCTCGTACCAGGGCCTGTGGGGGCTGCGCACGACGCACGGCGCCGTCTCCCTCGACGGGGTGTGGCCGCTCGCGCCCCGCTACGACACGGTCGGCTGGCTGACCCGGTCGGGTGACCTGCTGCGGCGGGTGGCGGAGGTCGCGCTTGGTGCGTCGGGCGTGGAGCCCGGCGGCTTCGTCGTCGACCCGGGCCTGGTCGCCGTTGCCGACCGGGAGGTGCGGGCCGCGTTCGACGCGGCGGTCGCCCCGCTCGCGCCGGAGTCGGTGGCGCTCGGCGACCCCGCGGACATGTTCGAGACGTTCCGCGTCACCCAGGCGGCGGAGGCGTGGCGCTCCGACGGCGACTGGGTGACGGCGCATCCGGATGCCGTCGGCGCGGGGGCCCGCGAGCGGCTCGCCGCCGCGGCGACGGTCTCGCGCGACGAGGAGTCCACCGCGCTCGCGGCCGCCGCCGCCCACCGCGCCCGCCTCGACGACCTGCTCGGCGACCGCATCCTGCTCGTCCCGTCGGCCTCGTCGCCCGCCCCGCCCGCCGACTCGAGCCCGGAGCGCATCGACGCCGTGCGGGGCGCCACGCTGCGCCTCTGCTGCGTCGCCGGCCTCACCGGCCGCCCGGCCCTCGGCATCCCGGCCCTCACCACCGCCGCCGGCCCGGTCGGCCTCTGCCTGGTCGGCCCCCGCCACTCCGACCTCGCCCTCCTCACCCGAGCCCTCACCCTCCCCCTCGCCTGACTCACCACCCCCTCCGGGGCCTCCGGCGCCCGCGCTGCGCCCGGTGGGCGCCGCCCGGAGCACACGCCCAACCAACAGATGCGCGCCGCCAGGCCCGCCCTCTCTCCCCAAATGGGATGCGGCGTTCGCCCCGCGCTGTTCGACTGCTCAGGTGAACGCAGGCGGGCCGGGATTCCGCCCCCCCGTGACACACCCGAAACGAGCGAATGAGAAACTTGAGCGGTGACCACCGCGAAGCCGATCGACCCCCCTGCTCGTCTGCTGATGGGCCCGGGCCCGATCACGGCGGATCCGCGGGTGCTGCGGGCGATGAGCGCGCAGCTGGTGGGGCAGTACGACCCGGCGATGACGGGGTACATGGCGGAGACGCAGGAGCTCTACCGCGGCGTGTTCCGCACCGAGAACGACGCGACGCTGCTGGTCGACGGCACGGCCCGCGCCGGCATCGAGGCGGCGCTGGTGTCGCTGCTGGAGCCGGGGGACCGGGTTCTGGTTCCGATCTTCGGGCGCTTCGGTCACCTGCTGAAGGAGATCGCGGAGCGCTGCGGCGCCGAGGTGCACGTGATCGAGCGGGAGTGGGGCACGGTGTTCACCCCGGCGGAGATCGACGCGGCGCTGGCGGCGGCGAAGCCGAAGCTGCTGGCGGTGGTGCACGGCGACACGAGCACGACGGTGGCGCAGCCGCTGGAGGAGTTGGGCGCGCTGGCGGCGAAGCACGGCGCGCTGCTCTACACGGATGTGACGGCGAGCCTGGGCGGCAACGAGTTCCGGGTGGACGACTGGGGCGTCGACGCGGCGACGGCGGGTCTGCAGAAGTGCCTGGCCGGTCCGTCGGGGTCGGCGCCGATCACGCTGTCGGAGCGGTCCGTGGCGATCATCGAGGCGCGCAAGAGCATCGAGGCCGGCATCCGTTCCGAGGGCGACCCGGTGCGGGCGGAGCGCATCCGCAGCAACTACCTCGATCTGGCGCAGATCCTCGACTACTGGGGTCCGTCGCGGCTCAACCACCACACCGAGGCGACGACGATGCTCTACGGCGCCCGGGAGTGCGCGCGCATCCTGCTGGAGGAGGGCGTCGACGCCGCGGTGGAGCGGCACCGGGTGCACGGCTCGGCGATGACCGCGGGGCTGGTGGCGCTGGGGCTGCAGCTGTTCGGCGACCAGTCGGTGCGGATGAACAACGTCGTGGCGGTGGAGATCCCGGATGGGGTGAACGGCGACGCGGTGCGCGGCTCGCTGCTGGCCGACTTCGGCATCGAGATCGGCACGTCGTTCGGTCCGCTGCACGGCCGGGTGTGGCGGGTCGGCGTGATGGGCTACAACGCGCGCCGCGACGCGGTGCTCACGACCCTCGCCGCGCTGGAGACGGTGCTGCGCCGGGCGGGCCACGCCGCTCCCGCCGGGGCCGGGGTGGATGCAGCCCTGGAGTCGTACGGGGACGCGGCCTGATGGAGTCGGCCCGCCGCGTGCTGGCGCGCGCCGACGTGCTGGCGACCCACAGCATCCACGGCCCGTCGAACATCGAGCGCTCGTACCTGACCCCCGATCACGCCGAGGTGAACGCCCTCGCCGCGCTGTGGATGACGGAGGCGGGGATGCGCAGCTGGCAGGACCCGGCGGGCAACCAGTGCGGTCGGCGGGAGCGCGACGACGCGGACCGGCCGGCGCTGCTGATCGGCTCGCACCTCGACACGGTGCCCGACGCGGGGCGCTACGACGGCATCCTCGGTGTGCTGGCCGGCATCGAGGTGGCGGATCGGCTGCGCGACGCCGACCTGCCGTTCGCCCTCGAGGTGGTCGCCTTCGGCGACGAGGAGGGCACGCGGTTCGGTGCGACGCTGCTCGGCTCGCGTGCGCTCGCCGGGTCGTGGGACGAGGACTGGCTGGAGCTGGAGGACGCAGACGGCGTCACCCTCGCCCGGGCGGCGGAGGACTTCGGTCTCGACCCGGCGGCGATCGGGTCGGCCGGGCGTGAGCCGGGGTCGGTGGTCGCCTACCTGGAGGCCCACATCGAGCAGGGCCCGCGCCTCGAGCGCGTGGGCCGGGCGCTCGGCGTGGTGACGGGGATCGCCGCCGCGCAGCGCCGCCGGATCGTGTTCCGCGGCGAGGCACGGCATGCGGCGACTCCGTGGGAGCTGCGCCGTGACGCGCTGCTCGGCGCGAGCGAGGCGGTCGTCGAGGCGCATCGGATCGCGAAGCAGCAGGGCAGCACGTCGGTGATCGGCCGGATCACGGCCGAGCCGGGGGCGGTGAATGTGGTGCCCGGACTGGCGGAGTTCACGCTCGACCTGCGCGACGAGACGGCGGCGGGCCGCGACGCGACCTGGGAGCGCATCCAGTCGGCGTTCCACGGCATCGCGGCGGATCGCCGCCTCGACGTGGACGTGGAGCTCACCCACGCGGCGCCGGAGGTGCGCTGCGCTCCGGAGCTGCGCGAGGCGGTCGCGGCTGGCATCCGCACGACCGGGGACGAGAACCCGCTGGACCTGTTCAGCATCGCCGGGCACGACGCGATGGCGGTCGCGGACCTCTGCGACGTGGGGATGCTGTTCGTGCGCTGCGCCGGCGGCATCAGCCACCACCCGGACGAGTCGGTGACCGTGGAGGACGTCGCGCTCGCCGTCGACGCGCTCGAGGCGGCGGTGCTCGAGCTCGCCGCCCGATCCTGATGAGGTCCGTCCTGACGAACCCTCGCCGGGCGCACCCGTCCCGGGTGTCGGCGACGCGATGACCGCGCTGCCCGACGCCGAGCGCGCGGCGCTGCTCGAGCAGCTGGCCCGCGCGGCGACGGGCCGGGTCTGCTGCCCGACGCCCCGGGGGCTCACCGCCGGTCGCCCGCCTGCGGCGACGACGTCACGGTGCGCCTCGACCGCACCGGCGACCGGATCACGACGATCGGCTGGGACGGGCACGGCTGCGTCGTGTCGACGGCCTCGGCGTCGGCGCTCGCCGGACGCGCCCCGATCGGGGTGCCGGAGTTCCGCGCCCTCGCCGCGGAGCTGCTCGGCTCGCTCGACGCGGGGGAGCAGCCGCGCGAACTCGGCGACGACCTCGACCCGTTCGCCGGGATCGGCCGGTTCCCGCTGCGGGCGGGCTGCGCGTCGCTCGCCTGGCGCGCCGCCCTGGAGGCGCTCGACGGCTGACCCGCGGAGGGTCGGCGGGTTCCGCCTGAGGCCGCGCCGCCGCTACGGGGTGTCGACGTCGGCGCCGTCCCACAGGTCGCCGCACTCGACGGTCTCGGCCCGGTGCTCGCGCAGGTAGCGTCCCGCGCCCCGGTCGCCCGCCGCGGAGGCCGCTGCCGGCTCCCAGTGGTCCCGTCCGATGATGACCGGATGCCCCGGTCGCCCCGCGAACACCGCGCGGCGCAGCGTGCCGGCGTGCACCGGGTCGGCGAGCACCCGCTCCACGACTGCGGCGGGCATCCCCGGCAGGTCGACGAGGGTGAGCACCGCGGCCTCCCCGGTGGCCGCCGCGAGCCCCGCGCGCAGCGACGCCGACATCCCCTCCGCCCAGTCGTCGGCGACGACGGTCTGGACTCCCGGCGGCACCGGCGCGAGGTCGGCCCCGGCGCCGAGCACGACGACCACCCGCGCGCACGGCCGGAGGACGGCGACGGCGTGCTCCAGCCAGCCGGGGACGAGCGCCTTGGGCCCGCCCGCGCGCTCGCCGGCGCCCGCCGCGAGCACGATCCCGGTGAGGTCGGCCATGGCTACAGTTGAGCACATGGTCGAGCCCACCCCGGAGCAGCTCCGGGTCGCGCTCGGCGTGGAGCGCTGGGTCGCCGACATGGTCGCCGCGGCGCCGTTCCCCGACGTCGACGCGCTCGTGGCCGCCGCCGGCGAGCACGCCGCCGCACTCGCCCCCGAGGAGGTGCGGGAGGCTCTCGCGCACCATCCGCGCATCGGCGAGCGCGCGGCGGGGAGCGGGGCGGAGGCGGCGCACAGCCGACGGGAGCAGGCGGCATCGGCCGACGACGATCCGGTGCTCGCGGCCCGGCTCGCCGACGGCAACGCGGCCTACGAGCAGCGGTTCGGGCGCATCTTCCTGATCCGCGCGGCGGGGCGCTCGCGCGCGGAGATCGTCGCCGAGCTGGAGCGTCGCCTCGGCAACGACGAGGCGACGGAGTCCCGCGAGGTGGGCGAGCAGCTCGCCCAGATCGCGCAGCTGCGGCTGCGCGCCATGTTCGAGGAGGCGGCGTGAGCCAGATCACCACCCACGTGCTCGACACCGCGGCCGGCCGTCCGGCGGCGGGGGTGCCGGTGCGGCTGCTCACCGCATCCGGCGAGCCCATCGCGGAGGGCGTAACGGATGCCGACGGCCGCGTGCGCGACCTGGGTCCCGATCCGGTGGGCCGGGGCGACTACCGCCTGGAGTTCGACGTGGCGACGCCGTTCCTGCCGCGCGTGGTGATCGAGTTCACGGTCGCCGACGACGGGCACTATCACGTGCCGGTGCTGCTCAGCCCGTTCGGGTTCACCACCTACCGCGGAAGCTGAGCGGGTCGCGGGTCAGTAGTCGGTGCGGTCCTCCGCCGCCAGCCAGGCGTCGAACGGCGCCGCCGAGGTCGGGAGACGATGCGCGCTCACGGTCGGCGCCTCCCAGGTCGCCGGGTCGCGGTCGAACATCTCGTAGAACGCGCGGTCGTCGAACCCGCCGCGCGCCGCGTCGTGCCGGTCGGCGGCGAACACCACCCGGTCGACCCGCGACCAGAGCGCCGTCGCGAGACACATCGGGCACGGCTCGCACGAGGTGAACAGCGTCGCCCTGGCCAGGGAGAAGTCGCCGATCGCGGCGCAGGCCGCGCGGATCGCCGTGACCTCGGCGTGCGCCGACGGGTCGAGGTCGCGGGTGACGCGGTTCGTCCCCTCGCCGAGCAGCGTGCCGTCGGCGGCCACCACGACCGCGCCGAACGGGCCGCCGCCCTCGGCGACGTTCTGCGTGGCGAGCTCGACCGCCCGCGACAGCCAGCGCTCGTCGGTCACGCGAGCCCCACCGCGGACGGGGTCCAGGCGTTCCCGGCGGCGGGGGCGTCGTCCCGGGCGATCGTCGCCTCGATCAGTCCGTACGGCCGGTCGTCGGCGTTGAACACCTCGTTCGGGTTGTCGAGCCCGAACGGCGACAGGTCGACGACGAAGTGGTGCTTGTTGGGGGCCGCCATCCGGATCTCCACGATCTCCGGGATCGCGTCGAGCACCGCCGTGCCCATCGCCCACAGGGTCTGCTGCAGCGCGAGCGACTGCAGCTTCGCGAACTCGGCGACCAGGATCTCGCGCACCCGGGGGAACACCGCATCCCAGTCGACGTCGACGGTGCCGAACCGCCACTTCGCGTCGAGGGACGTCGCCATCACCCGGTCGTGCGTCTCGACCAGCGTGGTGTAGCCGTCCTTCAGGAAGCCGGCGAACTCCGACCCGGTCGACTTCAGCACGACGAGGCCCTTCACCCCGGCGATCACGTGCTCGCCGTCGGCTCCGACGGTGACCGCGGCGGTGCGCACCTCGGGGCCGGTGCGGGTCCAGGTGTGGTCGTGCTCCGATCCGTCGACCACGGCGCGCTGCCAGGCGAATTCCTCGATCTCGATCCGCGCCTCGGCGATCGGCGCGACGTCGTGCACGAAGTGCCGGGCGAGGGCCAGCCCGAACGCCTCGGGCGAGGCGATGCCGTGCTCCTTGGCGAAGGCGTAGACGGTGTTCTTCTGGGTGTCGGTCGGCAGCACGGCGGACTGGTCGCCGGTGAGGTAGGCGTCTTCGAACGCCCCGCGCATCGTGGTCGTCACGTTGAGGTCGCGGATCTCGTGCCGCGCCTCGTCGCGCACCACCCGCACCACGCGGGTCTCCGCCTTGCCGTACTGGTGGCCGTCGAGCACGTTCGCCATGAGGGTGGTCCTTCCGGTCGGTGTCTCCAGGATGCCGCGGATGCGGGCATCGGTCGTGGTCGGGTCGCGATGCGTCCGGTCAGGGGCCGGTCGGGCGGTCGAGCAGGCGCCCGGCGCCGGGCGCGTCGCCGCGCAGCCAGGTGCGGCGCACCACGCCGCGGAGCTCGAGCCCCTCGAACGCGGTGATCGGGTTCTTGTGCAGCAGCTCGTCGGCGTGCACCACGCGGGTCGCGTCGGGGGCGAACACGGCGAGGTCCGCGTCCTTGCCCACGGCGATCCCGCCCTTGGCGTCGAGCCCGGCGAACGCGGCCGTCGCCGACGACATCCAGCCGACGACGCGCTCCAGCGGCACGCCGCGTCGCGCCGCCTCGGTCCACACCGCGGAGAGACCCACCTGCAGTCCGGCGATGCCGCCCCAGGCGAGCGCGAAGTCGCCGTGGCCGGCCGTCTTCAGCTCCACCGTGGAGGGGGAGTGGTCGGACACCACGATGTCGATGTCGCCGGCGACGAGCGCCTCCCACAGGGCGTCGCGGTTGGCGGCGTCGCGGATCGGCGGCGCGCACTTGTGCGCGGTCGACCCGTCGGGCACGTCTTCGGCGTCGAAGGTCAGGTAATGCGGGCAGGTCTCCACCGTGATCGGCAGGCCCTCCGCCCGCGCGGCGCGCAGCGACGGGAGCGCCCGGGTGCTCGACAGGTGCACGATGTGGGCGCGGCATCCGGTGCTGCGTACCCCCTGGATGACCCGTTCGATGGCGACCGTCTCGGCCTCGTCGGGCCGCGACGCGACGAAGTCGGCGAACCGCGGCCCGCCCGCGTTCTCGTGCGCCTCGAGCACCGCCGGATCCTCGGCGTGCACGATGAGCCGTCCGCCGAACCCGGCGATCTCGCGCAGCGCGGCGTCGAGCTGGTCGCCCTCGAGGTGCCCGAACTCGTCGACCCCCGACGGGGTGAGGAAGCACTTGAAGCCGAACACCCCCGCGTCGTGCATCGCGCGCAGCCGGCCGAGGCTTTCCGGCACGGCGCCGCCCCAGAAGCCCACGTCGACCGCGACCCGGCCCTCGGCCGAGCGCCGCTTCACCTCGAGCGCCTCGGCGCTGGTGGTCGCCGGGATGCTGTTGAGCGGCATGTCGAGCAGCGTGGTCACCCCGCCCGCGGCGGCCGCCGCGGTCGCGCTGGCGAACCCTTCCCACTCGGTGCGGCCCGGCTCGTCGACGTGCACGTGCGTGTCGACGAGCCCCGGGATGAGCACCTCGTCGTCGGCGAGCACCACGTTCTCGGCGCCCTCGAGTCCGGTGCCGGCGGGGGCGACGTCGACGATCCGCCCGTCGCGCACCGCCACCTCCGCGCCGGCCGGCCCGTCGGGCAGCACGGCGGTGCCGCGGATCACCAGGTCGAGGCTCATGAGGCGGCCCTCTGCTCGCCGGAGGGGTCGGCGGTCGCGTCGGGCGAGCTCCCCCCGCCGAGCGCCGCGCCGATCTCGGCGAGCGCCTCCGCGAACGCGAGCTCGCGCCCGGGGCCCGCGCCGCCGCTCAGGTTCACGCCCGCGACGCCGTCGATCGCGAGGAACTCGCGGCCGAGGGCGATCGCCGCGGCGATGCCCGCCGCCCGCACGTCGTCGGCGCCGAGGATGCGGTCGAGGTAGCCGTCGGGCAGCACCAGCGTGGTGAACGAGGCGAGCAGCTCCGCCGACCCGCGGTCGACGACCACCGGGATGCACGGGATGAAGCCCACGGTCGCCCCGAGGTCGCGGCACTCCGCGATGAACCGCGCGACCGGGGCGGCGCCGCCCGCGTGGTTCACGAAGCAGATCTCGGCGCCGGCGCGCTGCTTCTCCAGCAGCCGGGCCGGGCGCCGCTCGACCGGGGGGCTGGCCGGCGCCTCGGCGACCGACACCAGGTGCCCGGCCGCTCGGGCGAGCGACGCCGCCTCGGTGCTGTCGAGGTCGAACACCGGCATCGCGTCGGGCCGCGAGCCCACCAGTGTGTGGTCGCCGGTGACGCAGTGCACCCCGGATGCCCCCGCGTGGGCGAGCGCGGCGAGCTCGGCCTCCATCGCCACCCGGTTGCGATCGCGGCAGGTGAACCCGCTCCACACCTCGAGACCCGCGTCGCGGATGAGGCGGGCCCGGTAGGCGGGCGGGAACTGCACCCGCGCCTGCCCGGAGTCGCCGGCGAGCACGGCATCCGTCGTGCCGCGCAGCGCCTCGGCGCAGGCCGCGAGCGACCGCGGGTCGAGCGCCCGGGCGGGGAAGTCGGTGACGACGATCGCGCGGGCGGCGAGCAGCTCCCGCATCCGGACGGCTCCCGCCGACGGCTCGGGGTCGGGCACCGGATCCGCCGCACCGCGCGGGCGGTCGGCGGCCACGCCGTGCCATCCGACGGTCGGCAGGTCGAGGAACACGCACGGGTGCTCGGCCACCTCGCAGCGGCCGTCGAGTTCGACGCCGCCGCACGGGCCGTACTCCATTCGCTTGGGGCAGGCGTCGAGCACCGCGGTCGCGTCAGCCGGCAAGCAGGCTCACCGCCCAGCCCTCCGGGGTGAGGGTGTACTCGGTGCGGCGGCTGGCCGTGTCGTCGGCCCCCACCCAGAACGTGAGCCGCGAGGGGGCGACGTGGTAGCCGACCCAGGTCGGCGGCTGGCCGAACCCGTCGGCGTGCTCCTCGCGGAACCGCGTCCACGACGACACCCGCTCGGCGTGCGGCATGCCGGCGAACTCGACAGTGTTCTGCCAGGCCAGCTGCTGCAGGTAGGGGGAGCGAGCGCGGTAGGCGCGCTGCAGCTCGTCGGCGGGAGCCGGGGCGGCCGTGCCCTGCACCGTGATCTGCCGCTTCGTCTCGGGGAAGTGCAGCATGAGCGCGACGGCGGCGTGGCCGGCGAGCTGGGCGACCTTGCGCGAGCGCGAGTCGGTGTGGAAGTAGAAGCCCGTGTCGTCGTACTCGCTGAGCAGCAGCGTGCGCGCGTCGGGGCGCCCGTCGTCGCCCACGGTCGCGAGCGTCATGAGCGGGCGCGCCGGGTCGTCGTTCGCGGGGAGCCATGCGCGCAGCAGAACCCACGGGTCGGCCGGCGGCACCTCGTCGGCGGGGATCATGCCGTCCCCCGCGGGTCGAACCGCGCCACCTCGGCGAGGGTGGCCACGCCGTCGGCGACGAGGGAGGCGGCGAGCCGCTCCCCGAACTCGGCGGTGGCGCCGGTCGGGTCGCCCACCACGCCGTCGGTGCCGAAGTCGTCGCTCGTCCAGCCGAACTGCACCGGCTTGCCGGCGAACCCGATCCGCTCGAAGCCGGCGAGGTGCTCGGGCACGGCGCGGCGGGCGGCCGTCAGGTCGACCAGGTCGGGCCGCAGGTGCAGCGCCAACGACGTCTCGCCGTGACCGCCGTGGATGCCGAACCCCAGCTCGTCGGGCCCCTCCGCCCCGTCGCCGGCCGGCACGGCGACGTTCGCGACGAACGTGCGCAGGCCGAACCGGCGGCGCAGCTCGCGCAGCGCGACGTTCAGCAGCGCGACGTTGCCGCCGTGGCCGTTGTAGAAGAGGAGGGTGCGCGCCGGGGTGGTCGCGAGCGAGCGCCCCAGGTCGACCAGGGTCGCCATCAGGGTCTCGGCCGACAGCCACATCGTCCCCGGCGCCCAGGCGTGCTCGTCGGACTTCGTGTAGGCGAGCGCGGGCAGGCGCCACACGTCGAGGCCGTCGGCGGCCGCCGCGTCGACGATGCGGGTGGCGAGCTCGTCGGCCATCAGCAGGTCGGTCGACAGCGGCAGGTGCGCGCCGTGGTGCTCGATCGAGCCGGTCGGCAGCACGACGATCGAGTCCGACGTCAGCGTCTGGGCGAGCGCCGGGCCGGAGAGCTCCGACAGCAGGCGGGTCACGACGAACCCGGGCGGAACTCGTCGGGCAGGTCGGCGGTCTGGCTGCCGGTGTCGACCGCGCCGCCGCGCAGCTTGCCGGGGTTGAGCAGGCCGTCGGGGTCGGTGGTCGCCGCCAGGGCCGCGGTGCGCTCCGGCTCGAAGTCGACGAACCACTGGTGCGGGTTGTGATAGCCCACGCCGAGCGCCTCCAGCTTCGCGAACCCGGCGTAGACCTCCTCGGGCGAGGAGTAGACGCCGGCCAGCATCCCGATGGGGCGCCCCCGCTGCGCCTCGATGTGCAGCATGCCGCCAGGGTAGACGGCGTGCACCTCGTCGATGCGCTCGACGAGGGCGTCGCCCGACACCTCGACGTGGAAGTAGGTGCCCGGATGCGCCTTCTGCAGCCACTCGATCGGGTGGTTGTAGGAGATCATGCTGAGCTTCACGCACGCCTGGGCGCCCTCGCGCACGTCCTCGACCCGTCCGCCGGCCTCCTCGACCAGCCGGGTCGCCTCGGCGACGGCGGCCACGTCGAGGATGGCGCGCAGGCTCGACCGCCCGGCCGGGATGGCGGGGTCGGCCGGCAGCGCCTCGGCCAACGTCGGCAGGTCGGCCGACACCAGCCGCGGCGTCGGCTCGAGCGCGGCGAACGGCCGGATCACGTCGAGCGCGTTCTGGAACTCGGGGAACGACGCGAAGAAGGCGCGCCACTCCTGCAGCGGCTCGAGCGCCACCTTGACCCGCGCGATGATGCCCGCCGTGCCGTAGTTGTGGATGTAGGGGTCGACATCCGGTCCGACGAGGTGGATCAGCTTCGCGTCGGGCACGGCGTGCACCACCCAGGCTTCGAGCACGAAGCCGGTGTGCAGCATCCCGTTCTTGATGCTGCCGGTGCCGCCCGATCCGCCGGAGACGAACCCGCCCACGGTCGACTGCGCGGTCGACGGGTACATCAGCAGCTGCTGACCGCTCTTGTTCGCGGTCTGCTCGAGCGCGATCATCGTCGCGCCGGCGTCGGCGACGACGAACCCGTCGCCGACCTCGCCGATCGTGCGCGCCTTCGAGGTGTCGAGCACCAGGCCGCCCGCCATCGGGATGCCCTGGCCGTAGTTGCCGGTGCCCTTGCCGCGCGGGGTGATCGGCACGCCGTGGCGCACCGCGGCGCCGACGGTCGCGGCGATCTGCTCGGCGTCGGCCGGGTAGGCGACGAGCTGCGCCTGGCCGAGCGGCAGCTGCCCGGAGATGACGGGCGACAGCGCGGAGCCGTCGACCGAGACGCGGTCGAGCGCGGCCGACTCGGACGAGACGGCGGCGTCGCCGAGCAGCTCGCGCAGCTCGGTCTCGAGCGCGGTGATCCGGTCGGCGGCCACGGCGGGGAGGTCGGTGGGGGGAGTCAATGCATCACCATTCCGCCGGTCACGTTGATCGCCTGACCGGTGAGGTAGTCGGCCTCGGACGACGCGAGGAAGACGGCCACGTTCGCGACGTCGGCGGGATCGCCGAGCCGTCCGAGCGGGGAGTAGCCCGACCAGGTGGCGACATCCGCCTCGGTGCGGGTCGCGGCGCCCATGTCGGTGAGCACGTAGCCGGGGCAGACGGCGTTGGCGCGGATGCCGTGGCATCCCCACTCCAGCGCGGCGGCCCGGGTGAGGGCGACGACGGCGGCCTTCGAGGCGGCGTAGTGCCCCTCGTTCGCCCCGCCCTTCTTCGCGGCCATGCTCGCCAGGTTGACGATGCGGCCGCGCACGTCGTGGTCCATCATCCAGCGCACGGCCACCTGCATGGTGGTGAGCATCGCGCGGGTGTTGATGGAGAACATGCGGTTCCAGTCCTCGACGGTGATCTCGAGGAGCGGCTTGAGCTGCAGGATGCCGGCCGAGTTGACCAGCACGTCGACGCCGCCGAGCGCGTCGATGGCCGCCGCGGTCGCGGCTTCGGTGGCCTGCGGGTCGAGCAGGTCGACCTCGTGGAACGAGCCGCCGAGCGCTTCCGCGTGCGCGGAGCCCTCGGCGACCAGGCGGTCGAGGATCGCCACCCGCGCGCCCTCCGCGGACGCGCGGGCGGCGATCGCGCCGCCGATGCCACGCGCCCCTCCGGTGACGACGACCCGGGCTCCCGCGAGGCGGGCGGACGTCGTCACCGAAGGGGCGGTCATGGCAGTGGTGCGGTGCTTCTCAGGGAGTTCCTCAGAGTCCGATCGACATGTCGACGAACTCGTTGGTGTAGAGGTCCTCGGGCGTCAGGCCCTCGGCGATCTCGATGCCCTGCTCCGTGTAGATCGGCAGAACCAGGTCGAACAGCTCCGCGACGCGGGCCTCGTCGAAGTTGCCGAGGGTGTCGTCGGGTCCGTTCGAGATGATGCCGTCGGCGAGCTGGGTGTCGAAGGAGTACTCCGCCACGCCGGCCGAGTAGACCCACCCGGTGTCGTACGCCTCGACGAGCTCCAGGATGAGCGCGTTGGTCGCGTCCTTCGTGGTGCCGTCGTAGTAGTCGACCTCCACCTGCTGCATGGCCGGGACCAGCAGCGCGAGGCAGTCGGCGTAGGCGGTCACGTCATCCGGACGCACCGAGACCATCGCCGCGTACTTCGGGAAGCCCGCGTCGTTGATCAGCTCGTACGACACCGGCTTGCCCCACTCCGGGACCTCGTTCTCGTAGATGTAGGGCTCGGCCGAGGCGAAGCCCTGCTGCGCGATCGCGCCGCCCTCCGACACGAACACGGCGGGCAGGCCGTCGTAGGTCGAGTCGATCTGGTCGGCCGAGAGCACGCCGGCGCCGATGAAGTAGTCGATGTAGACGCCGCCGGGGAACACGCGGATGGTGGTGCCCGCCTCACCGAGGTCGGCGATGCCGGTCACATCCGGGTAGGTCTCCGGGTCCCACATGATCATCTGCGGGTCCTTCTCGAGCGGCTGGAACACGCCCACCGTCGGGAGGTCGACCGAGTGCGCGATCGCCTCGTCGGTGCCGACGTACGCCATGAAGATGGAGTCGTCGGAGTAGAGCTGCGCGTTCGGCTGGGCGAACCCGACCGCCGGGCCGCCGGCGAGGATGGTGACGTCGACACCGGTGTACTCGCCCGAGACCATGAGCGGTCCGGTGACGCTCTTGTTGGTGTCGTCGATGGTGTAGTCGTCGCCGTACATCGCGTACAGGTGGCCGTGCTCGGCCTCCGGGTTCCAGTCGGTCTGGATCTTGATGTCGGCCGGGCAGCCCGCCGCGGCGAGGTCGATCGAGCCGATCGTCATCTCGCCGTCGTCGGTCGGCTCCTCAGCCGCCGTGGTGCAGGACGTGAGCGCGAGCGCGGCGGCGATGGCGCCGCCGACGACGAGCCCACGGGTGCGGGTGATGCGCATGGGGTCTCCTTCTCGGAATGGGAAACGGGATGGTGCAGGGACGGACGACCTCAGCCGAAGTCGTACCACTTGCCGACGGCTCGACGTCCGAGCCAGCCGAAGAGCAGGAAGATCGCGACGCCGAGCAGCGACGCGAGCAGGATCGAGGCGAACAGGTCCGCCGACTGGAGGCGTGCTCCGAACTTGGAGATGAGCGCCCCGATGCCGGGGGTTCCGCGCTGGAAGAAGAAGTCGCCGACGATGGCGCCGACCACGCTGAGCCCGGCCGAGATGCGCATCCCGGCGAAGATCGCCGGGGTCGCGGCGGGCAGCTCGAGCTTGGTGAGCACGATCCAGCGGCTCGCCCCCTGCAGCTTGAACAGCTCGCGGTGGCCGCGGTCGACCGACTGCAGGCCGAACAGCGTGTTGAGCACCATCGGGAACAGCGCGATGATCACGCAGACGACGACGCGGGCGAAGAAGTCGTAGCCGAACCAGAACCCGATCAGCGGCACGATCGCGAGGATCGGGATGGCCTGCAGCACCACCGCGTAGGGGAATAGCGTGCGCTCCGCCCACTTGGCGAGGTTCATGACGATCGCCCACACCACGCCGATGACGATCGCGATCGCGAGGCCGACGAGGGCGACGATCGTGGTGTTCCAGAGCCCCTCCCACAGGTCGGGCGCCGACGACGGGTCCCAGAGCCGGGCCAGCACGACGTGCGGCTGGGGGAACAGGAAGGCGCGCTGGCCGAGGGCGGCGTTCAGCCCGTAGGCGCCGGCGACGAGCAGGGCGAGCAGGGCCACGGGCGGGCCCCACAGGCCGATCCGCAGCGGGCCGAGGCCGCGCGGGCGGCGCGGCATCCGCGTGGGCGGCGCCGTCGTGGCGGGGGTCGCGTCGGAGTCGGACATCAGTGGCTCTCCCTCAGCGCGTGCGAGACCTTGCCGGTGAGTTCGGCGAACTCGGCGGTGAAGCGGATGTCGGGGTCGCGGGGCATGTCGAACGGCACCTCGAACTCGTCGACGATGCGACCCGGCCGCCCCGACATCACGATGACGCGGGTGGAGAGGTAGACCGCCTCGGAGACCGAGTGGGTGATGAACAGCCCGCCGAAGCGCTTCTCGGCGAACAGCTTCAGCAGCTCGTCGTTGAGGCGCTCGCGGGTGATCTCGTCGAGCGCGCCGAACGGCTCGTCGAACAGGAACAGCTCGGGCTCCAGGGTGAGCGACCGCGCGAGCGAGGTGCGCATCCGCATGCCGCCGGAGAGCTGGCGCGGCAGGTGGTTCTCGAACCCGCCGAGGCCGACCAGCTCGATCGCCTCCTTCGCCTTCGCCCGACGCGACGCGATCGTCTCCCACTGCAGCTCGGCCAGCAGCTCGACGTTGGCCTGCACGGTGCGCCAGGGCAGCAGCGTCGCGTCCTGGAACACGTACCCGATGCGCGACGTCGAGACACCGGCGGTGCCCTCGCTCGCGGTCTCGAGCCCGGAGGCGATGCGCAGCAGCGTGCTCTTGCCGCATCCGGACGGGCCGACGACGGTGACGAACTCGCCCGGCTCGACCTTCAGGTCGACGCCGCGCAGCGCGACGGTGCCGTCGGGGAACGTCATCTCGACGTTCTCGAAGTCGAGCAGTGTGCTCGTGGCGGTGGGGGTGGTCATGCCGGTACTCCCTCCGGCACCCCGGCGAGGGGCGCCAGCTCGGTGTGCAGCGTGGATCGGGCGACGATGCGTCCGCGGTGGATGACGATGCGCTCGGGCGAGGCCTCGGCGACCACCTCGGCGAGCGAGTCGGCGCGCACGGCGAGCAGCTCGGCCGCCTGCCCGGGCACGGGGCCGGCGGCAGGCAGCGACATCACCGACCGCGATCCGTCGGACACGGCGGCGTAGGCCTCGTCGAGGGCCAGGTGGCCGGCGGTGACCAGCAGTGACGCGGTCTCGAGGGCGTCGGAGCGGCCGACCGGGTTGAACGGGTCGCGCACGTTGTCGGCGCCCGCGCCGACGCGCACCCCGGCATCGAGCAGGGCGCGCAGCGGGGTGAGCCCGCGCGGGGTGGACACCGGGTGGTCCCAGCCCTGCAGGTAGAGGTTCGTGATCGGCAGCGTGACCACGCCGATGTCGGCGGCCACGAGCTCCTCGACGACGACCGCGAGTTCGTCGGGCTCGAGGGTGCCGAAGCGCACGCAGTGTCCGGCGGTGGCCGGGGCCGTCCACTCGCGCACGATGCGGGCGAACTCGTGGATGGTGGGGTCGCCGCCCAGGGCCTCGTCGGTGTGCAGGTCGACGCCGACGCCGCGCTCGGCGGCGATCGCGAGCAGCCGTCGCACCTCGGCGGCGGGATCCTGCGCCAGGTGGGGCGCGCCGCCCACCAGGTCGACGCCCAGCTCGAGCGCCTCCTCGATGACGGCGGACGGCATCCAGTCGCCGGAGAGCGCCACCAGTTCGAGGTCGAGCAGGCCGCGCAGCTCGGCGCGCACCCGCAGCAGGGCGCGCACGCCGCGCAGCGGGTCGTCGCCGGGCAGCAGGTCGACGTGGCTGCGGATGGCGGTGGTGCCGTTGCGCAGCATGGCCAGGGCCTGGGTGCGGGCGCGGTCGGCGATGGAGTCCTCGGTCATCGCGTCGGCGTAGGCCAGCCACGACTCGATCGCCCGCCCGAGGTCGCCCTGCGGCGGGGCGATCAGATCCCAGGAGCGCGCCTTGTCGAGGTGGGCGTGCGGCTCCGCCGGCGCGGGCAGCAGCACGTAGCCGGTGAGGTCGGTGTCGTCGGCGGCGATCGGGTCGCCGGTCGCGAGCCGCACCGCGGTGACCAACGGGCCGTCGATCTCGACGTCGACCCGGCTCCCGTCCGCGAGGAGGGCGTTCCGCAGCGCCCGGACGGGGCGGGGGAGCGTGCTCACGGGTCGGGGCTCCTCAGTGCTGTGGGGAGGGCCGCGACGTCATCGGGTCGGCCGAGGGAATGTTGATGGGCTCAACACCAGTGACGATACGAACGGTGCGTTTCCGGCGTGTGTCGCGACGATTTCCCTGTGTGAATTCCGCGACGCCGCCCTCCCGCGGCACCGCGCGTCGTGATACGCAAGGGGTCCGACCCGGGGGAGGACGACCGTTTCCACCATCGACATCCCGGCGGAGCTCCCGCTCGCCGACCCGCAGGCCGAGCGGATCGGCGCCCGCATCCGACGGCTGCGCCATGCCCGGGGACACACGCTCGTGCAGCTCGCCGAGCTGGCGGGGCTCTCCCATCCGTTCCTCAGCCAGCTGGAGCGCGGGCTCGCGCGGCCGAGCATCGGCTCGCTCGAGCGGATCGCGCGGGCGCTCGGAACCAGCCAGGTCGAGCTGCTGGCGGGGGCGGGAGCCGTCGCCGAGGAGTGCGACGCGCCCGTCTCGGTGGTGCGCGCCGGCGCCGGCAGCCGCGGCCACTACGCCGAGGGCGAGGCCGAGATGCTGGTCACCGGCGACGCCCGGCGCTTCCACCCGCTCACGGTGGAGGGCGTCAACACCGAGTTCGGCGACGCGTTCGGCCACGCCGAGGACGAGTTCCTGCACGTGCTCGTCGGCCGGGTCGAGATCGACCTCGGCGAGCGGGGCACGTTCGAACTCGGCCCCGGCGACTCGATCTACTACGTCGGCGGCACCCCGCACCGCTGGCGCGCGCTCGACCCGGCCGGGTACCGGCTGCTCGTCGTCAAGGAGCACCCGGCGCGGTCGTGAGCCGCGCGACCCTGCGTCGTCGCGAGATCTCACGGGAGTGAGACGGATGCCGCCCCGCCCGCCGCGGCGCCGGCATCCGGGGCGAGGATGGGGTCATGCGTCGCCTCATCGCCCTGCTCGCGCTGACGACCCTTGCGCTGGCCGGATGCGCGCCCGCGGCGCCCGCGCCGCCGGAGGATCCGGCCGCCGTCGCGGTGCTCGACCGGCTCGACGCGCTCGACGCGGCCGTCGCCGACTGGGCGGCGGCCCCGGACACCGCGACGGCGCACGCGGCCGCGGAGGAGGCCCGCAACCTCGTGGTGGGGCCGGACGGTCCCGGATACGGGGACGCCGACGGCGACGGAGTCGTCCGAGGCGAGGTCGACGTCGGGCTCCTGCCCGACCCGGCCGGAGGTCCCGGACTCGCGAGCGCCCTCGACAGTCCGTGCGTCGACGCCGACGTGCTGGGCGGCTCGTGGGCCGACCCGGAGGCGCGCTGGGCGGTCTGGCGCACCGCCGTCGACGAGTGGACGCCGACCGGCAACACCTTCCCCGGCCTGCCGAGCCACCCGCAGCGCGTCGCCGGCTGGGCGACCCTGGCGCTCGCCGACGACGACCTGGAGACGGTTCACGAGTACGCCGGCCACGCCGCGCTGCACGTCGCCGTCTCACGGACGGCGGTGCTCTCCTGCGGGTGAGGCCGACGGATGCGGCGGGTGCGGCATCCGTCAACATCGCCGAAACACGGCGTTCCTAGAATCGCCTCACCGGCCCATCGGGCCGCGAATCGCCTCACCGGCCCGCCCGGCCGCGAATCACCCCACCGGCCACCCGGCCGGAGAATCCTCCGGAGGACCGCGTGACCCGACCCCGTGCCGCCGACGTCGAACCCGTCGTGCTGAGCCGCACCCCGGTCGGCGACGACCTCGTGGTGCTCGAACTCGGCTCCGCCGACGGCTCGCCGCTGCCCGCCTGGACGCCGGGGGCCCACATCGACGTGCTGCTGCCGTCGGGCCTGGTGCGCCAGTACTCGCTCTGCGGGGATCCGTCGGCCCCGACGTGGCGCCTCGGTGTGCTGCGCGAGACGCGGAGCCGCGGCGGCTCCTCCTGGGTGCACGACCGGGTCGCCGAGGGGCAGACCCTGCGCCTGGCGGGCCCGCGCACCCACTTCGCATTCGACGAGGCCGGCGACCGGCCGGTGCTGTTCGTCGCCGGCGGCATCGGCATCACCCCGATCGCCCCGATGGCCGCGGCGGCCGCGGCCACCGGCCGGGACTACGCGCTGCACTACGCCGGCCACGAGGGGCGGATGGCGCTGGTCGACGAGCTCGCCGCGGCCCACGGCGACCGGATGGCGCTGCACGTCAGCGAGCGGGGCGACCGCGTCGACCTCGCCGCGCTGTTCGCCGGCGCCGACCCGGCGACCGTCGTCTACTGCTGCGGGCCCGCGCGGCTCATCGACGCCGCGGAGGGGGCCGCGGCCGACGCCGGCCTCGAGTTCCACACCGAGCGCTTCGAGGCGGGTGCGCTGTCGGCGCCCGTCTGGGACGGGCCGTTCGAGGTCGAACTCGCGATGACCGGCGTCACCGTCGAGGTGCCGCCGGAGCGCAGCGTGCTGTCCGTGGTCGAGGAGGCGGGGGCGCTCGTGCTCTCGTCGTGCACCGAGGGGACCTGCGGCACCTGCGAGACGCCCGTGCTCGAGGGCGAGGTCGACCACCGCGACAGCATCCTGACCCCCGCGGAGCGGGCGCGGAACGACGTCATGTTCGTCTGCGTCTCGCGGGCGGCGTGCCCGCGGCTCGTACTCGACCTGTAGTCGCGCTGCCGCGCGTTGGGGGCGCGACGCCGGGTCCGGGCGAGGGGCCCGCGCGCGGTCAGCGGCCGACGCGCTCCCGCATCCGGGCCACGATCGCCGACTCGTCGCCGGTGACCAGGGCGTAGTCGCGCACGACGATGCGCCCGCCGACGACGACGTGCCGGGGACGTCGGCCGGGCGACGCCCAGAGCAGCCCGGCGACCGGGTCGGCGACTCCGGCATCCGCGACGCCGGTGGTGTCCCAGACGCACAGGTCGCCGGCGGACCCGGGCCGCAGGTGCCCGAGCTCGTCACGGCCGAGACCCGCCGACGACCCGCTGGTCGCCAGCGCGAGCGCCTCGCGTGCGGCGAGCTGCGGGCCGACCAGTCCCGACACCTGCATCGCGAGCCGCGCGTCGGCGAGGAGGTGCCCGGCGTCGTTCGAGCCGCCGCCGCTGGTGCCGAGCCCCACCGCGACGCCTGCGCCGAGCAGCTGCGCCACCGGCGCGACGCCCCAGCCCATCGGCACGTCGCAGCCGGGGGCGTGGGTGGCGCTCGCGCCCGACTCGGCGACCCGGCGGATCTCGGGCCCCGTGACGCCGCAGAGGTGGGCGATGGTGACGTCGGGCGCGAGCCAGCCCCAGTCGTCGAGGAGGTCGAGCGGACGGCGGCCGTAGCGCTCGAGGGCGATCTCGACGTCGACCTGCTCGTTGGCCTGCGTGCGGCGGCGCAGGCCGTGGCGGGCGGCGACCTCGGCGAACAGCTCGAACGTCGCGCGGGAGTCGGAGTGCACGCCGGCCGGCCCGACGGCGAGTTGCAGCATCCCGGCGGCGTCCCCGTCGGCCGCGGCGCGGGGGGCGAGGGCGGTGGCGATCACGTCGGCGCTCGCGGCCGCGCGCTCCGGGTCGTCGCGGGCCGAACCGCGCACGAACACGAGTCGGCCGCCGAGGGCGAGGGCGGCATCCGCGATCGCCGTCGCGATGTCGACCGTGTCGGCCGGCGACGCCTCAGCGGGCCAGTTGAGCTGGTGATCGGCCACCGTGGTCACCCCGCAGAGCAGCCCCTCGGCGACGCCGACGGCGCCGGCGGTCGCGGCGAGGTCGGGGTCGATGCGCGCGTCGGCGTAGGCGGCGGCCATGGCGGGCAGCCAGTCGCGCATCGGCACCCCGCGGGTCCCCGGCAGGGTGCGGAACGCCGACTGCAGCAGGTGGTGGTGCGCGTTCACCAGTCCCGGCGTGACGACGCATCCGCTCGCGTCGAGGGCGACGTCGTCGCCCGGGATACCGAGGTCGGCGGTGTCGAGGTCTCCCGCCCGGTCGGCGGCCGCGTCGGCCGGGTCGACCACGATCGCGCGCGCGTCGGTCAGTCGCATCCGGGGCTCCTTCCGCGCGCGGGGTGCGCGGGTCGAGCCTGCCAGCCGGATGTGTCGATCGCATTACCGCTGCCCGCCCGCGCGGGCGGATGTGCGACGCTCGTCGCATGCTCGACATCGCCGCGCGGGTGCTGGCCCGCCTCGACGCGGGCGCCCGCGTCGTGGTCGCGACCTCGATCGACGTCGAGGGCAGCGCCCCGCGCACCGTCGGCGCCTCGATGGCCTGGGACGGCGAGGCGGTCATCGGCAGCATCGCCGGCGGATGCGTCGAGGGCGCCGTGGTCGAGGTCGCCGAGCGGGTGCTCGACGACGGACGCGCGCGCACCGTCGAGTTCGGCGTCTCGGACGAGACCGCCCTCGGCGTGGGTCTCGCCTGCGGCGGGCGGCTGCGCATCCACCTCGCCCTGATCGCGCCCGGCGACCCGATCGCCGTGCCCGCGCTCCGCGACGCGGCCGCGGGCCGGTCGGCCGCCCTCGCGCTCACCCCCGACGGGGTCGACGTCGCCGGGTGCGCGACCCCGGGCGCCTACCTCGACGTGGCCGTGGCGCCCGAGCGGATGGTCCTGCTCGGCGCGATGGAGTTCTCCGTCGCCGTCTCGGCGGCGGCCGTCTCGGCCGGGTTCGCGGTCACCGTGTGCGACCCGCGCGAGCTGTTCCTCACCGCGGAGCGGCTCCCCGGCGCGACCCTCGCGCTCGGCTGGCCGCCGGAGGTGCTCGCCGGGTGCGCGATCGACGAGCGCACCGTGGTCGCGCTGCTCGCCCACGACGAGCGCTGGGAGGTCGACGCGCTCGCCGTCGCCCTCGCCTCGCCGGCGCGGTACGTCGGCGCGATGGGCTCGCGCCGCACGACGGCCCGCCGGCTCATGGAGCTCGCCGAGCGCGGGGTGGACGCCGCCCGGCTGCGCGCGCCGATCGGTCTCGACCTGGGTGCGCAGACTCCGGCCGAGATCGCGGTCGCGGTACTCGCCGAGGTGCTCGCGACGCGCTCCGGGGCGACCG
Source organism: Pseudolysinimonas sp. (assembly GCA_041984585.1). Classification (GTDB taxonomy): domain Bacteria; phylum Actinomycetota; class Actinomycetes; order Actinomycetales; family Microbacteriaceae; genus Pseudolysinimonas_A. The sequence goes on along the minus strand of JBHIXX010000031.1, from coordinate 4,945 downwards.
GGTTGCCGTTGCGCGAGGGCTCCGGAGCGTTGACCGCGCACCCTCGCGGCTAGCGCTGCGCCGGCTCAGCGCGGAGCGAAGCTCTTCGCGTCGAGCGCGAGGAACGGCGACAGCATCCGGCTGAACAGCGGGATGTTGGCGATGAGCATCCCGAGGTTGCGCAGCGCGATGCGCCCGCGCGACGGCGGGACGAACCACTTCGCGGTCCGCCGTCCTCCGGCCTGCTTGGACTCGACGATCGGGCGCACCTGGGTCTCGAACGCCGCGAGGGCATCGGGCACGTGCGCCCCGGGCGGCAGCAGCTCGCCCAGCAGGGTGCCGCCGGCCAGCGCGAGCGACGCGCCCTGGCCGGCGACCAGGGAGACGGCAGACGCGGCGTCGCCGATCAGCACGACCCGGCCGTCGGACCAGCGGTGCATCTCGACCTGGGCGACGAGGTCGTAGTAGATGTCGTCGGGTTCCGCGCCGAGCGCCGCCGGGACGACCCAGCCCAGGTCGCCGAACACCTCGCGCACCCGTGCGGCGGGCTCCGCGGGTACGTCGGGCGCGTCGTCCTGCCAGACGAAGAAGGTCGCCAGGCGTCCCGGCTCGGCCTCGTAGAAGCCCGCCATCCGCCCCGGCACGTTTAGCATCTCGAATCCGCCGTCGAGTTCGCGCGCCACGGCATCGTCGGCGAAGAACCAGGCCGCGGTGTGCAGGCCGAGCGGGCGCAGGTATCGCTCCTCCGGCCCGAAGACGAGGCGACGCACCGCGGAGTGGATGCCGTCCGCCCCGACCAGCAGGTCCGCCCGCTCCACCGATCCGTCGGCCAGCTCGACATCGACCCCGTCGGCGTCCTGCGCGACGCCGTGCACCGTCGCGCCGAACCGCAGCTCGATCCCGTCGGGCAGGTCGTCGGCGAGCACCCGTTCGACGTCTCCCCGAAGCAGCGGGAACAGCTTGCCGTCGAGCGAGGCGCGCATGAGGTCGTAGTCCAGGCGCGCCCGCGGGCGACCCTCGGCGTCGACCCAGTCGACCGCGCCCACGTCGCGCCCGCGCCCGCGCAGCGCCGGGAGCAGACCCAGCCGCTCGGCGGCATCGAACCCCGGGCCGAAGAAGTCGATCATGTAGCCCCCGTCGCGCAGTGACGGGGCGCGCTCGAGCAGCAGCGCCTCCCACCCGCGGGCGTGCAGTGATCGGGCAGCGGCGAGTCCGGCGATGCCGGCACCGCAGATGACGGCTCTCATCGGGCGTCTCCTTTCGGGGCGTGGTCGGCGGTGCCGAGGGTTTCGGGCGCGATCGCGTCGACCAGTCGTCGCCAACCCGCCCACTGCTCGGCCGCGCGCTCCGGGAACATCTGCCGGTGAACGGCGAGTCCATCACCGGCGACCAGCAGCATCGTGGCGAGGGCCGCGGGGTCGGGCAGGTCGGGCGCGAGGCGGGCGATGGTCGCGGCGAATGCATGCTCGGCCTGCTCGGCGACGTCGGCGAGCCGGCCGCGCAGCCGGTCATCGGCGCGGGCTCGGGAGACGAATGCGAGGTAGGCGCCGGTGACGGCGGGAGCCTCGTCGACGCTGTGGGCGGCGTCCGCGCCGAGCGACAGCAGCCATTCGCGCAGCGAGGTGGCGGGGGGATCGGAGACGCTGTGCATGCCGAGAACGAAACGCTCGAACGCCGCGAGGACGACGTCGTCGAGGGTGGGGAAGTGGTGGAAGAGGTTGCCCTTGCTCACCCGGGCGGTCGCGGCGAGCCGCGCCGCGGTGAGCCCGTCGCTCCCGTGCTCGGCCAGAATCGCAACGGCCGCATCGACGATGTCGTCCTGCTTCGCCACGCGCCCTCCTCTGTGTCGCCACCTACGGATCCTCACCATACCGACCGATCGGTCGGTCGATCAAGAGGGGCGGACCAAACCGAGTCGGGTCATCCCCGTCCGGAGAGCGCGGAGCGGCCGCTGTCGTTGCGCCCGGCGCCGTCCTCGGCCGCTACGACCGCGCGTCCCCCTGCAGCAGCCGCCAGATGCGGTCGGCGGTCATCGGCAGCGCGTACGGGCGCACGCCGATCGCATCCCGGATGGCGTTGGCGATGGCGGGGGCGACCGGGTTGTAGGGCGCCTCGCTCATCGACTTCGCGCCGAGCGGGCCGGCGGGGTCGCGGGTGTCGGCGAACAGCACCTCGGTGCGCGGCACGTCGCCGTACTTCGGCACGCGGTAGTTGCGCAGCGCGGCGGTCGTCACCGCGCCGTCCTCGACCCGCACCTCCTCGTAGAGCGCCGAGCCGACCGCCTGCGCCGTGCCGCCCTCGATCTGCCCGCGGAGCTGCGCGGGGTTGAGCACCGTTCCGGCATCCGCCGCCTGCACGCTGCGCAGGATGCGCACCTCGCCGGTGCCGGGGTGCACCGCGACGCGCACGCCGTGCACGTTGAACGCGACCGACCGTGCCGATCCGTCGGCGTGCCCGCGCGTCTCGGCGGCGTCGGGGTCGGCGGCGAGCCTCTCCGCCGCCTGCCGCACGGCGGCTCCGGCGACGACGACGCCGGCCGACCCGTAGGCGCCGGTGTCGTGGCCGGCGACGTCGGTGTCGGACTGGCGGATGCGCACCTGCTCGGGCGAGAGTCCGAGCGCGTCGGCGGCGAGCTGGCGGTGCACGGTGGTCGAGCCGTTGCCGAACTCGACGGTGCCCACCTCGATCTCGACGACCGCGCCGTCGGGCTGCCCGTCGGGCAGGCGCCGGGCGACCGCGTCGGCGTAGTGGCCGCGCGGCGGGATCGTGGCGATCATCGCCAGCGCGGTGCCGACGCCGACGAGCCAGCCGTCGGGCGCGGGCTCGCCCGGGTCGTCGCGCAGGGCGGCGTCGACCAGGTCGAGGCACTGGCCGGCGCCGTGCTCGCTGCGGTAGCCGATGTCGTCGTCGCCGTGCTCCTCGGTGGTGATGATCGGGTCGCCGGGCACGATCACGTTGCGCCGCCGCAGCTCGATCGGGTCGAGGTCGAGCTGCCGGGCGAGGTCGTCCATGGCCGACTCGATGGCGAAGATCACCTGGCCGAGCCCGTAGCCGCGGAACGCGCCGGAGGGCGGATTGTTGGTGTAGACGGACTGGGCGTGGATGCGCACGGCGGGGGAGCGGTAGGCGGCGACCGACTCGTGCACCGAGTGGAACATCACGCCGCGCCCGTGGTTGCCGTAGGCGCCGGTGTCCATCAGCTGGTCGACGTCGATCGCGGTGAGCCGGCCGTCGGCGTCGGCGGCGAGGGTCACGCCGATGCGCATCGGGTGCCGCAGCGGGGCGCGCTCGAACTCGTCGGCGCGGGTGAACTCGTACTGCACGGGGCGGCCGGTGGCGAGCACGGCGAGCGCGACGAGGTCTTCGGTGAGCATCTCCTGCTTGCCGCCGAACCCGCCGCCGACCCGCGCGGTGAACACCCGCACCCGGTCGGCGTCGAGGTCGAACACGCGGGCGATCTCGTCGCGCACCAGGTAGGGCACCTGGCTCGAGGTGCGCAGCACGAGGCGGCCGTCGGCATCCGTCCAGCCGCGGGTGGCGTGGGTTTCGAGCGCCACGTGGCTGACGCGCGCGGTCGTCCACTCGCCGCGGGCGACGGCGGCGGCCTGCGCGACGGCCGCCTCGACGTCGCCGCGCTCGCCGCGCAGCTCGGCGACGGTGTTGCGGCCGGCGTCGTCGACCCGGTCGGCCGGCGTGCGGTCGGGATGCACGAGCGGGGCACCGGGGGAGCGGGCCGCCTGCGGATCGAACACGGCGGGCAGCGGCTCGTAGTCGACGACGACGGCGTCGCGGGCCCGCTCGGCCTGCGCCACCGTCTCGGCCACGATCGCGGCGACCCGTTGCCCGCGGAAGCGCACGACGTCGTCGAGCACCCGGGTGTCGTCGGGGTCGTCGAGCCGGTCCTCGTGGCGTCCGGTCGAGAAGCGCGTGGCGGGCGCGTCGGCGTGGGTGAGCACCGCGACGACGCCCGGCATCGCCCGGGCAGCCGAGGCGTCGATGGAGCGGATGCGGGCGTGCGCGTGCGGGCTGGTCACGACCGCCAGGTGCAGCACCGGCGTGACGGTGCCGGTCGGCCCGGTCGGCTCGTCGGTGTCGAGCGTGTACGGTTCGCGCCCCGTCACCACACGCCAGGCGGCGGGGGGCGGGGCGGAGGTGCCGGCGGCGCAGCCGGGCGCGGCCTGCTCGGTGTTGCGGATGCCGTCGAGCGCGTCGCCGATCGACCGGTAGCCGGTGCAGCGGCACAGGTTGCCCTTCATCGCCTGCGCCCGGTCGGGGTCGGGGGCGTGCTCGAGCCCGGCCGCGGTGACCACCATGCCCGCGGTGCAGAACCCGCACTGGAACGCGCCCGCCTCGGCGAACGCGCGCTGCACCGGATGCGGCTGCTCCGGGGTGCCGAGGCCCGCGGCGGTGGTGACGCTGCGTCCGTCGGCCCGGTGCGCCGGGGTGATGCAGGAGTGCACGGGAACACCGTCGAGCAGCACGGAGCAGGCGCCGCAGTCGCCGGCGTCGCATCCCTTCTTCACCGCGTACCGGCCCTGCTCGCGCAGCAGCGTGCGCAGCACCTGGCCGGGGCGCGGGGCGGTCTCGAGAGTCTCGCCGTCGACCTCGATCCGGATCGCGTCGGCGCGCGCTCCCGGGGCGCCCGGCGTCGTCGCGCTCACGATCCGACCCCGTCGAGCTCGTCGCGCACCTCGAGCGCGAACCGGCGGCTCATCGCCCGCCGCCAGTCGGGAGCGCCGTGCGCGTCGTCGTACCACTCCGGCACCGCCTCCACCGCGGCGACCAGGTCGGTGGCCGCAGGAGGCGCGGCGAACCGGAGCTGCACCGGATGGCGGGTGGCGGCGGTGATGGTCACGACGGTGGCGCCGTCGGCGTCGCGGCGCCCTATCACGAGCACGCCGGAGCGCCCGAGCGGCGCGAGCGACGCCCGCCGCATGGCGACCGCGACGGGCGGGGCGGGCAGGTC
>JBHIXX010000030.1:0-32343 GCA_041984585.1 Pseudolysinimonas sp. | reverse complement strand
ACTGCCCGAACTCGTCAAACTGGCCGACATGCGCGGTGATCTGCACATGCACACGACCGCAACCGACGGCAACGCCACGATTCAGGAAATGGCTGAAGCTGCGAAAGCCCGCGGACTGCAGTACATCGCGATTACCGATCATTCCAAGCGGGTGTCGATGGCCAACGGGCTCGACGCCAAACGGCTCCGCGCGCACTGGAAGGCGATCGACAAGGCGCGTGGCCAGGTCTCGGGAATCGACATCCTCTGCGGCATCGAATGCGACATTCTTGAAGACGCGACGATGGACCTTCCCGACGACGGCTCGCTGCGCACCCCGGGCGGCACCGAGCTGATGCGCCACCAGGCGCGCTTCGTGCAGAGCGCGCGCGAGGGGCACCGCAGCTACCTGCTCGCCGACGAGCCGGGTCTCGGCAAGACCGCCCAGGCGCTGCTCGCCGCCGACGTGGCGGCTGCCTATCCGCTGCTGGTGGTCGTGCCGAACGTCGTCAAGGTGAACTGGGCGCGCGAGGTCGAGAAGTGGACGCCGCACCGCGCCGTCACGGTCGTGCACGGCGACGGCGACGACATCGACGCGTTCGCCGACATCATCGTCGTCAACTACGAGGTGCTCGACCGGCACGTGGCCTGGCTCAGCCGCCGCGGGCTCAAGGGCATGATCGTCGACGAGGCGCACTTCATCAAGAACCGCGAGTCGCAGCGGTCGCAGAACGTGCAGAAGATCGCGGCCAGCATCCGGTCGACCACCCCGAACGCGCTGTTCATCGCGCTCACCGGAACGCCGCTGATCAACCAGATCGAGGACTTCCGGATGATCTGGAAGTTCCTCGGCTGGATCGACGACAAGAAGCCGCTGCAGAAGCTGATGGCCAAGCTCGAGGCGACCGAGCTGGATCCGGGCGAGCCGGGCTTCTTCGCCGCCGCGCGCGCCGCCGTGATCGACATGGGCATCGTGCGCCGCAAGAAGGTCGACGTCGCCGCCGACATCCCCGCTCGCCGCATCGCCGACATCCCGGTCGAGCTCGACGGCGAGGAGGGTCGCTCGATCCGCGCGGCCGAGGAGGCGCTCGTCTCGCGGCTGGTCGACCGCTACCGCCGCGTGCTCGCGCAGCGCCCCGACGCCGACCCGGCCGACGTCATCCGCCTCGTCGTCGCCGCGGAGCTCGAGGAGTCGGGTAAGGGCGAGAGCGGCGACAACGTGTTCGCGATGGTGCGCCGCATCGGGCAGGCGAAGGCCACGCCCGCGGCCGACTACACGGTCAACCTGGCCCGCAACGTGGGCAAGGTGGTGTTCTTCGCCAAGCACATCGACGTGATGGACGCCGCCGAGAAGCACTTCGCGTCCGCCGGCCTGCGCACGGTGTCGATCCGCGGTGAGCAGACATCGAAGACCCGCCAGGAGGCGATCGACGCGTTCACCAACGACCCGGATGTCTCGGTCGTCGTCTGCTCGCTGACCGCGGCGGGCGTCGGGGTCAACCTGCAGGCCGCGTCGAACGTGGTGCTCGCCGAGCTGTCGTGGACGAACGCCGAGCAGACGCAGGCGATCGACCGCGTGCACCGCATCGGGCAGGAGCTGCCGGTCACCGCGTGGCGCATCATCGCCGCCGGCACGATCGACGGCCGCATCTCGGAGCTCATCGACGCGAAGGCGGGGCTCGCCTCGCGCGCGCTCGACGGCGTGGATGTCGACCCGGCCGCCGAGGGATCGGTGCAGACGGCCGCGCTCACCTCGCTGCTCACCGAGGCGGTCGCGAACCTCGAGCGCGACGTCGCCTGACGCCCGGAGGCTGCTCGCCGAGGGTACCCGGGTTGTACCCCGATCGGTGAGAAAGTCCACCGACGGGGGGACACCCGGAGTGGGGGGCGCGGGAGGGTTCTCTCATCCGTATCTTCATAAGTGCACTAGTTGGGGGACTAGCCAGACGGCGGTGTTCTCGTCCACACGGTGGTTCGCAATACGGGGGTAGAGCGAACAGAACCGGACGAGACACCGCCGTCAGTACTTTCCGGAACTTCGCTGGTTCCACCCGGCCTGCGTGCCCATCGGGACGCGAGAGGCCGCCGGAACTCTCAACCCTCTAGCGAGACTTGACGGGTTGTGCGGCGCCCGAGGCTGAGTAGATTCCTACCCAACCGAAACGGCCGACAGCCGAAGCGGAGGGCCTCACAGCCCGACGCGGAGGATCGTGGAGGCGGCGATGGAGCCCCCGGGCTTCCGGATCAGCATTCCGCGAGGTCGAGCGGCCACCCGTGCTTCGGCTCGGGGCTCCGGGTGTCGCAGCCCGGGGCGTCACGGGTCTGAACAACCCGCGGCGGGTGCGCGGACCGGCCTCGACTCGACGAGCTCACGAGTCGCGGTGTCGATCGACTACAGAAGTGCCCCGGGTTCTCGGACCCGGGGCACTTCGTCGTTCCCGGCGGGTTGGAGTGCAGTCGCGCCGGCTCGGCGACGGGCGCGGCGCTCGGCGAGACATGCCGGGCCTGGCGTCGTGCGCGCCGCGATGTCGCGGCTACGCGATGCGGGCGAGCAGGAACGCGTTCATCGCCGCCGACAGCTCCGCGTCGACGGGCAGCGGAGCCCCGTCGACCGTGTGGATCGGGATGGCGTGCCGCACGCTCGAGACCAGCCAGGCGGCATCCGCGGAGGCCAGGTCGGCCGGGGTGAGCATCTCGACGGACGTGTCGAGGCCGCGCCCGCCCGCCCAGGCGAACAGGTCGCCCTGGGTGGTGCCGGCCAGGATGCCGATCTCGCTCGGCGGGGTGCGCAGGCGGTCGCCGTGCCGCACGACGAGCGTCGACGACGGACCCTCGAGCAGCCGGCCGTCGCTGGTGACGAACACGACGTCGTCGGCGCCGCGGCGGGCGGCCTCGCGCACGGCGGCGCGGTTGACGGCGTAGGAGAGCGTCTTGGCGCCCTGCAGCAGCCACGGGGAGGTCTGCGGCACGTCGTGGGCGTAGCCGCGGTCGAGCAGCACGATGGCGTAGCCGTCGCGACGGGCGTCGGCGAAGTCGGGCGAGACGCTGCCGTACGCCCAGCCGGTGGGCACGTCGAGCCCCTCGACCCCGCGGCTGAACACGAGCTTCACGTAGCCCTCGGCGGGGTCGGTCGGGCCGCCCATCGCGGCGAGCACGTCGGCGATCGCCGCCTCCCACACCGGTGCGGCGGGCAGGTCGAGGTCGAGCATCCGGGCCGACACGGCGAACCGGTCGAGGTGTGGGCGCACCGCCTGGGCGTGGCCGCCGCCGACGCTGAGCGTCTCGAAAATGCCGTCGCCGCGCGTGGCCGACAGGTCGTTGACGCTGAGCTGTGGGCTCGCCGGGTCGGCCATCCGGTGCCCGGTCGCGACGCCCGCGGCGTCGAATTCGAGCACGGCGAGGGCGGGCGGGATGTCGCCTGTGGCGGGGGCGTCGATCATGCGGGGATGCGGTCGAGCAGCGACCACACGGTCGAGGTGAGCGGCGGGTACTGCAGCGCGATCTGCCGCAGCATCCGGTAGTCGACGGATGCCGTGGGCCGGCGCCCGGAGTCGGCGGCGATCGCCTCGGCGCGCAGGCTGAGCACGACGAGTTCGTCGACGCTCGGGATCTGCTGCATGAAGTCCCACGGGTCTTCGCCCTTGCGCAGGCGCTCGAGCACGACGACGCGCAGCTCCTCGGCGGCCTCGGCGCGCAGCACCTCGAGGCTCGCGCGGCGCGGGACTTGACTCACGCCGTCGAGCCTACGCCCGCGATCCGACGCGGTTCGGATACGGCGGGCGGGTGGGGAGAACCCGTCGCGGGGCGGCGTCCTAGGCTGGGGGCATGCGGAGGTTCTCTCGGATCCTGGCCGTCGTCGGGCTGGGGTCGGCGCTCGTCATGCTGCCCGCGACGGCGGGCGCCACTCCGGCCGGGCACGCCGCCTCGACGGGCGGGGGCATCCGCGCCGACGTCGACGACTTCGAGTTCGAGTCGTTCGACGCCGTCTACGAGCTGACCCGCACCGCGGACGCGCACGCCGAGCTGCGGGTGACGGAGACGATCGTCGCCGTGTTCCCCGACTTCGACCAGAACCGCGGGTTCTACCGCGACATCCCGGAGTACTACCTCGGCGTGCGGCTCTACACCGACGTCGAGAGCGTGGTCGACGAGAATGGCGATCCGGTGCCGTGGGAGTGGGAGTACTACCAGGGGTTCTACTCGGTGGCGCTCGGCGACGACTCGTTCGTGCAGGGCCGGCAGACCTACGTGATCACCTACACCCAGGTCGACACCATCGCGGTGTTCGACGGCGGCGACGAGTTCTACTGGGACGTCAATGGCACCGGATGGGCGCAGCCGTTCGGCGAGGTGACCGCCACCGTGGTGCTGCCGCCGGAGCTCGCCGAGGCGCGGGACGGCGGGGCATTCTGCTACCTCGCCGACGGCGAGTGCGCCGAGCCGATCACCGAGGAGGCGACCGACGACGGGGGAGTGCGGATCGGGTTCTCTGCGTCGGATGTCGCGCCGGGCGAGTCGCTCACCCTCGACCTCCCGTTCCTCGCCGGCACCTTCGTCGAGGGCGAGCCGGTGCCCGCGCCCGACTACGGGCCGATCGAGCCGTACGACCCCGGTCCGCAGACCCCGGGCTGGGTGTACGGGCTGCCGTGGGTGCTCGGCATCGGCGGCATCGTGGTCGGCGTCGTCGCCCGCGGCTCGCAGACCGAGTCGAGCGCGGGCCGCAAGCTGCGCGCGCACGGCATCGTCGTCCCGCAGTACGAGCCGCCGGAGGGCCTCAACCCGATGGTCGCCGCGATGCTGATCGGCGAACCGAACCGCGCGTTCGCGGCGCAGATCCTCGACCTGGCGGTGCGGGGCAACATCCGCATCGTCGAACCGGATGACGACAAGGGCGGCAGCGGACCGTTCAGTCTCGAGCTGCTGAGCCGCGACGGCCTCGACGACGTGGAGGACCGGCTGCTCGACGAGCTGTTCGACGACAACCCGCCCGGCGCCCGGTTCGGCGTGAAGCGCGGGTCGGACTCGCTGCAGGCCGTCGCGACGCCGGTGTTCCGCCGGGTCGAGTCGGCGGTGGCATCCGGCGGCTACCGGTCGGGGTCGACGCCGACGCGGATGTCGGTGGTGCTGATCGTGCTGGCGCTCGTCGCCGCCGTCGGCGCCGGGCTGCTCTTCTTCTACCTCTACGACACGGTGGGGCGGTTCGACGCGATCGAACTGTCGTTGCTCGTGCTGTTCGCCGCCGGCTGGGGCGTCGTGCAGACGGTGACCAACCAGTCGACCCACAAGCCGCTCACCGCGAAGGGCCGCGACACGGGCGACCACCTGCTCGGCGTGAAGATGTACCTCGAGTGGGCGGAGGCCGACCGCATCCGGTTCCTGCAGAGCCCCGAGAACGCGGAACGGGTGGATGTCGGCGACGCCACCCAGATGCTGAAGCTGTACGAGAAGCTGCTGCCCTACGCGATCCTGTTCGGGATCGAAGACGAGTGGTCGCAGCAGCTGCAGGCCCGCTACGAGGCGGCGCACGTGCCGGTGCGCTGGACCACCACCGGGTCGGCATCCACCTTCCGGGTGTCGTCGACGGTGCGCAGCGTGCGCTCCTGGGCGCCGAGCCCGCCGCGGCCCGTGGTGTCGCGCGCGTCCGGCGGCTACGGCACGAAGAAGTCGTCGTCGTGGAACAGCTTCTTCAACGGGTCGAGCGGGCGCTCCGGCAGCGGCTGGTCGTCGTCGGGCGGCTCGTCGTTCTCGTCCGGGTCGAGCGGGGGCGGGTTCTCCGGCGGTGGTGGTGGCGGTGGCGGCGGCCGCGGGCGCTAGCCCGGCGAGGCGGCGGTGTCGGCGAACCGCCGAACGGGCCCGGGATCGCTCCCGGGCCCGCCCTCTCAGTCGCCCTTCACGTTGACGAGCTGCCGCAGCGTGTGCCGCACCTCGACCAGGTCGGCGGCATCCGCCATCACCTGATCGATGTCCTTGTACGCCGCGGGGATCTCGTCGAGGAACGCGTCGGTGTCTCGGTACTCGATGCCCGCCATCGCCTCGCGCAGCTGCTCGACCGTGAAGGTCCTGCGTGCCGCGCTCCGCGAGTAGGTCCGGCCGGCGCCGTGCGGCGACGACTCGAGTGCCATCGGGTTGCCGAGTCCGGAGACCACGTACGACGCGGTGCCCATCGAGCCGGGGATGAGCCCCGGCTCGCCGCGCCGCGCCGAGATGGCGCCCTTCCTCGACAGCCAGACATCCTTGCCGAAGTGGGTCTCCTTCTGCGTGAAGTTGTGGTGGCAGTTGATCCGCTCCCGCTCCTCCACGCCGACTCCGAGCCACTCCGAGACCTGCCGCACGACGCGGTCCATCATCTCCTCACGGTTGAGCAGCGCGAACCGCTGCGCCCACGTGAGTTCGGCGATGTACCGGTCGAACTCGGCCGTCCCCTCCACCAGGTAGGCGAGGTCGCGGTCGGGCAGGTCGATCCACCACTTCTCCATCAGCCGCTGCGCGACCTTGATGTGGTGACCGGCGATCCGGTTGCCGACGCCACGCGACCCGGAGTGCAGGAACAGCCACACCGCATCCGTCTCGTCGACGCTCACCTCGATGAAGTGGTTGCCGCTGCCGAGCGTCCCGAGCTGCAGGCTCCAGGCGCCCACGTACGACGCGGGGTCGAATCCGGCGCGCTCGGCGCTCTCGGTGAGCTCCGCCACGCGCGGCTCGGCGGTCGCGACGACCTTGCGGTTCTTCGCGCCCGCCGACAACGGGATGGCGCGCTCGATCTGCTCGCGCAGCTCCGAGAGCGGCCTCGACGCGGCGAGGATGTCGTCGCGGTGGAACTGGGTCCGCACCGCGATCATCCCGCATCCGATGTCGACCCCGACCGCGGCCGGCATGACGGCGCGCAGCGTGGGGATGACCGACCCGACCGTCGCGCCGAGTCCCAGGTGGGCGTCGGGCATGAGGGCCAGGTGCGGGTAGATGAACGGCATGGTCGAGGCCGTGCGGGCCTGATCCTCGGTGTTCTGCTCGAGGATGCTCGCCCAGGTGACCAGCCGGTTCGTGATCTTTCTCATCGTCCTTTCGATTCTCGTGAGGTCCCACCCGGGACCACGAGCATCGCGGACGCTGCAGACGTCGACGGCGAGGTCGCCCCGGGCACGTGGCGCGGGGCGTCGGGAGACGCCGCGCCTACGCGGAGTACTGGAGGGTGCGCTTCGCGCGCACGGGGATGCGGATATCGCGCATGTCGTGCTCCTCCAGGTCTCGGGGCGTGCCGTCTCTCGGCACAGCCTTGCGACGCTAGCGCCCGGCGCGTCGGAAGCGCGAGCTTCCCTCGGCATCCGTCATCCGATCGTTACCGTGCGGCGCGTGCTTCGGGCGGCAGCACGGGCCGGGCCGTCGGCGCGCGTCAGTCCCGCGAGGTGAGCCGGATGAAGGCCGAGAGCTGGGCGAGGCCAGCGGGTCGGTGGGGCAGGTGGTCGCGGAGTGCGGGGGAGTGCACGAGGTAGGCGGCCCACTGGGCGCGCGAGATGGCGACGTTGATGCGGTTGCGGGTGAGCAGGAAGTCGATGCCGCGCGGCACGTCGTCGGCGCTGGATGCCGTGAGCGAGACGATCGCGATCGCCGCCTCCTGGCCCTGGAACTTGTCGACCGTGCCGACGGGGGTGTCGCGGAATCCGGCCGCGTCGAGGGCGTGCCGCAGCAGGTCGACCTGCGCGTTGTAGGGGGCGACGACGATCACGTCGGACGGGCGAAGCGGCTCCCCCGTACGGGGTGAGGCGGCGGTCGGGTCGGTCCACGGCATCCCGACGTGGTGGGCGACGAGGCGCACCACCTCATCCACCTCGACAGGGTTCTCGGTGGAGTAGCCGGCGGTGACGACGGGCACCGGATGCAGCCCCGGCTCGACGCCGTCCAGGTTCCGCGAGAGGGTAGAGGGCGCCGACGCGAGCCGCCCCTCGTAGGAGAGGTCGGAGACGGCGGCGCACAGGGCGGGGTGCATGCGCCACGACTCGGCGAGGAAGTAGCCGAGCTCGGGCGGCAGCACGTCGTGGCCGTCGCTCAGCCAGCCGAGGGCGGAGGTGTCGACGGGTTCCGGATGCAGCCCCTGGCTCACCTGGGGGAGCTGCTGCGGGTCGCCGAGCAGCAGCATCCGCTGGGCGCTGACGCCGACGGCGATGGTGTTGGCGAGCGAGAACTGCCCGGCCTCGTCGATGACGAGCAGGTCGAGCCCGTCGCGGGGCACCTTGCCGCCGTTGGCGAAGTCCCACGCGGTGCCGCCGAGCACGAAGCCGGCGTCCCACTCGGTCTGCACGTAGTCGGTGAGGGCGCCGTTGTCTTTCAGCACCGTCCACGGCGGCGGGATGTCGTAGCCGCGCGACGGGGGACGCTTCGCCACCCGGTCGGCGGGCACGCCCTCGCTCTCGATGACCCGGCGCAGCACGTTCTCGACGACCTCGTGCGACTGCGCGACGACGCCGATGCGCCACTTCAGCTCGGTGACGAGGTGGGCGATGACCTTCGCGCCGACGTAGGTCTTGCCCGACCCGGGCGGCCCCTGCACGGCGACGTAGGAGCGGTCGAGGCGCTGCAGCGAGTCGGCGATCGCGGCGGGCACGCCGTCGATGCCGACGGGCTCGAGCACGCCGGTCGCGAACCGCGGCGGCAGTCGCCGCAGAAGGTCGAGGGAGGCGGACTTCGGCCACGGATCCGGAAGGCCGCGACCGCCGTCGCTGAGGGTTTCGGCGAGCGCCCCGCCCCACGCGAGGATGGCCTGCCGCTGCGCCTTGGTGGGGATCGGCGCCGACGGGGTGAGCGCCACCGGGAACGCGTCCCACGTCTCGCCGCCGATGCCGGCGCTCTCGTCCAGCAGCACGGTGGCGTGCTCGCCGTCGACGTCGATCTCGAGCACTTCGGCGCGGGCGTGCTCGCCGCGCTGGCCGGCGGGCACGCCGGTGATGATCGACGGCAGCGGGTGGTCGTACATGACGAACGGGGTGTCGCCGACACCGAGCCGGGATGCCGGGGCGAGCCGCCCGTGCAGCTTCACGGTGCGGGTGGTGGCGCGCTTCGGCGTCTCCCATTCGCGCACCGTTGCGGCCTCCTCGACGACGAGCACGTCGCGAGTGTCGCGCCAGTTCTCGATGTCGTCGACCTGGCGGTTGAAGTGCTCCCACCAGTAGGTCTTGTCTTCGCGCCGGTGGTACTCGATGGCGGCGCCGGCGAGGGCGAGCGTGGTCTCGTCGGGGCTGCGGTCGGCGGCGGGGATGCCGTCGATGGGCGCCGACAGGCGGGCGCGGATCTCGTCTTCCGCGCGTTCCAGGTCGGCGTCGCGCGGCTCGTCGGCGACGACTTCGGGCCGGCGGGCGACGCCGTTCTCGTCGGCGCGGGCGAGCAGCCAGTCGCGCAGCCGCAGGGTCGAGACGCAGTCGTAGCGGTTGTAGTCGCCGATCTCGGCCAGCAGGGCGGCGGCCTCGGCATCCCGGCCGGCATCCCGCAGCACCGTGTAGTCGACGTAGGCCTGCACGCTGTCGGCGCCGGTGGTGACGGACGACTCGCGCAGCTCGTCGCCCATGTAGAGCGGTTCGAGCTTCTTGAGCGAGTAGGAGTTCTCGCTGATGCGGATGCTGCGCTTGACGACCGGGTAGAGGTCGACGAACACGTGCTCGCGCAGCAGTTCGTCGAGGATCGCCTCGCCGGTGCCGTGCCGCGCGCACAGCTGCTGCAGGTGGGAGCGCTCGTAGTCGGCGTAGTGGTAGATGTGCATCCCCGGATGCCGCCGGCGGCGGTCGCGCACGTATTCGAGGAACGCGACCAGGGCGCGCCCCTCCTCGGGCCGGTCGTGCGCCCAGAACGGCCGAAAGTTCTCGGATGTGCGCGCACCCGGCGCTGCGGGGTCGTCGTGGTCGATGACGCCGAACAGGTACTCGAGGCCCCAGTTCTTGTAGTCGTCGGTCCAGAGCGGGTCGCCCTCGAAATCGAAGAAGATGTCGCCCGCGTCGGGCTCGGGCAGGGCGGCGAGCCCCATCGCGTCGTGCACCCGCCACGCCACCTCGTGGTGCTCGGCGCCGGTCGCGTCGGTGGTGACCGGGGGAGCGGCGAGCTGCATCTGCGCCTGCGCGCGGAGGGTGCGCAGCGCCTGCGGGCCGATCCCGTCGACCGTGGCGGCATCCGGCAGCTCGGCGAGCTGGTCGATGGTGTGGATGCCCACCTCGGCGAGCCGGGCGCGCTGGCTGGTGCGCATGCCGGCGACCAGCAGCACGTCGCGGGTGCGCTCCACTTCGGGGGTGCACCACTCGCACCGCCCGCACGCGGTCACCCCCTCGGCGCCCCACGGCAGCGGCGCGTCGTCGGGGTCGTCGACCCTCGCCTGGATGCTGGCGATGAGCCGCGCGACCCGGTCGCGGAACACGGGGAGGATGTCGTCGAGCCGGTGCTCGCTCGTCTCGCCGTTGCCGAGGATCAGGTACACCCGGTCGCCCACCGGGATGCCGAGCCGCTGCAGCTGGTCGGCGTACGCCGCCAACTGGAGCAGGGCGGTGATCTTCGCGGAGCGGGCGAGCTTCGTGTCGTAGACGTCGTACACGAGCGCGTCGGCGGGGAGCGGCTCGTGCGCGGTGTCGCTCGTCGGGGCGTCTGCGGCGTGCGCGGTGGTGCCGGGGGCGGTGGTGCTCGCCGCCTGACCGGTCGTGAGTTCGGGGCGGTGGGTGGAGCGGATGAGGAAGTCGGCGAATCCGACGAACCCGGGCCCGCCGTCGTCGGGCTCGTCGAAGAACGTGCCCTGGAAGACGACGTCGGCGCCCGACCGGAGCGCGGCGACGGTGAGGTCGCGAGCGTGCGCCAACGCGACCGGGTCGTTCGACGGGTCGGGGCGGTCGATCTCGACCACGCCTGCACCCTCGCGGGGAGCGCCGAACTGCGCGCGGTACCTCTCCAGCTCGCGCAGCTCGTGGGCGTCACCCAGCCGGGCGGCGCGCTCCAGCATCAGGTCTTCGGGATCCTCGACCGCCTCGACGCGGCCGAGCTTGGAGTCGAGTTTGCGCAGCATGCCCCACTCGCACTCCACCGCCGCCTTGAGGTCGCTCGCGCTGTAGTACACGCGGCGTGGCGCGCCCGAGTCGGCGGGGGAGAGGAACACGTGGGCAGGCTATCGGGGGCCGGTGACGCCGCCGACGGGCGATCCCAGTCTCAAGTTCCAGCGATTCGCCGAAGTTGACCAATGCCGCGACCAGCGTCCTTCCGGGAAGGGCATGTCTAGGCAAACTCATGTCCGCGGCCGTCGCTAGCCTGAGCCTTAGGGGGAGACAGGGAGGATCTGGCGCCATGGTCTGGGGATATGAGGAATGGCAGAGCGTGCTTTGCAGCGAATTCCTCGCCCGCCATGAGGGCCCGACAGTATTTTTTGTCGACGACACCCAGCTCGCGCGCATTCGCCCGGAAGTGGACGACGCGGCCATCGAACTTGCAGAGGCAGTGCGCAGCCGAGTCAGGTTGACCGACGGACGGCCGATGTTCGCCCCGATCCTGCTGTCCTACCGGCAGTGGAGGCGTGGTCCCCGACTTGATGCTCCGCCGGTTCTTCCGTTGATTGCGCTGACCGTTCTCGCAGCGACCAGGATGCGGTCAGACGCAGAGGGGCGTTCAACCAACTACTACCTCCGGCTCGCGCAAGCGCTCGCTCCAGCCGGCGACGGCGAATTCACAGAGATCCTCCGCAAGGATCTCAGAGAGGAAGGCGCCTTCGTCGACGTCGTCGAGATGTGGCGGGGGCTGCATGACTGGATCGAAGCACAAGACGGTGCCGTAGGAACCTCGACTATCCGGGACCACCCGCACCTCTTGCGGATCGGGTATCCCCTCTCGCAAGCGCTCGCGCGCCAGAGCGACCGTATTGCGCTCACGCGCTTCTTCCACGCGCTCGACTTCGCACCTAGCGCCGTGCCTGACGCACAGGTAATCAGTAGCGCGCTCGACATCTGGACGGCGGCACCTCAGAACCGCCTTAGCGAGACCTTCATGCATGCTCTCGGTGACACGGACCTTCGCGCACTCCTCGCCGCCGTCGTCGAGGCCCACGCCCGAGCGTGGGACGGCCGGGTGCTGACCGGCGAAGGGAAACAGCGAATTGCGATGCGGCTCAGCGTCGACCTTGACGCATGGCAGGCTCGCTGGTTGTTTCCCGTCCCTGCAAGCGGCCCAGAAGTGCTCACTTTGCGGGTGCCGGACAGTGCACAAGAAGTGATTCTCACGGCCCTCAGCGGCATCGACTACTACTCCGCCGTGGGAAGTCCTGCGGTGAGTGCGGAGATGCTGCTTTCTGGCTTCCGGCTTCGCGGCGATGAGTTCACAGCCGAATTCCCGCCGTCACCTGTGCTCTTCTTCCGGCTCGATCCGCAAACGGGCGCGTGGACGTCCTCTTCCGGAATGCTTCCTTTTGAAGACCATCTGGCCGCTGTCAGTTCTTCGCACGCTGCTGAATTCCAGCAGTTGCTCCGCGAGGCTGCTGTTGATGGCTGGTCATACATCCATCAGCGAAGGCGGGTACTTCTCCCCGGCTATGCCCTATTCGGGGACGTGCGGTTCGCTGACGGCGAGGTGCTCGAGCACGCCCTCGCCGAATTGCCACGCCTTCGCCTGGTCGGCGTAGCCCCTACCCCCGTTCCCCGTGCACGGTTGGTCCGCGGCCTTCCAGTTGCCAGATCAATATCGGCGACGCACTATCTGGTCGGCGGTGAACCGGACCTTCTCCTGCCTTCGGGGCCCGATCCGCGCCTCGCGACCGTCACTCTAGATGGGCGGCGGGAGCGACTCCAGGCGAATGGCTTCCCACTCGAACTGCGACGCTTCATCAGCGGGGTCGGACGCCACGTCGTGGACGCAGACGGGCAGGAATTGTCCTTCACCACGCTGGAGGAGGGACCGGACCCATCGGCCCCGGTCGGTACTGCCACGCTTGGGTGGACCCTCGACGAACAGATGAGCGAGGAGCATGGGTCGCTCGCTGTCACCGGTGCCTGCGTGAGCGATCCTGGCTTGCACCCGGTGCTTGCGCGCCGCGGGCGAGACGAGTCCTGGCTCTTGCATGATGGCGGACGCGCTGAGCGTCTACCGGAGCCTGAACCTCCTCCCTTTCTCTCGAGCATCGACATCGAACTCCACTCGCCACGTTTCGAGATCAACGCATCCGCAACCGCCAACTGGCTCGCCCAGCGGCGCGGCTCTCGCTGGCGGATTACGGAGATCGGCGCTTCGGAACCGGAAGAGTACGACCTGGACATTGACATCCTTGATGCCTGGAAGCGGGTCGGCAGCGACCCAAACGGCGCGCAGCTGTGGTCGGCACAACTTGGACGAGCCGAGCGGACTGCATGATCGGCGACCTGTTGCTGACGTGGATCAGCGAGACCGGAAGCGGGTCGATAGCCGACTTTCGCTCCCGAGCCGCATGGCTGGCACGCACTGAGAACTTCGACCTGCACGAGAGCGCCACCGGGCGATGGCTCCGCGACGCCGCCTCACTTGGCCACTGCGAAGTCGATTGGAAGCGCGGGAAATGGTCCGTTGCCCCGCCAGCCGTCACTCGACTTCCACTCGCCGATGGCCTTGCGGTCCTTGCCGGGGCCCGACGTCCGCGGCTCGTCCGGGCTATCGGCGAGGGCGAGATATACGCCGAACACGCACATCGCTCCGGCTCCGCCCGCGATATCCCCGCACCGCAGACGATCATCATCCCGTATGAACGGGCTCGCGACCTCGAAGATGTCGCCGCCCTGCTCGGAGCGACCTATGTGGGCTGCGCGGCAGCCGGGATCGCAGCGCTGCTCCGCGCGAGAGCTCCCGCGATCCCATGTGCGCCGCCGGCTTATGATTCACCACTCGAGCGGCTCACCCACTTCAGCCCGCAGACCTGGACGCAAGCATCGCCGAGCCGATTCGATCTGCCGGAGGGCCTCTACCGCGAGCAGGTCAACGGCCGTTGGCAGCACTTGCGCTACCACCAGGGCAGCTGGCATGCCACGGATCTCTCGTCGGGGATCTTCTCCGAGCTCGCGCGGCGAGGTGAGACCGTCATCCGTTGGCGGCCTGACAGCGACCACCGCAACCGGATCGGCACCCTCATCGTCGACTGGGGGGCGCCGCTGCCGCCCCTCCATTCGCGCGCGCTCGTCCTCTGCAGCGGTTTTGTACCGCGATTTGGAAGCTCCGCCGAAACCTCGCTCTACGACAACGTCCCTCGAGAGATCGCCGTCCGCGTCGCCTCCGCACTTGGGCAGACCGTGCAAATCAGTAGCTGAACAGGAAGGCCGCCCCGCACATGACGAGTACTAGCAGGCATCTGGACCCCGTCCGGACCTTCGAACACCTCCGTGACGCCTACTTCCGCTACTACGACACACCGTTTGGTCTCGCCGATGAGCGCCTTCAAGCCGAGCGCCGGTCGCTACTCGACCGCGACGGAGGCGCCTACCGTATGCCACTACTTGAACTCCGTCCCGAATACGAAACCACCGGTCGAAGCCTTGCGGAGTCTGCAATTGCGTCGGGCGCCGACCCCGATCTGGCCGATTTCCTTGGCGCCGGAATGCTTCACGGCGTCCCCTCTCTATATCGCCACCAGGAAGAGGCACTCGCCGCCGGAGTGCAGCCAGGGCGACACATGGTGATTACGGCCGGCACCGGATCCGGCAAGACGGAGGCGTTTCTGATGCCTCTCCTATCCTCGCTTCTTGGTGAATCCCGCAAATGGGGAGGACAGGGGGCGCCGCCCACCGACTGGTGGACCGCGGAAGGAAGCCCATTTCGCACTCAGCGCGACGGGGAAACCGGCCGTGAAGCCGCCGTCCGCGCCATCGTCCTCTACCCGATGAACGCTCTCGTCGACGATCAGCTCATCCGCCTGCGCCGTGCCCTCGACAACGACGAAGTCCGCGCGTGGCTCGACGCCAAGCGCAACGGGCACCGGTTCTATTTCGGTCGCTATACCGGCGCCACACCGGTCACGGGTAGCCCGAGCAACAACCTCGCTCTCGGCGAGTTGCGTCGGTACCTTCGGCAGACCAGCAAACGCGGCATCCGCGCTCAGCAGGTTGCAGCCCAAAAGGACGATGACGACCTCCGGTACTTCGTGCCTCGTCTCGACGGTGCTGAGATGCGCTCACGCTGGGACATGCTCGACTACCCGCCCGACATCCTCATAACCAACTACTCCATGCTCAACGTGATGCTGCTGCGCGAGCGTGACGGCCACTTCTTTGACGCCACCCGCCGATGGCTCGACAACCCCGACAACGTATTCACTCTGGTGGTCGACGAACTCCACACCTACCGCGGAACTGCGGGGACTGAGGTTGCCTACCTGCTACGCACCTTGAAACGTCGCCTCGGCCTGGACGCGCGCCCGGAGCAGTTCCGGGTGCTCTCGGCCTCCGCGTCCCTGGATTCCGCGCGTGACTTCGACTATCTGCACCAGTTCTTCGACGTCGCCCCGGGAACGTTCACATTTATCACTGGATCCAGCACCGCGCCGTCCGAATACCAGACTCCTCCCGCTGTCGAACCCTCCGAGCTGGCCACAGCAGACGCGGCGGCCGCTGCAGTCAATGCGAGGAGTTCGGGCGTGGTCGATGCGGTGCGAGGAGTCCTCCACGGCAACGGATCCGGCGGGGCGAAGACGCTCAGCCAGGTCGCCAAGGAAGTGTTCCCCAGCACGCCCCGCGAGATCTCAGAATCTGCGATCGCCAACGTCCTTGCCGGGATCGCGCAGGATCCGCAACCAGGCGACCCAAAGCTTCGCGCGCATCTGTTCTTTCGGAACGTCGTCGGAATGTGGGCGTGCTGCGACCCCGCTTGCGCTGCTGTCACCGACCGGCAGCCCGGACGCACCATTGGAAGGCTGTACGCCGAACCTGCAACTCGGTGCGAGTGCGGCGGTCGGGTGCTCGAGCTTCTGTATTGCCAGAACTGCGGCGACGTTCTTCTCGGCGGTTTCGCCCCAGAAGGGGAGCTTCAGAAGGGCGCCGTAAAGACGATGCTGCTCGCCGACGTACCAGAGCTCGCCAAGCTTCCCGATCAGGTCTCACTGCAGCGCACCTCAGACAATTACCTCGTCTACTGGCCACGCCCGGAGCGCGCGCTGACGAACCTAGATTCTCCGACCTGGAACCGCGACAACAGCGCGGTCGCCTATGCGTTTCGGCCGAGCAAGCTCAACCCGGCCTCCGGCGAGATCAGCAACACCGCGGAAGAATTCACAGGGTGGAGCTTTCACGCCCGCATCGCTACCAACAGAGCGACCGGAGAGCTGCGTCGTGCCCCCGAGACCGTGAGCCCGTTCCCGACGCAGTGCCCGAACTGTGGCGACGACTGGGAGATTCAGTACGGCCGCAATGGTCGGTTGTCGGCAACCGATCCAGCCACGCAGCGATCACCAATCCGGCAGATGCGCACCGGTTTCGAGAAGATCAACCAGGTGCTCACCACCGAGCTCGCCAACGACCTCGCCGACGCCGACCGCAAGCTCATCGTCTTCACCGATAGCAGGCAGGACGCCGCAAAACTCTCCGCTGGCCTCAGCCTGAGGCACTACCAGGACCTCCTCCGCCAGCTGCTTTACACGCGCCTCGTTAGTGCCGACAGCGCCGCGCAAGACCTCGCCCTAGCTGAGGGCCACGTCGTCCGTAATGAGAAGAGCGAAGAGTCATTTGCAGCTCTTGGCCGGTTGCGACAGCGCGACGCCCAGGCGTTCGAGGAACTCCGGGATGTCTGGGACGGCAAGCCAGGGACTGGCCCGGGTGACGCCGTCCGCCTGAAGGCCGCGCTCGCGACCCCGCCCTCCCTGCGGGAATTGGCCGCAGAAGTATCCGTCGACCTCCTCGGGCTCGGGATCAACCCTGGTGGACCTCACGCGCGCCTCCGCGGCACCTCCGAGGACCCCTCGGTTTCCTGGTCCGAGCTTTACGACTGGCAACTCACACCGCCAGCTCCAAAGGCAGGCCTGACCGACCCGCAGAAGTCGCTGCTAGGCGACATTCGTCGATCCCTTGAGGAAGAGCTCCTCGAGGGCCTGTTCTCGGGCGGAGGGCGTGACTTCGAATCCCTCGGCCTTGGATGGCTGGCGCTTACCTCCGATACCGCACCCGCAGACGCTCCGGCTGATACGGCTACCGGGCAGGCGAGAGCAGCCCTGCGAATCTTGGCTGACCAGCGTCGGTTCGTCCGTCTGCGTGCCCGGCGCGACGACCCGACCCCCAAACTTCGGAAGTTCTGGGCGGCCGTGGCTGGTGCGGGGGCATCAACCCCGGACGGTCTGCGCGACGATGTGCTGAGTCGGGCCGGCCATGCCATCACCGAATATCTGATAGACCCCTCCGCTGTCGTGTTGCGCAGGGGGGAGGGGCACGCCTGGATCTGCTCCAGATGCAGCCGCCAGCACCTGACCACCGGGAATGGCTACTGCACCAAGTGCGCGCAACTGCTGCCCGTCACCCCTGCTCCGATTGACCTCAGCCAGGACTACTACTCCTGGAAAGCCATCCGGGGCGACGGTCAATTTCGGCTCAACACTGCAGAGCTGACCGGGCAGACCGACCGCATTGACGCACAGACCCGCCAGTCGCGATTCCAGGATGTATTCCTAGATTCCAGCGAGAACGAACTCACTGATGCCATTGACCTTCTCTCCGTCACTACGACGATGGAGGC
Organism: Pseudolysinimonas sp.; assembly: GCA_041984585.1. Classification (GTDB taxonomy): domain Bacteria; phylum Actinomycetota; class Actinomycetes; order Actinomycetales; family Microbacteriaceae; genus Pseudolysinimonas_A. The sequence goes on along the minus strand of JBHIXX010000030.1, from coordinate 14,682 downwards.
CGGAGTAGACATCGGCGCCCTCTCGGCAATCGTCCTCGGCAACATGCCTCCTACCAGATTCAATTATCAGCAGAGGGTCGGCCGCGCGGGTCGCCGCAACTCGCCAGTTGCGATCGCACTGACCGTATGTCGCGGGCGCAGCCACGACGAGTACTACTTCGAACGGCCCGACCGCATAACGAATGACCCCACCCCGAAGCCCTACCTCGCGTTGAACCGGCCAGAGATTTTCTCCCGGTCGCTTAGGAGCGAGGTCCTTCGCCAGGCATTCGCCGACCTCATCTCTGCGACGGACGGAGAAGACGCGAGCGCCAACGTGCATGGGGCGTTCGGCAAGACCACCGACTGGCAAACAATGCTCCGCCCGCGGCTCGAACAATGGTTGAGCGACCGCCCAGACGTCGTGCACGAGACCGCGCGATCCCTCGCGCGCAGCACGGAATTCGAGGGCAGCGCCGACGAGGAGGCGGAGAAGTGCGTCAGCACCCTCATCGAGGACATCGATCGCGCGGTTCATACCCAGCGGCACGAAGATCTCAGCCAGCTCCTCGCGGAACACGGCCTACTGCCCATGTTCGGATTCCCGACGTCCGTGCGGTATCTCTATCTGAACCGCCCGCAGCGCTCCTACCCATGGCCTCCAGCCGGGGTCATCGACCGCGACCTGAGCATGGCCGTCAGCCAGTTCGCCCCCATGAGTGAAGTTGTCCGCGACGGAACTGTCTACCCGGTCGTTGGGATCACGGCGTTCAAGCCGTCCGGGCCGCGTCCTCAACCGGAGATCGAACCACTTGGCGCTGAGTCTTCGCTGTCGATCTGCCGGGCCTGCTCTTATCTCGGCGAGCAACAGGCCATGAATACCTGCCCCAGATGTGGCGCCGGGCCTAGCTTCTATTCCACCGTCCCACTACGCGAACCGCTTGGGTTCCGTAGCGCTCGCGGCACGGACTTCGACGGGAACTTCTCCTGGAGCCCCCGCGCGATGGCTGCACGCGCAATGACCGACATGGAAGCCCTCGACCGCCAGGATCCCGGCAACGCTCTGATCCTCTCCGGTCCTGGCTCCAGGTACGTGATCAACGACAACGGTGGGCGGCTTTTCGAACTTCGCCACGCCGCCCCAGGCGGCCCTGAATGGGGTGGATACGTCTCGGCACGCGCCATCGATGCCGGGCTGCTTCACCCCTCCTTTGCCACCGGCGACCCGATCAGCGTCGCACTCGGCGCAATCCAGCACACTGACTTCATCTTCGCCGGGGCTGGCGCGCCCACGGATCCCGCGTCTGGGCTCCGTCTGAACCTCGTCTCCGGCGTCCGCCAGCCTTATGGTGCGCCGGAAGTTACCGACAGCCGACGCGCGGCGTGGTATTCGCTTGCTTTCCTTCTTCGCACCGTTGCCTCTGCGAAACTCGATATCCAGCCCCTCGAGCTCGCCGCAGGTATCTACTCGGGCGTCGTCGGAAACGAACCTGCCACGTACGCATTTCTCGCCGACACTCTCGAGAACGGTGCAGGCTTCAGCACCCAACTCGGCTCACCCGGGTATCTGCCCGAATTTCTCAGAGCGGTAGACAGCTACTTGACCGAGCTGGAGGAACCTTCGCACGCTGAGGCTTGCCGCTCGTCGTGCTACCGCTGTCTCCGGGACTACGGCAACATGGCGTATCACGCGCTGCTTGACTGGCGGCTCGCCAGCGACCTGTTTCGGCTCCTCCAAGGACGGCCTCTGAGTCTCGGCGAGGCAACGGATTCGGCCGCGATCGATCGTTGGGCCCGCGCGTACAACGCCACGCGAATCGAGAGCACCGTGCCGGCCGCGCGACACGAAAGCCTCGGCAGCGGCTCGTGGGCAGTGGTCGCCCGCCACGCCTTTGAAGCCTCAGAAGATCCCCTCATCGCCCCCCGACTTGCGGAAGCCATGGCCGAAATTGAAGCGTCGGAGCACGACCTTGACGGTGTGGTGTTCGTAGACTCCTTCACCCTCGATCGTGACCCGCGGCGCGTATTCAAACTGATCTCAGACTCGGAACCTGCGGGGACATGACCCGCGCAGACACAGAGCCGCCATGGTGGTCCGCGTCGGCCGCTTGGCGTCTGCTTCGCTGTCGTGCCTCCGCGACGTCGGCGTCAATACCGACCAAACCGCCCGAGAGGGCACCAGACAACTCCGGCGCCACGGCACACCTCGCGCTGCAAGCCTGGGTCGAAGCAAGAGAGTGGAACTTGGCCGACCCGGGCACGCGTCTCCAGGAACGTTTCGACGAGGTCGCGGTTGCGCACAAATTGGATACGCCGCGCATGCCTCAGGCAGTCGTCACGCGCGCCCGGCTCAAGTCGCGAGGAAGAGAACTCGCAGAATTGCTCACACAGGCGTCGGGGGAGATGCACAGTGAACTGCTGCTGCGCGACAACGACCAACGGCTCTTCGGCATCCTCGATATTGCCACCTCCGGTCCCGGCGGCATCATCATCGACCTGAAGACTGGAGGCGACGCCTCGGCACCATCATCATCCGCAATTGAGCACCAGATGACGTTCTACACTCACCTGTTTCGGGTCGCCTACGGGACGCTCCCCGAGCGTGTGATCGTTTTCAGCCTCACGCGCGGACCCACAGAGATGCGCATAGCTCCCTCCGCCATTTCCGCGCTCCTAGAAAGAATCCGCGACGCGCGATTAGAGGACATCACCACAACACGACCAGATTCTGAAGTCTGTCGTTTCTGTCCGAAGCGGATGGTCTGCCAGCCTCATTGGGACGCCGTCTCGGCTTGGGATCACGCTGACGCGATCGAGGGCGTGATCAGCAGGATCGAGGTCTCAAGCTCGGGCACGGCCGCCTTGCTCATCGGTAGCCAGCTACTTACAGGGATACCGGTCAATCTCATTCCCGAGGCCGCTGCACCGGGCCAGTTCGCGCGTGCCGTCCGCATCCGTCGACGCGGCGACCGAGAGGCTGAAGAATGGTCCGCGAGCAGCAACACCAGCCTCCTCATCCAGGTCGCCTAGCGTCACAGGTCACGCCCGAGATTCTTCGTACCGACCGGCTCTCGCGACCACTTGGGGGCTGTCGTGGGCGCCTGCCGCGTGGAGTCTCCGCGTGTCGGCAGCGCAGCCCATACTGCCGAACGTATATTCGAGTGGCGCAGCCCGGTCGTGTCGGGCCCGGGACGTCGTTGGCAGAGTTTCGCGAGGAGCAGCGGTGGGTGAGCTAAGTGTCGTAGAGATCTGCGCCGGGGCCGGAGGGCAGGCGCTAGGACTTCATCGTGCTGGATTCACGCACGCGCTCGCGGTCGAGCTCGATGAGCGCGCAGCGGAGACGCTGCGGTCGAACTCGGATTGGGCCGTTGCCGTCGGCGACGTTGCGGATCCCTCGGTTTGGGACCCTGCCGACTACGAGGGCGTCGACTTGCTCGCCGGGGGTGTTCCCTGCCCGCCGTTCTCGATCGCTGGGAAGCAGCTGGGCTCCTCGGACGAACGTGACTTGTTCGCCTGGGCGGTGGAGCAGGTCGCTATCGTTCGCCCTCGAGCCCTCCTCCTCGAGAATGTTCGGGGTCTTGCCAGCACCCGTTTCGCTGCATACCGGCAGCGAGTTCTCGACCGGCTCGCCGAGCTTGGCTATGTGGCCGACTGGAGGCTGCTGTACGCGGCGGACTTTGGCATCGCGCAGCTGCGGCCGCGATTCGTGCTCGTCGCGCTCAGGCCTGAGGACGCGCAGTACTTTCGCTGGCCGGAGGGAGAGACTGGGCCCGTCAGCGTTGGTGAGGCCCTCCGGGATCTCATGGGGGCCAACGGCTGGCCGCACGCCGATTCGTGGGCCGAGATGGCGAACGGGGTTGGCCCTACCCTCGTGGGCGGCAGCAAGAAGCACGGCGGTGCCGATCTTGGGCCAACTCGGGCGAAGAGCGCGTGGGCGAACCTGGCAGTCGACGGAAAGGGGATCGCTGACGCCGCGCCAGGACCCGACTGGCCCCATCCCTCGGTGCGGGCGCCCCGGCTCACGATCGAGATGGTCGCTCGTCTTCAAGGTTGGACACCCGACGCCGAGTGGGTGTTTTCGGGGAGGAAGACAGCCCAATATCGCCAGATCGGCAACGCGTTTCCCCCGCCTGTGGCCGAGGCCGTGGGGCGTTCGATTCGATCAGCACTCCGACACGAGGGAGTCCCCCACGAGATTCCCGAGTTGTCGGTCACCGTGCATGACCCCATCTATCGCGTTCTTGCTCGCTCCGAGGAGTTCGTGTCCGTAGACGAGCTCGTGGCGGCGCTCAGCAAGCATGGCCGGGAAGCCGTCGAGCGCAGGCTCTCGACCCTGGCCCGCGATTTCGAACTCGAGCATCGGAGCGTCGACGGGGTCTTGGAGTATCGGCTGGGACAGTTCAAGGGTTTCGTCGGGCAAGACGACCACGAGCGGCACCGGTACTTCGAGGAACATCGCAACCGCGTTAGCTAGGGCTATCGCTTCAGATACCGGGCCCCTTCAGCGTTGCGAGCGCTAGCGTCAAACCGTGGCCGACGATGAAGCGCTTGAATCCGTGGTGGCAGCCATCCGGGACGCCGAGCACTCCGAAGCGCGGTTCGGGGCAATTTTCCGCCGAACTTTCGATCAGCTGTATGACGGGCAGCACACCGGGAGATTCGCCTGGGACCAGCTCTTCAAGACCGAGAAGACACACTTCGGGACTCTCCTGGAAATCAATCTGCGGCGAGAGTTCTCTGAGCTCATAGGCGATGGAGACCTCCTTGATTTCTTGATTCACGGACACGAGATCGACTGCAAGTACTCCCAGCGGATGGGCGCATGGATGCTGCCACCCGAGTGCTTCGGTGAGCTGCTGCTGGTTTGCACCGCCGACGATCAGGCATCGGAATGGGCGGTCGGTGTCGTCCGCGCGCGGCCCGAGTACCTCCGCGAGGGGGTCAATCGCGATAGGAAGTCAGGGCTGAATCTGGAGGGAAGGGAAGCCATCCACTGGGTGTTCCGCCCCGGCGACCTCCCGCCGAACGCCCTGTTGCAGATTGCCCCGCCAATCCGCAATCGGATACTTGCCCACAGGTCGGGGCAGGCGCGAGTCAATGAGCTATTCCGCGCGGCGCAGTCGATGCGTATCGGCCGGAACACCGTCGCCACGGTTGCGCAACAAGACGACTATATGAAGCGCGTTCGCGCGAACGGAGGAGCACGCTCGGCCCTTGCCTCGGAGGGAATCATCATCTGCGGCGGTGACTACTTAGCTCAGCGCACGGTTGCCCGCGAGCTAGGCCTGCCGGTCCCCGAGGCGGGCGAATTCGTGAGCGCGCGCGTGGTGCGTGCAGTCGGCGACGAACCGTACTTTGCGGAGCTGGAAGGCGGGTTGTGGCGCGTCGCGGACCCGCACGACCCTGTCATCTCGGCGCCGGCCCTTCCGGACTCTCGTCGAGACTGACCGCATTCCGAACTAGGGTCTCCACCCGGGCTGCCACCTCGGCTGGTCGTTCGTGCTCCCAGGCCCGCACAACTTGCCACCCCGCGTCGATCAAGGCACGGCTGTCTTCCTCGTCGCGTTTCCGATTGAGCGCGAGCTTGGGGCCCCAATATTCGCGGTTGGTTCGCGGCGTGGACGCGTGTTCTGGGCACGAATGCCAGAAGCATCCGTCAATGAAGACGGCGATTCGGCGCCGAGTGAACGCGAGGTCGGGCCGGACCCAGCGCTGGCCGACGCGAATTCGGTAGTCGCAGCGATATCGAAGACCCGCTGTGTCCACGAGTTGGCGAACTGCCAGCTCCGGTGTCGTGTCGCGTCGTCGAATCGCGCGAATGTTCGACGACCGCGCCGCGCTGGGAGCCATGCGATGACGCTACGTGCCGCGCCGATCAAGCATGAGTCGTCAACCGATCATGAACGCACTGGTGTCGTCGGGGGAGAACCGCACCGGCATCACGGACCCGACCTGGAAGTTCCCCAGCGCCGCCGCGGAGATCGCCTGCCGGTGCTCCCGCCGCACGGGGGCATCCATCCCGTCGGCGACGACATCGACTACCACGAGGTAGACCTTCGCCCCGCCGAGTTCCTCGCCGGTCGGCGCGACCGACACGACGGTGCCCGAGCCGCGCGTCATCGAGTTCATCGCCGCGAGGTTCTCGAACGGGTTGGCGCTCACGCCGTTGAGCCCGTCCACGCCGCCGCCGGCGCGCATCCGGTTGGCCGCCTCGGCGGCGTCCGCGGACTGCTTGATGCTCTCCGCGAACCCCGGCCGGGGCGCCTTCCAGGCCTCGCCGATCAGGCGGGCGCCGTCATCCAGGATGCCCATCTCACATCCCGCCCGTCACATGAACGGCTTGTCGCCGAACGCGATCTTCATCGGGTCGGCCGGGTCGACGCGTCCCGGGAAGCTGGCGCCATCCGCGTAGGAGGCGATCGTGGTCGCCGGGATGATCTCGCGCTTGTCGACCCGGTAGGTGGCGCCGCCCTCCGGCGTCACGTCGATCTCGAGCACGTACACCGGGTTGCCCGCCACCTTGTCGCCGGTGTCGGTCTTGCCGACGATGGTGAGGGATGCGGGGGAGCCGACCGTCAGGATGCGGTTCTGCTCCTGCGTCTGGGCCTCCATCGCGGAGCGGTCGGCGCCCATCGCCGCGGTCGCCTCGGCGGAGTTCGCCATCGTGATGTTCCCGGATGCGTCGCCGTAGCCGGCATCCTTCGCGGCCTGCTGCGCCATCTTCTGCGCCTCGTCGGCCTGCTTCTGCCAGTCGCCGCCCGCGCCCGCGGCGCCGCCGGTCAGGTTGTCGAACAGTCCCATCGTCGACTCCTTCTGTCGGGAGCCGCCCAGCGCGGCTCGAGGTCTGCGACCGACCAGGCCCGTCCTGGCCGGTCAACACCACGACGCGGCCCGCCCCCGGCGCGGTTGACACCGGATGCGGATGCGCCCCGTCGCGCATGGCGCCCACGGTAGACCTCGCCGTTCACCCGCGACAGCCCCCGCGGGCGAACATTCGGGGCGCTGCTCGTCGCCAGTCGGGCGGGCGGCGGAAGGGCAAGGCTCAGCGGCCGAGGTAGTTCTGCAGGACCATCCATCCGATGGCCAGTGCGGCGAGGGGGACCAGCACCTCGCCGATGATGCTGCCGCCCCTGCGTCGCCGTCGGCGGGTAGAGGGCCGCGAACTCGGCCACGGCGTCGTCCAGATGCTCTGTGACCGGGACGCGGCGGGGCGCTGCGTCGCGGGGCGCTGAGTGGAGGGACGACGAGCAGCGGGGCGCATATCCCGCGGATGCGGCGGCGCCGTAGGGTGCCGTGGCGTGCTCGGGAGGGGCGCGCGGCGGGAGTCGATCCGCGTCGCGACCGCGGCCTCGAGCGCCGCGAACTCGCGCAGCATGTGGGTGCCGACGGACGACTCGGCGGGGGATCGGTGCCAGGTCTCGGGATGCCGCGCCGCCTCGGCGATCGCATCCACCTGGGCGTCGCTCAGCGCGCGCGGCCGGTCGAGCACCCAGAACAGGTCGACGTCGCGCACGAGGTCGACATCGTTGCCGCCGCCGCCGATCGGACCGGGCGCGGAGATGGACGCCGGGTCGACGAACACGATCGCGGATCGCACCGGCACATCGAACCCGACGGCGCCGGAGAGCATCCGCTGGGCCTGGTTCCGCTCCCAGAGCGCCGCCCCGATGTACCGCGTCGGCGACCCGTTCACCAGCAGGTTCGTCCCCGCGCCCCAGATCCTCTTGCCCCGGTGGTACTTGGTGTTGATGGTCACCACCCCCGACGGCCCGATCGCGACGTGGTCGATGTCCGTCATCCCCGTGCCGACGGGAACGGAGTGCAGAATCGTCCACCCCGGGCCGACGTGGGACAGCACGGCGGCGGCCTGGCGCTCACCGAGCACGCCGAGATACCAGCCGAGCGCCTCGTCGTCGATGGTCACGTCGCCGTCCGCGACGCGGATCGCTCCGCTGTCCCACTGCCGCAGCAGCTCGTCGATGAGCGCCTGCCCGGGAACCCGCAGCGCGAGGTCGCCCGGGAACGTCACATCCCCCATGAGGGAAGCGTCGTCCGGCGGGAGAAGTGACACAACCCCACGTTCGGGGTCGGGTGCGGATCGCTGGGCCGCGCCGTTTGCGAGCGACGGGGCGGTCGAATCCTCCTGACCCGCAATGGACGACCGCATGTCCCCAACTTCACCGTGGACGCGCGTCGTACGTGGCCCCGTTGCCCATGCTTGGCGCGCGGTGAATCGCCCGGGGAAGGGGACACATGCTTCTTACTACCAGAAGTAAGAATTACGATGGCTGCGTGCGCATCACGTCGAAGGGCCAGGTCACGATCCCGCAGCGGATCCGCGATCGGTACGGCCTGCTGCCCGATACCGACGTGGAGTTCGTCGAGGTGGATGGCGAGGTCGTCATCCGTCGTATGGCGTCGTCGGGCACGCGGCGGCGCCGTCCGGATAGGGCCGACAAGCTGATCGAGGGGATGCGCGGCAGCGCCGGCCCGGGGATGAGCACCGACGAGATCATGGAGCTCACCCGGCACTACTCCGACGATCCGCTGCTGCGATGAGCCCCCGGGGGCGGGGCTATCTCGTCGACTCGAACGTGCTGATCGATGTCGTCACGGAGGATTCGCACTGGCAAGACTGGTCGGACCGCACGCTCGCCGCAGCGGCTCGCAGCGGGCCCGTGTTCATCAACCCGATCATCTACGCGGAGGTGTCGGCACGATTCCCCGACATCAAGACGCTCGAGTCCGCCATCCCGCCAGATGTGCTGCGGCGCGCCCCACTGCCGTTCGCCGCGGCGTTCGTCGCCGGGAAGGCGCATGGTGCCTATCGGCGGCGAGGTGGAGCCCGAACGGCGACACTCCCTGATTTCTTCATCGGCGCTCACGCGCTCGTCGAGCGGCTCACTCTGGTCACTCGCGACGCTCGGCGCTATCGTCACGCGTTCCCCGACCTCGACATCGTCGCGCCCGACTGACCCCGTGCGAACCACCACGGATCGGCCGATATCGCGGAGCTATACTCCCGCCATGTCCACTCCGGATGCGGTGCCCACGGCCGACGCGCGAGCCGCCGACGCACGCGTCGCCGACCTTCGCGCCCGGCGCGTGGCGCGGGGGATGACGCAGCGCGAGCTCGCACTCGCCTCCGGGGTGCCGCAGCCGAACGTGTCCGCCTACGAGAGCGGCCGTCGGCGCCCCAGCGCTGAGACGCTCGAGCGCCTCGACGCCGCGCTCGGGGTCCCGCTGCCCGAACGCGTCGCAGCGGCGCGCGACGAGGTGCTCGCGGCGGCGGAGCGGCGCGGCCTCGCGGATGTCCGCGTTTTCGGGTCCGTCGGGCGCGGCGACGCGACCGCGGCATCCGACCTCGACCTGCTCGTGCATCCGGGACCGGCGAGTTCCGCTCTCGACCTGGCCGCGTTCATGGCCGAGGTCGAGCAGATCGTCGGGGTGCGGGTCGACGTGGTGTCCGACCGCGGAACCGGGCCGACGATGGACCGCATCCGCGGCGAAGCCGTGCCGCTGTGACCCGACGGGGTCGACGCCGACCGGGGCGGGCAGGGGGTCGAGGCGGCGCGACATGAGTCGAGACGACCCGAGCCGCATCCCCGCGGTGCTCGACGACATCGCCCGGTTCGCGGTGAGCGCGCGCCGCGTCGCCGCCCGCGGACGCGAGCCGTTCTTCGACCCGGACGACGACGACCAGCGCCGCATCGCCCGGTCCGTGCTCGTCGACCTCTCCACAGCGGCCGATCGGCTGCCGTCGGCCTACCGCGACGCGCATCCGGATGTCGACTGGGCGGGCATCCGCGCCCTGCGCAACTTCATCGCCCACGACTACGACGGCACCGACGACGAACTGCTCTGGCAGGCCATCGCCGTGCGATTCCCGGAGATCGTCGCCGCCCTGGGGATCCGGTGACCGCCCTCGACGCCGCCGTGCGCGATCGCGCCGCCGGGGCGGTGCTGGGGTCGGCCGCGGGCGACGCGCTCGGCGCCGGGTACGAGTTCGGGCCGCCGCTCGACGACCGGGTGACGGTGCAGATGTCGGGCGGCGGGATGTTCCGCTGGGCGCCGGGGGAGTGGACCGACGACACGTCGATGGCGGTGCCGATCCTCGCCGCGCTCGCCGACGGGCTCGACCTCGCCGCGGAGCAGACGCAGGACCGCATCGTCGCCGAGTGGGTCGGCTGGGCGCGCACCGCTCCGGATGTCGGCACCCAGACCCGCGAGGTGTTCGGCACGATGAGCGCCGCCGTCGCGGAACTCGGACCGGGCGCCGCGGAGCCGACCCCCACGGCGGCTGCCGCGCGGGTGGCGGCGCGCATCGTGCACGACCGGCACGGACGCTCCGCGGGCAACGGGTCGCTCATGCGCACCGGCCCGGTCGCGCTCGCCTACCTGGGTGACGGTGGCGAAGACGCGCTCGCCGCCGTCGCGCGAGCGCTGAGCGACCTCACCCACACCGAGACGGATGCCGGCGACGCCTGCGTGCTGTGGTCCCTCGCCATCCGGCACGCCATCCGCACCGGCGACGCCGACGCGCGGGTCGGACTGCCGCGGCTGCCCGACGAGCGGCGGGAGCTGTGGGCGGCGCGGCTCGACGACGCCGAGACGCGGATGCCGCGCCAGTTCGCGAAGAACGGGTGGGTGGTCGAGGCGCTGCAGTCCGCGTGGGCGGCGATCACCGCATCCCGCGGAGACGACGGCCGGGTCGACCTGCGCCGGGCGCTCGAGCTGGCGGTGCGCGGCGGCAACGACACCGACACGGTCGCGGCCATCGCCGGGTCGCTCGCCGGGGCATCCGCCGGGGCATCGGCGCTGCCCGACGAGTGGCTCGCGGTGCTGCACGGCTGGCCCGACCTCGACGCCGCCGGACTGCGCGCCCTCGCCGACCGGGCGCTCGCCAACTGGTCTCCCTGAGACGGGACGCTGGGCGACGCGGCGGTCGCGCCTAGGGGCGAGGGCTCCAGGCTCGAAGGGGTGACTGCCCCTTTCGTCCACAACGCCGGTGCGGCCGGGTGTCCACGACATCCGTTGCCGACGGACGGCCGCCGGTCGATCACCACAAGAGTGCGGAGAGGAGGATCGTGGATGCCACGCACGGGAACCCACTCGGCACCGAGGGGTGGGGAGGAAGCAGACTCCGATCTGAAGCGGAATGTATCGCCTAGCGATACGTATCGCGGCGCGATACACTTCGTTGGGTTCGCGCCATCGTGATCAAGTCGTTCCGCCACAAGGGGCTCGAGAGGTTCTTCATGACCGGGAGCAAGGCGGGCATCCGTCCCTACCACGCGGCGCGGCTGCGTCGGCAGCTGGCCGTGCTCGACCACGCGTCGTCCCCGGCCGATCTCCCGGCCGCCTGGCGGCCGCACGTGCTGGGTGGGGCAGCCGACGTTCTCGGTGGCCACCACGCCATCGATGTCAGCGGCAACTGGCGACTCACCTTCCGCTTCGACGCCGGCGACGTGCACCTCGTCGACTACACCGACTACCACTGACCTGAGAGGGACACCATGCCGATGCACAACCCGCCACACCCCGGCGAACTGCTCGACGAGTACCTCGGCGCGGTCAGTATCTCGGAGGCGGCCCGTCGGATGGGAGTCTCCCGTGTGGCACTGTCGCGCGTGCGGCACGGACACGCCGCAGTCTCGGCCGACATGGCGGTGAGGCTCGGCGAGCTGCTCGGAACGAGTGCCGAACTGTGGCTGGGCATGCAGACCGCCTACGACCTGTGGGTCGAGCGGCAGAAGCCGCGCCCGAAGGTGCTGGCGCTCGCGGGCTGACCGGGTGGGAGCGCGCCGGCAGAGGCGTGCAGCGAAGAGCCGGTCGTAGGGTGAGCCCGTGAGCACTCCCAGCGGCCCGGCCAGCGTCGCAGCCGCATCCGGATGGCGGCCGGAGCGGCTCGACCTCGACGCCTACCTGGCCCGCATCGACGTGCCGCGGCGCGCCCCGTCGCTCGACGCCCTCGCGGAGCTGCAGGCGGCGCACGTGCGCACCTTCACCTTCGACGACGTCGACGTGCTGCTCGGCACGCATCCGGGCGTCGACCTGGATGCGGTGCAGGCGAAGTTCGTCGGCCGCGGTCGCGGCGGCTACTGCTTCGAGCACGTCACCCTGGTCGCCGCGGCGCTCGAGCAGCTCGGCTACCGCCTGCAGCGTCGCCTCGGCCGGGTCGGGCCGCCGGGGGTGCAGCCGCGCACCCACGCCGTGATCGTCGTCGATCTGCCCGACGGCGAGGCGGCGGCCCGCGATGCGGGAGGCGGCGACCCAGCGGGCCCCGGCGCGGGCTCAGGAGTGACCCGCGTGCTGGTCGATCCCGGGTTCGGGTTCAGCCTCACCGCCCCCGTGCCGCTCGTCGACGGCGCGGTCGCGCATCCGGGTGGGTGGGAGTACCGCGTGCGTTCCGTGCCGCTCGGCAATGCCCGCGGGTGGGCGCTGCACCGCCGTCCCACGGGGTCGGTCGCGCCGGACCTCGACACCGGCGACGGCTGGGAGCTGGCGCACACCCACGAGGAGCCGCCGTCGCATCCGGTCGACTTCGTCGCCGCGCACCACTACACGTCGACGTTCCCGGGCTCGCTGTTCCGCCGCGCACTCATGCTCGGCCGCCACGAGGTCGACGCGCAGGGTCCGCGCCACGTGATGCTCTCGCATGGGGCAGTCACCATCCGCCGCCCCGCGATGCCGACCGAGCACACCGCGCTGACCGTCGCCGAGGTGGGGGAGTGGGTGCGCGAACTCGCGCCGCAGCTCGACGCCGACGAGCGCGCCGCCCTGCTCCGTCGGGTGACCGAGCTCCGTGAGGCGGATGCGGCGGAAGGTCGCTCCTGAGCCGGTGCGCCCGAGCCGACGCTGCCGCCGTCCCGGCGACGGATCCGCGCGCGCGGAGACCGACGGGTTCGATGCGCCGCGCGGCTAGGCTCGCCGGGTGGATCTCGTCGCCCGCTACCTCGCCGCGGTGGAGGCGGCCGATGTCGACGCCGTGCTCGAGCTGTTCGCCGCCGACGGCGTCGTTCATTCGCCGTTGTACGGCGTGCGCCCCGCCTCCGAGTTCTACCCTCTGCTGTTCGCCGACACCGCGGAGTCGCGCCTTACGCTGCGTCGCACCCTCCGCGACGGCGACGACGCCATCGCGTTCTGGTTCGACTTCGACTGGACGCTGAGCGACGGCACGCCGGCTCCGTTCTCGGTCGTCGATGTGGCCGAACTGGATGCCGACGGCCGCATCCGCGACCTGCACATCGTCTACGACACGGCACCGCTCCGCGCCGCGTTCGATGCCCTGGCGAGCCGATCGTGAGCACCCCGCCGCCCGACGGCGCCACCCCCAGCGCCGCGCCCGCACGCCGCCCGCGCCTGCCGCTCGTGGCATCCGGGCTTCTGCTGCTCGCCGCCGCGGCGCAGGTGGTGCTACGGACCCTCGAGCTCGCCGCCTTCGACTGGGCCGAGTACGCCGCGGATGCCGCCGACGGCGGCGCCCCGGTCGACCCCGGAACGGCCACGGCGATCACCGCGGGCACCTTCGCGCTCACGATCCTGGCGAGTGCGGCGCTTGGCGCGGCGGCCGTCGCCGTGCTGCTCGCGGCCGTGCGTCGCGCCGGCCTCGGGCCCCGATGGGCGCGCCTGCTCGCCGGCGTGGTGGTCGGGCTCGACGTGCTGGGCGTGTACCTGACGGCGCAGTTCCCCGGCATCGCGATCGTCGTCGCCGAGGCGGTGGGGGTGCTGCTGCTGTGGCTGCCGGCATCCCGCACCTGGTTCGGCGACCGCGCCCCGCACCGGCGCGACCTCGGCTCGCCCCGCTGACCGGCCGCCCCCGTCGGCCCTCACCCGCACCGCCCCGACGCCCCTCCACCCGACACGCCGGAGCCGTCGGCGGGCGCGGCCTACACTCGACGCATGCCCGGCCTGATCCGCCGGAGCGACATCGACGAGGTGCGCTCCCGCACGAACATCGCCGACATCGTCGGCGACTTCGTCACGCTGCGCAACGCGGGCGTCGGCTCGATGAAGGGCCTGTGCCCGTTCCACGAGGAGCGCACGCCGAGCTTCCACGTGCGCCCCCAGGTGGGCTTCTACCACTGCTTCGGATGCGGCGAGTCGGGCGACGTGTTCACCTTCCTGCAGCGCATGGATCACGTCACCTTCCAGGAGGCGGTGGAGCGTCTCGCCGGGCGCCTCGGCTACGAGCTGCACTACGAGGACGGCGGCCAGGCGTCCGACCACGGGCAGCGCGCCCGGCTGCTCGCCGCGAACGCCGCGGCGGAGACGTTCTTCCGCGAGCAGCTGCGCACTCCGGCCGCCCAGATCGGCCGCGACTTCCTCGGATCCCGCGGGTTCGACGCGGCCGCGGCCGAGCACTTCGGCGTCGGCTTCGCGCCGCACTCGTTCGACGCGCTACGCGACGCGCTCGGCAAGCAGGGCTTCAAGCAGGAGGAGCTCGTCGCCGCCGGACTGCTATCCACCAACGACCGCGGCAACGCCTACGACCGGTTCCGCGGACGCCTCATCTGGCCGATCCGCGACCTCACCGGCCAGACCGTCGGCTTCGGCGCGCGCAAGCTGCTCGGCGACGACCAGGACAAGGGCCCCAAGTACCTCAACACCCCCGAGACGTCGATCTACCACAAGAGCCAGGTGCTCTACGGCCTCGACCTCGCCCGTCGCGACATCGCGAAGGGGCACCGCGTCGTCGTCGTC
>JBHIXX010000029.1:0-32605 GCA_041984585.1 Pseudolysinimonas sp. | reverse complement strand
CTCATGTCGTACGTGACACATGTATTCCGCACCTACTTCGGCTTCCCCCGCCCGGAGGCGGAGCGGCTGATGCTGCTCGTGCACCACGAGGGCCGGGCGGTCGTGGCGACCGGCCCGCGCGAGGAGATGGAGCGGCACACCGAGGCGATGCACGAGTACGGCCTGTGGGCGACGGTCGCGAAGGCGGACGCGTGAGGATCCGGCTCGACGGCGACGAGGTCGTGCTCGAGTTCGCCGAGAACGAGGCGCCCACGCTCAGCACCCTGTTCGTCGAGTTCCTCGCGGTGCTCGACGACGACGCCGACCCGGCCGCGGCTCGGCTCTTCCCCGACGGCTACCGCGGCGACGACGAGGCCGCGGCCGAGTTCCGTCGCTACACGCGCGACGGCCTGCGCGACCGCAAGCGCGCCGGGGCCACGCGGGTCCGCGACGCGATCGGGCCCGAGGTGCGGCTCTCGGCGGACGAGGCGACGGCGTGGCTGGCCCCGCTCACCGACCTGCGGCTCGTGCTCGCGGAACGGATCGGCATCCGGTCCGACGACGACGAGGTGCCCGACACGGTCGCCGGCGAGGTGTACGGCTGGCTCGGCTACCTGCAGGAGTCGATCCTGCGTCTGCTCGAGATGCGCGAGGACCGGCGATGACACCGGGACGCGGCCGATGAGCATGGAGCTCTCCGAGGAGGAGTTCGAGCGGATCGTCGTCGACGAGCTCGACGTCCTGCCCGACGAGATGGTCGACGGTCTCGACAACGTCGTGTTCGTCACCGAGGAGCTGCCCGAGGACGGGTCGATGGACCTGCTCGGCGAGTACCACGGCACGGCCCTGACCGCGCGCGACGTCTACGGGTTCGGCGAACTGCCCGACCGGATCGTGCTCTACCGCGCCCCGCTGCTCGCCCTCTGCGACGACGAGCAGCAGCTGCGCGACGAGATCCACGTCACCCTCGTGCACGAGATCGCCCACTTCTACGGCATCGACGACGACCAGCTGCACGACCTGGGCTGGGCGTAGCGGCTCAGCTCCAGACGTCGGCCTGACCGTAGATCGGGTCCGCGTCTCCAAGGTCGAACGGGTCATCCGGCCAGTCGTCGGGTTCCCCTTCGAGCAGGTTCTCATGCCGGACCACTTGCGCCACACCCCCGGTGGGCCGCAGCCCCGGCGTCCGGCGCAGCACGTCCCAGCCGTGAGCGTGCGACAGCAGGTAGATGGCGCGCCCGAGATGGCCGGGGTCTTCGCGCTCGCCCCAGAGATCTTCGGATGAGTCGGCGGCCGCATCCATCACGGCGTGCTCATCGTCGACCCGGTAGTCGTGGCGGACCACCACGGAAACGCCCACAGCAGGTTCGTCCGGGAGGTCCAGGGGCTCGGGGACGTCCTCGTCGACGCCGACGAGGATCCGCATCGGGAACCCCTCCCCGACGTGAGCCTCCTGCGCCTGCGCGTATTCGACGATCGCGGGGAACACGATGGATGCCACCTCGAAGGCCGCGTCCGGGTGGTCTCCCTGCGGGATCGCCGCCAAGGCGTCCGCGTGCGCCACGACCGCCTCGGAAAGCGCGGCGGCGGCGGCGAGCAGGCGCTCGACGGTCGAGACCTCCTCATTCGACGAGGGTTCCTCGTGAGTCATGCGGCAACTCTAGGGCTGACGCGACAGTCGGCGGAGGGGCGGCTACGGCGTGATCAGGCGGCCGGAGCGGTTGTCGAGGATGACGTCGGCGAGCAGGTCGGGACGCTCCCGCGCGTAGAACGCGTGCTCCTGCGCCGCCCAGCGGTCCCAGTGCTCGGCGTAGTCGCGGTCGCGCGCGAGGGCGCGGCGCTTGCGCTCCGCCTGCTCGAGCTCGATCCAGACGGCGAAGGTCGCCAGTTCGCGGTTCGCCTTGCTCAGCGCGCCGGACCCCTCGATGACGAGGGCCTTGTGCGGCTTGATCTTGTGCCACTCGGCCGGCTGACGCTTGCCCCAGTCCCACCGGCGCCACCCCGGCTTCTCGGGGTCGAGCATGTTGGTGCGCACCATGGCGCTCCCGACCTCGAGGCCGCCCCATCCGGGGTAGACGGCGTCGAGGTGCACGAGCTGCGCGCCGAGCGCGTAGGCGAGTTCGTCGGCGAGGGTGGTCTTCCCCGAGCCGGACTGCCCGTCGATGAGCACGACGATGCGTCCGGTCGCGGTCGACCGGATCTGCTCAGCCAGCACGGCACTGGGCCGCGCGGGACCCCCTCGTGCCACCGCCCCAGGCTAGCGGGGCCGATCGGTCGGACTCGATACCCACGAAGGGGTGTCGAGCGGTCGGATCCGGATGCGACCGGCTCATCCGACGACGAAGCGCCAGGTTCCGGCGACGACGGCCGCGGTGATCGCTCCCGCGACGATCGCGACGGCGGCGAGCACGAGCAGCAGGTCGCGCGCGTCGACCCGCGACGGCCGCGCCCACGTGCGACGGGTCGGGCCACCGAATCCACGGGCCTCCATCGTCGTCGCCAGCGCGCTCCCCCGCCGCAGCGCGACGACCAGGATGCCGAACGCCATCCCCGCGAACCGGCGCAGTCGACCGCGGTCGGCGACGCCGCGCGCCCGACGGGCGAGCGCGAGGGTGCGCTGGTCGTCGCGCAGCACGCTCAGCAGCCGCAGTCCGGCGAGCGCCCCGAGCACGAACCGGGCGGGCATCCGCAGCACCTGCCCGAGCCCGTCGGCGAGATCGGTCGGGTCGACGGTCGCGAACAGCACCACCGACGGCAGGGCCACCGCGAGCAGTCGGACGCCGGTGGCCAGCGCGAGGTCGAGCGAACCGTCGCTGACCCGGATGAGCAGCCACTCCCAGTGCACCGTGCCGTCGGTGCGCCCGTACAGCGCGATGGTGAGAGCGGCGAGCGGGGCGGCGATCCACACCACCGCCGTCCGCCGCCAGAACCGCCGCCAGCCGAGTCCCGCGGCGAGGAACAGCGGCACCTCGAGTGCGAGCGCGACCGCCGCGGACACGGTGTCGAGCGAGGCGACGAGTCCGACGGCGATGATCGCCGCGGCGGCGAGCTTGGCGATGGGGTTGCGGGCGGCGACCACCCCCTGCTCGCGCAGGGTCGGCAGCGGCATCGGGTCGACGGCGACGGCGGTCACGGAGCACCACCCGCCCGGCTGCGATTCGGCGGGTCCGCCGGGGTCAGGCTCCCCGACGGCAGCTCGAGCCGGGCGGCGCCGAGCGCCGCGGCCAGGTGCTCGTCGTGGGACGCGGCGACGATGCCGACACCGCGACCCGACGCGTCGACGAGCAGGTCGACGACGTCGCGCCAGCTGCGCGCGTCCTGCCCGAAGGTGGGCTCGTCGAGCACGAGCAGTCCGGGGTCGGTGGCGAGAGCGGTGCCGACCGACAGCCGGCGACGCTGCCCGCCGGAGAGCGTGAACGGGTTCGCCGCGGCCAGCGGGGCGAGGCCGATGCGTTCGAGCACCTCGTCGGCCCGCTGCTCGCCGTCGGGCAGCCCGAGGGTGCGCGGCCCGAGGGCGACCTCGTCGCGCACCGTCGTGGTGAGGAACTGGTGGTCGGGCGACTGGAACACCGTGCCGACCCGGCGGGCGAGGTCGCGCGACGTCCACCGCCACGGGTGCGCGCCCGCCCCCGCCGCGAACGCGGACGTCGCCGCCAGCCGGCCCGCCGCGGGGCGCAGCAGACCGGCGAGTGTGAGCGCGAGCGTCGACTTGCCGACCCCGTTCGGCCCGGACACCACCGTGGTGCCGGCGGCCCGCAGGTCGAGATCGACGTGCAGGCCGAGCGGCGCGTCACGCGCCACGTCGAGGCCCCGCGCCTCGAGCAGCGTCTCCCCCGCGGGCCGCGCGGCGCGGCCCGCGGGCACGGCGCCCGGCAGCCAGACGCCGGACGCCGCGAGCTCGGCGCGACGGGAGGCGAGCACGGCGGCGGGATCGCCGTCGGCGAGCAGGGTGCCGTCGGCGGCGAGCACGACGACCCGGTCCACCACGTCGAGCCACAGGTCGACGCGGTGCTCGACGACGACCAGGGTCGCGCCGGTGGCGTCGAGCACGTCGCGCACCGCGTCGCGCACATCACGAGCGCCCTGCGGGTCGAGGTTGGCGGTGGGCTCGTCGAGCAGCAGCAGCCCGGGGCGCAGCGCGAGCACCGACGCGAGCGCGAGGCGCTGCTTCTGTCCGCCGGACATCCGGGTCGTGGGGCGGTCGAGCGGCAGATCGCCGAGCCCCACCGCGTCGAGCGCGGCGGGGATGCGGCGCAGGATCTCGTCGCGCGGCACCCCCAGGTTCTCCGGCCCGAACGCGACCTCGTCGCCGACGCGGCTCAGCACAACCTGCGACTCGGGGTCCTGCAGCACGAGACCGGCGCGTCCGCGCGCCGCCGCCGGGGGGCCGCCGTCGACGAGCAGCTCGCCGGTCGTCTCGCCGTCGTCGCCCTCGCCGAGCACCCCGGCGAGCGCGGCCAGCAGCGTCGACTTGCCCGCGCCCGACGGCCCGAGCAGCAGCACCCGCTCCCCCGCCCCGACGCGCAGATCGAGGTCGTGCACCACGGCGGCGCGCCGTCCGGCGTGCCGCCAGCCCCAGCCGCGGGCGGAGAGCGCGGCTGGGGCGACGACGGGAGCCGTCACTCGGGCCATGAGCGGTTCGGCGTTACGGCCGGGAGGGTCAGACCAGTTCCCGACGGTCGCGCCCCGATGCGAACCGGTCGAGCGCGCCGGTCGCCGCGAGGGCGCGGGTGAGCAGCCATCCGCCCACCCCGGCCAGCACGGCGCCGGAGATCGCGAACGAGACGATGTAGATCGTCGAGAAGGTCACATCCGATCCCGGGTACCAGAGGATCAGGTCGTTGATGCCCCCGGCCACACCGGCGGCGGCACCGGCCAGCACGGCGGCCCACCAGGTCCACACCCGGTACAGCAGGATCGCGAACACGATCTCGACGGCGAGTCCCTGCACGAGGCCGGCCTCGAGGGTGAGGAAGCCCCAGCGGGTGCCGAGCAGCGCCGACACGGAGGCCGCGACGACCTCGACGAAGACCGCCGCTCCGGGCTTGCGGATGACGAGCGCACCGAGCACGCCGCCGAGCAGCCAGACGCCGTAGAGCAGCGCCTGCATGCCGGGCAGCAGCGCGCCGAGCGGCGTGGTGGGGATCTCGTAGAGGTTGTCCCAGCCCCAGAAGACGAGACCGACGGCGACGCCGAGCACGGCGGCGACGACGATGTCGACGACCCGCCAGCGCAGTGTGCGCAGCGGTCGGGGGGTGGAGGTGGATGCAGTGATGGTCACTTCGCGTGCCCTTTCGTTCGATGAAAGCGGCACGGGCGGGCGATCAGCCCAGAGAGCCTCCCTGCGCCGGCATGATCCGGATCAGGTTCGACGGTCGGAGCTTGATCAGCTCCCTCTCAGCCCGGCACACCGGACTCCCGTGTTCGGACCCCACTGTAGCGGCACGTGCGCAGCGCGACATCAACTCGCCGACCGCGCGCCGCTAGTGTGACGCCCGTGAGCACGCCCGCGCCGACCGCATCCGCCAACCTGCCGCTGCGGCGGCGGCCGATCGACATCGTGTTCGCCGTGTTCTTCAGCCTGTTCATCGTCACCTCCTGCATCGCCGACATGCTGCCCACGCTCGGCATCGACTTCAGCGAGCCGACTGGGCACTTCCTCGTCGACTCCAACTACTGGTACGCCCACGATGCCGACCCGCTGTTCATGAACGCCCCCGTCTGGATGCGGATCGTGACCGGGCTGTCGGCCTTCGTCTACCTGGCGTTCTACCTCGTGCTCGTGCCGGCGCTGCTGCGGGGGTGGAACTGGATCCAGCTGCCCGCCGTGATCTACGCGACGATGATCGCCTCGATCACCGGGATCATCGTCTTCGGCGTCGAGTTCTTCGGGGAGCCCGAGTTCCAGACGCAGAACCCCGCGAAGTTCCTCGCGTTCAACCTGCCCTACGTGATCGTGCCGCTGCTGCTGCTCATCCGGATGCGGAAGCCCCTCCCCTTCACCCGGAGGTTCTGACAGATCAGTCGCGCTCGATCGGGGCGCCGCGTCGGGCGGGGATGCGGTCACGGTCGTAGGTGATGGTCGTGTACCCGTGCGGGGCCGGCTTGCCGGTGTCGTCGAGGTTGACGAACACGATCCGGTCGATGGTGAGGATGCTCGCCCGCGTGATCATGTTGCGCACCTCGCAGCGCATGGTGAGCGAGGTGCGTCCGAACTCGGTTGCGAGCAGCCCGAGCTCGATGAGGTCGCCCTGCCAGGCGGCGTTCACGAAGTTGATCTCCGACATGTACTTCGTGACCACCCGCTCGTTGCCGAGCTGGATGATCGCGTAGATCGCCGCCTCCTCGTCGATCCAGCGCAGCAGGCTGCCGCCGAAGAGCGTGCCGTTGGCGTTCAGGTCTTCGGGACGCACCCAGCGACGGGTGTGGAAGTTCATCGGCGACGTGGCGCTCATGCCGCCATCCTCCCGCAGCCGACGTTCCGGGCGCGGCCCCCGAGTCAGCGACCGCCGACCGACTCCCGGCGCACGCGCTGCGAGCGCACCCCGCGCAGCACGGGGTAGATCGCCGAGAACACGAGCATCGGGGCCCGCAGCGCCGGGTTCATGATCCCGTGCGAGGCGTAGGTGCGCTCCCAGCGGGCGACGTAGCTGTAGTAGTCGCGCGGCTTGTCGTCGAGCCGCCGCGCGCTCATCCCGGCCACCATCCGCGAGCCGTAGACCACTCGGTGCCCGCGCTGGGCGAGGTGGATGGAGAGGTCGATGTCCTCGTGCATCAGGTCGGCCTCGTCGCGGCAGACGTGGTCGCGGATGTCGCGCCACACCGATGCGCGCAGGGCCATGTTGCTGCCGAACACGAAGTGGTAGTCGCGCACCAGCTTGAGGATGCCGCGGCGCAGCGTGTCGTCGGCACGGTGCCCGAACCGCCGCAGGGGCATGTCGTAGTAGATCATCGGCCCGGTCGCGGCGCCCACCGTCGGATCGGAGAAGAGGCGGCGCACCTCCTCGACCCAGGTCGGCTCGAGCACCGAGTCGGCGTCGATGCGTCCGACGACCTCGCCGATGGCGTGGTCGAGCCCGAAATTGCGGGTGGGCACGAGGCCTTGCTCGGCGTTCTGCTCGAGCACCACCAGCGGAGCGTCGGGGTACTCGACGGCGAGGGTGCGCAGCACGTCGCGGGTGGCATCCGTCGACCGGTTGTCGACCACGATGATCTCGTCCGCCGGATCGGTCTGCTCGATCGCGGCGACGACGCAGGCGCGGATCGTGCGCTCTTCGTTGTAGGCGGGGATGACGATGGAGACCGTGGGCCTCTCGGGCATGCGGTCACCCTATCCCGCGGATGCCGCGGTCAGTCGGTCGGGACGGGCGCGGCGAGCAGTGCCACCTCGACGGTCCCGCCCTTCGTCACCTGGCGGCCGACCTCGCGGAAGCCGAGCCGGTCGTGGAAGGCGAGCGATCCGGGGTTGGCGGGGCGCACGTTGACCTCGCAGAACACCTCGGCGTGGCCGCCGGCACGGGCCGCCTCGAACACGGCGGCGTACAGCCGCGGACCGACGCCCCGGCTGCGCAGCCGCTCGGCGAGCACGATGCGGTCGACGTAGAGGAACGACGACGAGCGCCCCGAGAACCAGCGGTAGTTCTCGCTGTCGTAGTCGACGCCCGGCGCCATCGCGAAGACGAAGCCCGCCGGCTCGCCGTCGTCGACGACGAGCGCGAGCAGGCTCGAGGCCGCCAAGTCGGCCAGGTCGTCGCGCGCGGTGATCGGCACCGCGGGCGCGGCGGCGTCGTTGATCGCGACGAGTGCGTCGAGGTCGCTGTCGCGGTACGGACGGATGGCGGGCTCGGCGGGGGTCACCGGGACAGGCTAGTCGTGCCGGTCAGGAGCCCCACTCCTCTGTCACGTGTGCGCGCAGCCAGGAGAGCGGGTCGATCGGGGTGCCCGACGCGTTCTGGATCTCGAAGTGCAGGTGCGGGCCCGTGCTCAGTCCGCTGGAGCCGACCGCACCGATGACCTGACCGATCGACACGGAGTCGCCCACGCCGAGGCCGAGCGAGCCGTACTGCATGTGCCCGTAGAGGCTGGAGACGGTCGCCCCGTCGACGTCGTGCCGGATGACGACGTAGACGCCGTACTCGCCGGACGGGTTGCCGACCTCCGTGACGACGCCGTCGGCGATCGCGTGGACGGGTGTTCCCGCCCCTGGGTCGAAGTCGACGCCGAGATGGTTCGACGAGCAGCCCGCGCAGGGGGCCGAACGGTAGCCGAAGTAACTGCCGATCTTCGACGAGGGCGACAGCGGCCAGCCGACGACGGTGAACTCGGTGATGCCGAACGCGTCGCGCGCCTCGGCCACGGGAGTCACATCCTTGACGGTGACCGACTGCAGCTGCTCCTGGATGGCCTCCTCGCGGACGGAGGCGGCCTGGGCGGAGAAGTCGTGGCTGCCGATCGTCCAGAAGGTGATGGCGGCCGCGCCGACGGCGAGCGCGCGGCGGGAGATCTGAAGGAATCCGGGGCCCGGGCGCGCGGGCGCGCCGGAGAGAGCGTGGGGCATCGTGGAGCTGGTCTTTCGGTTCTGCGGCGCGGGGGCCCCTCGCCGAGGAGGGGCGCATCCCGCTCGGGAGCGGGCCGGAAGGGCCGTCGACAATGGTGAGCGGTGATTCTGAACGAGTCCTGGCAAGAGCCTGGCCGTCACCGGCGAGCGGCCCGAGACAACCTGAACGCCTCCCGGGCTCCGCGGCGCGCGTCGGCGACCCTCATCCGAATCCAGGGTGAACACCCAGCCCATTCCCTTGCCCCCTCCATCGCGTGCGCCCACACTGGAAACACTCCCGAGACGATGCGAGTCGAGGAGGAACGATGGCGCGGGGTGTGAGCGAGGCCCAGGTCGTGGCCTCGGTGGTGGAAGTGAAGCGAGCCGGCGACGGCGTGCACCGGGTGGTGCGCAGCGGGTCGACGATCGGCTACGTGCTCGAGGCGGGGCCGGTCTACGTGGCCCTGCGGGGCACGGTGTACAACACGTCGCTCGAGGTGGCGCAGGCGCGCGATTTCGACGCGGCGGTGCGGGCGCTCGCCGGCTGACGACGGACGTCCGAGCGGATGCCGGGGCGGCGTCCGGGAGTCGGACGCGCCCTGGGGAGGGCGCGGCCGCGACCTCGGCCCCCGGCCGTAGAGTGTGCCGGTGACCTCACGGGAGATCCCGCACGCCGACGCGCGGGCCACCGCCGCGGCGCTCGACCTGTCGAAGCGCGACCTCACCCTCGACCTCGCGCGGGTGTTTTGCGTGCTGCTGGTGGTCGTCATCCACCTGCTGATGGTCGGGGTGGGGCGCTCGCCCGACGGCGCGCTCGTGGTCTCGCGCCCGCTCGAGGAGCAGCCCTGGTTCGACGCGGCCACCTGGGTGGGGCAGATCATGCCGCTGTTCTTCGTCGTCGGCGGGTTCGCCAGCCTCACCGCCTGGCGCAGCACCCTGCGGCGCGGCGGGGGCGCGGCCGACTACGTGCGCAACCGCGTGCTGCGTCTCGCGCAGCCGGCGTTCCCGCTGTTCGTGTTCTACGTCGCCGTGATCGGCGGCGCCACCCTGGTGGGCGTCGACCCGCAACTCCTCGACACCGTGGTGCTCGGCGCGGGGGCCCCGCTCTGGTTCATCGCCGCCTACGCGCTCTGCCAGGCCGTCGTCCCCCTCATGGCGGGGCTGCACGCGCGCGCGTCGAGGGCGACGCTCGCGACGCTCGCGGGCGGTGTGGTGGTCGTCGACGCCGCCCGGTACGCGGCGGACGTCCCCCAGATCGGCTACCTCAACCTGCTGCTGGTCTGGCCGCTCGTGCAGCAGATCGGGTTCTGGTACGCCGACGGCTGGTTCGCCCGCCGACGCTGGTTCACGCTCGCGCTGATCGCCGCCGCCTGCTTCGCCGCCCTCGCGCCGCTCACCCTGCTCGGGCCGTACGACACCGACATGCTCACCAACCTCAACCCGCCGACGCTGCCGCTCGTGCTCCTCGGTCTCGCCCAGGCCTGCCTGCTGCGCCTGCTGCGGCCGGCGCTGCACCGGCTGATGGAGACGCACGCCGCGCGCGCCGTGGTGTTCGTGGTCGGCACCCGGCTGATGACCATCTACCTCTGGCACCTGCCGCTCATCATCATCCTGAGCGGCGTCGCGCTGCTCGTCCCCGGCGCCAGCCCGGAACCCGCGACCCCCGCCTGGTGGTGGTCGCGGATCGTCGCCTACCTGATCGTGCTGGGCGCGCTGTTCGCGCTGTCGCTGCTCGTCGGCCGCTGGGAGGCGCCGCGCGAGGTCGGGCCGACGCCTCCGGGGTTTGTCGTCGGCGTCGCCGCCGCTCTGACGATCACGCCGACGTTCCTGGTGATCGAGTACTTCCTCGACCTCTGGCTCGCCATCCTGGGCGCGGTGTTCCTGGGGGCGGCGATCCTGCTGCTCGGCCGGTGGCCGGATCAGAACCCGAAGTCGCCGCCGAAGTCGCCGAAGTCCGAACCGAAGTCGGCATCCGTGCCGGCATCTGAGGCGTCAGCGGCCGACGCGTCGGCGTAGCCGGCGTCCCACGGGAGGAACGCGCTCACCAGCGCCGATCCGACGACGTAGCCCGCGACCGTGCCCAGCAGGGTGCTGCCGACCATCGAGCCGAAGCTCGGCGCCTGCACCGCGCGCTCGAGGCTGCCGGGCTTGCGCATCTCGGCCCGGGTGGCGGCCCGCGCGAGGGTGGCGGGCTCGCTCGACAGCGGCCGCTCGCCGGTGCCCTGGCCCCGGCTCAGCTCTTCGTAGATCATCGCCCGCTGCTCGTCGGTCAGCCTGGCGAACGCCTCGGCGTGCACCTGCTCGATCGTCTCGGGCGGCGCCGTGCGCAGCAGGTAGCGGTACCGCTCCACCGCGCGCTCGTCCTCGGTGGGCGGACGGTGTCGCGCGGGCTGCTGTGCCTCCGCCGCGTCACCGCCGAACAACCGGTCCAGGAATCCCATCATGTGCCTCTCCGCCCGCGAGGCTACGGAGTCTGACTGGACGGGTGCTGTGCCGGACCTGAAGGTCGGTCGGGATTCAGGCGGCCGGCGGCGGCGCCCCGGCGTCGCCCTCCACGGGCGGCTCGGTGGAGAGCGGATGCTCCACCTCGTCGCGCGCCATGCGCGCCACCAGGTAGGTGATCGCCGCGAGCACGAGGGGGATCAGGCCGGCCGCGGCGAACGCGGGTCCGAAGCCGATCGCCTCGCCGACGGGCCCGGCGAGCGCCATCGAGATCGGCATGAAGACCAGCGAGACGAAGAAGTCGAGGCTCGACACCCGGCCGAGCATCGCCGGCGGCACCCGGCGCTGCAGCAGCGTGCCCCAGATCACCTGACCGAGGGCGAATCCCGACCCCACCAGGAACCCGGCGACCACCATCAGCCACAGCTGGTCGGTCACGCCGACCGCGGCCAGCGGCACGCAGCCGATCGCCCAGCCGGCGAGCATCACCGTGAGGTACCGCCGCGGGAGGGGCAGCGACGCGACGATGAGCGACGTCGCCGCGCTGCCGATCCCGTACGCGGCGAGCACGAGCGCGAACGACTCCGGCCCTCCCCCGGTGCGGTCGAGCACGGCGAACGGCAGCAGCACCTCGATCGGGCCCATCACGACGAGAACGAACACGCTCGCGAACAGCAGCGTCGCGAACAGCCACGGGGTGCGCACGACGAAGCGCACCCCCTCGGCGATGTCGACCAGCATGCCGCGGACGGGCGCGCGTCCCGCCTCGAGCACGCGCTGCACCGGCATCGAGCCGAGCAGCACGAGCACGCCGATCGCGAGCGCCTGGGTGAACCCGATGACGACGAACGCCGCCGACGGCGACAGCGCGGCGATGAGCACGCCGGCGGCCGCCGGGCCGATGGCCGACATCACGACGGGCCGCAGCACCCCCTCGATGCCGTTCGCCGCGAGCAGTTCGTCGGGCACGAGCAGGCTCGGCAGCAATGCCGAGTACGCCGGATAGAAGAACCCGTCGGCCAGGCCGAGCAGCACCGCGCCGACGGCGAGCTGCCACAGCTCCATCACGCCGAGCAGCCCGAGCACCCCGAGCGTCACGATCACGGCGGCCTTCACCGCCTCGACGACGATGAGGATGCGCTGCTGCGGCACCCGATCGGCGATCGCCCCGCCGACGAGGACCGCCGCGATCAGCCCGGTCGCGTTGAGCGCCGCGACGACGGAGAGCTCCACCGGACCGCCGCCGAGCTCGCGCACCTGGAACACGAGCGCGACGGCCCAGATGCCGACCCCGAGCAGCGACAGGGCGAGCGCGGTCGCCAGCAGCCGGTAGGGCGGACGCCGGAACGGCCGCAGCGCGCGCGGCATCCGTCCGGCGGCGGATGAAGTGGTCACGGGGCCATCCAACCGTGCCCGAGCCGGGAAACCGCCCTAGGCTGGGCCGGGATGAGAGCCCTCACCGAGACCGACATCCGCGCGTCCATGGTGAACACGGCTCCCGGCGAGGCCGAGCGGATGCCGGTCCCCGGTCTGCACGAGGTGCTCTGGGACGACCGCGAGTACCTCGGCTGGCGCGACCCGTCGTCGCCGCAACGCGGCTACCTCGTCTACTGGCGCGACGACGAGCCGGTCGGCATCGCGCTGCGGGCGTCGGACGTGCGGCTGCGCGTCGGCTCGGCGATCTGCTCGCTCTGCAACACCCCGCAGCCCGCCGGCCAGGTGACCATGTTCAGCGCGGCCCGCGCCGGGGACGCCGGCCGCCGCGGCGACTCGGTGGGCACCTACATCTGCGCCGACCTGGCCTGCTCGCTGCTCATCCGCATCGCGCCGCCGGCGACCCCGCTGCAGCCCGACCCGCAGGAGCTCGTGGCCGACCGCGCCGCCGGACTGTCGACGCGGCTCGCCGGGTTCGGCGCCCGCGTCCTCGAAGCGGCCTGAGGTCCGTCTCCGACCCGACCGGCCCCCCGACCGATCGACGTCGCGGCGTCGCCCGGCCCCGCTGTCCGAGTCAGGCGTCGGCCGGACGGGGCTCCTCGCCGATGCTGGCGAGCGCCTGCGCCACGGTGGCGAACCGGCCGAGCTCGCGGCCGCGATCGTCCCGCACCGCATAGCCGTCGTCGCGGCCCTCGACGACGGCCCGCACCTGATCGGAGCCCTCGCGCAGCAGGGTCCAGGTGCTCACGGGACGGGATGCGGCACTCATCCGTCGACCTCTCGTCGCGTACTGCCCGGCAGGGACCCCCGCAGCCGACGCTAGCGACACCCTCGACCTCAGGTCCAGGGTTCGCGTCGGATCCGCCCGATCCGATGGGGTCGCGGGCGCGTCAGCCACTCTCGCCGGGCGCCGCGGCCGCCTCGGCGATGGGAGGCAGCACCCGGCGCATATAGGGTGCCCACGCGAGCCGCACGATGACGGCGACCAGGATGCCGAACCCCCGGCGCGGGGTGAACGCGTAGGTCCACTCGACGTCGGTGTGCGAGTCGCGGGACCGGAACCGCCAATCGGCGAACGCCTCGGCGACGATGCGCCCGAACGGTCCGGTGAACCCGGTGAGCCGGTAGGCGAAGCGACTCGGGTCGTCGACCGTCTCGAGGGTCTCGCGCACTGACCCGCCGTCCGACAGGCGCAGGACGCGCGTCTGCCCCACCGCATCCCAGTTCCCGCTCTGGCCTTCGACGCCGACGACGGCGGGCAGCGGACCGAAGCGCGGGTAGAACGCCGTCGGGTCGACGCGGATGACCGCGGGGAACGCGGCGGAGGGCGGTGCGGCGACGGTCGCCGTGGCGACCGCACCGCTTGTCATGGCCGAGAACCGTAGGGGTCGAGACCGGGAGCGGCGGACACCGGAGAGGTCCGAGACCCGGAGGGGGTCAGTCCTGCTTGCCCATCAGGTGGAACGGGATGAACATCGACAGCGAGACGCCCAGGATGCCGCCGCCGAAGAGCACGAACGCCATCGGGTCGCCGTCGGCGAAGTCGAACGCGTAGCCGAAGAGGACGAGCGAGCCGAGGAACAGCACGGCGCACACCAGGAACACGAACAGCTTCATGGGTCCAGCCTACCGGGAGCGGGGTCGCCGCCGACCAGCTCGCGCACCGCGTCGGAGAGCCGGCCGCACAGCTCGAGGATCGTGAACGGCCCGCCCCGTGCCGCCAGCTGCGCCGCGCGGCCGTGCAGCACGGCGGCCGTCGCCGCGAGCGGGGCGAGATCGGGCGCGGCGTCGCCGGATGCGGCGCGCGTCGCCACCAGCGCGCCGAGCACCCCCGCGAGCGCGTCGCCCGCCCCCGCCGTCGCCAGCCAGGCGGGAGCGCCGGACACGGAGAACCCGGCGCCGTCCGGCGCCACCGCGATCGTCTCGGCACCCTTGAGCAGCACGACGGCACCGGTCTCGCGAGCGGCCCGGCGCGCCGCCCCGACCCGGTCGGCGCGCACCTCGTCGCGGGTGACGCGGAGCAGTCGGGCGAGCTCCCCCTCGTGCGGGGTGAGCACGGCGCCGCGGGTCGCGCGGGCGTGCAGGTCGAGCGCACCGGCGTCGAGGACCAGCGCGGCGGGGTGCTCCAGCGCGGCGTCGATGCGCTCCGCCGTCTCGGCGTCGCGCACCTCCGGCTGGCCCGACCCGATCACCCACGCCTGGGCGCGGCCGGGCGCGGTGACCGCCTCCGGGCGACGGGTGAGCACCAGGCGCGAGACGGATGCCGGCGCCAGGTGGCGCACCATCCCGACGCCGGTGTGCAGCGCGGCCTCCACGCCGAGCACGGCCGCGCCGGGGTACTCGGTCGAGCCGGTGACGAAGCCGACCACGCCGCGGGAGTACTTGTCGTCGCCGGGTCCCGGCACCGCGATCCAGGCGGCGGCCTCGGCGACACCGAACGGCTCGAGCACGGCGTCAGGCTAGACCCGGCGACGGGGCGCCCGAGGGCGACCTGCCGCGCGCGCCGCACTCCGCTGCCCGCCGGCAGTCGAGGGCTCAGCGGCGCCGGGTGGCGTCCTGCACCTCGCCGACCAGCTCCTCGATGATGTCCTCGAGGAAGATGACGCCGGTCGTCGCGCCGTGCTCGTCGAACACGCGCGCCAGGTGCACGCCCGAGCGGCGCATCGTCGCCAACGCGTCCTCGACGTCGGCGTCGCGGAACACCGAGATGAGCCGACGTCGGCGCTTCGGCGGCACCGGGATGTCGGCCTTGCCGTCGTCGAGGTCGATGACGTCCTTCAGGTGCAGGTAGCCG
This sequence comes from Pseudolysinimonas sp., assembly GCA_041984585.1. Classification (GTDB taxonomy): domain Bacteria; phylum Actinomycetota; class Actinomycetes; order Actinomycetales; family Microbacteriaceae; genus Pseudolysinimonas_A. The sequence continues at coordinate 17,420 of JBHIXX010000029.1, read as the reverse complement.
ACCGGGTCGCCGGCGGGGTCGACCACCGGGTAGCGGCTGAACCCGTGCTGCGCGACGGCGCGCTCGACGTCGGCGGGCGTGGCGTCGTCGTCGAGGGCGACGAGCTTCGCCATCGGCACGGCGATGTCGCGCGCCTTCTTCTCGGTGAACTCGAACGCGGCGCTGAGGGTGCCCGACGCATCCGTCAGCAGCCCCTCGCGGGTGGAGGTGCGCACGATCGTCTCCACCTCGTCGAGGGCGAAGGCGCTGGTCGCCTCGTTCTTCGGCTCGACCCGGAACAGGCGCAGCACCGCGTTGGCGATCGCGTTGAGCGCCACGATGATCGGGCGGAACACGGTGGCGATGGCGACCAGCGGCGGCGCGAGGATGAGCACGGCCCGGTCGGGCAGCGAGAACGAGATGTTCTTCGGCACCATCTCGCCGAGCACGACGTGCAGGTACGAGACGAGCACGAGCGCGATGCCGAAGCCGACGCCGGCGATGACCTCTTCCGGCCAGCCCGTCAGCTTCAGCGGGATCTCGAGCAGGTGGTGGATCGCCGGCTCCGACACGTTGAGGATCAGCAGCGAGCAGACGGTGATGCCGAGCTGGCTCGTGGCGAGCATGAGGGTCGCGTGCTCCATCGCCCATAGCGCGGTCTTCGCCGCCCGCGAGCCCGCCTCGGCGCGCGGCTCGATCTGCGCGCGCCGCGCGGAGATCACCGCGAACTCGGCGCCCACGAAGAACGCGTTCGCCGCGAGCAGGATGCCGAGCCACGCGATTCCCCACCAGTCGGACTCGGTCATGCGCGCTCACCCCCCGCGCTGCCGGTGGTCGCCGCGTCGTCGTCGACGGGACGCGGGGTGAAGCGCACGCGGTCGATGCGCCGCCCCTCGATGCGCTCGACGCGGAACACGCCGTCGTCGGTCGACACCTCGTCGCCCGCTTCGGCGAGACGGCCGAGCTCGCTCAACATCCACCCGGCGACGGTCTCGTAGGGACCGTCCTCGGGGACGACGACGCCGGATCGCTCCTCCAGCTCGTCCGGGCGCAGCGAGCCGGGGAAGGTGAACCCGCCCTGCGAGCGCACCACGTCGGCGCGGGAGCGGTCGTGCTCGTCGGCGACCTCGCCGACCAGCTCCTCGACCAGGTCTTCGAGGGTGGCCACCCCGGCGGTGCCGCCGTACTCGTCGACGACGACCGCCATCTGGTAGCCGGCGCCGCGCAGCTCGCCGAGCAGGGTGTCGAGCTTCATCGTCTCCGGCACGCGCAGCGCCTCGGACTGGAGCGCGGCGACCGGCACGTCGGCGCGGCGGTCCCGCGGCACCGCCACCGCCTGCTTGAGGTGCACGAGCCCGACGATGTCGTCGATGTCGTCGTCGACGACGGGGAAGCGCGAGAAGCCGGTGCGGCGCGCCAGGTCGATCACGGCATCCGCGGTGGCCGAGCGGTCGATGCTCGACAGCCGGGGGCGGGGGGTCATCACGTCGGCCGCGGTGTGCTCCGAGAACACCAGGGTGCGCTCGAGCAGGGTCGCGGTCTCGAGGTCGAGCGCGCCCTCGCTGGCCGAGCGGCGCAGCAGAGAGCGCAGCTCCTCGGCGGTGCGCGCCGACGAGATCTCCTCCTTCGGCTCGATGCCGATCCCCCGCAGCAGGGCGTTGGCCGAGCCGTTGAGCACCGCGATCGCCGGGCGGAAGACGGCGGTGAAGCCGACCTGGAACGGAATGACGAGCTTCGCCGTCGCCAGCGGCACGGCGAGCGCGAAGTTCTTGGGCACGAGCTCGCCGATGATCATCGAGAGCAGCGTCGCCACCGCGACGGCGACGATCGGCGCCACCACGGCGGCCACCGCATCCGGCATCCCGACCGTGAGGGCGAGCGGCTCGAGCCAGGTGCTGAACGCCGGCTCGAGCGTGTACCCGGCGAGCAGCGTGGTCAGCGTGATGCCGAGCTGCGCGCTCGACAGGTGGGTCGAGGTGACCTTGAGCGCGCGGATGGTGAGCGCCAGGCGGCGTTCACCGCGCGCCTGCCGGGCCTCGAGCTCCGCCCGGTCGAGGTTGACGAGCGCGAACTCGCTCGCCACGAAGAGTCCCGTCCCGACGGTCAGCAGCAGGCCGAACGCGAGGAGCAGCCATTCGCTCACGCGCTCACCCGCCGGGGTCGGGACCTCGGACTATGAGGGGGGTCGTCGCCCACCTAGCTCCCCTTCTGGGACTTCGCCGCGGCCTTCGCCGCGCGCTTGGCTTCGCGCACCCGTTGCAGGGACGCGGCATCCACGATATCCGCCACGGAGAGTTCCGTGCCGTCCGCGCCGTATTTCCCCGCCGCTTCCCGCCATCCGGATGCCGTCAGCCCGTACTGCTTGCCGAGCAGGGCGATGAAGATGCGGGCCTTCTGCTCGCCGAATCCGGGGAGCTTCCGCAGCCGCGCGTACACCTCCGCGCCGTCCGGCTCGCCGCGGGTCCAGACCGCCGCGGCATCACCGCCCCAGTCGGCGACGAGCGCCGAGCACAGGTCCTGGATGCGCTGCGCCATCGAGCCGGGGAACCGGTGCACGGCGGGCGGCTGCTTGCACAGCGCGGCGAACTCCTCCGGGTCGGCGCCCGCGATCGTCGCGGCGTCGAACGCCCCCATCCGGTCGGCGATCTTGGCGGGCCCGGAGAACGCGGTCTCCATCGCCACCTGCTGGTCGAGCAGCATCCCGACCATCAGCGCCAACGGATCGCGCGACAGCAGCTCGTCGGCCGCCTCATCCCCGGTGATGTGCAATTCGGGCATGCCCCCATGCTCTCACCCAGCGCCGGCGACGGGGAGCCCGCCCGGACGTCGAGCGGGCTCCGGCGGTCGCGCTCAGGGCAATCGGGGCAGGGGTCCCCGCTCTTGTCCGGAGTGCGACCGCCGGAGACCGCGGCCGACCCCCAACGCCCACGAGTTACCAGGAGACCGGCAGCGCCTTGCCCTCTTCGTACCCGGCGGCCGACTGGAAGCCGACGTGCGCGCGCTCGTGGAAGGCGGGCACGTCGCCGGCGCCGGCGTAGGTGAACGACGACCGCACGCCGGCCGTGATCATGTCGAGAAGGTCTTCGAGCGACGGCCGCAGCGGGTCGAGGTAGATCTTCGAGCTGGAGATGCCTTCGGCGAACAGCTCCTTGCGGGCGAGCTCGTAGGGGTCGAGCCTGCCGAACCGGGCGTGCACGGCCTTGGTGGAGGCCATCCCCCAGCTCTGCTTGTACCAGCGGCCGTCGGCGTCGCGCTCCATCTCGCCGGGCGCCTCGAGGGTGCCCGCGAACCAGGAGCCGATCATCACGGCGGATGCACCCGCCGCGAGGGCGAGGGCGACGTCGCGCGGGTAGCGCACTCCCCCGTCGGCCCAGACGTGCGCGCCCAGGTCGCGCGCCGCCTCGGCCGTCTCCAGCACGGCGGAGAACTGGGGGCGCCCGACGGCGGTCATCATCCGGGTGGTGCACATGGCGCCGGGGCCGACGCCGACCTTGAGGATGGTGGCTCCCGCGGAGACGAGGTCGTGCACCCCGTCGGCGGTGACGATGTTGCCGGCGACGATGGGGAGGCCGAGGCCGAGCGCCGAGACCGCGTCGAGCGCGCGCAGCATCCCCTCCTGGTGGCCGTGGGCGGTGTCGACGACGAGCACGTCGACCCCCGCGTCGGCGAGCGCGCGGGCCTTGCCGGCGACGTCGCCGTTGATGCCGAGCGCGGCGGCCACCCGCAGCCGTCCCTGCGCGTCGACGGCCGGCGTGTAGAGGGTGCCGCGCAGCGCCTGCGTGCGGCTGATCGAGCCGACCACCTCGCCGGCCGCGGTGACGTGCGCGAGCCGGTGGTCCTCGGCGACGAGCAGGTCGAACACGGCGCGGGCGTCGGTCATCCCGGCGTCGACGGTGAACAGCCCGTCGAGCGGTCGTCCGTCGAGGCGCGGGTCGTCGGCGACGAGCGGCACGTCCCAGAGCAGCGGCTGCTCCTTCACCCAGCGCACGGCGGCGACGACCTCGTCCATCCCGAGGTCCTGCGGGAGCACGCCGAGCCCGCCGCGACGGGCGAGCGTGGCCGCCAGGCGGGGCCCGGTGACCGAGTTCATGTTGGCCGAGACGAGCGGGATCGTGGCCCCCGTTCCGTCGGGGGCGGCGAGGTCGACATCGAGCCGACTGGTCACCCCGGACCGGCTCGGAATGAGGAAGACGTCGGAGTACGTCAAATCGTGCAGGGGGTGCGGGCCCGCGAAGCGCATACGGCCAACCTAACCAGGCTCGACGGCGTAAGCTGGGCGACCGTGTGGCCGCCTGGCGACCGCACGCTTCCCCGCCACCACCGACCCACCCAGGAGAGCAGGCGGTCCGCCGTGTCCAGCACGATGCCCGGGACGATGTCCGACGACACCCCGGAAGAGTTCGGAGCCAACGAGTGGCTCGTCGACGAGATGTACGAGCGCTACCTCGTCGACAAGCAGTCGGTCGACCAGAGCTGGTGGCCGGTGCTCGAGGCCCGACGCACCGGTCAGCAGCTTCCGGCCGCCGACGCCGCGCCGACGGCATCCGCCCCCGAGGCGCCGGCCGAGGCCGCCCCCGCTGTGCCGGAGCCGACGACGTCGACGCCCGCGCGCCAGGTGCCCGCGGTGGCCGCGGAGCCCGCCCCCGCCACCGGCAGCACGCCGATCGCGCGCACCACCTCGGCGCCGGCGAAGCCGCAGCCGATCCCGGCCGAGGCCCCGGCCGCCGCCGCCAAGACGGATGAGCCCGCCGAGGCGGAGGACGTCGTCACCCCGCTCAAGGGGATGAGCAAGACCCTCGCGACCAACATGGACGCGAGCCTCACGGTGCCGACCGCGACCAGCGTGCGCACCATTCCGGCGAAGCTGATGATCGACAACCGCATCGTCATCAACAACCACCTGCGCCGCGCCCGCGGCGGCAAGATCTCCTTCACGCACCTGATCGCCTGGGCGATGGTGCAGACGCTCAAGGAGTTCCCGAGCCAGAACGTCTACTACGACGAGCCGGATGGCAAGCCGAGCGTCGTCGCCCCGGCGCACGTCACCCTCGGCATCGCGATCGACCTGCCGAAGCCCGACGGCACCCGCTCGCTCATGGTGCCCGGTATCAAGCGCGCCGACACGATGACCTTCGCCGAGTTCCTCGCCGAGTACGAGGACGTCGTCGCCCGCGCCCGCAACGGCAAGCTGACGGCCGCCGACTTCCAGGGCATCACGGTGTCGCTCACCAACCCCGGCGGCATCGGCACCGAGCACTCGGTCCCCCGCCTGATGAAGGGGCAGGGCTGCATCATCGGCGCCGGCGCGCTGGAGTACCCGGCCGCGTTCCAGGGGTCGAGCGCGAAGACGCTGCACGAGCTCGGCATCGGCAAGACGATCACGCTGACCAGCACCTACGACCACCGCGTCATCCAGGGCGCCGGATCGGGCGAGTTCCTCAAGAAGGTGCACGAGCTGCTCATCGGCGAGCGCGGCTTCTACGAGGGCATCTTCTCGGCGCTGCGCATCCCGTGGGCCCCGATCCACTGGGCCGAGGACATCAACGTCGACCTCTCCGAGCGCGTCGGCAAGACCGCCCGCGTGCAGGAGCTGATCAACTCGTTCCGCGTGCGCGGCCACCTGATGGCCGACATCGACCCGCTGGAGTACCAGCAGCGGTCGCACCCCGACCTCGAGATCGAGCAGCACGGACTCACCTTCTGGGACCTCGACCGCGAGTTCACGGTCGGCGGCTTCGCCGGCAAGCGCACGGCGCTGCTGCGCGAGGTGCTCGGCGTCCTGCGCGACTCGTACTGCCGCACGGTCGGCCTGGAGTACATGCACATCCAGGACCCGGCCCAGCGCAAGTGGTTCCAGGACCGGCTCGAGAAGCCGTACGAGAAGCCGACCCACGACGAGCAGCTGCGCATCCTCGCCCGCCTCAACGAGGCGGAGGCGTTCGAGACGTTCCTGCAGACCAAGTACGTCGGCCAGAAGCGGTTCAGCCTCGAGGGCGGCGAGTCGACGATCGCCCTGATCGACGAGATCCTGCAGGGCGCCGCCGAGGCGGAGCTCGACGAGGTCGCCATCGGCATGGCCCACCGCGGCCGGCTGAACGTGCTCGCCAACATCGCCGGCAAGACCTACGGGCAGATCTTCCGCGAGTTCGAGGGCACCCAGGACCCGAAGACCGTGCAGGGCTCCGGCGACGTGAAGTACCACCTCGGCACCGAGGGCACCTTCACCTCGATGACGGGCAAGGAGGTGCCGGTCTACCTCGCCGCGAACCCCTCGCACCTCGAAGCGGTCGACGGCGTGCTCGAGGGCATCGTGCGCGCCAAGCAGGACCGGCTCTCGAAGGGCGACCACGGCGTCCTCCCCCTGCTGGTGCACGGCGACGCGTCGATGGCCGGCCAGGGCGTCGTCGTGGAGACGCTGCAGATGTCGCAGCTGCGCGCGTACCGCACCGGCGGCACCATCCACGTCGTCATCAACAACCAGGTCGGCTTCACCACGCCCCCCGGCGAGGGCCGCTCGTCGGTGTACGCCACGGATGTGGCGAAGACCGTGCAGGCGCCGATCTTCCACGTGAACGGCGACGACCCCGAGGCGGTGGTGCGCGTCGCGGAGATCGCGTTCGCCTACCGTCAGGAGTTCAAGCGGGATGTCGTCATCGACCTGATCTGCTACCGGCGGCGCGGGCACAACGAGGGCGACGACCCGTCGATGACCCAGCCGCTGATGTACAACCTGATCGAGGCGAAGCGCAGCGTGCGCACCCTCTACACCGAGGCGCTCGTCGGCCGTGGTGACATCACCCAGGAGGAGTACGACGCCGCGCACCAGGACTTCCAGGAGCGGCTGGAGCGCGCGTTCGCCGAAACCCACGCGGCGCAGACCGGCGCCATCCCCGTGGTCGGCGGCGACCAGCATCCGGTGTCCGACCTGGAGCGCCCCGACTCGCAGCGCGACGACGCCTCGGGCGAGCCGGAGTCGACCGGTGTGGCGCAGGCGGTGGTCAAGCAGATCGGCGACGCGCACGAGAACCCGCCGGCCGGCTTCACCGTGCACAACAAGCTGCAGCAGCTGCTGAAGAAGCGCTTCGAGATGAGCCGCAACGGCCAGATCGACTGGGGCTTCGGCGAGCTGCTGGCACTCGGGTCGCTGCTGCTCGAGGGCACCCCGGTGCGCCTCGCCGGCCAGGACGCCCGACGCGGCACCTTCGTGTCGCGCCACGCGGTCTTCCACGACCGGGAGAACGGCCAGGAGTGGCTGCCGCTGCTCAACCTGTCGGAGTCCCAGGCGCGGTTCTGGATCTACGACTCGCTGCTGTCGGAGTACGCGGCGCTCGGCTTCGAGTACGGCTACTCGGTGGAGCGCCCGGACGCGCTCGTGCTCTGGGAGGCGCAGTTCGGCGACTTCGTCAACGGCGCGCAGACGATCATCGACGAGTTCGTGTCGAGCGCGGAGCAGAAGTGGGGCCAGCGGTCGAGCGTGGTCATGCTGCTCCCCCACGGCTACGAGGGCCAGGGCCCCGACCACTCGTCGGCGCGCATCGAGCGCTTCCTGCAGCTCGCGGCGGAGGACAACATGACGATCGCGCGTCCGTCGACGCCGGCGTCGTACTTCCACCTGCTGCGCCGCCAGGCGTACGCCCGTCCGCGTCGTCCGCTGGTGGTGTTCACCCCGAAGTCGATGCTGCGGCTGCGCGGCGCGACGAGCGAGGTCGCCGACTTCACGTCGGGCGTGTTCCAGCCGGTGCTCGACGACACCCGTCGGCCGGAGCCGTCGGGGGTCAAGCGGGTGCTGCTGCACTCCGGCAAGATCCACTACGACCTGCTCACCGAGCTCGGCAAGCGCGACGACGCCGACTCGTTCGCGCTGGTGCGACTGGAGCAGTTCTACCCGCTCCCCGCCGACGCGGTGAACGAGGTGCTGCGCCGCTACCCGGGCGCGGACGTGATGTGGGTGCAGGAGGAGCCGGAGAACCAGGGCGCCTGGCCGTTCATCAGCTTCGAGCTGGCGCGTCGGCTGGAGGGACGCACGATCTCGGTCGCCTCGCGTCCGGCGTCGGCCGCCCCGGCGACCGGTTCGACGAAGCGCAGCAACGCCGAGCAGGCCGACCTGATCGCGCACGCGCTGAGCCTCTGAGCCGCATCCGCTGACGGCACCTCCCGCTCGGGCCACCGGTCCGGCGGGAGCGTCCGCCCGTCCCCCGGTGACGGCATCGGGGGACGTGGCGTCCGGACCGAGGCGCTACTGTCGAGGGACCCTCACCCGAAGGACCCTCTCCGATGCGAACCCCCTCCGTGCGCGTCGCCGCCCCCGCGGCCCTCGCGCTCCTGCTGCTCACCGGCTGCACCGCGCCGACGCTCCTCCAGCCCGTCGCCGAGTGCGACGAGGAGTCGACGATCGCCGAGATCGCCGACTGCAACGCCGGCGCCGGGCTCGACCCGGCGGACTCCGACCTGGTCTCGACGACCCGCATCTCGGCGGGCAACGCCGAGACGGTGCAGGAGTACGTCGACTACGTCATCACCGACCTCGACTCCACGTGGAGCGCCTGGTTCGCGCAGATCGGGCTGTCGGAGCCGTACGTCAGCTACGACGTCATCCAGCCGGACGAGACCTGGCCGACGCTCTGCGACCTGAACGGCGACGGCCAGCAGGGGAACGACTTCCTCGAGCACGACACTCCGAACGCGTTCTACTGCCACCTCGACGGCGAGGTGACCGCCGACGCCGACTGGCGCGGCACCATCTGGCTGCCCGAGACCACGATGGCGTGGATGTGGTCGGGGCTGATCATCTCGCAACAGAGCACCTACCCCGGCGACTTCGCGGCGGCGATCGTGGTGGCCCACGAGTTCGGCCACCACGTCTGGTTCGAGATGCTCACCCAGTTCGACGAGCAGGGCCAGGACGTCGTCATCCCCAGCCCGAAGAACCGCGAGCTGATCGCGGACTGCTTCGCCGGCAACTGGATGTACTCGGCCTACACCGACGCGATCCTCGAGGCCGGCGACGTCGACGAGGCGGTCGCGGCGATGGAGGCCGTCGGCGACTTCGAGGTCAACAGCCCGCAGCACCACGGCACGCCGGACGAGCGCCGCGAGGCGCTGCTCGGCGGCTTCGAGGGCGTCGGCGGCCAGTTCGGCCCGGGCGACCCGTGGGGCTGCGTCGCCAAGTACTGGCAGGAGTGACCCGCAGGGGCGGCGCCTCGGCGTCGCCCCTCGGCACGGCCCGGCGGGTCGGCTCGGGGCTGCCCGTCGGATCGCCGAGGCGGGCCGGCGTGCTCAGCCCAGGCGGGCGATGATCGCGGCGCGCAGGTCCTCAGGTGCGCGCTCGCGGCACGCCTTCTGCATCTTCATGGTCAGCGTCAGGCCGACGAGGTGCTCGGTGGAGCAGTCGTCGCAGTTCTCGAGGTGGTCCGAGATGTCGCGGAAGTCGTCGTCGCTGAGCTCGCGGTGCAGGTACTCCTCGAGCTCGGCCTTCGCCTTCTCGCAGCCGCAGTCCGTCATGTCGTGCTCCCAGCCGTCTGGATGCCCCGACCGCGAGCGTAGTCCGCGAGGCGCTCGCGGAGGAGGCGACGCCCCCGATGGATGCGGCTCATGACGGTGCCGACGGGGGTCTTCATGATGTCGGCGATCTCCTGATAGGAGAACCCCTCGACGTCGGCGAGGTAGACGGCGATCCGGAAGTCCTCGGAGATGGACTGCAACGCGTCTTTGACGTCGCTGTCCGGGAGGTGGTCGATGGCCTCGGCCTCGGCGCTCCGGGTCGACCGCCCGACGGTCAGCGACTCGGCGGAACCGAGCTGCCAGTCCTCGAGCTCGTCGATGGGGTTCTGGTAGGGCTGCCGCTGGTTCTTGCGGTAGCCGTTGATGAAGGTATTGGTGAGGATGCGGTAGAGCCAGGCCTTGAGGTTGGTGCCCTGCTCGAACGACGCGAACGCGGCGTACGCCTTCACGTACGTCTCCTGCACGAGATCTCCGGCGTCGGCCGGGTTGCGCGTCATGCGCAGCGCCGCCGCGTAGAGCTGGTCCATGAACGGGAGCGCCTGCTCCTCGAACAGCGTCCGCAGCTCGGCGGCGGGGCGACCGTCGGCCGCGCCCGGGTCGTCGGAGGCCTCGACCTCCGGGGACTGCTCGTCATCCATCGCGCCCCAGCCTACGTGCGTCGGCTGCGCGCGCCCCCAGCGCGGGCGCGCGGGCGGTGCGAGGACGGCGACGGGCATACCCTTGACAACCGATGAGCACCGAGACCTATTCCGCGGCCGACGGCGCGGTGGCCGCCGGGGAGCCGTGGGAGGCGCCCGCAGCCGCCGCACCGCTCGACGCCGCGGTGCGTCTGCCGGGCTCGAAGAGCCTCACCAACCGCGAACTCGTGCTCGCCGCGCTGGCCGAGGGCCCCGGCACCCTGAGCGCCCCGCTGCACTCCCGCGACTCGGCGCTGATGGTGGCCGCGCTCACCGCGCTCGGCGCCCGCATCAACGAGGTCCCGGGCGTCGACGGCGGCCCCGCCGACCTGCGGGTGACGCCGGGGCCGCTCGTCGGCGACGTCGGGGTCGACTGCGGCCTGGCGGGCACCGTGATGCGGTTCGTGCCGCCGATCGCGGCCCTCGCCGACGGTCCGGTGCGGTTCGACGGCGACGAGGGCGCCCGCCGCCGCCCGATGGCGGGGATGCTGGCCGGACTGCGCGAGCTCGGCATCCGCGTCGACGACGACGGCCGCGGCGCCCTGCCCTTCACGATCGTCGGCTCGCGATCGGTGGCCGGCGGATCGGTGGGGATCGACGCGTCGGCGTCGAGCCAGTTCGTCTCCGGCCTGCTGCTGGCGGCGCCGCGGTTCGCGAACGGCCTCGAACTGCGTCACGTCGGCGAGCGGCTGCCGAGCGTCCCGCACATCGAGATGACCCTCGCCTGCCTCGCCGCCCGCGGCGTGCGGGTGGACTCCCCCGCTGAGGCGGTCTGGACGGTCGCGCCCGGGCCGATCGCGGCGCGCGACGTCGCGATCGAGCCCGACCTCTCCAACGCGGCGCCGTTCCTGGTCGCCGCGCTGGTCGCCGGGGGCCGGGTGCGCGTGCCGGGCTGGCCGGCGAGCACCACGCAGGTGGGTGCGCACCTCGCCGAGATCCTCCCGCTGTTCGGCGCCCGGGTGACCCGTGACGGCGACGCGCTCGTCGTCGACGGCGGCGCCGGCGTGCGCGGCGGGGCGACGCTCCCCGGCGTCGACCTCGACCTCTCCGCTGGCGGGGAGCTCGCACCCGCGATCGTCGCCCTCGCGGCGCTCGCCGGGGGACCCAGCCGCATCACCGGCATCGGGCACCTGCGCGGCCACGAGACCGATCGGCTCGCCGCCCTCGCCGCCGAGATCGGCCGCCTCGGGGGCGACGTCACCGAGCTCGACGACGGTCTCGAGATCCGCCCGCGCCCGCTGCACGGCGGCGAGTGGCGCTGCTACGAGGACCACCGGATGGCGACGGCCGGCGCGATCATCGGGCTGGCGGTCCCCGGCGTGGTGCTCGACGACGTCGCCACCACCGCGAAGACCCTGCCCGACTTCGTGGGCCTGTGGACGGCGATGACGCGGAGCGCCGCGCGATGATCCGGCGGACCGCGTGAGCTGGCTGCCGCCCGACGACGAGGACGACGCCGACGACCTCTGGTCGGAGGACGACGTGCGCGTGCGCCCGAACCCGAAGGGCAACCGTCCGCGCACCAAGACCCGCCCCGCCCACGAGGACGCCGTTCCGGGCCGCGTGCTCGGCGTCGACCGGGGCCGCTACACGGTGCTCGTCGGCGACCCCGGGAGCGACGACGCCGGGAGCGACGACGGCGGAGACGCCGGGGCACCGGGCGAGCACACCCTCACCGCGACCCGCGCCCGCGAGCTGCGCGACCAGGCCATCGTGACCGGCGACCGGGTCGACCTGGTGGGCGACACCAGCGGCGACGACGGCACCCTCGCCCGCATCGTGCGGGTCGCCGACCGCGAGACCCTGCTGCGCCGCAGCGCGGATGACACCGACGCGGTCGAGCGGGTGATCGTCGCCAACGCCGACCAGTTGCTCGTCGTGGTCGCCGCCGCCGATCCGGAGCCCCGGCCGCGACTCGTCGACCGCTACCTGGTGGCGGCGTACGACGCGGGCATCGCCCCGCTGCTGGTGATCACGAAGACCGACCTCGCCGATCCCGAGCCGTTCCTGGCCGAATTCGCCGGGCTCGACCTGCCGGTGTTCCGCAGCTCGCGCGACGCCTTCCCGCTGGCCGAGCTGGCGCCGGCGCTCGACGGGCACACCACGGTCGCGGTCGGCCACTCCGGGGTCGGCAAGTCGACCCTGGTCAACGCCCTGGTGCCGGATGCCGACCGGGCGACCGGCGCGGTGAACACGGTCACCGGGCGGGGGCGCCACACCTCGTCGTCGACGGTGTCGCTCAGGGTGCCCACCGGCGGCTGGATCATCGATACCCCGGGGGTGCGCTCGTTCGGGCTCGGACACGTCGACCCGGCGAACATCCTGCTCGCCTTCACCGACGTCGCGGCGGTGGCCGCCGACTGCCCGCGCGGCTGCACCCACCTGGCCGACGCCCCCGACTGCGACCTCGACGAGGCCGTCGCCGACGGGCGCCTCGCGGCATCCCGGGTCGATTCGCTGCGGCGACTGCTGGGTACCCTGGCCTCGTGACGGAGTTCGCCCCCGCCGACGACCTGTCGGTCGCGCTCACCCTCGCCGGCGAGGCCGACCTGATCGCGATCGACCGCTATCGGGCGCAGGACCTCGACGTGCAGCTGAAGCCCGACCGATCGTTCGTGACGGATGCCGACCGCCGGGTCGAGCAGGTGGTGCGCGAGCACCTCGCCGCGGCGCGACCGGGCGACGCCGTCCTCGGCGAGGAGTTCGGCGAGGCGGGCGACTCGCGGCGCCGGTGGATCGTCGACCCGATCGACGGCACGTCGAACTTCGTGCGCGGCGTGCCGATCTGGGGTCTGCTGCTCGCGCTCGAGGTGGACGGCGTGCTCGAGGTCGGCGTGGTGAGCGCCCCGGCGCTCGGACGCCGCTGGTGGGCGGCGTCGGGGCACGGCGCCTGGACGAGCGTCGACGGCGGAGAGCCGCGCCGGATGTCGGTGAGCGGCGTCGACGACCTCGCGGACGCCACCCTGAGCTACAACAACCTGCAGGGCTGGGACGAGGCGGGACGACTCGAGCAGCTGCTCGGGCTCAGCCGTTCGGTGGGTCGCACCCGCGCGTTCGGCGACCTGTGGTCGTACATGCTCGTCGCCGAGGGCGCCATCGACATCGCCGGCGAATTCGACATGAAGCCGTGGGACATCGCCGCCCTCGTGCCGATCGTGCGCGAGGCCGGCGGCCGGGTGACCGACGCCGCGGGGGCGGATGACATCCGCACCGGCGGGGTGGTGGCCACCAACGGGCTCCTGCACGACGTCGTGCTCGCCGGCCTGCGCTGACGCGCGCGCGACGCGGGGTCCGCGCCGAGCCGCCGCGAGGACATCCGAGCGATATCGGGCCCCGCTACACTGACGGCCATCCGGGGGCTTCACCGTCGCCGGCACACAGCAACCGACGACAGGAAGAGACCCCCATGACCGCTCTGAACGAGAAGATCTGGGTGCGCGCGATCGCGGTCACGATCGTCGCCGCCGCGAGCATCGGCCTCTCGGGCTGCAGCCTCCTCAACACGCTCACCAACACCACCGAGCGCGACGAGGACGGCAACGTGGTCTCGGGCAACGACGACGGCGACGTGTTCAGCATCCAGGTCGGCGACTGCCTCAACGACGCGTCCGTGTCGGGCAACGTCTCCGAGGTGCCGTTCACCCCGTGCTCGGAGCCGCACGACAGCGAGGCGTTCGCGACGTTCCAGCTGAGCGGCGACAGCTTCCCCGGTGACGACTCGGTGCAGCAGCAGGCCGACCAGCTCTGCTACGACGCGTTCGGCGACTTCACCGGCGTCGAGTGGGAGTCGTCGATCTACGACTACTCGTACTACATCCCGACCCAGGACAGCTGGGAGCAGCTCGGCGACCGCGAGGTGCTCTGCACCATCTACGACCCGAACGGCCAGACCACGGGCACGCTGGAGAACATCGGGGCCTGATCCCCGGATCCGACCCGAAGGGGCGCGCGACCGCGGTCGCGCGCCCCTCGTCGTCGTCCGGCGGCTGTCGGTCGGTCGCGACGTGCCGCGCCGGTCCATCCACCGGAAGCGACCCTCGGCGCGGGGCCCGCTGGGCTACCGTGGGCGCGTGACCGACGACGCCGACCACGGACTGCTCGCCCCGGGCTGGGCGGGCACCCCCGTCGCCGCCGCCACCGGCGACTCCGCCGTTCTCGCCGCCCTGGTCGAGGTCGAGGCCGCCATGGCGACCGTCGCCGGCGCGCCCGCCACGGCGGACCGCATCCGCGATGTCGGGGCGTCGCTCAACCCCCGCGAGCTGGCGATCGCCGCGCGCGCCGGCGGCAATCCGGTCATCCCCCTCGTCGGGATGCTGCGCGACCGGCTGCCCGCCGACGACGCGGCGGCCCTGCACCGCGGCGCGACCAGCCAGGACGTGCTCGACAGCGCGCTCGCCCTCGTCGCCACGCGCGCCGCCGCCGTGATCGCCGATGACGCGGCCGCCGCCACCCATGGCCTCATCGCCCACGCCGAGCAGCACCGCGGCACCGTCGTCGTCGGACGCACCCTCACCCAGGCGGCGACCCCGACCACGCTCGGACTGCGCCTCGCCGGGTGGGCCTGGACGGTCGCCCGGGCGGCCCGCGCCGTGCGGGACGCCGCCGCGGCCTTCCCCGCCCAGTTCGGCGGAGCCGGCGGCACGGGGGCCGCCGTGGTCACCCTCGACGGTCCCGGCGCCGCGGTCGCCGCGGCCGATCGGCTCGCCGCGGAGCTGGGTCTCGCCGCGCCGATCGCGCCCTGGCACGTGCTGCGCTCCCCCGTCACGCGGCTGGGCGACGCGCTCGCCGAGCTGTGCGCCGCGCTCGGCACCGTCGGACGCAACGTCGCCACGCTGGCCCGCACCGAGGTCGGCGAGGTCGACGACGGCGCGGGCGGCGGGTCGTCGGCGATGCCGCACAAGGCCAACCCCACCCGCGCGGTGCTGCTGGTGGCGGCATCCGTCGAGGCGCCACCGCTCGCCGCGACGCTGCACGCGGCGGCCGCCACGGTCGACGAGCGGCCCGACGGCGCATGGCACGCGGAGTGGTCCGCCCTGCGCGCGCTGTTGCGCACGGCCGGCGGCGCGGCCGCGACCGGGCGGGAGCTCGCCGACGGACTGCGGGTGTATCCCGACCGGATCGCGGCCAACCTGGCCGCGTCGGCCGACGACCTGCTGAGCGAGCGCGCCAAGCACGTGCCCGGGCCCGCCGCCCCGGCCGACTACCTCGGCGACGCCGACGCGTTCACCGACCGCCTGCTCGACGCCGCCCGGAAGGAACTCGGATGACCGTCCCCGTCATCGTCGCCGCCGCGACCCCGTCGTCGGGATCCGGCGAACCCCTGCTGCTCGGACCGAGTCTCGGCACGACGACCGCCGTGTGGGATCGCGCCGTCGGGACGCTCGCGGCACAGCATCCGGTGCTGCGCTGGGACCTGCCCGGCCACGGCGCGTCGCCCGCGGCATCCGGGCCGTTCACCATGGCGGAGCTCGCCGCCGGGGTGCTCGCCGCCGCCGATGCCGCGGGGCTCGGCCGGTTCGCCGCGGCCGGAGTCTCGCTCGGCGGCGTCGCGAGCCTGCAGCTCGCCCTCGACGCGCCCGACCGGGTGTCGAGCGTCACCCTCGTCTGCTCGCTGCCCCGGATCGGCAGCGCCGAGGCGTGGACGCAACGGGCCGCCGATGTGCGCGGCATGGGCACCCCGTCGCTCGTCACCGGCTCCGCCTCCCGGTGGTTCACGCCCGAGTTCCGCGAACAGGAGCCCGACCTCGTCGGACGCCTGCTGAACGGGTTGATGGACGTCGACGACGAGTCGTACGCGCGCTGCGTCGAGGCGCTGCGCGACACCGATCTGCGCGACCGGGTGGGTGAGCTCGCGGTGCCGTTCGCGCTCTACGCGGGCGAGGAGGACTCGGTGATCCCGCTCGACGACGCGCGGGCGGCCGTCGACGCCGCCCGCCGTGGAACGCTGCACGTCGAGCCCGGCTCGGCGCACCTGGGCAGCGTCGATCATCCGGATGCGGTGGCGGCGTTGGTGACCGCCACGGCGAGGGAAGGGGCTGCGGCATGACCACCGACGACGACCGGCGCGAGCAGGGGATGCGGGTGCGGCGGGAGGTGCTCGGCGACGAGCACGTCGACCGCGCCGTGGCGAACACGACCCCGGCCACAGAGGACTTCCAGGACTACATCACCCGCGTCGCGTGGGGCGACATCTGGTCGCGCCCGGGGCTCGACCGCCGCGCCCGCAGCGTCGTCACGCTCAGCACGCTGATGACCGCCGGCTCGTGGGAGGAGGTGCCGATGCACTTCCGCGCGGCCCTGCGCAACGGCCTCACCCGCGCCGAGATCCGCGAGATCATCCTGCAGGTCGGCCTCTACCGCGGGGTTCCGGTCGCGAACCACGGCTTCGCGCTCCTCGTGGAGACGCTCGGCCCCGACGCGGACTGACCCGCGTCACCGTCCGCCCTCGCGCCGCGGCGCGGACGGGCGTAGGCTGTGTTCGCTGAGAGAACATCTGTTCGCATAGCGAACACCGCACCGCGGCGGGCCCCGCGGGCCGACCCTCGCGAGGGAGCATGCGCACCAAGATCGTCGCCGACGTCGCCGCCGCGCTGGACGGCATCCCGGATGGCGCCACCGTGCTGGTCGGGGGCTTCGGCCTCGCCGGACAGCCGATCGCCCTCATCGACGGGCTGCTCGAGACCGGCGCCACCGACCTCACCATCGTCAGCAACAACGCGGGCAACGGCGACACCGGGCTCGCCGCGCTGCTCGCCGCCCGCCGGGTACGCAAGGTGATCTGCTCGTTCCCGCGCCAGGCCGACTCCTGGGTGTTCGACGGGCTCTACCGCGCCGGCGACATCGACCTCGAGGTGGTGCCGCAGGGCAACCTCGCCGAGCGCATCCGCGCCGGCGGCGCGGGCATCGGCGGATTCTTCACCCCGACCGGGGTCGGCACCCTGCTCGCCGAGGGCAAGGAGACCCGGGTGATCGACGGACGGGAGTACGTGCTCGAGAGCCCGATCCACGGCGACGTCGCGCTCGTCGGCGCGTATCGCGGCGACCGGCTGGGCAACCTCGTGTTCCGCAAGACCAGCCGCAACTTCAACCCCGTGATGGCCACCGCCGCCACGCTCACCGTCGCCCAGGTCGACCGGGTGGTGGAGGTCGGCGCACTCGACCCCGAGGCGATCGTGACGCCGGGGCTGTTCGTCGACCGCGTCGTCGAGGTCGGCGACCGCGAGTGGCTCACCGCCGCGCCGCCCGCGGGAGGCGCCGCGTGAG